>JBJEHA010000019.1:0-69257 GCA_051875605.1 Prevotella sp. | reverse complement strand
AAACCGCGATTTTCCGGCCAAAAGTGCGAAAAATGGGGGCTGAAAACTGCACAAACTGGCTGTTTTGTGCACGGATTTAACGGATTTTAGGTTAAAATCGGGAGAATTTTGTTAACACTTTGTATTCATGAAAACCTATTCCATTGATTATCAATGGTTTACAAAACAGCCCTCTGAAACCGAAATTTCCCGCTGACGCGCAAAAGTCAGGTCTCGCCCGATTCTTCAAAAACGGCCGAAAAATCAAAGTGTAAGCAAAACTGTTAAAATTCTGACACTTTGATTTTCTGTTCTAATGGTTTCCATACCCAAAAATGCCTTCAAGTTGCGGTTCCACTCGTTCAAGGAATGTTTGCGCAAGCCATATCATGATAACCATAAACATCGTTTCCTGATCTACAGAGTTGCACCGCCTTATTAGATTTGAGGTTAATGTGAGTTCTGACGAATTCAAAATACAGGCGTATAGTCCAGTTTTACATAGGTCACTGATGATTCTTCATTTTCCGTCTGTCTGGCATTATCTGAAAAAAAGTGCGTGTTCCTTGCCTTTTTCCCTGTTTTCCATTATCTTTGTAGGCAGTGAAGCTGCGAATCGGCCGACAGCATTCGTCGCTGTGCGTTTACACCTCTTATTTTTGATTTAAAAAGCCTGATATTATGAAAAGAACCGTTTCCTTTTTGGTATTCCTGCTCATTGCAGCCCATGCTTTTGCCCTTTCTGCATTCGACCTGCGCTGTGAGATGCTCCATCAGCCGTGGGGCATAGACACCGCCGTCCCCTGTCTTGGCTGGAAGCTCGACACACCGCACAACGGTGTGAGGCAGACCGCCTATCAGATAATGGCTGCAAGCCGTCAGGACCTGCTCGACGAGGAACGTCCGGACTTGTGGGACAGCGGGCAGGTGATGTCCTCCCGGTCGCAGTGGGTGGCCTATGGCGGCCAGCCCTTGGCTTCGCGGAGTGTGGTCTATTGGCAGGTGCGCGTGTGGGATGAAGAAGGCAAGGCATCGCCTTGGGCCAAAGGTGCGCATTTCAGTGTCGGCATCATAGACAAGTCGCTGTGGCAGGGCAAATACATCGGCATGCCCAGAGACGACCGGGCCATCCAGCCCCTGCTGCACAGGACATTCCAGTGCAATGCCCTGGGGAAACAGGCTTTCCTGCACATCAGCACCCTTGGCTATCATGAGGTGTATATCAATGGTGAAAGGGTGGGCGATGATGTGCTTGTGCCGGCAGTCAGCCAGTTTACCAAACGCCACCAGAGCATGACCTACGAAGTAGGGAGCCTGCTGGTTGAGGGACGGAACGACATCGTGATCTGGCTGGGAGGCGGATGGTATGACGGAAGCGCACCCGGTGTGCAGCCCGGCGGCCCGTATGTCATGGCGCAGATAGACCAGCAGTCGGATAGCGGATGGCAGACTCTTGTATGCACGGATGATTCCTGGCGCGCACGGAGAAGCGGATTCTACAATGACGGCATCACTGCACAGGGACGCTTTGGAGGAGAGACGGTCAGGGCTGGGGAGGTGCTTCCCGACTTGCAGGCTTCCACGCTCGACAGTGCATCGTGGGAGGCGGTCGTGGCATTGCAGGGCATGCAGCAGGACATCACGCCCATGATGTGCGAGCCAAACAAGGTGATGATGGAAGTACAGCCCCAGGAAATCAGGCGTTTCGGCGATGATGAGTGGATGGTGGACATGGGGCGCAGCGTGGTGGGATGGACGCGCATACATCTGGGACGGATGAAGAAAGGCCAGACTGTTACCATAAGCTACTGTGACATGCTCGGACTGAATGGAGACTTCGAGTACGGGGTATTCACGGACAGGTATATTGCCGGCGGAACGGGAGACGAGACCTTCTGCAACAAGTTCAACTATCACGCCTACCGGTACATCAAGATCAAGGGACTGGGCAGATGCCCGGCCATATCGGATATCGCCGGGCTGGGCATCTCGACGGGCTATACCACGGCATCGGCTTTTGTGTGCAACGATACGGACATCAATGCCATCCATGACATGGTGCATTATACTTTCCGATGTCTTACACAGAGCGGCTACATGGTCGATTGCCCGCATCTGGAACGGCAGGGTTACGGCGGCGACGGCAATGCCTCGATACTTTCCGCACAGATTCAATACGACATGTATCCCTTGTACCGCAACTGGCTGCAGGCATACGGCGATGCGCAAGGGGCCGACGGACGCGTGCCGCATGTCGCGCCCACGCCTTGGCCCTGTGGCGGCGGGCCGTTCTGGTGTGCCTTCATAGCCAATGCGCCCTGGCAGACCTATCTGCAATATGGTGACGAAAGGATACTGCGCCGTTATTATCCACACATGAAAAAGTATCTGCAATATGCCCGCAAGTACATGCCCGACGGACTGCTCAGTCTGGAGAACCGCTGGCCTACAAGTCCACTCGGACATTGGTTCCTTGGTGACTGGGCCTTGCCCAATGAGGAACATCAGCTACACACGGAAAGCATTGACGTGGTGAACAGCTGTTCCATGAGCATGGTGCTCGGGATTATGGCCCGTGTGGCTGGGGTGCTTGGAAGCAGTGAGGACAGTGTGGCCTATAGCAACGAGCAGCAACAGGTCAACAGGCGCATACATGAGACCTTTTTCAACAAGCGCGAGGCGAGCTATGCCAATGGCCTGCAACTTGACATGGCCTTCCCCATGTTTGTGGGAGCCACTCCGGAAAAGACGGTGCCCGAGGTTTGCAAGGCTCTGCACGATGCCACCTATCAGCGTTTTGACGGCCATCTGTTCACGGGACTTGTCGGGGTGCCCATCCTGACGCAGTGGCTGACCAGAAGCGGGGATGCGCAGATGATGTATGATATGCTGAAGCAGCAGGGCTTCCCCGGCTATCTCTACATGATAGAAAACGGTGCTACCACGACATGGGAGCATTGGAATGCACGCCGAAGCAGAATACACAATTGCTACAATGGCATTGGGTCGTGGTTCTATGAGGCATTGGCTGGAATTGTCGGCGACGAACGGCATCCGGCCTACAGCCACTTTTTCATACGCCCGCAGATGGCTAACGGCATTTCCTTCGTGAGGGCACTCAAGCCTACACCCTATGGCCCGATAGCTGTGGACTGGAAACTCGGGAAGGCTTCTTTCGACATAACGATAGACGTGCCGACAGGGACAACGGCTACATTGGAATGTCCCGAGGGGTTGAAACCGAAAAGTGCGGAAATGCCGCAGACAGGTCTCATACGCTATGGACTGGTGTACAATGAGGACCAGCGGGAGAAGAAAACCGACACTCCACCACAGATGTTTGAACCGGACAAGCCTATTGAGTTGCAAAGCGGAAGATACAGGATAATATACCGATTCTGAGACTGGGGAAGCCGTGTCCCGCAAATGGCGTGACTTCACACAATACGTGTTCTGGTGTGTCCTGTATGGAAGGTGCAGTGTCTGTTGGCTTTGCACGAAGGGAGGACTGTCCTGTTTTTGTCATTGGGCATCAAAATACTTTGCGAAAGTCATTGTGTAATACAAAATTATCTGTAACTTTGTGCTCGGCGACAATGAAGGAAACACATGTGAGCTTCATGATTACCGATAGCATCCAATAATCTAACAACTAAAATATCTCAATTATGAAAAAGAATTTTCTTATGCTGTTATTAGGTTGCACTTTGCCTGTGGCCTCTATGGCTGTGGAAGCAGACTACAACATCGTGCCGCTGCCTCAGCAGGTTGAACTGTTGGCTAAAGAACAGCCTTTTGTCCTCAGTGCTGCGACAACGGTTGTCGTTTCTGAGGACATGCCGGAACTCCAGCGGGATGCACAGTTTCTCATAGACTATGTAGCAGAGGCTACGGGCATCAGGCTCACTATAGCGGAAAAGGCAAAGACAAACTATATCAGGTTGGCTATTGACAGGAAAATGGCTGCAGAAGAAGGGTATGCCATGACTGTGGACAAGAAGGGTATCACGGTGAGTGGAAGGACACCGCAGGGCGTTTTCTATGGTGTACAGACATTGCGCAAGTCGCTTCCCACGGGACAGTCGGAAAGTATCAGTATGCCTGCGGTCAGCATCAAGGACCAGCCGCGGTTCGGCTATCGGGGATTGATGCTTGACTGTGCACGCCATTTCTTCCCGCTTGATTTTGTGAAGCGGTACATCGACTTGATAGCTATGCACAACATGAACACTTTCCACTGGCATCTGTCGGATGACCAGGGATGGCGCATTGAAATCAGGAAATATCCGTTGCTCACCCAAATCGGGTCGGTGCGTGAATGTACGGTCATAGGAAACAATTCCGAACTGTATGATAACGTGCCTTATGGCGGCTTCTACACACAGGAGGATGCACGCGAAATCGTCAGATATGCAGCAGAACGCTACATTACTGTTGTGCCGGAAATAGATATGCCTGGCCACATGCTGGGCGCATTGGCCGCTTATCCTGATTTAGGCTGTACGGGTGGACCTTACAAGGTGTCTCCACTTTGGGGCGTATTCCCTGATGTCCTCTGTCTGGGTAATGAGAAGGTATATCAGTTCTGCGAAGATGTGCTGAAGGAGATCATAGACATCTTCCCGTCACAGTATATACATATAGGTGGGGATGAGGCTCCCCGTGACCGCTGGGCCGTATGTCCCAAATGTCAGGCTTTGGCCAAACAGCAGGGACTGGAAACCAATACAATCCAGAGCTATTTTACGAATCGTATTGAAAAGTTCATCAATGCACAGGGACGGCGCATAATAGGTTGGGATGAAATTCTTGAAGGCCCGATTAACCAAAGTGCAACCATTATGAGCTGGCGTGGAATAGAACCCGGTGTCAGTGCAGCCAATAAGGGGCATGATGTTATCATGTCACCCTGTTCACATGCATATCTTGATTACTATCAGACTGATGGACGTGGTAACGGACCGATTCTCATTGGTGGAAACCTGCCTCTTGAAAAAGTATATAGCCTGGATCCCGTTCCTGAAAACATTGACGAAAATCTGCGCAAGCATATCATCGGCGTTCAGGGAAATCTATGGACGGAATATATCGCCTATCCTTCTGTCGTGGAGTACCAGGTGTTGCCGCGTATGGCAGCATTGGCCGATATACAGTGGTCTGACAAGCCGAAGAATTTTGAGGCTTTCAAGAGACGTCTTGAAAAACAGAAAAGGCTGTATGATGTATATGGGCTGAAATACGCCAAATAGAAACGGTAAGATATTTATAACAACCAAATAGCCATATTAAACAGAATATGAGACTGATTATTGAATCTGATTATGCAGCATTGTCAAACTGGGCTGCAGAGCACGTCATTAGCCGTATTAATACTTTCAATCCAACGTCTGAGCATAAGTTCGTGCTTGGATTGCCTACAGGTTCCTCACCCATAGGCATGTACCGTGCATTGGCCAAAGCATGCAAGGAAGGACGCGTGACATTCAAAAATGTAATTACATTCAATATGGATGAATATGTAGGATTGCCGGAAGATCATCCGGAAAGTTATCATTCATTTATGTCCACGAATTTTTTTAATCATATAGATTGCCCTCAAGAAAATATACATATTCTCAATGGCAATGCAGAAGACCTGGAGGCGGAATGTGAACATTATGAGCAGATGATCAAAGAGGCTGGAGGTATAGATCTTTTCATTGGAGGTATAGGTCCGGACGGCCATATTGCATTCAATGAACCGGGGAGTTCACTGGTTTCCAGAACTCGGGTAAAGACCTTGACAACTGATACAATCGTGGCTAACTCGCGTTTTTTTGACAACGATATCCATAAAGTACCTAAGTTCGCGCTTACAGTGGGCGTAGGGACGGTAATGGATGCACGTGAGGTGATGATTCTTGTAAATGGCCACAATAAGACACGCGCATTGCAGGCTGCTGTTGAAGGACCGGTAACACAGATGTGGACAATCAGTGCACTCCAATTGCACCGTCATGGCATCATTGTCTGCGATGAGGCTGCAACTGAGGAATTGAAAGTGGGCACCTACCGCTATTTCAAGGACATCGAAAAAGGTAACATTTAATTCCTTCTGTCGGAATACTACACATGAAAGAATTATTCATTAAGTTCTTGCCTGTCAGTATTGCGGCTGCTTCACTTGTGCCGAATGCTTTTGATGCTGCAGGAGTTGAGTGGCAGTCAATCTGCTGCGTGAACTGGAAAGAGTATCCCTATTGCCCTGAAGTGCGATTCCGGGTGGCTCATGACGGAAAAAACATCTACGTGCAATACGAAGTACATGAGCAAACTGTCCGTGCACTTGCAGATTCAGACAACGGAAGAGTGTGGGAGGATGCCTGCTGTGAGTTCTTCCTGGCTGTCTCTCCAGATGCTTACTATAATATGGAATGCAGTTGTGCCGGGAAATTGCTTGTGGCATGGGGACATGACCGTAGCAATAGAGAGACCGCACCAATTGATATCGTGGAAAAGGTTGACCGTTGGACTTCGCTCGGTACGGATACTTTCGCTGAAAAAGAAACAGATGGACCATGGCAGCTTGCTCTGTCTATTCCTGTTGGTATATTCTTTAAGGATCATGTTGATGGGCTTTCAGGAAAGGTGTATCGCGGTAATTTCTATAAATGTGGAGATGGGCTCCGTAATCCCCATTTCGTTTCGTGGAACCCGATAGATGTTCCTGCTCCCGATTTTCATCGTCCCGACCATTTCGGCGCGTTGCGCTTTGAATAATCCTTAACTTGCGGGTGAACAATGTCAAGGTCTGTGTCCTTGGATTGTTCACCCGCTTTTTGTTTATCCTGTTTTTAATGACAATATGAATCCATCTTCAATGACATGGACACCTGACGAGTGTCAGCAGATTGTTATCAATGTCTGTAGTGGACAGCATCTAGTCCTGGCATCGCCTGGATGCGGGAAGACGCAGATTCTCACGGAGCGTGTAAGGAAAGCTCATTTGTCCGGTGTGGAATATGGTAATATGCTATGCCTGACGTTTACTAACCGTGCTGCACGCGGAATGCGTGAGCGCATAGATGCCAGTTTGGGTGAGGGAGTCGCCGAACAGCTTTATGTGGGAAATGTGCACCGTTTCTGCTCCCGTTTCCTTTATGAGCAACAGCTGATTGCTGCGGAATCTTCCGTACTTGATGAAAAGGATGCGTTGAGTGTACTGTCTCGTTTTACGGGTGAAGATGAGGTCCGGCTGATGACCGACCGGAATCGGCAGAAAGAGTGTGCGCAGATATTTCAGTTCGCAGCTTTCATGTATCAGTTGTCTCATGGCCATCCCAGATCCTTACGCTTGCATCCGGAATGCGTCACGCCTGAAGACATTACAGCCATGAGGAAACTGTGCATGTTGCAGCATACAGCCTTTGATTCTTCTGCTATGCTTGATATGTATGCTCATCCCGATACCTATCGTGACACGCTTTCCACGTCCATCGACTATGGCCTGATGAATATCATTGACCGCTTGTTGCGTAAAATGGAACTGGCAGGAAAGTATCAGGAATACAAGCGCGTCAACCATTTGCTTGATTTTGAGGACTTGCTTTTGCTGACATACGATGCCTTGATTGCTGATACTGCCTGTCGTTATAAACGCTATTCCTGGATTCAGGTCGATGAGGTGCAGGACCTTAACCCTCTCCAGCTTACTATTATAGATTGCCTGATGCAGCCTGATGCCACGGTGGTTTATCTGGGTGATGAGCAACAGGCCATCTTTTCGTTTATGGGTGCCAAGGAGGAGAGCTTGAAGACGCTCAGGAAAAGGTGCGGTAACAATATACATTTTCTGGATACCAATCATCGTTCTCCAGGCTATTTGCTGGAGGTGTTCAATGCCTTTGCTTCCAATGTGCTGGGTATAGAACCGACTCTACTTCCCAGGCCGTTTTATAATCCTGTACCTGTTGGCAATGAGCTGCAAATCATCTACAGTAATGATTACGACTCCGAAATAGATGATGTGCTGCGTCAAATCAGGAATCTGGAACATTATAATCCGGACGAGACAACTGCCGTTATCGTCAGTTCTAATGCTGATGCCGAGAAAATCAGCCAAAGGATGGATGAATGCGAAATGTCCCATTTCAAGGTGTCTGGCGAGGATTTGTTTGCCTCTGACGGCGTAAAACTCCTGTTTGCCCATCTCAACGTAATGGTATCTGAGACCAATTTCCTGGCTTGGTCGCGGCTGCTGAAAGGTCTGCATATTTTCGGAAAAGGTTCAGCTGCCCGCAATTTTGTACGTGCATCGCTTGACCGTGCAATCGTACCGTCCGATTATTTGCGCTACACTTATGGAAAAACCTATATACAGGATTTCGTGTCAGCTTATGAAGAGGAGGATATTATAGTGTTTGATACGGAGACTACCGGGCTTGACATCTATGCCGATGATATTGTGCAGATTGCGGCAACCAGGTTGAGCAGGGGCAAAAAGGTTGCAGACGCTTCCTTTAAGGTATATATGAAAACCTGCCGCAGGATTCCTGAAATGTTAGGTGACATACCGAATCCGCTTATTGAGGAAATCAAGTACCAGACGTTGGCCGATCCTGCTGAGGGGCTGCGGATGTTCATGGATTTTGTCGGTGACAGTATCTTGCTGGCGCATAATGCAGAATACGACTATCAGATTCTCTTGCACAATCTGGAACGCCATTGTCCGGATATAGACCTGCGGGAACGTTGTCCGAGATATTTTGATTCCCTGAAAATCATCCGGCTACTACATCCTGAACTCAAGGCGCACAAACTGAAAAGCCTACTTGAGGAACTGCATCTGGAAGGGGCAAACACACACCTTGCCGATGATGACGTGGATGCCACCTGCAATTTGGTGCGTTATTGTCATGGTATGGCCCAACAGATTATCCCCCTTCAGCAGGAGTTCTTCAGCAGACCCAGGGTAAAGGAATGTGTAGAGCCGTTCCGTGAACGTTATGCCGATATCTATATGGCTGCGCTTGGTCGGTTATATTGCCGTGATTCGGTTCGGCCATCTGCTGAAGCATTCCCGGAATCGACGGCCTTGGTAAGGGAACTACTTCTTTTCCATGCCCATGTCAACAAACTGGGCTATGTGCCGCACTTGCGCGGTTTGCAGTATATTGCCGCCTATTTGGCCAACGACCTGGTTTGTGCCGATGAGGAGCCGTCATTATATGAGCAGCTTCAGCATCACGTCATGGAGATGAACACCCTGAAGGAGGCCGACCTGTGTGGCAGTTCATGCATGGACGAGCATATCTTTGTCACCACGGTCCATAAGGCGAAGGGACTGGAATTTGACAATGTCATTGTATTTGATGCTGTGGAAGGCCGTTATCCCAGTGCGTTCAACCGGGGCAATACTGTAAGGATGCTGGAAGATGCACGCAAGTTCTATGTGGCTATATCCCGTGCCAGGAAGCGGCTTTACGTGGCTTATGGCATGAACAGGTCCAGCCGACGCGGGGATTCCTATACCGTGGAGCTCACGCCGTTCATGAACACGTTGCTTCATTTCTTCGGCAGTTAGTGAATCCGGCCGGATTTATTTACGGAAAAGCCCCACGTCCGTGTCTTTCCCATGAAGCGGGAAGGGCAGGGCGTGAGGCTTTCTCCGTATATGAGGTCTTCATGGCAGAAGACCATTTCCTTAACGCTATTCCATTACTTGCGTGTTGCCCGGATGAAATAGGCTATCAGCAGACAGTAGGCAATGAGTGAGCACACTTCGGAGAGCGGATTTGCCCACCAGGTCTGTTCCACCGAGAACTCTATGCCGCCGAACTTGAGCAATGCGCTGACCACACCCATCAGTGCGCCTCCGGCAATGAATCCGCTGGCCAGCAGCGTGCCTTTCTCACCGCGCTCCCTGTTCACGCTTTCGTCCTTGGACCGTGTGGTCACATACCAGTTGATGGCACCTCCTACCACAAGCGGTACGTTCAGTTCCAGCGGAATGAACATGCCCAGCGCAAACGCCAGTGCAGGAATCTTGCACCAGGTGAGTATGATGGCTATCAGAGCGCCGATGCCGTATAGAATCCAAGGTGCGCCCACACCGTTCATCAGCGGGTCAATGACTGCGGCCATGGCATGGGCCTGCGGAGCGGCCAGCGAATCCGATGCAAAGCCGTAGGTCTCGTTGAGCAGCATCATTACACCGCCCACGGTAGCCGCGCTCACCAGTGTGCCCAGGAACTTCCATGTTTCCTGCTTCTTTGGCGTTGACCCCATCCAATAGCCTATCTTGAGGTCTGTGACGAATGCACCGGCCATGGACAGTGCCGTGCACACCACGCCGCCCATGATCAGTGCTGCCACCATGCCTCCTGTCCCTTTCAGTCCGACGGCCACCATGACCACCGAAGCCAGAATCAGTGTCATGAGCGTCATGCCGCTCACGGGGTTGCTGCCCACTATGGCTATGGCATTGGCAGCCACGGTAGTGAAGAGGAAGGCGATGAAAGTGACGAGCAGTATGCCCACTATGGCAAACAGCAGGTTGCCTTCCATCACGCCGAACCAGAAGAACGCAAAGGTCAGCAGTATGGTGACAATGCTGCCTATGGCGATGAGCTTGAACGATATGTCACGTTGTGTGCGCACCACTTCTTCCTGCTTGCCGTCGTTGCCCTTCAGCTCTTTCACGGCCAGTCCTACGGCACTCTTGATGATGCCCCAGCTCTTCACGATTCCTATGATGCCGGCCATGGCTATGCCGCCGATGCCGATGCTGCGGGCATAGGACCTGAAGATGTCCTCTGGCGACATGGAGCCTACGGTCTGCGTGATACCGGGATCCCAGGCGTTGAGCACACTGTCGCCGAAGAGCAGTGCCATGCCCGGCACGATGAGCCACCACACGGCCAGTGAGCCGAGTGTGATGTAGAGCGCGTATTTCAGTCCCACAATATAGCCCAGTCCCAGGAGCGCGGCGCCGGTATTGAGTTTGAACACGAGTTTGGCCTTGTCGGCCAGGTCAGCTCCCCATGCTACCACGCGCGATGTGAAGTTTTCGTTCCACCATCCGGCCGAAGCCACGATGAAGTCGTACAGGCCGCCCACCAGTCCGGCCATGAGCAGTGGTTTGGCCTGGTCGCCGCCTTTCTCGCCCGACACGAGCACCTGCGCGGTGGCCGTGGCCTCCGGGAAGGGATATTTGCCGTGCATGTTCTTGACAAAATACTTGCGGAACGGGATGAGGAAGAAGATGCCGAGAATGCCGCCCAGTGCCGATGCCATGAATATCTTCATGAACGAGGTGGTCATTTCCGGATACTGGGCCTGGAGGATATAGATGGCGGGCAGCGTGAAGATGGCACCGGCCACCACGGCACCCGAACAGGCACCGATGCTCTGTATGATGACATTCTCTCCCAATGCCTTCGACCGCTTGCTGGCTGTGCTCACGCCCACGGCAATGATGGCAATGGGTATGGCCGCCTCAAATACCTGCCCCACTTTCAGTCCGAGGTAGGCGGCTGCGGCAGAAAACAGGATGGCCATGAGCACACCCCATGTCACGGACCATGCGTTCACTTCCGGATACTGCCCGTTCGGGTTCATGATGGGGCGGTATTGTTCGCCCGGTTTCAGTTCTCTAAATGCGTTGTCGGGCAGCTCCACTGCCTCTTTCTCCTTTTCTGTCATACGTGTGTGTAGTTAAAATGTGTGCAAAAATAGTAAAAAAGAGGCGTATAAGCAAACTATCGGTTGCGAAGTGTCTGTTTTTGCCTGACGGGCAGGGCTGTCTGCCATGCAAAAAAGGATGTACCTCCTGTGCTTGACAAGGTACATCCTTTTGCCGTCTGTCAAGGAAGGAAATGGTTATGGACACACCACTTTCTTTCCACCCACAATGTTGATGCCTTTCACGGGATGATTGTACTTGCGTCCTTGCAGGTCAATGTATTCCGGCGCGCTTTCCCGTCCATCTGTCTTTACGGTCTCAATGCCGGTACTTTCGTCCCCTTGGATATTCCAGAAGTCCTTCCAGATGTTGGCATTCTGGTAGTCTGTCAAAGCGGCTGGCGGCACGAGTACTGTGGCATTGATGTACTGGTTGTTGGAGAAGTTCTGTGTGAAGATGACCGGAGGCGTGGCGTTCATGGAAATGATCTTCAAGATGGTCTTGGTATAGTTGATTTCACTGAACGGTATTCTTGTCACACCGCTTCCCAAGGTGATTTCCGAGAGGGCTGTATTATAGAATGCCGAACTGTTGACCGTTTGGAGATTTCCCAGAACGGTGAGTGAGTTCAGGCCGCTGCAATTATGAAACATTGTACATGAAATGGAAGTCACAGTAGGCCCAAGGGTGACGTTTTTTAATGAAGACGGATAAATGGTGTTACTAAAAGGGGCGTGTGATGATGTGATTTCTATGTTTCTGCCTATATACATGGTTTCAATTGGACAATAGCAGAACATTCCCCTATATGAAATGGTGTTTCCGGATATTGCGGTGCGTCCTGGTTTTACGGGCTCATTCCCGTCTTCCAACTCAATGTGCTTTAGTTTGCCACAACCATGAAAGGCATTGTCTTTGATGGTTACAATGGTTGAAGGAATCTTCACGCTTGTGACTTCCTGGCCAAGGGCATACGCAGCCATTCCGACAACGGTCAGGGTCCTTCCCTTATAAACCACATGGCTGGGAATGACAATGTCGCCACTTAGGTTGATGTCACCATAAGTGACTTCACATGTCAGGTCCTCTAAGGACACGATGTTGAAATACATGTTTTCAGCCTCAAAGTCGTAGGCTTGTGCTGCCAAACACACGTTCAGCAAGATTGTGGACAGTACCACGTTTAGCTTTTTCATATCTGAAAATCAGTTTTGCTGTCCTGGATTCCCTGCCGGACGTTTTTGTAGGAACGAGAATGAGCCATAAATACAAAGGGCGTGGGAACCATTACCTGTTACCCGTCCCACAATCTGAGGCTCTGGCATCGCCCTTCTCGTCAGAACGAGCAACGCTAAAGCCCACGCCGATATATAGCCCATTGGCCGGCTGCTTCCGAAGAAAGGGAAACCGCCGGTGAAATGGATATACACCAAACATAGGCATTCACCGTTGCTTTGTCTTTGACGAGAATTGAAACTGCCAGATTTCAGATTGTCAAGAACAAAGCGTTTGAGTAAACGCCTTTCCATCTATGTCTGCCTTCCGGTTCCTTGTCCGAGGGCTGGGAAAGCCGGATGGCAGTGAAAATTTATATAAAATCCGTGAAAATAAATAACGAGCCGAAGGGAAAAATGTTTTTTTTGTGATAAGCCGCGTGAATGGAACAGGGTATCAACCGAAGAGCGGTCACACTCGTTCAAGGAAGGGAAGTTCATGCTAAGGGTGTATAGTCCTGGCGCAGCCTCTGGGGGTGTGGGCGTCTCGCCCGCACGGTCCCGCAACAAAGCGTCATGGTGACATTGACTGAGCTGTCTGGCAATGTGCGGGCGGGACGCCCACACCCCCAGTGGCATTCCCGACAGTTTCCTGCTTCCGGGAGCTGAATCGATGAAAAATCAAAGTGTCAGATTTTCAGCCGATTTTGTGACACTTTGATTTTTTCAGGGTCTTTTAAAACAGGTCGTTTTGGAGCGATTTTCATGTTAATAAGTGTGAATTGTCGGTTTCTTGCACAAAATGGAAAAATCAGTTAAGTGTTAGGGGGGAAACACTTAACTGTTTTCAGAAAATTAGTTAACTATTTTCGTCTTGGCACTTAACTGTTTTTGAGGAAAAACTTAAGTGTTTTGGGGCAAAAACTCAGGTTTTTCGGCCTCAAAACCATGATTTTCCGGCCAAAAGTGCAGAAAATGGGGGCTGAAAACTGCACAAACTGGCTGTTTTGTGCATGAATTTAACGGATTTTAGGTTAAAATCAGGCATTTTTTATTAACACTTTCCGACTGCAAAAACTTATTCCGTTGATTATCAGCGATTTGCAAAACAGACCTCCGAAACCCAAAATTTCCGCTGGCGCGCAAAAATCCGGTTTCGTACAAATCTTCAGAAACAGCCAGAAAATCAAAGTGTAAGCAAAAATGTTAAAATTCTGACACTTTGAAAAATCCGTCTCTCTTGGTGAGGGCTTGGGAATTATGCTCCGGAGAGTGCAGGGATTGGTGTTCCCGACCGGATGCGTCTTCCTGTAAGGCGGGAAAAAAGAAGAAGCAAAAGCCTACCTTCTGCTTCTTCCTGAAAAAAGATGTGAACCCTTGAATTTACGGTAGAGTTTCCATCCCAGAATCAATCCGTCAAGAACGCCCGCTCCGCTTGACACCAGGCTTGCGATGCGCTGGGCTGGGGTGGAGGGCAACCTGGATTCCGGTTTATGGAACAGGTCGTTCCACAATTTTCTCATGGTTTCCTCGTCCTTGCGTATTTCCTCGAGCTTTTGCTCCTTGGCCATCCTGATCTCGGCGAGCGAGGTGTAGGTGGGCTTTTCCGTGTTGTTGCTGTTGAAAGGCATGTGACGTGGCTTTTGTCAGGACATGAGAAGACTTGCGAGGAATCTGACCAGCGGCCGCTCGAACCAGCTCTTGCGGAAAAGTATGCACAGGATGAGTATGGCCAGATGCACGCCGGAGACGATGCAGAAGGCCGTGGCCGTTCCTGTGTGCGGGGTCAGGGCGTAGGCGGCGGCAAACGAAAGGTAGATGAGCGTGAGCAGGAGCAGGATGCTCAGTATGACGACCATGGCCGATACGGTGAGCAGCCTGACCACCTTGTCGATGACGTCGAGCTTGGCATAGTTGGTCTGCAGCCCGATGTAATGCTTCAGCACCTCAACGAGTTGCCCGATTGTCTCGATGTTCCTGTCGTTGGAGAACATGGTTCCTATTCGCTGAGTTCCTGTGTGGCATCCTTGATGTCGTCAACCAGGTCATCGACTTGCTTCTTGCTCAGCTTGATGTTGTGCTTCCTGCAGAAGTCATCTACAGCCTCGCCGATCCTGTTGCGTGTTTCTGAACCTTTGTCGGGAGCCATGAGCAGTCCCAGGGCAGCGCCGGCGATAGCACCGCCGAGAAATGCGCCAATGTAACCGAATGTCTTCATAATGATTGAGTTTTTTGTTGTTAAACGAAAGGCCAGACAAGTGCTGGCCGTGGATTTATTGTTGGGCAAATGTACGAAAAGAATCTGTTCAGCCAATGGTTTTTGTCGCCAATTTAAGTTAAAACCTGCCAGTTTGTCTGATTTAACAAACTTTATGTGGCGTTTTGGAATGTATTTAACAGAAATTGTGTAATTTCGCACACCATAGAACACAAGTTTAATTTTCTAATAAATGATATGAACATGAACAAGACAATTGTCATTTGTGCCGGCATGTGCCTGGCCTTGACGTTCACCGGCTGCAAGTCGAAGGAAAGTGCCTACAAGAAAGCCTATGAGAAGGCCCAGGCCCAGGAAGCCCAGAATCCCCTGCCCGTACAGACGGAGACTCCCGTGGTGGCTCCGCTGGTAGAGAAACCCGCTACCCAGACAACTGTGGTGGACAATACCGACAATGTTTCTGTACGCTCTGAAGACGTGAATCTCGTCAGCGGACGTGGTCTGAGCAATTACAGTGTAGTGGTGGGCTCTTTCGGCCTTCGCGCCAATGCCGACGGACTGCAGAACAAGCTGAAGGCAGCCGGATATGAAGCACAGATTGTACTGAACCCTGTACGCAACCTCTACCGCGTGGTGGCATCCACACACGCCACCAAGGACGAGGCCGTGCGCTCACGCAACCAGCTGCGCTCTACCTATGCCGACGCATGGTTGCTCTACAAGCAGTAATATATTCACACCTCTGACATTGTGGCCCGCGTACTTTCTATTGACTACGGAAAGAAGCGTACCGGTATAGCTGTCACCGACCCGTTGCAGATCATTGCCAACGGGTTGGTGACTGTTCCTACTTCCGGGTTGCTGCCTTTCCTGGCCGACTATGTGAAGAAGGAACAGGTGGAACGCATCATCGTGGGCGAACCCCTCCAGATGAACGGGCAGCCGAGCGACAACCACGGACGCGTGATGCAGTTCGTGGACAAATGGCGCAAGATGCAGCCCGGCATACCCGTGGAAATGGTGGACGAACGCTTCACCTCCGTGCTTGCGCATAAGACCATGCTGGAAAGCGGCATCGGGAAAATGGCACGCAGGAACAAGGCGCTTGTCGATGAAATCAGCGCCACCATCATCCTGCAGAGCTACCTCGAATCAAGGAAGTTCCGCACTTAGCCTGTTGTTTTTGGGAAACATAACCAATCTCTGATGATTTTACCTATTTATATTTACGGACAGTCCGTCTTGCGCAAGGAAGCGCAGGACATAGGACCTGACTATCCGCAGCTGGCAGAACTGATTGCCAGCATGTACGAGACGCTGACGGCCAGCGAAGGCATTGGCCTGGCAGCCCCGCAGATAGGGCTTGACATACGTCTTGTTGTCATAGACCTGACTGTGCTCGGTGAGGACATGCCTGAGTACAAGGACTTCAAGAAGACCTATATCAATCCGCATATCGTGGAATACGACGAAACATCGCCCAAGGAAACCATGGAGGAAGGCTGCCTTTCGCTGCCCGGTATTCATGAAAACGTGACGCGCCCCACACGCATACATGTTACCTACATGGATGAGGATTTCCATGAGCACGACGAGTGGGTGGACGGCTATCTCGCCAGGGTCATGCAGCATGAGTTTGACCATCTTGACGGCCATGTGTTCACAGACCGCATATCTGCACTGCGCAAACAGCTGGTCAGAAGTAAGCTCAAGCAGCTCACACAGGGTCGATACCGCTGTTCGTACCGTACAAAACCCGTCAGGAAATGAAAAGACTCATGGTCCTCATGCTGTGCGCAGTGGCTTTGCAGGCACAGGCACAGTTCAATACGGACAGGCTCATCATGACCGGAAGGAGCGCACTGTTCTATGAGGACTATGTATTGTCCATACAGTACTTCAACCAGGCCGTCAATGCCAAGCCCTACCTCTATGAACCCTGGTATTTCAGAGGCGTGGCCAAGTTCTATCTTGATGACTTCACCGGTGCGGAGAGCGATGTGAACGAAGCCATCAGGCTGAATCCCTATATCGCCGAAATGTATGACCTGCGCGGGCTGTGCCGCATCAGGCTTAACCGCTACGGAGAAGCCATCAGCGACTACGACAAGTCCATCGCGTTCAATCCCCTGAACCAGGGGGCATGGTACAACCGTGTGCTATGCCGCATGGAGAACAAGGAACTGGAACGGGCGCAGCTGGAGCTGGACACGATGATCGTGAAGTGGAAAGGCTTTGCCAAGGCATACGCCCTGAAGGCAGAAGTCTTTCTCATGCAGAAAGATACCATAGAGGCCGACACATGGCTGGACAAAAGCCTGGAACTCGACCCTTATGACGGAGATGCCTGGACAGCACGCGCCATGATCAGCCTGGCAAGGCAGAAATGGAAGGATGCCGACAACTATCTGGGCAAGGCCATACATTTGAGACCTAAGGTGGTGAGTAACTACATCAACCGTGGACTGGCCCGCTACAACACCAATAACCTGCGAGGAGCCATGGCTGATTATGATACGGCCATAGACCTCGACCCCAACAACTTCATCGGCCACTTCAACCGTGGACTGCTCAGGATGCAGCTCGGTGATGACAACCGCGCCATCGATGACTTTGACTATGTCATCAAGATGGAGCCGGACAATGTCATGGCTATATACAACCGTGCCATCCTGCTGGAGAATACCGGTAACCTGAAAGCTGCCGTGGCCGACTATACCACCGTCATCGACCAGTTCCCCAATTTCTGGGCAGGACTGTCGAGAAGGGCTTCCTGCTATCGCAAGATGGGAATGACCGCCAAGGCCGAGGCTGACGAGTTCAAACTACTGAAGGCGCAGATGGACAAGCACCTGGGCATTCAGCCGCGCTGGAACAAGAACAAGCAGAAGGAAATGCGCAAGCGCAGTGAAATAGACCTTGACAAGTACAATCAGATTGTAGTGGCCGACGAGAACAAGGTGGAACACGACTACAAGTCGAGTTATCGAGGAAAGGTGCAGAATCGTTCTGTGGATATCGTGTTCATGCCCATGTACCATATCTCCTATCAGCCCTATAAGAACGGCATGCGTGAAAACCAGCCCTATTCGGCTGAAATAGAAAAGTTCAATGCCGTACAGAAACCCCATTACCAGCTGTTTGTCACCTGCAATCCGGCGCAGCTCAACGACAGGAACTCACAGGAATACCTTGCCTTGATAGAAACGCTATCCGCCAGAATCGACGAAACAAGAAATCTGAAGGAGGCCTATTCACTGCTGTTTGAACGGGCTGTGGCCTATACCGTCACGCAGGATTTCGATGCTGCAATCAGTGACCTGATGACATTTACTCAGATTGATTCACTTTCGTCTATGGCATATTGGCAGCGTGCCGTGTGCCAGACATTGCTGAATGCTTTCGACAAATCGCAGGGCGTGGATGTTCAGCTGAAGGTGGCCAGTGCTTTGGCAGACTTTGAACATGCCATGAAGCTTGACCCGTCCAACCCGTATGTTGTCTATGACCGTGGCACATTCTATGCAAACATGGGTGACTACAAAAATGCCATCGAAGATTTTACCAAGGCCATAGAAATGGACGCCCATCTGGCTGAAGCCTATTTCAACAGAGGATTGGCCAGATGTCGGAAAGGGGAGAAGGAACAGGGCATAGCAGACCTTAGCAAGGCTGGAGAACTGGGATTGTACGGCGCATACAACGTCATCAAGAAATTCAGTTCAGAGAAGGAGAAAGAACGCTGAACCGGTAGGATGATCCAAGGAAAAACACAAGAATGCGCCGTGTTTGGAAAAAATACATTAATTTTGCACTCACTTTGATTAAATACTAATTTGTTATGGTTAAAATCACTTTTCCGGATGGCTCGGTGCGCGAATACGCTAAGGGCATTACCGGGCTTCAAATCGCCGAGAGTATTTCACCAGCTCTCGCCCGCGACGTTGTATCTTGCGGTGTTAACGGTGAAACGGTTGAACTCAACAGACCTATCAATGAGGATGCTTCCATAGCACTCTATAAGTTTGAGGACGAGGAGGGAAAGCACACTTTCTGGCATACCTCGGCCCACTTGCTGGCCGAAGCGTTGCAGGAATTGTATCCTGGCATACAGTTCGGTTTCGGACCGGCTGTGGAAAACGGTTTTTTCTATGATGTCATGCCAAAGAAGGGTGATGTAATCAGTGAGTCTGACTTCCCGAAAATCGAAGCCAAGATGAAGGAACTTGCCAAGAAGGACGAACCTGTGGTGCGCAAGGATATTTCCAAGGCCGATGCACTAAAGGAGTTCAAAGCCGACGGACAGGAATATAAATGTGAACACATAGACCTGGATTTGGAGGATGGGACTATCTCTACTTACACACAAGGCGCCTTTACCGACCTCTGTCGTGGTCCGCACCTCGTGAGTACAGGAGCCATCAAGGCTATTAAGATAACAAGTGTGGCAGGAGCATTCTGGCGTGGTGATGCCAAGCGTGAGCAGATGACACGCATCTATGGTATCACTTTCCCCAAGAAGAAGATGATGGATGAGTATCTTGTTATGCTTGAAGAGGCCAAGAAGCGTGACCATCGTCGCATAGGAAAGGAAATGGAGTTGTTCATGTTCTCAGAAAGAGTAGGAAAGGGTCTGCCCATCTGGCTTCCCAAGGGAACAGAACTGCGCATTCGTCTTCAGGACATGTTACGCAAGATCCAGAAACGTTTCGGTTATCAGGAGGTCATCACACCGCATATCGGTTCCAAGAATCTCTATGTCACCAGCGGACACTATGCCCACTATGGAAAGGATTCGTTCCAGCCTATCCATACGCCGGAGGATGATGAGGAATACATGCTCAAGCCGATGAACTGTCCTCATCATTGTGAGGTATTCGCATGGAAGCCGCGCTCATACAAGGATCTGCCTTTGCGTATTGCTGAGTTCGGAACTGTTTACCGTTATGAGAAAAGCGGTGAGCTTCATGGACTTACCCGTGTGCGTTCGTTCACTCAGGATGATGCCCATATTTTCTGCCGTCCCGATCAGGTGAAGAATGAGTTCCTTCGTGTTATGGACATCATACAGGCTGTGTTCACTATCTTCAAGTTCGAGAATTTCGAGGCGCAGATTTCCTTGCGTGATCCTAATGACCACGAAAAATACATTGGCAGTGATGAGGTGTGGGCACATTCCGAGCAGTCAATCATTGATGCCTGCAAGGAAAAGGGACTTGATGCAAAGATAGAATATGGCGAAGCTGCATTCTATGGACCTAAACTCGACTTCATGGTGAAGGATGCCATTGGACGCCGTTGGCAGCTGGGTACAATCCAGGTGGATTACAACCTGCCGCAACGCTTCAAGCTGGAATATACTGACGAGGACAATACCAAGCAGACACCGGTGATGATACACAGAGCGCCTTTCGGTTCGCTTGAACGATTCACTGCTGTGCTTATTGAGCATACAGCCGGGCATTTCCCGCTTTGGCTGGCTCCTGACCAAGTAGCAATCCTGCCGATTTCTGAGAAGTACAATGATTATGCAAGAAAGGTTGCTGCATATTTCGACAGTGTTGGTGTGCGTGGATGTATTGACGACCGCAATGAGAAGATAGGAAGAAAGATCCGTGACAATGAAATCAAGCGGGTTCCTTACATGGTCATTGTCGGTGAGAAGGAGGCTGCTGAAGGAAATGTAGCCATGCGTAAGCAGGGTGGAGGCGAACAGGCCGTCATGTCCATGGAGTCATTTGCGCAGCGCATCAATGATGAGGTTGCAGATATGCTTAAGGCTGCTGACATCCGTCCCCAGGATTGATAGTTTTTTTATCTCAGCAATAATAGTGCAATTATTCGTGGTTTTCGAAAGACTGCGAATAGTTGCACTTTTGTTTGTTATTTAATATTATTTATATATAAAAATCCTAAAAACGGGAACAACGGTATGCAATTTTTGCTATCTTTGCAGGGTTTTACGGAATGATTTTATTAAATAGCTGTGAACCAATTGGTTAGCAGTTTAAGGTAATTAAGATGAGACAATTAAAGATTCAGAAAAGCATCACGAACCGTTCGAGTGAAGCGTTGGACAAATACCTTGTGGAAATCGGTCGTGCACCTTTGATCTCTATTGATGAAGAAATTGAACTGGCACAGAAAATCAAGAAAGGAGGACCGGAGGGAGAACGGGCCAAAGACAAGTTAGTCACTGCAAATCTGCGTTTTGTCGTTTCCGTTGCCAAACAATACCAACACCAAGGACTGACACTTACCGATCTTATTGACGAAGGAAACATCGGTCTTATCAAGGCTGCACAGAAATTTGACGAAACACGCGGCTTCAAGTTCATATCCTATGCCGTGTGGTGGATTCGCCAGAGTATTCTGCAGGCCATAGCCGAGCAGAGCCGTATTGTAAGGCTTCCGTTGAACCAGGTTGGCTCGCTGAACAAAATCAATCATGAGATAAACAAGTTCGAGCAGGAAAACCAGAGGCATCCTTCTGTGTCTGAGTTGGCGGAGGCTACAAAGATAGACGAGGAGAAGATTGGGCAGAGCCTGATGGCAGATGGGCATCATGTGAGTATTGATGCGCCGTTCCAGGATGGAGAAGACAACTGCATGCTGGATGTCATGCCCAGTGGAGATGATAGCCGGACCGACCGTCAGGTGGATCATGAATCCATGGCACTGGAGCTTAACTCCGTTTTGAATAAGGTTCTCAAGGACCGTGAAATCACCATTATCCGTGAGTGTTTCGGCATTGGCTGTCATGAGAAGGGTCTTGAGGAAATCGGCGACCAGCTTGGTCTTACGAGAGAGCGTGTGCGCCAGATCCGCGAGAAGAGCATCGCCAAGCTGCGTGACAGCGGTAATGCGAAAATCCTGATGAAGTATCTGGGTTAGGTTTTCCGTCCGGAAGACAGGAATGTGTGGACAACGCCGTCCTGCAATAACAGGAAAGGTTGCTTACATATACGGTTTGGCCCCAAAGGCGATTTGATTCGTTTTTGGGGCCAAACTGTATATGTAGGCAGTCTCTTCTGTTTCTTTGTGTGCTGTCAGTGTGGTCAGTGGCCTTGTCCTTTAGCCGATTTTCTCATTTCTCCCGGTGATATTCCTGTCAGGTTCTTGAATACTCTTGTGAAATAAGAGTAGTCGGAGAATCCACAGTCGTAGGCCACATTCTTTAATGGAATTTCCGGGTTGTCCATCAGCAGTTTCTGTGCTTTTCCTATTTTCTTCTGCTGTATATAGGCGTTGGGGTTAAGTCCCACGGTTGCTGTGAGTTTCCTGTGCAGTTGTCTGGCTGTTACCCCTGTCTTTTCTGCCAGTGAGGCCACTGTTACATCCTCAAAAGCTACCAGCATGTCGTCTATTGCCTTGTCTATTTTGGTGATGAACATGTCCTCGGGTGTCGTTTCCCTTGCCATAGTCTCCCGCTCTGTTTCTGTGTTCTCTGCCAGGACAGTGGCCAAGGCAGCCTGTGCCTGTGCTGCATACTTCTCTCTGAGCAGTCTGCGCTGTTCGAGCAGTTTCTGTGCCCTTGTCATCAGCTCTTCTGCGTTGAACGGTTTCGAGAGGTAGGCATCGGCTCCGCATTGCAGTCCCTTCACCCTGTCTTCCTCTGTAATCTTGGCAGTCACCACTATGATGGGTACGTGGTTCACCAGTTCATCGGCCCGGATGTTCCTGCACACTTCCAGTCCATCCATCTCAGGCATCATCAGGTCGGTTATGATGAGGTCTGGGATGCGTTCATGTGCTTTTTCCAGTCCTTCCTTTCCGTTGGAGGCATACATCACATTATATTCCTTTTCCAGCAGGGTTCCCATATAGTCGGCTACGTCTTTGTTGTCTTCCATGACGAGCACGAGCGGTGCATCTTTCCGTTCCTCGGCATGTGTTTCCATGCTTTCCGTCTGTGTATCTGTGTCTGTGTATTCAGCCTGTGCAAATTCCGTGCTGCCAGGTGTGTACGCCTGAGCTGCTGTCTGCCTGATGGGAAGTTCCACATGGAATGCCGTACCCTTTCCCGTTTCGCTGTCCACGGTGATGCTGCCGTTGAGCGAGTCTATGATGTTCTTGGTCAAGGCCAGTCCGATGCCTGTTCCGGAGCCGTCTCCGCCCCTGTTGTCCGTGAAGAAGGGCTTGAACACATCGGTCAGCTGTTCTCTGGCTATGCCGCATCCTGTGTCCTTGATGTCCATGGCCATTATGCTGCCCTTTTCCGTTATGCTTATGCTCACCTGTCCGCCTGGTGCCGTGAATTTCAGGGCGTTCGAAAGCAAGTTGGTCACCACCTTGTTAATATAGTCTGGCACGAAGTCCATGCAGATTTCCCCGTTTCTGTCCGGTTCCATGCGCAGTTCCACTCCTTTGCCTGTGGCGTAGTCTCTGAAGCTCTCCACCACCATTCCTATGTATGCTACGATATTGCCGTTTCTCCATTCCGGTGTAGCCAGTCCCGACTTCACCCTGGATATGTCGAGCAATTGTGTGATGAGTGTGAGCAGCCTGTTTCCCTGCCTGTTGATGGCCTGCAGCTTTCTTCTTGTTTCCTGGTCTATGCCGGTGCGCTCTCCAATGTCCTTGCTCAGTCCGAGAATCACGGTGAGCGGTGTCCGGAATTCATGTGTGATGTTGGTGAACAGGTTTTCCCGCATCTGGCTCATTTCCCGGAGCATCTTCAGCCTGGCCGCGCGCAGCCGCTGCAGATAGCCCATAAGGCCGATGATGACGAGCAGGAAGACTGTCACGGTCACCGATGACCATATCCACACCGTTCCCTTGGTCTTTTCCTGGTTCAGCTCGTCCTTTGCGGCCTGTACCATCTGGTTCTGCCTTTTCCGTTCTATGCTCAGTCCCACATTGTGTATGCGGTTGTTCTTGTCCATATCCACAAGGCTGTCTCTGTAGGTTGTGGCCTTCTCATATCTTTCCAGTGCCGCAGTGTAGTGGCCTTTGGCCTTGAACAGCCTGTAGTAGAGCCTGTTCACCTCGGCCAGATGCTCGGTCGAGTTCATGCCCTTGGTCATGTCCTCCACTGTCCGGAGCCATTTCTCCGCGGCGGCATAGTCCTTTGTGTCCAGTCCGAGCGATACCAGGGCCAGCAAGGGTTCCACGCTGTGCCAGGTGTCTTTCATGTTCCTGCTCAGGTTGTATGCTGTCATGTATTCCTTCCTTGCCTCCCCGTAGTGTCCTCTTTTCTCGTGCAGGTTGCCCAGGTAGGTATGGCAGAGTGTCATGCCCAGCAGGTTGCTGTCTTTCATGTTCATCTGTAGCGACAGGTTATAGTATTCCAGTGCCTTCCGGTCGTTGTCGCGTGCAAAGTATATGGCTCCCAGGTTGGCGTAGTTGATGGCCTGTCCGGTGTTGCTTCCCAGTTCTGTTTCCCCGGCCAGCGCGCTTCTGAATGCGTCTTCGGCCTTGTCGTAGTTGCGCACGGTGAGGTAGATGTTGCCCAGTCCGTTGAGCGATACCACCATGTTTTTCCTCATCACCCTTGTCGTGTCCTTCGATTCCTCGCACATTCTCCAGGCCTCGTAGTGGTATTCCTGTGCCACGTCGAGCACGCCCATGCGTCTGTAGTCTGTTCCTATGTTGTTGAGTGCCTGCACCCATTCGGCTGTGTCGTGCGTGGCTTTGGCCAGCTTCAGTCCGATGCTGTGTATTTCCAGGGCTTCGTCAAAGCGGCTTTCATCGCGCAGTGTCTTCCCTCTTTTCCTCAGTTCCACAAGGCTGTCTTTCTGTTCTTCTGTGGCGGGAGGCAACTTTTCTTTACCCCCCCCGATACATGAAACGCACATCAGCGCGATCCATGCCGACATCATTGCTGTCGTTCTTGGCAAAAGGCTTTTCCGGGTATTCTTCTGACTAAAATCAACCATACACTTAAAATAGTTTTTTTGTTTTTATTCAAATTCCTTAACGTTGTCGCCTTTGTGTTTATTGTGGATGGCATATATTAATTGCTGGAAATGCAGGATTCTACTATTGTCTGAGCAATGGTTTTAAAGGGGAAATCCTGTGAGAAGCCGTTTTTTCAAAGTGTCAGGATTTTAACAGTTTTGCTTACACTTTGATTTTCGGGCGTTTTCTGAAGAATCGGGCAAAATCGGATTTTTGCACGCCAGCGGAAATTTTCAGATTCGGAAGTCTGTTTTGTAAACCGTTGATAATCAGCGGAATAAGTTTTTGTTGGTGCAAAGTGTTAACAAAAACCGCCCGTTTTTAACCTAAAATCCGTTAAATTCTTGCACAAAACAACCGGTTTGTGCAGTTTCCAGCCCCCATTTTCCGCACTTTTGGCCGGAAAATCGCAGTTTTGAGGCCGAAAAACCTGAGTTTTTACTCCAAAACAGTTAAGTTTTTCCTCAAAAACACTTAAGTGCCAAGTCGAAAACAGTTAACTAATTTTCCGGAAACAGTTAAGTGTTTCCCCCCTAACACTTAACTGATTTTTCCGTTTTGTGCAAAAAACCGGCAATTCACACTTATTAACATGAAAATTGCTCCAAAACGACCTGTTTTTAGAGATCCTGAAAAATCAAAGTGTAAGCAAAACTGTTAAAATCCTGACACTTTGATTTTTCATCGATTCAGCTCCCGGAAGCAAGAAACTGTCGGGAATGCCACTGGGGGTGTGGGCGGTCGTGCATAAAATGCTTTGCAGGCGGATGATAACATGGTTGTATATCCAGAGTGCCGGGATATTTCCGGAAGCCGGATGACTTCTGATACGTCTTCCTTCCTTTCTCTCCACGCGCCATTGTTTTTCAAGCGTGATGATTCCTTGCGCTTCCGGCTTGCTGGCGGATGTGAAACCAGAGTTGCTTCCATGACCTGTGACGTGGAGAGGGGAGTGGTGTCCAGCCCGTTGCTGTCAGGTAGTTGTGGAAAAACAGACATACGCCTGTATTTTTGTGCTTTTGTCCGATTTTTACATGAAACTGTCCGATTTGTGCACCATTCCGATGCGTACTTCGGTTACTTTTGCATCATTAACGTACCTGAACGAACGTAAAAAAACCGTAAAATCCCATTAAAGTATAGCCGTTGTCATGAATCGAATGCTCTACACCACCTGTCTTTCCCTTGTCTTGTCAGCCGTCAGCCTTTCTGCTGTGGCGCAGAGCGAACTGCAATGGCAGGACGGCAGGGTGCACGACTTCGGGGCGATAGCCGAGGACGACGGGCCGGTGAGCCACCGGTTTGTGGTGCGCAATGCAGGGCATGAGCCGTTCACCATCCTCGGGTCCAGTGCCACTTGCGGTTGCACCACGGCCTCCCATACTGCAGGCACTGTTGCTCCAGGCGACACGGCATCGGTTTCCGTGGAGTTCAATCCGCACGGCCGGCGGGGCAGGTTCCATCAGCGCGTGGCTGTCACCACCAGTTCTGCCTCGAAGATCAACTATCTCTTTGTCAAGGGCTCGGTCATCGCCTCCCGGCGGCACATGCTGGAGGAATATCCGTTTGCTTGGGGAAAGATGCGCCTGGCAGAAGACTCGGTAGCCGTCTATGTACGCACCGGCGGTGAGCGTGCGGCCGTCTGTCTGCGTGGCATCAACGACTCTCCTTCCGCCATAACGCCGCATGCCACCCATCTGCCCGACGGCATGGGCATTGAAGTGGTTCCGGACAAGGTGGATTCCGGAGATCCCTTCTCCCTGCTGCTGTCCTGCTCCATGGAGCGTCTCCGCACGGCCCTGGAAACGGGCGACAGCGTGCTGACCGTATGCTCCGATGCCGGTGAGTCTGCAGGCATGTCGCTGCCCGTGAAGATAGTAGTCATGGATTAGTCACATCTTTTTTTTATTCATTTATAAAATTTTATTAATATGAAAAAAGCATTATCTATTCTTGCGCTTTGCCTCCTGGCAGTGTTGCAGGTGAGTGCTCAGCACGATTGGACACCGCCATCATCAAGCGGCTTCCCCAATTATGCGCTTATCTATGCCACATTGCAGGATGCATCGGGCAATCCGGTCACGATGTCAGAAAACTCAAATGTAACACTTGGCGCATTCATTGATGGCGACTGCCGTGCTGTTGCCCCGGTAGAAGCCCTTGGAGACGGATGGCTCTTTACGTTGCATGTCTATGTTGACCCTGATGCCGGGGAGAAGACTGTAGAGTTTGTCCTTAAGTGTGGCGAAACGGAGTACACGCTTCCCGAGACACAGGTGGTCTCTGGCTCTGACGAGACTGTGGGCAAGCCTTCAGCCCCGAAGGCACTCACATTCACCCCCGCTACAGCTGTGGAGCTGACCAACCCCATCAACGTCAACGTTGGCCAGACGATTAATCTCCGCGACCACATCACCGTCACCCCTGCGGATGCAACACTTCCGGATGAGCTGACATGGACGTGGGTGGATGCTCAGAACGATGCTTCTATTGTGGGCGATGAGCTGACAGGTGTGGCCATCAACACTCAAGGAGCCCCCCTGAGCCTGAGCATGGCAACGACAGGCCAGAGCCTCGTTTCGGCACGCACAGTTGTCTATGTGCTTCAGCCCATCACAGGCCTGGAGGTGAGTCAGGATTATCCCGATGGCACCATTACCGTGAACATCAACGATGGATCCATGCTCACCCAGATGCTTTCCGACATTATCACTGTCACACCTGCGGATGCCACAGAGCAGGTGACATGGATTCCTTCTGACGAGGAAGCCATCGTGATGCAGACAGAGGAGACGACAAGCCAGGTGCTGTGGGTACCGAGCAAGGTGGGCACCTACACCATGACAGCCACCTGTGATGCCGGTGCAAAGGTCAATGTCACCGTCATCATCCGCAAGCCAGTTACATCGCTGAAACCCATTTACGACAATATCAAGGTTGCCCTTGGCGATGAGGTCAAGCAATATCTCCCCCATACCTTTGTCCTGGGTCCTGCCGATGCTACCGACCCGGAGGAGGGTCTCAGCTATTCTGTTGATGGCACGACCAATGAAGGGAGCTCTGTCCTCGTTTTAAATGAGGACGGCACCATTACCGCCAACGCAGTGGGCAATGCCACAGTGACCGTATCGCACAGCGACATACCCAATAGTCCGGCCATAATCAGCGTGGAGGTCATCCAGCTGCCCACAGAGCAGAACTTCTCTGTTTCCATGGATCCGCTGGCCATAGAGGTGCCAAGACCTGAAATCACCACATTTGACATTACCGAGGCTCTCAAGGGCAACATCAAGACCGGGCCTTACAACTGGACCGACCTCACATGGGCAGAGAACCCTGGCGAGGGCAATGCCATCCTGAGCATCACCAATGGTGGCGTTACGGCTTCCGACCAGTATCTCACACAGGCATACGGCTCCACCCGTTTCGAGGGAACCATGACCAATAAAGTCTGCGGTTTTGACGATGAAAGCAACTTCACGCCTGAAAAGGAATACGTCTTCACCATCGGGTTCGGTGTCAACATCATCGAGGGTCTCTCGGCCATCTCTTTCGGGGCTGTAGCCATCGGCTGCGAGGACACCTATCAGCTGACCATTACCACAAATCCGGAAGGCTATCCGCTGGAGAATGTAGAGTTCACCATTCCTGCCCTCATTGACGAGGCCACTCAGGAATCCAGTCCGCTCTTCACGCTGACACGTGTCGAGGGCACCAACACCTGGACACTCGACCCGATGCTCGTGGGTGAAGGTGAACTCACTGCAACCGTGGGCGACTACGGCGATACGCAGTCTGTGAAGATTACCCAGCATATCAATGCCGAGGCAGGATGGAACTGGGTTTCTCTCTATGCAGGACAAGTCTATGAAGGCGTGATGTCAAAGTATCTGGGCAATGCTCAGGAAATCCGCTCACAGGAAGCCCTTGTTTACAATGACCCGGTATATGGCTTCTTCGGTGCTCTGCAGTCACTTGACGGAACTTCCTGCTACAAGATTGACGTAAAGGACGACCTTTCCCTCGACTACCTCGTTGACAATACCTCCCTCTATACCAACAGCTCTACCGATGTGACTCTTCGTCCGGGCTGGAACTGGTTCAGCAATCCTTGCTGCAAGTCCCATCCTTTCCAGGAGGTCTTCGGAAAGGTAATGGCTCTGCCAGTGGGCAGCCGGATTGTGGCACAGAATGGCTTCATGACATTCGTAGAGGAAGAGGGTGTGCCGTCATGGCAGGGAACTCTTGAGTCGCTGAATGCCGGTCAGGGCTACCTCATCTACAACGCCGGAGAGACAGAGGCCCAGTTCTCCATCAACCCCGACAAGTATCTGACTGTATATGAGCCCTCCTCTGATGCAAAGGCTTTTGAAGCGGCATTAAGGCCGGATCTGACCTGCAACTACCGCCAGTTTGCCGACAACATGACCATCATTGCACGGCTCAGTGGAGAAGTTGAAAATGGCAGGTACAGCATCTGGGCTTTCGTAGGCGATGAGTGCCGTGGCGAGGGCAGGATGGTCAACGGCCGTTTCTTCATCACCGTGAACGGAAAGAACAGCGAGACTGTCAGCTTCAAGCTCTTCGATACCACTACCGGCGAGTTCATCCCGCTTGAGGAAACCGTATCGTTCTGCAGAATGGCAGGCAGCTATGCCCATCCGTTGATGTTTGACGGAACTGTGACCGGTATCCGCGAAATCGCCAATGCCGATGGTGTCTCCATCCGCGTGTCCGGCAACAGCATCGTGGCTGAGGGTGCACAGGATGTGAAGGTGTTCAGCACCAGCGGTCAGCAGGTTGAACCGACCTGTCTCAATGCCGGAACCTACATCGTGAAGGTGACCACAGCCAAGGGCGTGGCTACCAGGAAGATTGTGGTAGGCAACCGTTAATACTCATTACACACTGAAGGCCGTTGCCCCATGCCGGGGCGCAGGGCAGCGGCCTTTCACCTAATATAATATATCAATTTTATAATACACACCATGAGACCTACCAATCCCCACTGGCAAGAAGGGCTCAGGCAGCTTACGGCACGCACCATGGCAACCCTGGTGTGTACCTTTGCCGTTTATGCACTTCAGGCTCAGGACATATCGCAGATAGGCAAGGGTGACCCGCTGATTATCACAGGTTCCATAGGTACGCAGAACACCTACTACCACTCGTCTTATGGCAACGGCTATATGTCGCCGTTGAGCAATACGGTCTATGCCAACCTGAATATCAGCATATCAGGACTGTCCATGCCCTTCTCCCTTTACTATTCCAACGACAACATGAGTTTCAGCTACCCGCAGTTCTCATTTAACCTGACACCGCGCTACAAGAACTTCACCGCCCACATCGGACGTTCGTCCATGCCTTTCAGTTCTTATATCATGAACATGTCGTTCAACGGTGTAGGTCTCGAATACCGCGGAAAGAAATTCCGCACTTCCGCGTTCTATGGCATCTTGCGTAGTGCCGTGAACGACAATCCGGAAGACCCTAATCCACGTAAACCGCAATACCGACGCATTGGCTGGGGATTCAGTGCAGGATATGGCAACCGTGGAAGCAGCATAGACCTCTATCTGCTCAGGGCATACGATGCTCCCGGATCCATCGATGAATACTGGCGACGCACCTATCGTCCGCAGGAAAACCTTGTTGTTGGACTCAAGGGCATGCTACGCATAAAGGATTTCCTGTCGTTGTCGGCCAATATGGCGACATCGGCATTCACGGCCGACAGGGAATCGCCGAAAATCACCACCGGTGAGGCTACACGTTTCGACAAGATCTTTGACGCACGATACACATCGTCAGTGAGGTATGCGGGCGATGCTTCTGTCAATCTCTCTATCTCGCGTTTTAACGCTTCCGTATTCTATAAGATTGTCCAGCCGGACTATACGTCGCTGGGCACATACTACATGTCTAACAATTATCATAGCCTTGGCGTGAACTTCAGCACTTCGCTGTTCAGGAACTTCACGCTTTCGGCCTCATTTTCGGGACAGCGGGACAACCTGTCCAACCAGCAGCTTTATACGACATCAGGTTATGTCTATTCGGCCATGGCCTTATACCGTATAAGCAATAACTTCAATATTTCAGCCATGTACAACGGCTATATGCAGACACAGACTGACGGTACGGCCAAGGTGAACGACTCGACGAGGGTGCACCGGGTGCTCCACAGCTATAGTCTCATGCCATCGTATTCTATCAGTGGAACCAACATAGACCATACTATATCCCTGTCTGCCAACTATACGCAGAACAAGGACCTCAGTCCCATGTCCATCGGTCTGTCCGATGTGGAGACCATGGCCATGGGCGCTTCTTATATGGTGGGTGTGAAACCGTGGGAAATGGACTTCACAGCCTCTGTGAGCCATCAGCAGACCAAGGGCTTCAACTCCCAATATACATCGGATGTAGCATCAATCAGCACAGGACGCGGATTCCTCAAGGACAAGAGCCTGAACACTACTGCTACCATGTCAATGTGCTACAATCATATCAGGAATGTCTCAAAAAACCTGTCCATGGCATTTGACCTCAGTGCCAGCTACACTCTGAAGAAAGTGCATTCGTTCAGTGCCACGGCATCGTTCAGCAAATACGGTGACGTGAATGCCACCAAGACCACATCGTCGCTCGACGGTACCGACATCCGTCTGTCACTGAACTACCTATATACATTCACACTATTGGAAATAAAGAAGAAAGCAGATAAAAAGCTATGAAGACATACAAGAATATAGTCACTCTGTTTGTTGCGCTTTTCAGCATACTGTTTGCCCATGCCGATGAACTTAATGTTTCGGTTCAGCCTACACGCAACATTCTGCCGCCACAGGTAATGTGCTATCTGTCGAATACCGGACAGTATTTCAACATTACCTTGCAGAATACCACGCAGGAGGCGCAACAGGTATATTTTGGACTTGAACTCCAGCAGATTACGCCGGAATCAGACTTGAAAATTGTAGTTCCTGGTGGACCATACATCCCGAAGTCACCAATAGTCGTGCCTGCCGGACAGACCAAGATTCTTGATGCCGTTGAGATGCGTACATTGTTCAACCATGTGCCGTCGAATGCTGTGCAGATGCCTGCTGGACTATTTGAAAATGCCTTGTCGGGTGCATTCGGCAATTTGCCTGAAGGTAACTATGAGCTGGTTCTGCTTGCCTATAAGTGGGATCCCCTGCTTGCCAGTCCGGTATTGCTCAACAACCCGATGTCCAGCAAGTGTTTCTTTACTGTATGTTATAAGGCGCAGTCGCCGACGTGGATATCCCCGTTTGTTTCTGGTGACTATGAGGATAAGAATATCTATACATTGTCCAAACAGAATCCCATGTTCCTGTGGATGGCACCGGTGGTCAATTGCAACCCCAGTGCCCGCGTATTCACCTACGACCTGAAAATCGTGCAGCTCATGCCGTTCCAGCAGATAGACCAGGCTATGGAGAATTCGCCTGTAGTCTATCAGGCAACATCGCTGGTGTCGCCTCAGTGTATCATTCCGGCTACTGTCATCAAGGATTTTTCGCCATTTGATACCTATGCAGTGCAGGTAACTGCGAAGTCGAATTCTACCCAGATTGGTAGTCTGGAGTATATTGAACTGGAAAATGAAGGAAAGAGTGACATCCGTCTGTTCCGTGTCAAGGACTATAATGCCAATTTGACAGCACCGACTACGTACAGTGCTCCCCAGCTTGTTAATCCTGCGGGAATGAACAGCAACTTGATAAAAACGGCGGTAATCAGTCCCGATGATGCCGTTATCAGATGGAAAGCACCTGTAGCCTCTGGCAATCTTTCACAGAAGGTCAATTTCACTTACAATGTCAGGATTGTTGAGCCTAACTCCAACTATAGCCGTACTTTTGAAGGCATGCGTGCCGCACTCGATGAACTTCCTGTCAAAGCCGAGGTAACAGGAATTAAGGGTACAGAAGTTGACATGCCCGAAGAAGTGTATGAGAGGTTTAATTCTGAGACGGCATATTTGTTGGAGGTGATAGCTGTTCCTGACACTGTAGAGGGAGCATATAAGACCATGACCTTCGAGGATGACGGACGCAGTCGTCCTTCTGTATTCTCCTGCTTGTCGGCAATAGTGTCACCGCCTCGCTTCATATCCCCGAAACCTTTCGTGGATTATGACTTCAAACCGGAAATGTCTCTGGAAACAGTTGTCGAACGTATATATAGGGACAACCCCGTGGTGTCGTGGACTAAACCTGCCATACAGGGTGAGCTGCCCGATGACATCGACATTACATACTCCATTGAGATAGTCGAGCCGAACGATGACTACAAACTCAATGCTGGAGATATAGCCAAGGCTCTCGACGAACTGCCAGCTGTCTTTGAGGTGGATGGTATAAAGGGTACGTCATACAGATTCCCGGACTCCTTCTTCGATGAGATAAACACAAAAACGGCATATCTCATACGTGTTAGTGTTACCCTTAGTGGTCCCTCATCCTCACTTGAAAGGGTGAATGTGCTTGAAAATGGAAAGAATGATGCTACGATAGTGGCGTTCTCCAACTCATCGAAGCCTACTACCTACTCTGCTCCAAAGTTTGTTTCTCCCAAGCCCTACACCGACCTTGTCAATACAAGGGCTGATGTAGTCTATAGGGGCAACCCGTGGATAGAGTGGGAGGCTCCTGTCATGTCGGGAGCAAAAGCCGAGGAACTTCCCTTCAAATACACGCTTAAGATAGTACAGCCTACAGAAGGGTATCCTGAGAATATTGAGGGCATGAAGGCAGCCGTTGAGGAGCTTGAACCTGTATTCGAAAAGAAGGACATAGAGTTCAACAAATATAAGCTCACCCAGGATGTTCTTGATAAACTCGATTCTACCCAAATATATGTGATGCGTGTCTATGCTGTTCCCGATACTGCGGACGGCAAGGATGACGGCTATAAATATCAGAACGAGGGCAAGTCGGTACCTGCCGCCGTGAATTTCAAGGAGGGAACAGGCAATAAGAAATTGAATGGTTATGGTAATGTGATATTTCTTGATACCGACTCGCTTTATGCCTTTTCCAATCCGGAGCTGATTTCGCCTCGTTTTAATCCCAGTGACGGTGCTCGTAAAGTTTTCTTGACAGAGAACATTGGTGTGTCTTGGCATAAGCCAAATCTGATGGGAGGAGTTGGTGCAAAGGCAGATACATTGAAGTTTGAATACAAGATAGAACTGTTCTCTGCCAAGGAGTATACTCCACGGGAAGATATGGTGACACGTGAGCCGATTTTTGTAAAAGAGGGCATCAAGGAACTCAGTGACACCATAAAGTGGGAAAGTCTTGATGGAAAGGTGGAGAACCGTGACTATATGTTGCTGCGGGTTACAGCTAAAGCTACAAACCAGACCTCGATAGAGTGGGTAAACGACTCCATTAACACCAAGGACTTCGCTATGACCGACAGGTTGTCACAACGTTTTTTCCAGTGTGCCAACCAAGTGCAGATAGACAATGTAAAGCCTACATCCAAGAGAGCTGAAGACCTGGTCGGTAAGACGGTGATGATAGGTGAATATGAACTCGTACTGGGTGATGACCTACAGGCTCTTGGTGAACCTGGATTGTTCAAGGGAACAGGACGTGTGTTGTGGAGTCCAATAAAAGCTACATGGGAATTGTGTGTTAGGTTTGACACTATTGCTGTGAATACGGACGATCAGGTATATAAGGGCATGGTCATAACATGTGCTGCGCCTGACAGTAAGATGTCGAAAACTAATACAGAAATAGTTGACGAGTTGTTTTCTGACTGGGGTCTTGATAACCTCATTGGCGATACAGGTATTCCGTACAGCAGTATGCTACAAAATGAGGCTACGAATCAGGTGAAGGGTCTCGCAGAGAAGGTAAATCTTGCCGGTTACTATAAGGAAATAGCACAAGGCTATGCCATCGTGGACAATTTATTGGGAGATGGAACTATTAAGAATGTGGGATTCCCGTTGGAATTGCCAGAAGACTATAATCCCTCGCCAGTGAAACTGCAGATTTCAACCATGAAGTTTGCACCCACCTACGCTACTATGGACCTCATTGGAACCTTTGTGGTGGACAAGACTAATGTCACAGATAACCAGATACTTGTCTTCGGTGCACCGCGTATGTGTATCAGTCCCAAAAGCCTGATACCAGAAGGCGGAATTGTGGCTCTGCTCAAAGACTTCACTGTAAAGGACCCTAAATCCGATTTCAATCTTACTTTCAAGGCTCCTGAAAATGTTCTGGAACCTGAGAATGGTTGCTACTTGGTGTGGAGCGAAAACAAGTTTGCAGAGTTGACGGCAGACATTGATATGGCGATGCCGAACCTGAAGAAGGTTGATGAGCTGGGTAATGTCACCGACAAACAGCCCATACTCAATGTTCTGGCTACCATACGCTCGTGGGATGACTGGATTGGTTCGGCCACCCTTGATGCTTTCCAGCATGAGTCTTTGCCCGGCTTCACCTTTGAGGAGTGTAAGGTTGTAATCGATCATTCTTCAAGGCTGAACCATGCCAGTTGTAGGAAGGAAATATTCCCTGCAAAGTACGACTGGGAGGAGGCAAATGTCAATCCTGGCGATATTCAGGCGTGGCAGGGTGTCTATATCAGTAAGATTAACGTCTCCCTACCTAAGTCGTTCACAATAGGCAACGGCGGACGCATGAGCATGTTTGTCGAGAACATGATTTTCGACAAGTCGGGATGCTCGCTCACAGCAGGTATCTCAAACCTCATCAACTATAAGGCTGGTGAGAACGGCTCCATAGGAGGCTTTGCCTTCTCGCTCGACTCCATATATGTTGATGTCGTTCAGAATGACTTCGACAGGTTTAAGATGAAAGGATGTTTGCAGATACCGCTGCTGAAGGACTCCGTCCACTACGAATGCAACATCCAGCCTCTAAGCAATTACGAGAATGGAAAGGAAGGCTACTGTTATGTCTTCAGGACATACCAGATGGACAAGCTGTCGTTTGACTTTATCCTTGGAGACCTCGATTTCGATGAGAGGCTTACCTATTTCCTTGTCGAGGCTTACGACAAGGAGGATGGAACTACCAAGACCAACTGTGAGCTGTGTATTGGTGGAGAGGTAACGATTGCCGGTGCCAAGGCCATAAACAAACAGCTGGAGAATTTACCGTTCGACATACATATTCCGGGCATAAAGTTCTGCAAGATGCGTATAGCCAACAACATGAGCTTCGAGGCCAAGTACTCTAAGGAGGCAAAGAGGATGCAGAGCGCCCGAAGGGAACTGGAAAATGACTGGCTTGCGGATGCCAAGAATAAATGGTGGAATAAGGCTGAGGACAAGGAGTTTGCCGATGGTGACATATATATCAACTTCGGACAGTGGGGCTACGCCTCGCCAGAGAAAAACATCGGTCCGTTCACCCTTACGCTTTCTGAATGCGATATTGACCTGAATGTCGAAGGCAAGGATGCCGAGCTGGAGTTCTTGCTTGGTGGCAAGATAACGTTTAATAAAGACCTGGAGATTAGTGGTGAGACCAAGCTCGGACTGAAGAGCAAAATCAGGAACATCACCAGCCTGTCGGATATGTCCATTGAGTTCTCATCGGTAGAGTTCCACGAGGCGACGATAAAGGTCAATACGGGACAGGTAGATATTGAGGGAACGGTAAAGGTTGACGACAGCAATAGCAGAAGTGGATATTGCGGTGAGCTGAAAATGAAGATTGTAGACATCTTCGATTGTACTGCCAAGGGAGGTTATTATGAGGAGAATCCAGGGTCGGAGGACAGCTTCGACTGGGGTTACTTTGAGCTGACCTGCGGTGACATGTCCTTCACCCCTGTAACCATCTATGGTCTGCATGGTGGCTTCTACTTCAACTGCTACAGCGAGAGTACAGGCGAGAAAACCTCTAAAGCAACTCCCAAGAAGGGCACGACAGGCATCATCTTGGGTATGGGAATGAAGGCTGGCGAAGGAACGGTCTTCGACGGCTCGTTCGACTGTACGGTTGTTGTTTACAGGAATCCAGAGACAGACAAGTGCAAGCTTACCACCTTCAAGTTCAAGGGAGACATAGACTGTGCGGCCATGATTAAGGCAGGTGTCAACATAGTCTATGAGAACACCGATAAAGACAAGTACTTCGAGCTTGATCTTAATATAGATGTCAAGGCCGATGGAGGTGCGAGTGAGGCTGTGTCAAAGATTGAGAATGGGCTGGCCAAGCTGCAGGAGCTTAACGACAAGTTCGACGGATATATACAGGAGGCCAAGTGTGGTCTTGACAGTATAATGAGTGACTCTAACGAGTCGGCCGACAAGAGTAAGTTTAATGAGCGGATGACTAATGCCGATACTGTGCAGACTGACGACCCGGAGGCAAAGACATCTAATAATAAGACAACCTCGGCTATGACGTGGAAGATCAATCTTGAGCTGAAGGTTACGATGAAGAGGGATGGTCAGCCGCTGAAGAAAACCGACTGGTATGTGTGGCTTGGCAAGCCCGAGCCGAGGGATGCACGCTGTGCGTTCATACTTGTCGACTTCGAGAAGAAACCTGTCATTTCAGTCAGCGTGGGTGCCGATGCCTATCTGTGCTTCGGTTCCGAGCTGCCCAACGGAGGTCAGCTGCCACCATTGCCAGAGAAACTGGTGAAGTTCCTTGATGGTGGACAGCATGGAGCGGCAGTGAGCGACAACCTGTCTGAAGCTACGGCTGCACAGGAGAAATCGAAGAAGGGCTTCAATGCCATGTCGTCCGAACTTGGTGGCGGCATCATGCTTGGTGCCTCCGTATGGGGATATATTGACGTTAACCTTGGACTGTTCTATGCCTCGGCAGGTGCCACGGCTGGCTTTGACATTGTGCTGGCGAAGATGCCTGACAATGCTGAGTGCGTGAACCTTGGCCGCAAGCCTGGATTCAAGTCGGGCAGCAACTACTGGTATGCCCGTGGTCAGCTCTATGCCTACCTCTATGCCAAGATGGGATTGCACATAGACCTTGGTTTCTTCGACAAGAAGATAGACCTCGTTGATTGTGGTATCGGAGGTGTCCTGCAGTGTGCCATGCCTAATCCAAATTACTTCATGGGCAAGGCAAGGATAAAGATACGTCTGCTCGGTGGTCTGGTCAACCTCAACAAGAAGTTCTCCTTCGAGTGTGGTGACGTGTGCCAGATATTCCTTGGCAATGCCCTCGACAACTTCATCCTCTTCGACAGATGCTCTATAGGTACTGACGACTTTGACGAGTTCAACACCTATTGCTATAAGGCATCGAAGGACCCGGAACTGGTAAATCCCTACGAGGTGGAGTACAACAAGGGTATCACCCCATATTTCGTTACCAATGCCGACATCAATTCCGACATAAGCATTGTTGACCCGACAGACCTTGACAAGATTGCCAACAATAGCAACATTGTGGAGGAGGATGCACAGAAGGCAAGAGCCTCACGCAAGTTCAGGTTCGAGGTGTATACTGGCAAGGCCAAGCTGTATGAGTATGCCTCACGAAGCCATATCGCAAGCAAGTACAGCTCACCCAATGCCACTTATGAGGTTGAGGTGACCTATCAGAACGACAAGGTGCTGCTGCATAAGCTCAACCTGAACCCCAACCGCTATTACAAGCTGGAAATCAAGGGTAGGGCACTGGAGTTCAGGAACGGAACATACATGGACCCGGAGAAATATAATACCGATACACATGAGTATGAGCCGGAAGAGTGGTATCAGACAAAGACCATTTATTTCTGCACCAAGCCAGAGATGGAACCATCAGCATTCACGGACACCACACAGCTGCAATTGTTTGCCAAGCTGGTATATCCGAGCTACATTACCCGTGAAGGTCCTCAGTTGGTCAATGACATCACTGTCGATGCACCATTGGTTGACATGCGGTGCCCGCTGATCTCGCTCGATGGCCAGTATAAGGGCCGCCTGTTCAATAATCCAACTGGCAAGCTGACGTGGAAGCTCTACAATGATACCGTGTCCGCAAAGCCCATACTGACACGTAACAATCTGTGGATAGAGAACGACTCTGTGTCTATACTGACCCCAGAGAAGACGTTTACCTATTCTGATTCTTCCAAACCATACACCATTACGCTGGAGTATGAATGGACTGAGAGCTTCAGTGAGCAATGCATGAATGCCGTCATGTCATACAACACTTACGCGTTAAGTGAGGTTACGGCCCGTAATCAGGCGATAGAGAAGATTTATGAGACCTATTTCCCAGGACAGGCTCCTGGTTATGGCTTTGCGGAATCTGGTGGTTCGGCTTCGCTTACCAAGGACCCGATAACGGGACAGTGGGTTAACACTGCGACAGAGTCTACTACCTCTTCTTCTTCATCATCATCTTCTTCTTCGCTTTCTGGCCTGAAGGCGATGTCGAAAACAACTACCTCATCGACTGTCTCGCAGTCGAAACTTGGGGCTACAGCAAGCTTGGCCTCAAGCTCAACCTCCTCGGGCAGCTCCATTATAAGTGACTTGCCTTCTCTTGCGGACATGGAGAAGCCGTATGTTCTGCCAACAGGTTTTGAGGTCATGGTTGAGGACTTGGGCAATACAGATGCACAGGGGCTGCACCAATATCATGTTACGGTGAAGAAGTCTGGAACAAATAGCTGGAGCGAGCCTCGGAAGATGGTTGTCTACAAGCAGAGGGTAAAGGCGTTCGACAAAACCTATACCAAGGACGAGTACCATGAGGGTGGGGCACCTATGTATTATGGTACGCGCTTCACTGGTACCATCCTCACAGATATCGAGAAACTGGTAACGCTGGACAAAGCCTATACCGACAAGGAACTGCTCGGAGGTGCCACAAAGACAAGTGAGCCGCTGAAGAACCGTCTCGGACAGTACTATATTGTTCAGGAGCCCGCCATGTATATTGACTATCTTGCCAACATGTTCTTCGTTGGTGGATATAAGGCAAAATCGGCTGATGATTATCTGAATTATGACATCACTACCACAGAGGCGCTGATATTCAACACTCCTTACGGAACTACACAAGGCAAACTGCGCATATTGAGTGAGTGGGGTGGCGACAAGCAGTTGTACGACAACTATCAGACCATTGAGGACCTGTGCTATCTGAAGTTGGATCGTTTCCAAAAGATGGGCTATAATCATCCGATTTTCTGCGATCCGCTCGATTCGCTTGCGTCCTATATGTATGGTGAGGAGATACCGGCCGGTGTAAGTGCAGGCGTGCAGCCTTGGCATCCTTTGACCCAAAAGTGCTATCTCGACATCATTCGCGGACTTAATGAGTCGTGCCAGACTATGTGCAGCAATATTACTGCATTCTGCTATGATGGGCGAAACGCATACAAGAAAGATGTCAGAGATCTTACGAATGAATATATGCAGGGATATATCAAAACCGATTTTTCCGCTGCAACTGTCAATGGAATGATGAGGCTGTTTGAGATAAAGTACCCTTCTTATCAATTGGGTCTGGTATGGAGTGGCAGCATGCAAGGAGCCAGCAGAAACACCCATATCTATGACATTATTAAGATGGACTATAACAAGAATTACCGTCATCCACGTATAAGAGGGAACTTCTTTAATCCTTCAAATGGTGCTTGTGCAGGCGATAACAGCAACTGGTCTGAGGTATTGTATGAATGGAACTACAAGGCTCCGCACAAGAGCGGTTTCTCGAGTGCACAGGTATGGTATGATGCCGAGAAGGCGATGAAGAATGTCCAGAAATTGCAGTTCAGACGTTACAGGGTGAACTCTTGGGACTTCAAGAACAAATGCTGGAGGTCATATTATTATGGTATGTCACCAACCATTTCCGAATCGTATAGTGCGTTCAGTGACTCGCCATTTATCTCGCAACCATTCAAATAAACAGAAAAGATGAACAAGAACAATATGAAACAATCTCTCGGAATGAAGGGCCTTCTATGGGTTGCTATGGCAGTGGTATCGCTACCTGCCATAGCCAACTTGAAGGCATTGACAGGCAACAATCCTGATGCCATGGATCCGCAGGACACCATTGGTGTGGCTGTCGGACAACAGCAGGCACCTGTAGAAGAGGAAATCAACTGGGATTCCCTGAACAGGTACAAAGCACCCTATACGGAGATAAAGGTGCTGGCCCGTACTTACGGTGATAGCGTAGTGTTGCGGTGGGCTGTGGATAAGTTCCCCGAATGGCTGCATCTGGCTCGTCATGGTGTGAACATCATACGTAGGGATGAGTCCGTTGATGGGTTTAAGTTTGATACCGTTGCCTACGCATACAAGGCACTGACACTGGAACAGTTCAAGGCGAAGTATCCTGACGAGAGCGACTCGCTGGCTTATATGGCCATGGGCTCTCTCTATTCAAAAGGCGGACTGAAGGCTGAGCAGACCAAGTATGAGCCAGGGTCTGTGGGAGCCTTTGTGGAGATTGAGCAAGACCAGATGCTCAGGTTAATGGCGGCCTATCTTATTTCTGAGTGGAGACAGGACTTGGCCAAAGACCTTGCCCTTCGCTTCGTTGACCGTAAGGCTAAGAAGAATGCCACCTATACTTATTATATAGTGCCTACGGTGAAAGATACTACCAAGACCATGCTCTTTGCAAGTGGCAGGGTGGAGCATCTGAAGAATGTCAAGTTCAAGCCGTCACCATACAATATCACACTTACAGACACCATTACTGGGCATGGCAGCGTGACACTGAGATGGAACGACACCATCAATGGAAGTTTCGAGATTTATCGAAGGATGAAAGGCGAGAAGGAATGGAAGAACATCAACCGCACTCCGTATCTGCCGCCATTCAAGATGGAGTTCAAGACAGAGGATGCCATATATGAGAATACAGTTGGAAAGCTTGGCACTTACGAGTATGCCGTGGCTGCGCATGATGCCTTCGGCGACCTTACTGAGATGAGCGCGCCAGTAACGGTAACCTTCCCTGATATGGATCCGCCAAAAGGACCGAGCATTACAAGAATCATCATTGACCGCCCTGTCGACAATGACCCCTCGGCGCAGATATTCGCGAATATCTATTTCCACAAGGACACGATGGAGCGCGACTTTGTGCGCTTCGTGCCAATGTACTACAACGAGCGTGACTCATTGAAGCAATGGCGGCTGCTCACCAACCAGTATGTGGCACCTACAGACACCATGGTCCGTGTAGATGTAACACATACGTCCACGGGTATGATTACCATCGCCGCTGTCGATACTGCCGAGAACATGGGCTATGCCATTCCACGTCTGTTGCGTGTGGCTGACCTGAAGCCACCGATGTCTCCAACAAACCTGCGAGGCTCTGCGGAACTTGATGGTAGGGTATTCCTGCATTGGGATATGAAGGACACATTGGACATAAAGTTCTATGAGGTGTTCTTTGCCAATGATACCACCCACCACTTTGTACGCGCAAACCATGAGCTATTGCGTGAGAGGTCGTTCACCGACTCCATAGCCATTGATGCCAACCAAAGATATATCTACTATACCGTGCGTGCCGTGGACTATGCGAACAATGCCAGCAACTTCTCAGACACCCTTCAGGTGCTGAGGCCGAACCCGTTCCCTCCAACAGTGGCACACCTCGACTCTGCCCACGTGGGAAGTGATGATGTGTTTATGAGGTGGATAGCCGGTAGCGACGAGATGATTTCACACCATGTGGTATATCGTAAGAAGGAAAGCGACAAGGGCTGGAATATCATTTCCGTTTTTCATGGTGACAGCGTGGCTGCCAATGGCTACTGTATGGATATTTACGATAAGCCTGACATAGACCGAAAGGACAGGTATCAGTATGCCATAGAGACTTTCAACCTGTGGGGCATCAGCTCTGGGCTATCCCAGATATACTCTGCCCGCGTGCGTGGCAAGAATATCGTTGACGTGGAGATAAAGGCTTTCGCCGCTTACGACGAGAAGAGCGGTGAGGGAAGGATTGCATGGGAGGTTGGCGACATCCCCGTCAGCACCCCCTACTTCTACTGCATCTACCGCAAGGGTAAGGACGATGACAACTTCGTCTATATGACTAACGTGGACAGCCGTGAACGCTCATACACTGACGTGCGCACACGTCCAGGAGAGACTGCCGAGTACTGCGTCTCCATCCAGTTCGAGGATGGCAGGAGTACGAGGAATTCGAATATCGTGACCGTAGTGGCACCAAGGAAGGAGTGAAGAGTGAATAATAATAATTCCCTATCTCATCCAGCTTATGGAACCCCCACTGAGGGCAGGGGGCTTCTGAGGACTAAATATACGACTATGAAATATCTGTTATATCTGCTTGCCGCTATGCTTGCACTAACATCATGCGGCGACTTCTACGAACTTGGGCAGGAGCCGGATTCGTGGGATGGCGTTTCTATGAAGACACTCAATGACTCGTCATTTGTCATGATAGGCGACTCTATGCCTTTGAGGGTGGCGTTCTTACCCCATACACCACAGGACAGTGCAATCTATTGGATGTCTTCAACACCGGAAAAGGCAATGGTCAAGAATGACACCCTTCTGGCCAATGCAGAAGGGATTGTGAAGCTGGTGGCCATATCAAGCAACGGACAGTTGACAGATACATGTGCAGTGAGGGTCATCCCGAGGTGGAATGCTGATGGGCTGAACAGATATTACCCTTATGACCTGGTCATCTATGCTGACATCCGCATCAACGGGCAGATATGGGATGACACGAAATGTATGGTCGGGGTCTTTGCCTTTGGCAATCTGATAGGGTTGGCCGAGAAACACAGTGATTTCGGCATAGACTACGCTGTGCTGCGCATCTGGGCAAACACGATGGATATCATGAAGTATGCCACCATAGAATGCTATGACAGGGAAAACTTCACGTTATACATTTTCAAGAAAAATGTAGATTTTGGCGGCAGATATACACTGGGCACCCTGTCTGCACTCTATCCGATAGATTTTACTGAGAAAATGGATTTCTAATAGCAGATATTTATGAAAGCATTGCATAATAACAGGTTTATTCTGGCATTGGCCTGTCTTCTGGCATTGGCCAGTTGTACACTGACACTCGATGACATGAGCGACCAGACAGAGTCGTCAACTCCCAATGGCGATGGTATCACGTCGCCGTGTACGGAAGTAGAGGGAGGAATCACCACTACCTACATGTTCAGGGAAGGGGTGACGGTGATTAACGAAAGATACTTGCCTTATATATTGAATGTCACAGGCGATTCGCTCTACGAGCATATAGAGATATACTTCACGGCAAATACGCCTGCGGAACTCCTTCCTCAGCCCGATGATGGGCTTGGCTCACTTTCCGACTTCCTGCCCACCGTGCTTTCCCATATCGTGAGAACGGTGGAGAAAAGCGGTGGTATGTATAAGGTATGTGCAGAATGGATTCCCTTGCAGTTCATCTTCAAAGACTTCAAGATGGAAGGGGATGTATTGGTCGTGCCTGACAAGAAAAGGAATGCGGAAGCCCGCACACGTGCAGGTGGAGCAGATGAGGGGGTGATGTATTGCAAGACCGTCCCTGCGCCAATGTTTATGTTGGGTTTAACCAGAGCAGATGATGAGGAAATAGATATTCCTGACAACTTTGAAGATTTTGCAGAACAGTCTTGGTTTAATATAGGACTTTATGAAGGTAACTTAGATGACTTGATAGAGTCAGGCAAGAATAATGTTAACCGTGTAAATTCATTAATAGACTTATACAGGAAATTACCCAGTCTGAAAAATATTGATCCAGCAGATTTCCTTTCACAGTTTGGAGAAGAATCGAAGAACAATGGTGTCAAGTACAAGAAGTTTGGAAAAATTGATGCTGATGTGAGTTTTGGCATTCAGCTGGTTGAACTGGTAAGATTCAAGTTCGACATCTGGCCTTTCTATTTCGATTTCCACACTATAGACCTGCTACGTTATGGAGCATCAATAAAATTCAACTCAGTGGGTGGTGGTTTTACATTACCCATATTGGGTAGAAGGCCATGGAAATATGTCCATGGTTCGTCTGTCTATCCAGACGAGACAATCGAACTGGATGAATTTATGATTACATTGAAGCATAAAGACTTTAAGCTTGGTAAGCTGGCGCGCGTTATCGTTGAACCTCAATTCGCAATAGATCTATACGGACAATCCTCTTTTGATCATGGAGGAGGCTGGGGATATTTTGACACCTTCAATTGCTATGAAGCAGGTGTGCATATTGATTTTGATAAAGATGAATATTACTCTTATCCCAAGAAAGGACAGAAGTACGAGCCCAAGCCGGAAGAGTACCCACTGGACAATATTGAATGCAAGGACTATACGATTGGGTGTATAGTGAGAGCCGGACTAAAATATGGGCTAAACTTTGGCAAATTCTTTGATATATATAACGACCTGACTGTCAATTACCGTCATGAAATACATAATGCCTGGGACACGGAAAAGGAGATGACAACTCCCTATCAACTTACAAGCGGTGATGAAGTCAAGGTCTATAGGGGAACTGACGCTTATATCAACAGCAAATTGTCGCTTTCCACGGCCATCACAGGAACGCTCACAGTTACGCCGGCTCTGGATAGGGCCGGCTGGTTGGGGGCGAGAATCAACGGCCTTCTTGAGAAGACGGATATAGGGACAAAGATCGATATTATTAATTATGTGCCGTCGGGTTCATTGCATGTGTTCTTCAACAAGAATTATTATCATACTCCGCAATACGATGTCACCGTTTCCCAGGCTGATGTGTCAGAGGTCGGTCATGAAGATGAATACCTCTACCAGGCAAGGGTGAAATACAAGGGAGGATACCGGAGCTATGACATGGAGAACCCGCAACTGCTCATTTATGGCACAAAAACGAGTACAAAAAAGGACGAGTGCCTACTGGTAAAGGAACTCGGTCCGATTGACAAGGACGAATACCTACTGTCGTTCTATCTCAAGAAGGACAAGCTGTTTGACTATGATGTCCTGCTGAAGGCGTATGTCGGCGTGCGCAATAAGGACAACCTTTTCACCCGTGCCACACCTGAATATACGTTCAACCGGGGAGGTGACTGGGTGAATGTAAGCAACGTGAAGTATTATACCGTCACGAAGCGTAATGGTGAAAAATACAGGGTACTGGTGTTCGACTATAAGGGTGTCAATGTATCGAAGACAGTGAAGACCAATGAAATTTGCCTTGACATTTCATTCATTAATCCTAAAAACAACCCGGAAGTCATCCACGAGAGAGAATTCCCGTTCCTGAGTAACCAGAATTTTCCTGAAGACAAGAGCAATTTCACTGGCAGATTCGGGTATGAGTGGCAGTTTGCAGGCGACATATTCTATGATGAGAGCATTCCGGCGTCATTGTCTGTCTTCGATAGGGTGGAGTTGAGATTCGGGGATACGTTGTTGGACTATTTCATGTCCAGGCAGACGGTCAGGTTCAAGGATATGCAGATTATTGAACTGAACGAGAAGGACACCAATATCGCTGCATACTTCCTGGAAATGGAAGGTATAAAAATAGACTCGTCACTGGCCTACTGATATTGGCAGAAACGCCAGGAGGCGGCCACACTATCTGGTTTACAGGTGTGTGGCCGCCTCTTTCAGTGTCAGTCCTTTACTGTTCCCGAAATCCTGTACCTGTCATTTCTTCAGGCCTACTATCCGGGTGGGACCCTGTTCCTTGTTGCGGCGGTTGGTCACCGTGACCACCGACTGTGCCAGGGCCAGATAGGCCTGTGCCATGGGGTTCTCCACGTCAAGTGCCACGGGTGTGCCGTTGTCGCCACTGTCGCAGATGCCTTGCACCATGGGAATCTGTGCCAGCAGCGGGCATCCCATTTCCTGTGCCAGGAGCTTCACGCCGTCTTTGCCGAATATGTAGTACCTGTTTTCCGGCAGTTCAGCCGGTGTGAACCATGCCATGTTCTCCACCAGTCCGAGAATGGGCACGTTCACCTTCTCGTTCCTGTACATGTCTATGCCCTTGCGTGCATCGGCCAGTGCCACCTGTTGCGGTGTGCTCACGATGACGGCGCCCGTTATGGCCAGTGTCTGCAGCAGGGTGAGGTGTATGTCGCTGGTGCCGGGCGGCGTGTCGAGGATGAAGAAGTCGAGTGCTCCCCAGTCGGCATCGCCGATGAGCTGCTTGAGCGCGTTCGATGCCATTCCTCCGCGCCATAGCGTTGCCGTGTCAGGATTGACGAAGAACCCTATGCTCAGCATCTTCACGCCGTATTTCTCCACCGGTTCGATGAGGTCGCGTCCGTCCACGCTGACTGCGTAGGGTCTGGCATCCTCCACACCGAACATCTTGGGCAGCGACGGGCCGAAAATGTCGGTATCCAGGATACCCACCTTGTAGCCCAGCCGTGCCAGCGATATGGCCAGGTTGGCGGCCACGGTGCTTTTGCCCACGCCGCCCTTGCCCGAGCTTACGGCAATGACGTTCTTCACCTGTGGCAGCATCTTGCCGGGCTCAGGTCTGGGCTTCGACTTGAATGCGGTCTTGATGTCCACAGTCACTTCAGGGCTGATGTGGTAGTGGATGGCCGATTCTGCCGCCTTGAGTGTGGATTTGAGGAAGGGGTCGGTCTCGCGTGGGAAGATGAGCGAGAAGGCCACGCTCATGCCGTCGATGCGCATGTCGTCGTCCACCATCCCGCTTTCCACAAGGCTTTTCTTTGTGCCGGGATAGGTGACCGTTGCCAGGGCATCCATGATGAGTTTCGGATATAATGTAATCATGTCTCTATTATACGTTGATGTGTGCAAAGGTAGGAATTTATTATCAAACCATGGCCGTTTAAGTGCTAAAACACACCTTTGCCCACAGGAATGGCCAGGTTGTCGTCTGCTTGCAGAGTGTTCTTTTCATGCGAGACTGTCCATGCGCAGCCACTGGGGGTGTGGGCGTCTCGCCCGCACTTCCCGCAACAAAGCATCATGGTGACATTGACTGGGCTGTCTGGCAATGTGCGGGCGGGACGCCCACACCCCCAGGGGCATTCCCGACAGTTTCCTGCTTCCGGGAGCTGAATCGATGAAAATCAAATTGTCAGATTTTTAGCCGATTTTGTGACACTTTGATTTTTCAGGGTCTTTAAAAACAGGTCGTTTTGGAGCGATTTTCATGTTAATAAGTGTGAATTGTCGGTTTTTTGCACAAAATGGAAAAATCAGTTAAGTGTTAGGGGGGAAACACTTAACTGTTTTCAGAAAATTAGTTAACTGTTTTCGTCTTGGCACTTAACTGTTTTTGAGGAAAAACTTAAGTGTTTTGGGGCAAAAACTCAGGTTTTTCGGCCTCAAAACCGCAATTTTCCGCCCAAATGTGTGGAAAATGGGGGCTGAAAACTGCACAAATCGACTGTTTTGTGCATGAATTTAACGGATTTTAGGTTAAAATCGGGCTGTTTTTATTAACACTTTCCGCCTGTAAAAACTTATCCTTCTGATTGTCAACGGTTTACAAAACAACCCTCCGGAGTCCAGAATTTCGGCTGGCGCGCAAAAATCCGGTTTCATCCGATTCTTGAAAAATGGCCGGAAAATCAAAGTGTCACGAAAACCGTTAAAAAACTGACACTTTGATTTCCGGCATGTATGGAGTGGATCCTACGTCTTGTTCCTGCCAAAACCATGGACTTGTCGTTTTCCGGTAAAGTCTGTCCTGCCTGTGTGCAAAGACGGGCAACACAGTCCTTCCACGGAACCTTCTCCAGAGTGAGACTCCTGAAATGCAAAACATTGTTAATTTTTCCTTTTAGCCGGGATAAAGGCCTTGTATTTGCCAGAAAATGAGTACCTTTGCACCGCATTTTCCAGAATGCACATTTTATACATTATTAATTAATCAATTTAAAGTAGTATGAATCAATACGAAACCGTTTTCATTTTGACTCCCGTTTTGTCTGATGAACAGATGAAGGAAACGGTCGCAAAATTCACGAATCTGCTTACCGCCAACGGTGCTGAAATTCTGAATGAGGAGACCTGGGGACTGAAGAAGATGGCTTATGCTATTCAGAAGAAATCGACAGGCTTCTATTGCCTCGTTGAGTTCAAGGCAGAGCCGACAATTGTGAACAAGCTCGAAGTTGCTTTCCGTCGCGACGAGAAGGTCATCCGCTTCTTGACCGTTAAGCTCGACAAGTACGCCGCACAGTATGCAGAAAAGAGAAGAAACAAATTCGCTAAAAAAGAGGAGGCTTAAATCATGGCAGCAGTAGATACAGAAATCCGTTATCTCACTCCACCTTCAGTGGATACCAAGAAGAAAAAGTATTGCCGTTTCAAGAAGAGCGGTATCAAGTACATCGACTACAAGGATCCTGAATTCCTGAAGAAATTCCTGAACGAGCAGGGCAAGATTCTTCCCCGCCGTATCACGGGTACATCTCTGAAGTATCAGCGTCGTGTGGCTCAGGCTGTCAAGCGCGCCCGTCAGCTCGCTCTGCTTCCTTACGTAACCGATTTGATGAAATAAAGAAAAGGAGGAGACAGAATGGAGATTATATTGAAAGAAGATATCATCGGTCTTGGATACAAGAACGACATCGTTAACGTGAAGAACGGCTACGGCCGCAACTACCTGATTCCTCAGGGAAAGGGTGTCATCGCATCGCCCAGTGCCAAGAAGATGCTGGCAGAGAACCTCAAGCAGCAGGCCAACAAGCTCGCCGCCATCAAGGCAGCAGCCGAGAAGAAAGGCCAGGAACTGGAAGGTGTTGCCCTGGTCATCCCTGCAAAGGTCAGCGTAACCGGAGTGACATACGGTTCAGTGAATACCAATATCGTGGCTGAGGAACTCAAGAAGCTTGGCTTCGACATCGACCGCAAGATCATCACCATGCGCGATATCAAGCAGGTGGGCGACTATGAGGCTACCGTACATTTCCACAAGGAAGTGGAAGTGACTATCCCTGTAAAGGTAGTGGCCGAAAACGCTGTAGTCGAAACAGCCAAGGAGGAAGAAGTGGCTGAGGCTGCTGTAGTGGAGGAGGCTCCCGTAGCAGAAGCAGAAGTTGACGAAACACCTTCAGCAGAATAATTCTAAGCACTGTAAAGCAGTTTTATAATTTGCCCCGATAGTCGTCTGGCTGTCGGGGTTTTTTCCTTATGATAGACAGTTCCGCATTCCAGGGAAAGACGGCAGCCTACTACACACTGGGCTGCAAGCTGAATTTCTCCGAGACCTCCACTTTCGGGCAGATGCTGGCCGACATGGGTGTGCGCACGGCACGCAAGGGGGAACAGGCCGACATCTGCCTGATCAATACCTGCTCGGTGACAGAGGTGGCCGACCATAAGTGCCGGCAGGCCATCCACCGCATGGTGCGCAACCATCCCGGTGCATTCGTCGTGGTCACAGGCTGCTATGCCCAGCTGTCTGCCGAACGGGTAAGTGCCATCGATGGCGTGGACCTGGTGCTTGGCTCCAACGAGAAAGCCAGTCTCATACAGTTCCTCAGCGAGGCATGGGCTGAAAAACGTGCCGGTGGAGGAATGGACAAGGAGTGCGACAGATCCTTGCACAGGCACTATTCCGTGAAGACAAAGGACATACGCACCTTTGCACCATCGTGCTCGAGAGGCAACCGTACACGTTTTTTCCTGAAAGTGCAGGATGGCTGCGACTACTTCTGCACCTATTGCACCATACCCTATGCACGCGGTTTCTCCAGGAACCCGTCCATTGCATCGCTCGTAGAGCAGGCACGGAACGCAGCCAGAGAAGGAGGCAAGGAGATTGTACTCACCGGAGTCAATATCGGCGACTTCGGCAAGACCACGGGCGAGCGCTTCATAGACCTGGTAAAAGCCCTTGACAGGGTGGAGGAAATCAAGCGGTTCCGGATAAGCAGCATAGAGCCTGACCTGCTTGATGACGAACTGATACACTACTGTGCAGAGAGCAGGGCTTTTATGCCGCATTTCCACATTCCGCTCCAGAGCGGTTCCGATGAAGTGCTGAGACTCATGCACAGACGGTATGACACGGCCCTGTTCGCCCATAAGGTGGAGTTGATCAAGCGGCTCATGCCCGATGCCTTCATCGGTGTGGATGTCATGGTGGGATGTAGGGGAGAACGCCCGGAATGCTTTGAAGACTGCCATGCTTTCCTGGACAGGCTTGATGTAACCCAGCTGCATGTGTTCCCCTATAGCGAACGGCCTGGTACTGCCGCCTTGAAGATACCCTATGTGGTGAATGATGCGGAAAAGAAGGAGCGCAGTCGACGTCTGCTTGAAATGAGCGAAGGGAAGACACGCCGTTTCTATTCGGCCTATCAGGATACGGTGCAGGAGGTCTTGTTCGAGAAGGCACCGCGTGGCAGGGCCATGCACGGATTCACACGCAACTACGTGCGTGTGGAACTTGATGCGGCCATGGCCAGGGAGGAATATGACAACCGGCTGATGACTGTGAGGCTGGGACATTTCAATCATGACAAGACGGCATTGAAGGCGCATCTGGAAAAATGAGTGTAGCAGTAGTCATATTGAACTGGAATGGGGAGGCCATGCTGCGCAGGTTCCTTCCCGTGCTTCTGCAGCATGTGGTCAGGGATGTGTCAGTCTTCGTGGCCGACAATGCCTCTACAGACGGATCTCTGTCAATGCTCTCTAACGAATTCCCGCAGGTGAAGATCATCGTGCTCGACCATAACTATGGTTTTGCCGGAGGCTATAACAGGGCACTGCGACAGGTTGAGGCCGACTACTATCTGTTGCTCAATAGCGATGTGGAGGTGACTCCCGGATGGCTTCAGCCTATGCTACGGTTCATGGAGTCGCATCCCCGTTGTGCAGCATGTCAGCCCAAGCTGCTCTCGTTCCACAAACGTGACAGCTTTGAATATGCCGGTGGGGCAGGTGGGTTCATCGACAAATATGGTTATCCATTCTGCAGGGGACGTATATTTTCGGATGTGGAAAAGGATGAAGGGCAGTACGATGACTGCAGCCAGGTGTTCTGGACAACGGGAGCCTGTATGCTCATCCGTAGCAATGACTATTGGAGAGCAGGAGGACTGGATGAAAGGTTCTTTGCACATAACGAAGAGATAGACCTGTGTTGGCGTCTCAGGCTCATGGGCAGGGAACTCTACTGTGTGCCTGGGAGTGTGGTCTATCACGTGGGAGGGGGAACGCTGCCCAAGGGCAATCCGAGAAAGACCTATCTTAACTTCCGCAACAACCTGACCATGCTCCACAAGAACCTGCCGGATGCGGAATACAGACAGGTGATGATTGTCAGGTTCTTCCTTGACCATCTGGCCGCTCTGCAGGCACTGTTGCTGGGACGGAGCTGGGCCGACTGCAAGGCCATACTTAAGGCACGGTACGATTTCCACCGGTGGAAGAAGGACTTTTGTGCTGACAGGAAGCAGATCAGGCAAATGACGGTCGTGGAAAGTATTCCAGAACGGTTCAGCATATCCTTGCTCTGGGCTTATTATATAAAAGGTATAAGGAAATTCTCGTCTTTATGCTGATGGGCTTACGATGAAGGCAATAGGGGCAATATGCCTTCAGTCGTTACATTTTAGTTAAAATGTGCCATAAATTCGCTGTTTTTTAACTTTTTTATCCATAAATTTGTTTTTTTATATCTTTTCGCTTAAATTTGTAAGCGAAAATGGTCAATAGGATAATCTTGAAAAGCGTAAGGTACATATTGTTGTTTGCTCTGGGCATGTTTCTTGCAGGTTGTGGCTACAGACTTAAGCCGGCAGAAGAAACTGAAAAGCTGAGTGTGGAAGTCATGCGCTATGACCGTTTGCAAAGCAGATACCTGACAACGGGGGATTTCTCGGCATTGCAGCAGATGAACATGGATTATCCGATGGAAACCCGTACATTGATAGAGGATGTACTTAAGCTCGGGGAGGTGGATGACCCGGAAATCAACAGCCGCTTCCTGAAATTCTATCAGGACTCCATCCTGCAATCCATTATCATGGACGTGGAAAGTAAATATACGGACATGGGAGCTGAGAACAAGATGCTTAACACTGCATTCAAGCGTCTGCGCAGATGGATTCCTGACCTGAAGTTCCCGCGTATCTATACACAGATTGGTGCACTAGACCAGAGTATTGTCATAGGCAACAATACTGTGGGCATATCGTTAGATAAGTACCTGGGAGAGGACTATCCGCTATACCATCGTTATTACGACGGGAAACAGCGTATGTCCATGAACCGCAGCTACATTGTTCCTGATTGCCTGAGTTTCTATCTGTTGAGTCTTTTCCCTTTGCCTGACAGGGAGAAAAGAACGGAGAAAGGCCGTGACCTGCACATGGGGAAAATCATGTGGGTGGTGAACAAGGCTTTGGATAAGGACTTCTTCAGCACACCCTATATAGAGGCTGTCAACGTTTTCATGAAGAAGAATCCCCAGCTTTCCATTATTGACTTGCTAAGGCTGGACGATTATTCCCGCATGTAGAGATTGCCTTGGTAGATGTTGTTCCTGACCATGTAGTTGCTCAGTCTGTCCGTAAATTCATGGTTCTTCAGTTTCCAGTTTGGTGCAATGACCCATCCCGCAGGCGATTGGCTTACAAACCGGTCGATGACAAGGTCGGCGCGCAGCCGTTGCAGGTAGCCACATACCAGCTGGATGTATTCATCCACACTGAACGTATGGAACGGGTGAATGGCATATTCCTCAGCAAGTCTTGTTCCGCGGATGATCTGCATCTGATGGATCTTCAGAATATCGATTTCCAGACTGGAAATCAGTGAAGCCTGGCGCAGACACTCCGTTGCGTCCTCGCCAGGCAATCCCAGGATAACGTGTGCGCCGGTGAGAATGCCCCTGCGGTGAGTTCGGGCTATGGTGGACTTGCTGCAGGCAAAGTCGTGGCCTCTGTTAATGCGTTCAAGAGTGGTGTCGCTGGCTGATTCCACGCCATACTCAACCATGACAATACAGTGCCTGGACAAGTCTTCCAGATAGTCAAGCAAGTCATCGGCCATACAATCGGGACGGGTGCCGATAACAATGCCGACCACGTCCTCTACAGCCAGTGCTTCTTCGTACATGTCTATCAGTTGGCCAGTATCGCCGTACGTGTTGGTGTAAGCCTGGAAATATGCCAGATATTTCATCTCAGGATATTTTTTCCTGAAGAAATCCTTTCCGTCTTCCAGCTGTTCGCTTATGCTTTTCGTATTGATGCAATAGGAGGGATTGAATGTCCGGTTGTCGCAGAAAGTACATCCGCCCCTGGATATCCGTCCGTCCCGGTTAGGACATGTAAAACCTGCATCAATGGATATTTTCTGTACTTTAAAGGGGAATCTTGATTTCAGCCAGGTGCCGAAATCATTGTAGTGTCGTTCTGTCATGGATGGTTCACTTTTCGGAGCATACTGTTGCAAAAGTAAGGAAAAAAACTTACCTTTGCATCTTATACGATTGAAAAGTTTCAATATGAAAAAAATCTTATTCTTTTTAGGCTTTATGTTGATGGCTTTATCAACAATCTCAGCAAGTGAAAAACTGAAGATCAGTGACATTGCCGGTGGGGAATTTTCTGCAAAGTATGTCAGCGGCATCAATCCCATAAAGGGAACGGATTCCTATGCACGCATCAGTGATGACAGAAAGCAGGTGGTGAAGTATTCGTTCAGAACGGGCAAGCAGACTGCTGTGCTTTTCGACGTGAACAATACGATGGGAGAGAAAATCAGCGATTTCGATGGATATATCTTCTCGCCCGATGGCACAAAAATGCTTATCCAGACCAAGACTGAATACGTATATCGCCGTTCGTTCAAGGCTACCTATTATATTTATACCATTGCTTCACACAAGTTGGAACGACTGTCAGACGGAGGACCACAGCAGGTGCCGACATGGTCGCCGGACGGTATGCAGATTGCTTTTGTGCGCGACAATAACATCTTCCTTGTGAAACTCCTCTACGATAATGCGGAAAGCCAGGTCACAAAGGATGGCAGGTTCAATGAGGTCATCAACGGAATCCCGGACTGGGTGAACGAAGAGGAGTTCGGGCTTTCCAAGGCATTGACATTTACGGCGGACGGCAGCATGATCTGTTGGGTGAAGTATGATGAAAAAGCCGTTGAAACCTATGCGCTGCAGCTCTTCAAGGGGTTAAGTCCGGAAAAGGAGCAATATTCCACCTATCCAGGCCTTTATTCCTACAAGTATCCGAAGGCCGGACAAGACAATTCCAAGGTCAGCGTGTGGAGCTTCGATATCAAATCCCATAAGATTCTCCAGCTTCAGGTGCCGCTTGATGCCGATGGATACATTCCCCGTATTAAACCGACCGATGATCCTTCAAAAATCATTGTATATACTCTCAACCGCCATCAGGACAGGCTCTGTCTCTACACTGTCAACCCACGGTCAACGGTAGCACAGCTCATCGTGAAGGATGAGGTTGAAAGCTATGTCCAGGAAAGTGCAATCGCATCTGTCTCCATAGGGATGAACCATATTCTCATGCCCAGCGACCGCGACGGTTACATGCGGCTCTATCTTTATAACATGAACGGTCAGCTGTTGCGCACGGTAGGCAGCGGAAACGCAGACATCACGGCTGTCTATGGATATGACGAGCTGTCGGGAGACATCTATTATCAGGCGGCAGCCATCAATGCCCATGACAGACAGGTCTATGTTCAGCATAAGAACGGAAAGACTGAACGGCTTACGGACAAGGAGGGGTGGAATACGGCAATCTTTTCTGCTGATTTCGCATACTTCATCAATACCTGGAGCGATTATAATACGCCTTTCGTGTTCACTGTCCGCGACAACCGCGGCAGGCTGCTTTCGACCATGCAGGACAATGCAGAACTGAAGGCAAAGACCGAGCGGTATGGCTTTACGGCAAAGGAGACCTTCTCCTTCACTACGTCCGATGGCATTGTGCTCGATGGATGGATGATTAAGCCGGAAGGCTTTGATCCTTCGCGGTGCTATCCGGTCATCATGTTCCAGTATAGTGGACCGGGCAGCCAGCAGGTGGTCAATTCCTGGAACGCTGGTTCTATGGGGCAGGGTGGGGCCTTCGACTACTATCTGGCGCAACAGGGATTCATTGTTGCCTGTATAGATGGAAGAGGAACCGGAGGCCGGGGTGCGGCATTCGAGAAGTGCGTGTATCAGCGGCTGGGTGACTATGAGTCGAAAGACCAGGTCGAGGCCGCACTCTATCTTGGTTCGCTGCCTTATGTCGATAAGCAGAACATCGGAATCTGGGGATGGAGCTATGGTGGATTCAACACGCTCATGAGCATGAGCGAGGGTAGGCCTGTCTTCAAGGCCGGTGTAGCTGTCGCACCACCTACTGACTGGCGCTTCTACGACTCTATCTACACCGAACGATATATGCGTACGCCCAAGGAGAATCCGGACGGCTACAATCTGAACCCCATTGTCAGGGCTTCTCAACTCCATGGTGCATTGCTCATCTGTCATGGCCTGGCTGATGACAACGTGCATCCGCAGAATACTTTTGAATACAGTGAGGCTCTTGTACAGGCTGATAAGGATTTCAGGGAGATTGTCTATACCAACCGCAACCACAGTATCTTCGGCGGCAATACGCGCAACCATCTGTTCCGCCAGATTGCGCAGTTCTTCGAGCGCGAGCTGAAGTAGGGATACGGACCAGGTGTATATAAACAAAAAAAAGAATCAGGCATCGCCTGATTCTTTTTTTGCTTCTTACGGAAATCTTCCTTGAGCCTCTTGTCGGATTCGAACCAACGACCCCGAGATTACAAATCACGTGCTCTGGCCAACTGAGCTAAAGAGGCGGGTGGGTAAGCTACTTACATCGCGCCGCTACAACCAACTACCTTTGCTACGTTCCCGTCCTGGAGGATTTGAAGGGAGCTGGCCGTGCAAGACTTACCCGTCTTAAGCGGGTGCAAAGGTAATACTTTTATGGCGAATTAAATCCAACAGGTCTTCTGTTTTTTGCTTTTTTTAACAGTTTGTGTCTTTTTCTTGCACTGCAATATGGAGAGCCATGAGGGAAAGCTGTGTGGATTCTTCATGCCTGTTCCGACAGTCCGTTTCCATGGCCATCATTTGCTGAACCTTCCGCGTATGCATTGTCCGCCGGGACAAAAAATGAGCTATGCCCGGTAAGGCATAGCTCTTCGTCATTCCTGAAACAAACTAAGTCCCTATTGAAGCGACTGCTGATGTTTTTCACATACGTGCCATGAATCCTATATAAATGATATTTCTTCTGTGGGTCTTATGTGAAGGAAAATACGAAAACTTATTGATTATTTGTCGTCCTGATTCCCTTTCTGAGGACGTTTGCCATTGACACGTTTCATGTTCTTGGCCATGTTTGCGGCATCATCCAGATACTTGGCATACTGCTCTTCGGTCATGATGGCTTTCAGCTTGGTCTCATACTCTTCCTTGCTGGCCTGCATTTTCTCCATGCGGTCTGCCATGTCCTTGCTGATGGGTTTCCGCTCTGCATTTGCCTGTCCTTGGGCTGTAGAGTCGCGTCTTGCGCGTGGCATGCTGCCGAATCCCCTGCCTATCTTTCCTGCAAATTCTGTGTTGAGTTCCAGCAGGCTCTTGGCCTGTTCTTCGTTCAGACCGTAGCGCTGAACCATCCTTTCGGTAGATTTCTTGATCATCTCGGTCTTGTCCAGACGGGCGCCACGTGCCTGTCTCTCTGTCTCCTGGGCTTTGGCCATGGTGCCGAATGCTAACATGGCGCAAAGCATAAGTGCTATTCTTTTCATTTCTTTATTTGTTAAATTGTTCTGTCGCTTAAATCATTTCAGTTGCAACTGCTTCTTTGATGACACTTTTATCGAAAGGTTTAAAGGCAAAAAACTAAAAAATGTTATCAAATGTGATATGCAGTCGATGGGAAGTCCTTCCACATCTGTCGCAGTATGTGTCTGCCTCTTGTCTGTTTATGGCCTACAGCAGAGTCCAATAGGACAGTGATGGGCGATGCCTCCTGTGCCGGTTTTACCGAAGTCCTGAAAATCAAAGTGTCAGTTTTTGGGACGTTTTCGTGACATTTTGGTTTTCCGGCCATTTTTGAGGGATTGAGCGAAACCGGATTTTTGCACGCCAGCGGAATTTTCCGACTCTGGAGGTCTGTTTTCTAAACTGTTGATAATCAATGGGATAGGTTTTTGCGGATGAAAAGTGTTAACAAAAACCACATGATTTTAACCTAAAATCCGTTAAATCTGTGCACAAAATGGCTTGTTTGTGCAGTTTTCAGTCCCCATTTTCCGCACTTTTGGCCGGAAAATCGCGGTTTTGAGGCCGAAAAACCTGAGTTTTTGCCCCGAAACAGTTAAGTTTTTCCTCAAAAACACTTAAGTGCCAAGACGAAAACAGTTAACTAATTTTCTGGAAACAGTTAAGTGTTTCCCCCCTAACACTTAACTAATTTTTCCGTTTTGTGCAAAAAACCGGTAATTTACACTTATTAACATGACAATCGGCTCAAAATCACCGTTTTTTCAAGACCTTGAAAAATCAAAGTGTAAGCAAAAGTGTTAAAAAACTGACACTTTGTAAAATTACGGAAGTGCGGATTTCCGCGTGCAGGAAAATCCTGTTGCAATGAAAGGGTGCGTCTGTGCACGTAAGGAGCCAGAGCCGTTCAGATGAAGGCTCCGGTCAGAAGTCAACTACGGTAATCCCTGCACCTCCAAACTGCACATGCTCGTCCTGGAAATGCTCCACATTGGGGACGGTTGCAAGATACTGGCGTATGAGCTGTCTCAGGATGCCGTTGCCCTTGCCGTGCAGGATGCGCACCCTTGGCATACCCACGAGGATGGCATCATCTATGAAGTGCATGACGGCATTGAGAGCTTCATCGCCACGCATGCCCCTGATGTCAAGGTCTTGGCTGAAGTTCAGCTTCCTGTCGTCTATGGCTTTGCGCGTCTCGCGGCTCATGCGTACAGGCTGTGGCTTCTCGGCCACGGCTGTAGGAGTGGTCTTTTCCAGCCTGTCGGCACGCATCTTTGTGCGCATATCCCCGAAGACGACGGTGGCTGTCTTCCCGTCCAGTGCAATAAGTTTTCCTATGGAGGTCAGTCCCTTGATACGCACTGTGTCGCCGGTCTGCAGAGGTTGTCCGCTCACTGGGCTTTGTGCAGTGGACTTGAGTTGCTCAGCTGTTTTCCGGTCCTGCTCGGCCTTTTCCTTCTTCCTTTTCTCGTGGCGTTCCTTCCGCTGCTGTATTTGTGCCATTTTCCGTGCTATCAGCTCATCGTTGCTTTTGTTGCCGATTTCCTTCAGTTCCGACTTGAATGCGTTCAGTTCCTCGCGTATGCGTTTGCTTTCCTCCTTCTCGGCTTGGCTTTCCCTGATTTCCCTTATGGCGTTTTCTATGCGCCTGTTGCTTTCGTTGAGCAGTTCCTCTGCCTGTTCCTTGGCTTTTCTGAGTATGTCCTTCCTGTTTTTCTCCACTTCCTGAATGTCGTGCTCATACCGTGCAATGGTTTTCTCCATGTCTTTCTCGCGCTGGTGTATGGTCTGCCTCTTGTTTTCCCAGTACCGCTTGTCGCGCACGATGTCCTGCAGATACTTGTCGCTCTGTATGTAGTCGCTTCCCACGATTTCGCTGGCATCGCGGATAACTTCCTCGGGCAGTCCCGTCTTGCGTGCTATTTCAATGGCGAACGAACTTCCGGGCTGTCCCACGGCAAGCTGGAAGAGTGCCTGCATCTGGTGCCGGTCATAGAGCATCGCGCCATTGACTATGCCCTGGTGGTCGTCGGCAAAATGCTTGAGGTTCTGGTAGTGTGTGGTGATGACACCGTATGCCTCCTTGTTGCAGAACTGTTTCAGCACGGCTTCGGCTATCGCCCCGCCGATTTGAGGTTCTGTGCCTGTGCCGAATTCATCGATGAGCAGCAGTGTGCGCCCGTTCGCATGGCGCATCATGAGTTTCATGTTGGTCAGGTGGCTGGAGTAGGTGCTCAGGTCGTCTTCTATGCTTTGCTCGTCACCGATGTCTATCATGATGTTCTGGAAGATTCCTGCGCGTGACCGCATGTCCACAGGTATGGACAGCCCGCACTGGAGCATGTATTGCAGCAGTCCGACTGTTTTCAGGCATACCGACTTTCCTCCGGCATTGGGTCCGGATATGAGCACTATGCGCTGTTGGCTGTCCAGCATGATGTCGAGTGGCACCATGTGCCGTCCCTGTTTCTCAAGCGACTGCTGGAGCAGTGGATGGAAGGCTCTGGTCCAGTCAATGTGCGGACGGTCTTCTGTTTCCGGCTCGATGGCATTCAGCTGTTTCGCCAGTTCAGCCTTTGCCCGTATGAGGTCAACTGTGGCAAGGAAGTCGTAGGAACGCAGCATGTCCGGGATGTGGGGCCTGATGGTCTTGGTGCATTCCACAAGGATGCGTATGACTTCCCTACGTTCTTCCGCCTCAAGCTCGCGCACTCTGTTGTTGGCCTCAACGACTTCAGCCGGCTCTACGAACACGGTCTTTCCCGATGCCGATTCATCATGCACGATGCCTTTCACCTTGCGTTTCAGTCCTGGCGCAATGGGGATGACCAGTCTGCCGTCACGCAGTGTGGGGGTTACGTCCTTGTCCACTAGTCCCTCGCTCTGGACATTTCGCAGTATGCTGTACAGCGTGCGCGATATGCTGCCCTCGGTCTTGGCCAGTTCATGGCGTATGTCGGCCAGTTCGGGCGATGCATTGTCTTTCATTTTCCCGAACTTGTCGATGATGCGGTCAATGGCTCTCACAATCTCCGGAAACACCACCACATTCCTGGTAAGCCGGTGCAGGGTAGGGTAGTCATAGCATTCGCCGTCGGCATTCCGGTTCAGGAACCCCACGATGTCGGCAATGGTCTGCAATGACCGCCTGAGATCGAATAGCTCGGCTTCCTCGATATGCGTGCCCTCGATGCGCGCACGGGAAATGCTCTCGCGCACATCAAAAAAGAAACTGAGTGGGAAATCATCGTGCTCTTCCTGTAGTCGCCTGAACTCCCGTACCTGTTCAAGCCATTCCTTAACTGTGGTGTGTTGGTCTGTTGGGCAAATGGCATCAGCCTTTTCCTTGCCAAGATTGCAGAGGCAGTGTGCTTTCAGCATCCTACGGATTTCGTCAAATCCGATCTTGCTTTCAAAGTTTGCAGGATAAATCATGGCGCGAAGGTACGCTTATTTATCCGAAAAAGGAAAAAAGTGTTCTGAAAATTTGCAGATTCCGATTTTTCAGCTTACCTTTGCACTCGCTTTTGAGCACAGGGTCATCACCAGACTTAGGAGAGATGGTAGAGTGGTCGATTACAGCGGTCTTGAAAACCGCCGTGCTGAGAGGCACCGGGGGTTCGAATCCCTCTCTCTCCGCAAAACAAAGGGTAACGAGTTGAAAATCAACGAGTTACCCTTTAACTTTGCAAAATTTATGGACGCTGAATGGACGAAAATAATTCAGTAGGTTTAACCAACATTCCGATAGATTTGGAGCACAAGTCTAAAGAATGTTAAAAAATGTGCCCAAAAATTTTTTCATTAGGTGCATCTTCAATGATTGGATTCACCTATCCTGTTCTCCACACAGGTTCAAAATGGTATGTTGATTTTTACGCTTTAGACCCTTCTCGCAATGAAATGAGAAGAAAAAAATTCTTTATCTCAGATGATTTGAAGGCCAATCAAAGAAAGAGAAAGGCTGCCGAAATCATCGAGGCTGTCACCAAACAACTCATGTCCGGCTGGAATCCATGGATTCGCAGTGATGAGAGCAGAGGCTTCATTGCCTTTGAGGAGTGTCTTGGCAAATATCTTGAATATGTCGAGAGGATGGACAGGGCTAAGACACGTGCCAGCTACCGCTCCCGTGTGAACATTCTCTTGGAGTTCATCAAATCCCGTGTCTTGCCTATCCAATATGTCTATCAGTTTGACGAGAGCTTCTGCAATGACTTCATCGACTGGATATATCTTGACAGGGAGAGCAGTCCGAGAACGAGGAACAACTACCGTGGCTGGCTCTATGGACTTGCCGAGTTCTTCCTGCAACGAAAGTATATCAAGGAGAACCCCGTCGAGCACATCAAGATCATGCCTGAGCACGACAAGTACCGTAAGGATTTGAGCCCCGCCATGCTGAAACAGATGATGAAGTACCTGAAGGAGAACGACAAGAAGTTCTACCTTGCCTGTCTCATGCAGTACTACACCCTCATCCGCCCCGGTGAGCTGAGTCATCTGAAGATTAAGGACATCAGCATCAAGAACCAGACCATCTTTGTCAGCAAGGAGTTCTCTAAGAACCACAAGGATGCCGAGGTAGGCTTGAATGACATCATCATCAAGACCATGCTTGACCTTGACATCTTCTCCAAGCCCGGCGACTACTACCTCTTCGGTCAGGATTTCACTCCGAGGGAGAAGAGGTACAATTCCGACCAGTTCAACAGGCGTTGGAAGAAGATGCGTGAAGCCCTTCACTGGGATGACTGCTACCAGTTCTACAGCCTTAAGGACACCGGCATCCGAGACCTTGCCAATGAGGCAGGTGTGGTAGTGGCAAGAGACCAGGCCCGCCACAGCGACATCAGCACCACGAACAGGTACATACAGAAGCACGGTGTCCAGGATGCCACTATCCATTTTGTAGGCTCTTTAGAGTAGTATGGACTAAGATATTCTGTAAGCCACCATTTTCAATAGCTGCGACATTCCCGTTTCCGAGAATGTTGCAGTTATCTTTTCAGCAAGGTATTTCTTGCCGTGGATGAGGAACACGCTCTGCACGTCAGGAATCCTGTTGTCCGTGACGATGAACTTGAACGTGTATTTCTTTGACTGGTCGATATTGTATTTAGTTGTCCTGCGTTCGTTCACCTTCGTTCCCCTCAGTCTCATGCTGAAGTCCTCCGGATCCAGCATGTGCGTGTATCTCATCACGTTCTTTGTCGTCACGAAATAGTTGTCTATCCACGGCAGCGGTACGTTCTCCTTCCCTGCAGCAGTGTTTTCCAACCCATCCCAGAAGCCCACATAAACCTTGTCGTAGAACTCCTCCTTCTGCTCCTTCTTCCCGTCTATCAAAGCGTTCACCACCAACGACTGCTCCTCGTTCTCGTTGTCGTCCACATCCCCGTAAGTGCCACATTCGAGGAATACCGCATCGCCGTATGTGTCATCCGTGTAGTCTATGCACACCGGGACGATGCCCAGCTCCGTCTTCTCCTTCTCCTCCGTGTCAGGGAAACGTGGAGCGAACAAGTTCACCGGCTGCAACCTCATGTAGTGCACCACCTTTTTGACATCGCTGTTGTACGACATCTTGTAGCAGTTGAGCACGAAGAATGTGTTGATGCCCGACACATACAGCAGCTTCTTCAGATATGCAGACTTCGGGTAAGGCCCTTTTATTTCAAGCAGCCCCAGACTTTCCAATGACGATTTCATCCCGTCAAAGGAAGCATAGGATGAGAAGCCCAGTTGCAGCCTTGCCCAGTCACAATCATAGAACTTCTGCATGTTATGGCTTGCCTCCGAATATGCTAAGTTCATCTGCTCCACATAACTCTCCTGTACGTTCTCCCTGTCACTTATCTCCACCTGATGCTCGTCCACCACCTTATTTATAATATATGTCTGCTGTTCCGACATCATATCCGTATGGAAGCGGAAAGAAATCTTCTTCGCCTTTGCGTCAATAAGGAACGAGCCGTTAAGGAAAAACTCTAATTGTTCAAGGAACTCCGTCACCGTCCAGTGCGGCAGACATAGCCCCCATTCGTCGATGTTCCATGCCACAGGGAACGTGTTGAAGATGACGAGGTGGCGGTATGAGGAATTCAAGATAGCGGAAATGTCCGCTGTATATCCCGCCGCCTCAATCACCCTTCCCAGCACCCAGACAAGAAAGAACTGGCACGCCACCGTAGGGTCATCCCTTCCCTCAGGTCCGTCAGGCACGTATGCCCATGACCCACCTGTGTTCCTGTACATCCTGTTCTGTATGTTCCCCGAAGTGTTGTTCACCCAAGGAATACATATATATCCGCAATAATGCTCCGTACCCGGACAAGCCGTGTACCAGTCGGGAGTGAAGTGTGCGAATGTCCATGCCTCCCCGATGGCGATTTCATTGATGTAAAGCTCGTCGAGGTCGGAAGTATAGTTCTGCACCGAACGTCCTTCGAGGAACTGCGTCTTCACCTCCTTGTCTGAAATCTCCAAGATGTTCACCGCCCCGTAGGCGTGGAACATGCCGTCGTGAATCTCACAGTCCAGCAGCACCCTGTCGATGTCACAGTCCTTCCTGTTTATGTACCCGAATATCTCGATGTTCCTCCTGCATCCCTCCAGTGGGAAGGTGATGCTGAGAGAATACGAGTCCGCCCCTGTAAAAAGGCTGTTTTCCGAGATGAAATCAAAAGAGACACCCTTTTTCAGCACCGCCTCTTTTCCGTTGATGATGATGTTCATACCCTTCTTGATTTAGGAGTTTTGTTTCTTATCAGCTTGTCATATTCGTCCTGCGCCTGTTTCATGCCAGCCTCTCCTGTGACAGAGTTCACCGTTATGAACGGCTCGTTAAGGCGTGAGTTAAGCGAAGCGATGACCGCTGCCACTTCCCTCATGGCATCCGTGCTGCCGTCCTTCTCAGCCGTGTTGTTCTCTATGACTACCCTCTGCACACTGTTTTGAGAAGCCACCGCCCTCTGCGCCATCACCGCCGGAGCCGTTATCGTGCGAGAAACGTCCTCCGAAGTCAGCGACCCAACCGTATTGGTGCGCTGCGCATAGTCCAGTGCCTCTATTAGCGGACGAGTGGCAGGGTTCTTCACAAGTTTCTGTGAAGCCACCCATTCCCCAGCGTGTACTACTCCTGCCACCTCATCCTTTCTGCCGTCAGGAGTGAAGCCACCTTCGCTGTAGCCCTGCGCCTCCGCTGCCTGCTGCTGTTTCTTGATGGCAGCCACCTGCAGCATACCAGCCGCCACCGCCATGCCAGCCGCCACAGGAGCGAGGATGTAACCGATGAGAGGCACCGCTGCTGCCGATGAATAAGCATTCAGAGCAGCCGTTGCCGTCTGCGCCACCGCCTGTATCACCTGCATGGCATACATCTTCTTGTTCGCCTCGTTCTTAGCCTTTGCTATGTCCGCCTGTTTCTGCTTTTCCAGCCTCTTCACCTTGTAGTTGTTCCCCTCCGCAAGGCTTACCTCCGCATCATACCTCTTTTCAATCTGTGCCAGCTGTATCTCCAGCTCCGCCTGAACGATGGACGAAAGCTGCTGAAAGATGGAAGCCATTCCCGACACGATGGTATCAACACCCCCAGTTATCGCCTGTCCGAGGTCAGAGTCCAGGAACTCGTTTAAGTCCTCCGCAAAGTTCTGAAGGAAGTTGCCGTTCTCCTCCTCCCCCTCGATGTTGTATTCCTTGATGAGAGCCAGCTTTGCCTTCTGGAACGCCTCTTCAATCCTTAGTTTTTCCTTGGCGTTATCCCCTGCAGCTGCAATCTCCGCATTATAGACCTCCGTCAGCAGAGCCAGCTGTTCGCTGTATTTCTCCTGCCTCTCAGCCGGATTATCCCCGAAGACCTCCTCCTTCATCTTTTTCAGAGCCTCCTGATGCTTCTTCTCCGCATCCTCCACCTCCTTCAGATGCTTCTTTTGGTTGGCGAAAGCCTTCTCCTGCAAAGCCTTCTGCGCTTCCTCCTTTTCCTTGCTCCCATCCTCATACAGTGTAACAAGCTTCTGAAGGTGAGCCATCTCCGCCTGTTCCGCCGCTTCCTCATACACCTTGTATGAAGAAAGCCCGTCAATGAACCGCTGTTTCAGTGCAGCCATCTGTCCTGCATAAGCGTTGTTCTCATCCTCCACTGACTTCTTTCCCTCATTGTCCGCAATCTTCTTCCTCGCCTCATAATAAGCCGCCTCTATCTCCAAACGTTCTGTCTCCGACAGATCCGTATGTTCCAGTTTCTTTTGATTGTACTGTTCTTCAATCTCCATCATCCGCTCCCTGTAGGCGATATAGTCCTTTTCACCTTTGGCGTAAGCGATGCGGTTGATAGCTTCCTCCTGTTTTTTCCAGTTGTCTTCCGCTTCAAACCTGTCCTTCTTTGCAGTGTCGTTCCCTTTTTCAGATGAAGAAGAACCCGAAGACCCCGAATTACCACCTCCAGTACCATTACTATTATCATGTTCAGGCATGACAGGCTCCGGTTTCACTTTCTTTTCAAGCGCAGCAATCTGCACATTCAAGTCATCCAGCTCCTTTTGCTTGTTATCCAGCTTCTCTTTTGCTCCAGCTTCCGTGTCACCATCATTGAATACCCTGCCAACAGGACACGGAGATCGAGTTCGTAGAGAGCGGAAAGGGAGACGCATACAATGTCTACGACAAGCGTATCGAGAGGGCAAACTCCGAACTCTCCAAACTCGTCATCGGACAGACCATGACCATCGAGGACGGATCCAGCCTATCGCAGTCTCAGACACACCTCGAGGTCTTCCAGAACCTCATAGAGGCCGACTGCGACATGATACGCGACATCGTCAACAGCCAACTGCTCCCACGTATGGCCAGACTCGGATTCCCCGTCAAGGGACTGCGCTTCGACTGGGACTATGCCGTGGACTATACCCCGGAGCAGCAGAAGGCGTACAGGAGATGGTGCTCCAACATTATGACGTGGATCCCTCATACTTCGAGGAGAAATACTCCATGCCGGTCACACACCGGAGGCACAGGACTTCATCAATACACATGCAGCCACGCTCGACTCGAGTTTCCGGCAGGTGCCAATGTCTGACATCATGCGACAGAGGTTGAAACGCTCAGACTACATATTCTCGGGCATCAAGACTTTCCACGAACTCAATGAGGCCTTCCCGTCACTCATCGACGAGAACGGAAATCGTAAGCCATTCGAACAGTTCTTGAATGACGTTCTAAAGATTGACCGTACATACAACCAAAACTACCTCCGTGCCGAATACAACTTCTGCCAGGCTTCTGCCGATATGGCTGCCAAATGGGAGGGGTTCATGCGTGATGGCGACCGTTACAACCTACAGTACCGAACTGCCAATGACGACAAAGTACGACCCCAACACGCTGCCCTGCATGGGGTCACGCTCCCCATCGACGACTCTTTCTGGCAATCGTACTACCCGCCCAACGGTTGGAACTGCCGTTGCACTGTCGTACAGGTCCGAAAGTCTAAATATCCCGTCACTCCTCACGACGAGGCTATGGCTCTCGGAGAAGTGGCTACTGGCAACGACTCAAAAGGTATCTTCCACTTCAACCCGGGAATAGAGCAAAAAACATTTCCCGACTACAACCCATACACCATCAAGCGATGCCGGGACTGTGACATCGCCAAAGGGAAACTTAAATTAGCATTTGTTCCTGATAATGAAGTGTGCGCTGCATGTGAGTTGTTGCATCGATGTGCAGGTGACATTGAAAAATCAGCAACTGCAATCGAGAGGACACACTATCTCTACGAGATGAAGCCGTTGCTTCAAGTCAGACACCAAAAGCCTATCGACGGTGGCACCATCAATGTAGGGTTCTCCACCTATGGCAACAAACACCTCTTCTCCGACACTTTCGGCAGGTCAAGAGTCTTGCTCAAGGAAGATTTGAAAGACTTGGGAACACTCCTGGAAAATAGCACCTATATCGAAGATGCAGCACTGGCTCATACAAGGAGGGATAATATCACGCATTTCTACTATTACAAGGCAGAACTGCATGGCAGAGCGGTACGGCTGAATGTCGCAAAAGAGGTAAGAGTAAGAAAAAATGGACTGACGTTTGTAGAATATTATCTCTACTCAATAAATGACCTAAACGAATAAAGCACCAAAGGCGACGGTTAGGACTAAATTGCCAGGGGGTCATTCCTTCAGTGCTTGTTATGCCGACAAAGATACAAAAAAATCCGTTACTCAATCAATAAGTGGCGGATTTTTTCGTTTTTTCTACATTTTATTTGTTCATTTTATTTGTTCATACCGTGTATTTCCATATATTTGTCCCTTGACAGAACCGCGATAACTCGCATATAAGATGTCAGCGTCAGTCCCTCACGATATGCGTCAGCCTTCAGTACATCCAACTGATTTTTCTTTAAGAACTTTTCTGGAAACACCACACTCTGTTCCTGACAGAACTGGTCTATGTCGTATGGATTCTTGTCACTCACCCCTTCGTCTATTAGAGCCTTTATCCTTTCCCAGTTCTCATCGAACATCGCCTGCATGCCAACTCGGCGCATCATTTCTCGACCTCCTGCCGAAATTGACAACGGGCTGTGGCTCTCTGTATATTTGTCCAATATCAACTTGTTGCCACTTTGAAGGTTTTTGGTAAGTGTATCTACAGAACGCTGGAGATATTCTATTGAGGTCTCAACCTTGGTTATCCTGTTACCCATACCGCGTTGTTCGGACTCATGACGCTCTATGTCTTGCATGTGATTGGTACAAGGAAGTGTTTTAATACTTGTCACTGCATCCCGAAACTCATCCATGTGTTTCTCATGGGAATCCACCCTCGACACTTTTTCTTTTGTCTTGCCATTGTGGTAAAATTTTGTATGGCAGATGATTTCTGCAGGTTTTTTGATGCCATGATGGAGAAATATACGCTCAAATCGGATAAAAAGCGGCATTACCACCGTGATTCCACCATGTCAAAGGCTGAAATCATGCTAATCATGATACTGTTTCATGCTTCAGGCTACCGTTGCCTGAAGCATTTCTATCTGGAAAAGGTATGCAAACATCTGCGTCACCTCTTCCCGAAAGTTGTCTCATACAACCTGATGAGCGTGTCGGACAAACTGCTGCTCAGGAAACGTGCCATCATGGAAACGGTAAATGACGAGTTGAAGAACATTGCACAGGTGGAACATTCAAGACACAGGTGCTTTGACAATTTCATCGTGAACCTGTTGGGAGCTATCGCCGCTTATTGTATGTTTCCCAAAAAGCCGTGTATCAATGTACAACGTACATTAGACACACAGCTGAGCCTATTTTGAATTCATCGAACTCACGTAATCTTGCAAAAAGTACCTTATGGCCAACGGGACAGGTCAGTCTGTCCGGGCGGAAATCAAAACCGGAAACAGTGAACTGGAAAGTCCGTAATAGTGAAGTGAAAGGTTTCCAGTCCTTAACTGCAATCTGTAGTTCACGGCGTGGAATATAGTGTTCACG
>JBJEHA010000018.1:0-19618 GCA_051875605.1 Prevotella sp. | reverse complement strand
CTGCACAAATCGCGTGTTTTGTGCATGAATTTAACGGATTTTAGGTTAAAATCGGGCGATTTTCGTTAACACTTTTTACCTATGAAAACCTATCCCATTGATTATCAACGGATTGCAAAAAAGGTCTCCGGAAGCCGAAATTTCCGTTGGCACGCAAAAATCCGCTCTTGCCCAAATCTTCAGAAAAGGCTGGAAAATCAAAGTGTAAGCAAAAATGTTAAAAAAATGACACTTTGATTTTTGAATGCCATTCAAAATCCGGCAGCAGAAAACCATCAGGAATGCCGCTGGGGGTGTGGGCGTCCCGCCCGCACTTCCTGTCCGACCCGACAACAAAGCATCATGGTGACATTAAAACAGAGCTACCTGGCAATGTGCGGGCGGGACGCCCACACCCCCAGTGGCTGTGCCCGGACGGTCTCGCATAAAGAGGATACACCAAAGCAGGAGCCAATCTGGTCGTATGTACTGAAAAGGCAGGTCATTCCCGAAGGTAGAATGATGTCTAATGGATATCCGGGAAAAATTCCAGGAAAACCCTTCTCAAGCAGTAGTTCCCTCCCCCCGGGGGGGGAGGGGTTAGGGGACCCTCTGTTTTTGGGCTTTTCTTGATTTTTCAGACCGAGCGTTTCTGCACTGCACGTCCGGTGTTCTGCCACTTCGGGTCCGGGTTCAGTTGCGGCAGACATGCCGTCTGTGTGCAGATTGCCGGTTTACCATCAACGTTACGGGCATCTGGAAACTGATTTAACAGAATTGACTTTTTGTTCATTTTTAATTTATTTTTCAGTCAAAATGTAATGTAAATACGCAAAAACAATACATAATGTAATTTTTTATGCAAAAAACTTTTCATTTTGTTTTGCATGAATTGGAAAAAACATTAAATTTGCGCTGACATTTTCATTTTAATCATTCATTCTAACGGCAATGAGACGTTTATTCTACGATTATTTCTCGCTACAGGCGTTGTCGGAACTCCACCGCTACCGTGCGGTCATGTTCAGCCCGACGGTATAGGTTTCGCTTTTCCTGTCCCGCATCGAAAGTCCTGGCCCTGTGCGGACAGCGCATACCCACTTTTCAGGAAACATATACACAGGACATATATCCATTTCAAAAAAGCGAAACTAAAGATGAACACACCGACAATAAAAGAGGTGGAAGCGTGGGTGAAGACACTCTATGACACCTGCGAGTCCACAATCACGGAATCAGAACGCGCCGAACAGCGCAAATATGCCATCATGGTGCAGCGTCCGCAGGACAAGAAGTTCCTGGTGAAGATGCTGGACGAATCGTCTCAGATACGCGACCGCCGCAAGCTGGCGCGCCGCATCAAGAGCCTCATCGACCGCTACGGCATACCGGAGTTCCTCAACAAGCGCGACGCCTTCCTCTTCAGGATGTACCAGGCGTTCGGCTATCATTTCGACTTCATTGCCATACCCATTATAAAGAAACGCCTGCGCATGGACACCTCGAGGGTCATCATCGATGCCGCCAGGCCACACCTCACCGAGCATCTGGCCACACGCTTCGAGCAGAAAATAGGGCAGAACGTGAACCTGCTCGGAGAGGTGGTGCTGGGCAACGAGGAGGCTGACAAACGCTACTACAGCTATCTGGAAGCACTCAAGTATCCCGACATCAACTACATTTCCGTGAAGATCTCGGGTATCTATGCACAGACCCACGCGCTCAACTACGAGGAGAGTTTCCCGGAACTGGTGCGCCGCATGTCCGAGCTCTACCAGGCTGCCATCGACAACCCCTATGTCGATGCGGACGGCGTGAAAAGCTCCAAGTTCATCAACCTTGACATGGAGGAGTACAAGGACGCACATCTCACCATGCGCCTGTTCAAGGAAGTGCTCTCCAAGCCCGAATTCCTGCACTATTCTGCGGGTATCGTGGTGCAGTCCTACCTGCCCGATGCCTGGGACTTCCAGACCGAACTGCTGGAGTTTGCCAAGGAGCGTTGCTCACGTGGCGGCGCGCCCATCAAGATGCGCATCGTGAAGGGTTGCAACCTGGAAATGGAAACCGTAGTGGCCTCGCTGCGCGGATGGGAGAACCCCGTGAGGCCGAACAAGACCGAGGTGGATGCCAACTACCTGCACCTCATAGAGCGCGGACTGCTGCCCGAGAATGCAAAGTACCTGCACATCGGCATGGCATCGCACAACCTTTATACCATTTCCTATGCCTATCTGCTCACGCAGAAGTACGGTACGCCCAAGGACTGCTTCTGCTTCGAGATGCTCGAGGGCATGGCAGACCATGTATGGCGCGCGCAGTCGAAACTGGGCAACCATGTCATTCTCTATACGCCTGTAGTCAAGGACGAGCATTTCCTCAATGCCGTGTCGTATCTTGTGCGGCGCATGGACGAGAACACCGCCCCCGACAATTTCCTCACCCACTCCTTCAACCTTCAGCCGGGTACGGAGACCTGGGAGTTCCTCAAGAAGCAGTTCGAGGATGCCTATGCCATCAAGGACAGCATTCCCCATACTCCGCACCGCACGCAGAACAGGCTTGAGCCTTACAAGCCCGTGGCACCCATGGACGAGATGGTGAACGAGCCGGACACCGACTTCGACCGTGAGTGCAACCAGGAATGGCAGCGGCGCATCTTCAGCAAGTGGAAGAAATCGAAGGCAGACAAGCCTTATGTCATACCCACCCAGATAGGTGACAGGACGGTGGAGAACGGGCAGCGTCACAAGTATTATGACCGGTGCCAGGACGATGAGGTGCAGGTATGCGAGATGTCACAGGCCGATACTGCACAGGTCAGGGAAATCCTCTCCATCTCCGCCGCCGACCCCAAGGGATGGCGCAGCACCACGCTGGAACAGCGGCACGAGATCATGTACAGTGCGGCCAACAAGCTCGGCGAATTGCGCGGCGACCTGATCGGCTGCATGTGTGCCATTACTGGAAAGACCGTCACCGAGGGCGATGTGGAGGTGTCGGAAGGCATAGACTACTGCCGTTTCTATACCACATCGATGAAAAAATTCCAGGCCCTTGCCGATGTGGATATCAAGGAAAAAGGCACCGTGCTTGTCATTTCGCCATGGAACTTCCCCTGCGCCATACCGGTGGGCGGTGTAGTGGCCGGACTGGCAGCCGGCAATACGGTCATCCTCAAGCCCGCAACCGTTGCTGCACCTGTGGCATGGCTTTTCGCCAAGGCTTTCTGGGAGGCCGGTGTGCCTAAGGAGGCCTTGCAGGTGGTCATCACCGACAGGGAGGCACTCAACGTGCTCACCACTGCGCCCGAAATCCAGCACATCATCCTTACCGGAGGAACGGAAACGGCACAGGCCATTACCAGAGCCAATCCCACGACACCGCTTTCTGCCGAGACCGGTGGAAAGAATGTCATGATCATAACGGCGTCAGCCGACCGCGACCACGCCATCATGAACGCCTGTGCTTCGGCTTTCGGCAATGCAGGACAGAAGTGCTCGGCATGTTCGCTCCTGCTCGTGGAGCGTTCGGTATATGACGACCCCGAGTTCAGACGCAAGCTCAAGGACTGTGCCACCAGCCTAAAGGTGGGAAGCGTATGGAACGCTGGCAATATCGTGGGACCGATGATCACCAACCACAACGAGAAGCTGCTTAAGGCCCTTGAAACACTTGAAGGCAATGAAGCATGGCTCGTGGAACCCAGGTTCGTGGACAAGAAGAAGTATATCCTCGCACCTACCATCAAATGGGATGTTGCACCGGGAAGCTATTCCTTCCGTACCGAACTGTTCGGCCCCATGCTCTCCGTGTGTCCGTTCGACACGTTGCAGGAAGCCATTGACCTGGTGAACGGTCTGGACTATGGACTGACTTCGGGACTTCAGAGCCTTGACGAAAACGAGCAGCAGCTTTGGCGCAACTCCATCATGGCCGGAAACCTCTACATCAACAGAGGCATTACCGGAGCCATTGTCAACAGGCAGCCGTTCGGTGGCATGAAGCTGTCGGCATTCGGCGGTGGAATCAAGGCCGGAGGACCCAACTATTGTGCACAGTTCACACGTATTACCGACAAGCCTTCATCGAAGACCGATTACAGGTTGAGCTATGCAGAGGCATGGGAGCAGGAATTCCGTCATGCACGTGACTGGAACAAGTGTTTCGGTGAGCAGAATGTATTCCGCTATCTGCCACTCAAAGGCGGCATGGCACTGCGCCTGTTCAGGGAGGACACTGAAGAACAGGCACGCATGGTGGCACTGGCTGCACAGATATGCGGAACGCCTCTCACCATCAGTTGCGAACCCGGTGATGCGCGTGTGGCTGCATTGTCAGAGACTGGGGCGGTTGTCAAGGAAGAGACGCTTGAGGACTTCTACAACACCATGTCGGCCTATGAGCGCATCCGTACCTGTTCAGACAGATTGCCTAAAGCCATGTACGAACGTGCGGCATCCATTGACAAGTACATTGCAACGGCTCCACCGGTGAAGGATGGCCGCGTGGAACTCGTACACTACATCAAGGAGCAGAGCATTTCGTTCGAGTACCACCGCTACGGTAGCATTTCGGAAATACCACCTGTGGAATAGTCCACACTTTGCCAACCACTTTCCTGGACTGTCTGGGAAAGTGGTTGGCGTTTAGACCTGGACCGCCAGAGCAATCCGTAAACTGCAATCAGGTAAGTGTCCGGTTGCGGAAGTTCTGGTGTCTGTTATCAGAGAGCGTGAGTTATAATAATATTTTCTAACCGGTTGGACTGCTGCCGTCATGCCAGACACGGCAGCCAGTGCAGCCTTAGCAGCCTGGTTTCCGGTTCCGCAACGGCGGGCGGGAAATGGCAGGCATCGTATTTGCAAATGAAAAAAGGACTGATTTTATTACTGGTTATGTTGATAACCACAATTGTCGCCACAGCACAGACCTTCACGGTCAAGGGTGTGGTGCATGATGAAAACGGAGAACCGGTAATCGGGGCTTCCGTCATGATCAAGGGCAGTAACAAGGGTACTATGACCGATCTCGACGGAAAGTTCGAATTGAAAGCAATCCAGGGGAATGAACGCCTTGTCATTTCCTATCTTGGCATGAAAACACAGACAGTTACACCAAAAGCCTCGATGAAAATCGTATTGGAAGGCAATCATGAGGTACTTGACGAAGTCATGGTCGTCGCGTTTGGTGAACAGAAGAAGTCTTCGTTCACGGGTTCGGCAGGAGTCGTGGACAGCAAGAAGCTGGAACAGCGTCAGATAACTAATGTAATGGATGCGCTTCAGGGAAATGTGGCCGGTCTGCAGGCCTATTCCCATTCGGGTGCCCCCGATGCTTCACCGGAATTCCGTATCAGGGGAATCAGCAGTATCAATGCTGGTAACAGTCCGCTTATTGTGCTCGACGGTGTGCCTTACGATGGCGAGTGGAACAGCATCAATCCCAGTGATGTCGCATCGGTCACCGTATTGAAGGATGCGGCTTCAAATGCGCTTTATGGAGCACGCGGAGCAAACGGTGTAATCATTGTGACAACGAAAAAAGGCAGTCAGAGCAGGGTGAATATCAACCTTGACATGAAAATCGGCAGCAGCAGCCGTGCTTCCAAACGCTATGATACCATAGACAATCCGGCTCTTTATATAGAAACCAACTATGCTGCGCTATACAACAGTTATATTGCCAAGGGACAGTCGGCATACGATGCTCATGTCAATGCCAACAATACGCTGTGGAAACCTACGGGAGAAGGCGGCCTTGGATATTTGCCCTATGCGGTTCCGGATGGCCAGTATTTTGTCGGAGACAATGGAAAGCTTAATCCGAATGCCACGCTGGGCAACAGGATATATAATAATGGCAATGTATATACGATTCTGCCAGATGACTGGGTTGATGCCACCTACAGGAATGCACTGAGGCAGGAGTACAATATGAGTGTTACAGGAGGCGGACAGCAGGGGCAGTTCTATGCCTCTTTGGGCTATCTCAATGCGGAGGGAATAGCCATCGCTTCTGATTATGAACGATACACAGGACGTTTGAAGGCATCGTTCCAGCCAACCAGATGGCTGAATGTGGGTGGCAATGTGAATTTTGCCCGTTCAACGACGAACAACGGTGCTGACGTAGATGATACGGAAGACGATGCCGACAATAATATCTATTCGCAGATTTCCCTCATTGGCCCGATCTATCCCGTATATCTGCGTGATGGGGACGGGAAAATACTGAATGAAGGTTATGGGCCGGTAGGCGATTATGGTGACGGACAGATATTGGGCTCTTCTTATGTCCGGCCTTATCTGAAGAGGAGCAATGGCGTGGCCGATGCTACTTTGAACACCAACAATACGGTAATTACTACATTCTCGCTCAATGGCTTTGCTGACATTGACATCGTTGACGGACTGAAAGCCACTGTTAACGGAAGTGTCTATAGCAGCAGCAACCGGATGACCTATACCTATAACCCTTTCTATGGGTACGGATACGCCACCTATCCTAATGGATATGTGTATAAATACAGTTATAATTATTATTCGGTCAATTTCCAGCAGTTGCTTAAATATACCAGGTCGTTCGGCAAGCATAACATTTCCATATTGGCCGGACACGAAAGTTATGAACATGACTACGATTACATCTACGGAGACAGGGAAAACATGTATTCCTATTTCGGGAACCAGGAACTTGATGGGGCGACGACAATCCTGAACAATGGCTCGTACAAGTCAGGATACAATACGGAGGGATGGATTTTCCGTGGACTGTATGACTGGGATGGCAAGTATTTCGGACAAGTGTCCTATCGTCGGGATGCCTCCTCACGGTTTCATCCAGACCATCTTTGGGGAAACTTCTATTCTTTGGGAGGTGCATGGATTCTTTCCAAAGAAGAATGGATGAAGCCATATAAATGGATTGATATGCTGAAGCTGAAGGCTTCGTTCGGGCAAAACGGAAATGACAATATTGCCGACTTCCTTTATACCGATACATACACAATCAATAAAGGTGAAGGAAATGATATTGGCTTGACCCTCAAGAATGTCGGCAACGAGAATATTACCTGGGAGACCGTTACCAATATCAACCTGGGCATAGAGTTCAGCCTCGTAGGCAACAGGTTGCGTGGAGGGCTTGAGTATTTCTACCGGAAGACAACAGACATGCTTTGTTCGGTCAAAGTGCCGCTGTCACAGGGCTATGCAGGATATTCGTCGAATGTAGGCGACATGGCCAATAAGGGTGTGGAGATTGAGGTGGAAGGCGATCCGGTCGTGGGGAATCATATCAAATGGACTGTTGGGGCAAACCTCACGGCCTACAGGAACAAGATACTCTCGCTGAACGCCGACAACAAATACAATACGCTCAATGGCCATGCCGGTTACACGAGCGGTAGTTATTACTACGGTGAAGGATTGCCAATGTACACATGGAGACTGCTTAAATATGCGGGCGTTTCAGAAGAAGGATTGTCCATGTGGTACAAGCATGATGCTGAAGGGAATCTGGTGACGACAACGAATCCTACGGAAATCACGAGGGATGAGGATTATTTTGACTGTGGAACAGCCTTGCCGGATTTCTATGGAGGTTTCAATACATCCGTGACTGCATACGGGGTCGATTTCAGCGTGTCGTTTGCCTATTCTGTAGGTGGAAAGGTCATGGACTGGGGATACCGTTCACTTATGGCTGTCCCAACGGCAGGCCGTACAGGTCTGGCACTGCACAAGGACATGCTGAATGCGTGGTCGGCCGAGAATAAGGATTCGAACATTCCCCGGTTGCAGTATGGCGACAATTATTCGGCCTACACTTCCGACCGTTTCCTGATAGACGGCAGCTGGATCAGTCTGCAGAATGTCTCCTTAGGGTACACATTGCCCAAAACCTGGATGAAGTCTTTGGGTGTTTCGAGTGTCCGTCTTTCTGTATCGGGAGAAAACCTTACCTACTGGAGCAAGCGCAAGGGATTGGATCCGCGCATCAGTTCCTATGGCTCAGTGACAAATACAAAATATGCACCAGCCCGAACAATAACGGGCGGAATCAGTGTTCAATTCTAATTATGGAGGAAAAAAGATGATGAAGAAACTAGCAGATACCATATTTTATCTCTGGCCTTTGGCGGCAGTCTTGACTTTGTATGGCTGCATAGACGAGGAAACACCTACCAACAGTGCTACCAAGGAACAGATTGAAGGCTCCGGATCTTCGTTCGCCATGCTGGTGAACGGGCTGAACTCCAAGATGATTTCATACGAGAACTATTACACTTCGTCTGACAGCTATTCTTATGTAGGCACATGGTATGCCACCCAGGACTGGGGATATCCGTGCTATATGTATGTCAGGGAGACATTGCTCGATGGCTTTCCCACTACAGATACAAGCTGGAACTATCAGCTCTACTTTGAACAGGCCACAGACCTGACTGCCAGTACGGCACCTGTTTATTACTATTATTACAGTCTGATAAACAACGCCAACCGCATTCTGGCTTCACAGGATGAGCAGACTGCCAGTACGAGTATCAGGCAGAGTCTTGGAAAGACCCGTGTCTATCGTGCGTTAAGTTATATGGACTTGTCCATGATGTTCGAGTTCTACAGAACCGGCAATGCCGAACTGGACGGAAAGGCCGAGGCCGTGTGGGGTCTGACCGTACCCATTGTAACGGAGAAGACCACGAACAGCGAGGCCAAGAACAATCCGAGGGCACCGTTCTATAAAATGTACAGGTTTATTTATTCTGACTTGTCCAAGGCAGAGGAAGACTTGAAGGACTTTGTTCGTGGACAGAAGAATGAGGTGAACATTGATGTGGTCAATGGTATGCTGGCCCGTTTCTGGCTGAATATGGCGACACGTTTCAGGAAAAATCCGGAAGACCTTGCTTTGCAATTGCAGCATGAAGGCGATGATGACGGATTCCATGCACTGGGCATCGCAACGGCTTCAGACTGCTACCGTTTGGCTTCTGCCTATGCGCAGAAAGTCATCAGTGCCGGATACAGCCCTGTTACGGAAAGCCAATGGCACGATTCTGCTACAGGGTTCAATACGGCTAACCAGGCTTGGGTATGGGACATGAGGTTCAGTGCGATAGAGCAGGTTCCCGATTACTGGTGCACGATTATGGGACTGACGGCATCGGAGCCGACTTGGGGAATGCCTGCCTACGGTGATGCCTACCGGTGTATAAGCAAGCGTTACTATGACAAGATACAGGAGGGCGACTGGCGCAAGACGACATGGATTGACCCCAAGGATGCAGAGGCTGTGAACGTGCCTGAAAAATACAACAGCCTGTTGGCTGATGACAATGTTGCCTCGCGTGCTCAGAACACCAACTTCAGCCGTCTGCCCGCCTACGCCAATCTCAAGTACCGGCCGGGAAGTGGTGATATCATTGACGACCAGAAAGGACTGCTGTGTGACATCCCGCTCATGAGGGTAGAGGAAATGTATTTCATCCAGATAGAATGTGACTATTACCTCAACGGGCTGGAGGCCGGAATCGCAGGACTGGAGTCATTCATGAACGCCTACCGATGGGGCGATACAGGAAGGTATGTATGTGATGCCAGCTATTCCACGGCGTTTGTCTATGAACTTATGGTGCAGAAATACATAGAATTCTGGGGCGAAGGCATCCTTTACAATGATTTCAAGCGTCTGCGTCTGGGCATTACCAGAACGTATGAGGGCAGCAATTACCTTGAAGCCTATCAGATAAACTCAAAAGACGGTTATTGTGCTCCGTGGCTCAATTTCTTCATCCCTGAGGCTGAACGCAGTTTCAACCAAGGTATTGAGATGAATCCGGACCCCACACCTTATTGTAATTAACATGTCACTATTATTAACGAATCAGATTATGAAGATATATCCCGAAAATATCCTGTTACTCCTTTTAGTTCTTGTCTTTGCATCTTCCTGCGATGACAAAAGCGATTGCCGCTACGAGCCATCGCCAGCTACACCGGAGAACTGCATGACCGTATATTTCGACAGCTCAAACTGCAGTGAGTTCATATTCGAACCGGGAGAAGCCACTTCAGTGGAACTGACCCTCTCGCGTCTCGATGCCACCCAGGCTGCGGAAGTGCCATTGAAATGCCTGACGGCCGATGAAGGGCTGACGCTGCCCACAGTGGCCAGTTTTGAAGCCGGGCAGCATACGACAACCGTTGCGGTCAGTTTCGGTGAGCTGGAAATCTCGCGTAAATATAGTTTCACTTTGGCCATAGACGATGCATACGTGGATCATTATACCCAGCTCGACGGCTCATCCATCTACAAGGGTTTTGTCCTGGCTGCATCGTGGCATGTCTATGCATCAGAGGTCACCATGACATGGACCGTACAGGGCACACAATACACCTTCAATACGCAGCTTGAGCAGCTGGGCACAATCAACCGCTACCGTTTCGCTGATTTTGTCGGTTCAGGGCTTGACATGGTGTTCACCACTGGCGGGACATCGGTTTATGAGGGATATGACCGCATTGAGCCTTATTCCAATTATGAGGACTATGATGACGGCTATGCCAATGCTTTTTATTTCATGGATTCCGAAATGCAGGATTATCCGTCATGGACAGTGGGCAATACAACCATACTCTACTTGTGCATCATGCGTGAATATTATGGATATGGAGACTATTCCTATATCTCGCTCGACAAGCGGGGAGGGCGTTTCGGAACATATTTCACGGACTATGGCGATGGAACGTCCGATGCCTATAACTATATTGATTTCGCATGGACGCAGGAAAACGAGAAGTAAAACAGCTGATATGACACACCGCAGCCACTCCGCCAGAAAGAGGTGGCTCTAAATGAACAGATTATGAAAAGAAGAATATATGACTTATGTGCATTCATCGCACTCTTTACATTCACGCTTGCCTCATGCAGTGACGATGAACTCCAGAAAACGCCCTTGCCTTCGATTTCCATTACTGAAGGTGCCAGGACTGTCAGCACGCTGGCCTTCAGCTGGGATCCTGTAAAGGGTGCCACGCAGTATGCCTACGAGTTGCGCGAGGCCGACGGACAGCTTGTCCTGGGAGACATCACTTCGGCTACATCACTGATTGCAACTGGACTGAAAGACAATACCACCTATACGCTCAGCGTGTGGGCGTATGCCTCGGTGTCAGGACCGATGACCACATCGCCGGTGACCACAATCACCGCCACTACAGACAGGATTCTCCCGCTGGACACTCCGGTTCCTGAAGCTGTGGTTGACAATGGTATGGTCATCATCACATGGCCTGCGGTGGAACACGCGGCTTATTATGCTTATCAATATACTGTAGATGGAAGTGAGGTAAACGGGACTACAGAAACCAATACGCTCGTTATCAGCAACTTGCCGGTAGGAGAGTACACGGTGTATATCAAGGCTGTCAGTGAGGATGAGGCATACTCGGATTCGGAAAGCATTTCGCTGACCTTCCGGCGCACCAAGGCCGAGATGTGGCGCGTACAGGGTACATACTATTCGGCATCAGGCGAGGTGTATGCTCCGGAACTGGTGGCCTATGACGATGGAAGCTATTGCCTGGAATCCTTCTACGGAACACTGGGAGCCGACCTCGTCTTCTCTGTTGGCGAGGAGGAAGTGGTCAATATCCTCAATGCCTATGGCGAGAACAATGGCTATAGTTATGTGGCTACAGGCAACGGTGCCTATCTGGCCGCTTATACTGCAGACGGCTATTCATCGTTTAGCGGTACCCGTCTTGCCGGAGAATTGTGGTTCTGGGCTTATGTCTATGATGCTGATGGCAACCTGGTCGGGTCGGACAGCGATTATTTCGTGTGGGGCGATACCCAGGATGAGATGACGGTGGAGGATCTGTGCGGGGAATACTCTGCACATAGCCAGTTCTTTGACTATTATATTTTCCATGAATCCAGTGGCGACAATGATATCGTGGCTGATGTGACCTTGACCAGAACCGATGAGCAGACTGTACTTATAAGCAATCTTTTCGGTGGGGGAGAGACTTTCACGGCAACTGTTGATCTGGAGAGCAGGACGCTTACCATACAGCCTGTATCTATTTGGGACTGGTACGTATTCGCCGATGTCGGTGATGAAGACAAGCCTGTCGTGGGCACATTCGACGAAACCTTCACCATCACTTTCAGCGGATGGTCTGCATGGTATAGCGGCTATACGTATATAGAGGAAGGGGCTGTCACAACGCTTACCAGAAAATAGACTGTAGGGCAATCGGCAGAAGGGTGGAAAAAGCATTTTCCGGACTTTCTCCCTCATCATTCCTGTCCTGCCATCCAGGACAGAAAGCCATATCCCTGCATCGCTCTTCGGGATGCCATGGGGCTCTTATGGGCGGGACATCGTCAACTTTTCTTTCGTGAATCCCGTATTTATGCGGAATTTACCTAACTTTGCACGGCAAAACAGCAATATACAGAGCACAGTTATGAAACAGACAAAGATTGTTGCCTCCATCAGTGACAGGCGTTGTGACCAGGATTTCATTCGGAAACTCTTTTTTGCAGGCATGAATGTCGTGCGCATGAACACGGCACATGCTACGGCCGACGGCATCCGACGGATTGTGGAAAATGTGAGGGCCGTGTCATCCCATATCGCCCTGATGATGGATACAAAGGGACCGGAGGTCAGGACAACCGATGTAGATGAACCGATCACCTATAAGACCGGTGATGTGGTGAAGATTTTCGGCAGGCCTGGCATGAAGACCACTCACGATATCGTGAATCTCAGTTATGCAGACATTGCACGCGACGTGAAGGCTGGCGACAGCATGCTGTTCGATGACGGTGAACTTGAGGTGCGGGTTCTGGAGAATACGGGTCCCATGCTGGTGGCACAGGTATGCAATGATGGCGTGCTGGGGGCGCATAAGAGTGTGAATGTGCCTGGAGTGCACATAGCCTTGCCAGCCCTGACCGAGAAGGACTATCAGAACATCCTGCTGGCCATAGAACTTGACATTGATTTCATAGCCCATTCGTTTGTGCGTTCTGCCGATGATGTCAGAGCCATTCAGGAAATCCTAGACAAGCACGATAGCGACATCAAGATTATTTCCAAGATAGAGAACCAGGAGGGCGTTGACAACATAGACCAGATCATTGATGCGTCTTATGGCATCATGGTGGCGCGTGGCGACCTGGGCATTGAGGTTCCCATAGAGCGCATACCGGGCATCCAGCGGCAGATTATCAGGAAATGCGTCATGAAGAAGAAGCCGGTCATCGTGGCCACACAGATGCTCCATACCATGATCAGCAATCCCAGGCCTACGCGTGCAGAGGTCACGGATATAGCCAATGCCATCTATTCCAATACTGATGCGCTGATGCTCAGCGGTGAGACGGCCAGTGGAAAATATCCGCTGGAGGCGGTGAAGACCATGGCGGCTATTGCGGAACAGGCCGAACATGACCGCATGAGAATAGAGGAACGGGAGATTCCCATGAACGATGACTGCACGCAGAAGGAGTTCCTTGCACATGCTGCCATAGAGGCAACAAGGAAACTCGGTGTGGCGGGAATCATAGCCGATAGTGAAACGGGTGAAACGGTGAGGCATCTGGCCGCTTTCCGTGGACCTACGCCGGTGCTGGCCATCTGTTACCGGGAGAAGACACAACGGTGGCTGAATCTCAGCTATGGCGTGATACCTATCTATCAGAAAGAGCACAACAAGCCGGAATATATCTTCACGGCAGCCTTGCGCATGCTGAGACAGAAGGGCTACATTGAGCCGGAGGACAAAATAGCCTATTTGAGTGGGAGCTTCGGTGAAGACGGTGGAACGACATTCCTGGAAATCAACCGGGTGAACCAGGTGTTCGACAATTCCTATACATTCCATCTGCCACGCTACAGACAGGACTGACAGGATGTGCCGGTTCACTTCTGCACACACCATACTACACAAAGAGACCCTGACAGCCATGGTGGCTGCCAGGGTCTCTTTGCGTATGGGGAGTTCTTTTCTGAGCAGTCTGTCTTTAACGGAATGACTGAGAGACAGACACACTCTTTTTATTTGCAGTTCATAGTTTGCCGATGACTTTCTGCAGTTGTTCGCCCAGTCCTATGGTGTAGCCTTGCTTGACGAACACCACTCTGTTGAACGTGTCTGCAATGATGAAGATGGGTGAAAGACCGGCATTGTCCAGCTTCATCTGTGTCGCAATCTGTTTCCGGATGCTTCCGTCCCGGTCAATGCCAAAGTGGATATTGGATGGCAGATGTGCGAACTCGTGGGCATCGAATTTTGCCGCCGCCGCTTCGTTCTCGAACAGCAGCAGCAGAGGCCTTCCCCAGTTTTCCAGTGCCTTGCTCACCTTTTCTATGTCATGCAGAGCATGGTTGGTCGGTTCCTGGCCTACACCGATAAGCCCGAGTATGAAATAGCCTCGACCGGTTTGCGAGAGGATGCTGACATCCTTGTCTCCGGAAGTGAATGTCGATTCACTGTCGAAAGAGCCGATGACCTGGATTTCCGTATCACTGTGCCTTAGGGCCAGATCAACTTTTGTCGTTTGTCCCTCAGTGATGCAGAACAGTCTGTTGGCTGCAAGCACGCTGCCGTTGGCCAACCTTGTTCCGGTGGTGAGCATGTAGGTACCGGCATCGAGCTGTGTACCGTTCTTGAATGTGCTTTCCCAGCTTGTTCCACCACCCATGTCCACCTGTCCTTCCTCAAAGTTGAGCAGATGGGTCACACCGTTCACTATCCGACTGATGGTGAAGTGGCTGTAGTATTTCGGATTGTCCAGCTCTTTTGTGGGCGAATAGTCGAGCACGAGTGTGCCTTTGGGAGTAGTCTGCTGCACTGTTTCATTGAAGTCCACGTCAATCCATTCTCCGTTCATCCTGTACTGCACCTTGGACGTGACCGCATCTTTGCGTGCTTCAATGCCCAGGCTTCTTGCAGCATCTACAAAGAAGATATCCCTTGACCGTGTGTCTGTCATTCTGGCCTTGAGTGCTCCCATGGGTGTCTGTGCAATGCGTATGGCACGGCTGTCTGGATAGATTCTCATGTTCTTCTTCACCCATGTTACCAGTCTGGAAGGGTCTTTTCTGAACGCGTCTGTGTTTTTCTTTCCGAAATACCTTGCCAGTTCTTGCTTGAACGGTGCGATGATCATCTCGTTCTCCACGCGTGGCGACAGCTGGTCGCTCGGTGCGTTGAGGTTGTCTTCCAGTATCTCGGTGGTGATATCGCGGAGGTCTTTGTCGCTGAGTGTGCTCAGCAGGTCTATAGCGCGCTGCTGTCTGTCACTGTGCCTGTTGAGGAAGTCCATGATGGTCTGTTTGTTCCCTCTCGACTTCACGAGCAGTTCTGCGGCTTCCGGACAGATGGCCTGTGCCGTCTCTGCATTCAGGAATGTGGCGGTATAGGCCTTGCGTATGGAATCCTCATACGCCAGCCTTCTGCTGTTTGCTTCACGCATATCCTCGCTCACTTCGGGCAGTTTTACCTTTTCCGGTGGCGGCACGAAGTCAAGGGTGTCCAGAGCGAATGCTTCTGCTTGTGGATGGACGCTGTTCTGCCGTTCCAGCCGGATGGTGATGTGATTGTCTTTGCCGAATGACAGCTTTGCATAATTATAGTATCCGTCTTTTGAAGCCCATACAAGCATGTCTCCCATGCCGGAGGTGAGGAAGGTGTGTCCTTGTGCATCTGTGTATTTTGTCGCCACAGTACAGAACTCGGCGTAGTTGTAGATCTTGAAATCCACGCGTGCGTTATCTACGGGCTTTCCGTTGCTGTCCACAATGCTGAGGTCAGCGCGTGCCGTGGTGGCATAATTATCGATGAGGTTGATTTCCGTGAAGTTCGATGTACGGAGCATCACTTCTTCCGGTCCGTTATAGTCGCCGAAAGCCCTGGTGTGCATAAGCATGGCTCTTGATGCGGGTGCGTTGAACCATCCCAGGTTAAGTACCGGTTCAGGTTCGCATGCTCCAAGGAAGTACCATGTCCCGTCTGCCCATGCTTCCACCCAGGCGTGGTTGTCATCGGTGTGTGCCCAGCGTGGTGTATATACCTGTCTTGCCGGTATGCCCACAGCCCGGAGGGCAGCTACAGTGAAGGTACTCTGTTCCCCGCATCTGCCTGTTGCTGTCTTCATGGTCGCCAGTGGCGATGAAGTTCGTCCGTCTGAAGGCTGGTAGGTCACGTGCTCGTGGCACCAGTGGTTCACTTCAAGTATGGCATCATACATGTCCATGCCTCGCACGCGTTCCTTGAGTGTCCGGTAGAAGACGGTGCGTGAGGAGTCGAGTGCTTCGTTGTTCACGCGTACAGGCAGCACGAAGTGCCTGAACAGCAACTCCGGCACTTTCTTGCCCCAGCTGGTTTCTGTCCTGGCCTTGAACGCACCTCTTACCTGTTCTAAATAAAAAGAGGTGGGGTAGTCAGTGATATCAGCCAGTGCCATGTAGGCATAAAGGAATTTCAGGGCTTCCGTTTCCTCTTGCGTTGCGTTCAGGTTCTTGAAGTCAAAGAACTGTTTGCCGATGATTCCGGCCCTTTGCCTGAACACTGAATCAACCCTTTGCCTGTATCCGGCATCGGTGATGAAATGCCCTGCCGCCGCTGGCAGCATACATGCGGCAAGCAGCAGTGTGTTGAATAAGCGTTTCATTATAATAGGTTAGTCTGTCAGTGGAATCTTTTCTACGCGGCGTTGATGCCGTCCGCCTTCAAATGGGGTGGAGAAGAACTCATCCATGATTTTTTCAGCAGTGGCTTCGTCTATGAAGCGTCCGGGCATGACCAGTACGTTAGCATCATTGTGCTGTCGGATGAGATGGGCTATCTCCTTATTCCATGCCAGTCCGGCCCTGATGCCCTGGTGCTTGTTGAGTGTCATGCATATCCCTTCGCCGCTTCCGCAGATGCCGATGCCCGGATACACTTCTCCGGCTTCCACGCCTTTGGCCAGCGCATGTGCGAAGTCCGGGTAGTCACAGCTTTCTTCGGTCAGCGTACCGTAATCCTTATAGTCATATCCGTGGCGTTGCAGATAGTCTTTCACGAACTGTTTCAGTGCATATCCGGCATGGTCGCTTGCCAGTCCTATCGTTTTCTTGTCCATAGGTTCTTGTCTCTTTGGGTGAAACGGTGTTTATGCGAGGAATGTCTTGACCTGTGCATAGACGTTCTCCGGGGTGAATCCCAGTTTCTCGTCCAGCACCTTGTATGGAGCCGAGAATCCGAAACTCTCCAGTCCGTAAACTTTTCCATTGTGTCCTACCAGTCCTTCGAGTGTCACGGGCAGTCCTGCCGTAAGGCCGAAGATTTTGGCACCGGGAGGCAGTATGCTGTCCTGATAGTCCTGTGGCTGGCGTCGGAACAGGCCTTCTGAAGGCACGCTCACGATACGTGTCCTGATGCCGTCCTTGCGGAGCAGTTCTGCACCGGCTACGAGTGTCGCTACTTCCGAGCCCGAGGCCAGCAGTATGACATCATAGTCCTCGTCTGAACCGTTCACGATGTATGCGCCACGGCGGGCGTTTTCGTAACAGGTGCCTTCGGGCAGACTGTTCACGTTCTGCCGTGAGAAAATAAGGGCTGTTGGCGTGTCCATGTTTTCCATGGCCATCTGCCAGCACACAGTGGTCTCGTCGGCATCGGCCGGTCTGAACACCCTGACCGAATCGTCTCCGTTATGGTTCTTGAGTTTCTCCATGAGCCTGATCTGCGCTTCCTGTTCCACTGGTTCGTGTGTGGGTCCGTCTTCGCCTACGCGGAAGGCATCGTGCGTCCAGATGAACTTGATGGGTATGCGCATGAGTGCAGCCATGCGTATGGCCGGTTTCATGTAGTCGGAGAACACGAAGAATGTTCCGCAAGCCGGAATCACTCCGCCGTGCAGGTACATGCCCATGCACACGCATGCCATGGTCAGTTCGCTCACACCGGCCTGGAAGAAGGCACCGCTGAAGTCATCGGCACTCAGGTCATGGGTTTTCTTCAGGAAGCCGTCGGTCTTGTCGGAGTTGCTGAGGTCGGCAGAGGAGCATACCATATTGGGCACCTGTCCGGCCAGTACCGACAGGCAGGCCGATGATGCCACTCTTGTGGCCACGTCGCGTTTCTGGGTGAGCTGGCTCCAGTCTATCACGGGTGCGTCTTCCGAGAACCACCGCTTCATTTCTGCTGCCAGTTCCGGGTGTGCGGCTGCCCATTCGTCTTCGGCCTTGTGCCGTCCGGCCACGATGGCTTCCAGTTCTGTGCGCCGCTGGCTATAGAGAGCAGCCACCTCGTCGAACACCCTGAACGGGTCAGCAGGGTCGCCGCCCAGGTTCCTGATGGTGTTCAGATAGGCATCGCCGCCGAGCGGTGCACCGTGTGTCTTCACGTTGTGTTCATAGCTCGACCCGTCGTCCTTGCGTGCGCCTTTGCCCATGACCGTCTTGCCTATGATGAGTGTGGGCTTGCCGTTGGGATGCTGTGCGGCTATGAGTGCCTCCCGTATGGCATCGGGGTCGTTGCCGTCTATCTGCATCACGTTCCATCCCCATGCGCGGTATTTCATTGCGGTGTCTTCGCTCATCACCACGCCGCATTCCGTGGAGAGCTGTATGTCGTTGGCATCGTAGAACATGATGAGGTTGTCCAGCCGCAGCACACCGGCAATGCGCCCTGCGCCTTGGGAGATTTCCTCCTGTATGCCGCCGTCAGAGATGTAGGCGTATATCTTGTGCTGCATCATGGTTTCCCCCAGCCGTGCACGCAGGAATTTCTCGGCAATGGCTGCACCCACGGCAAAAGTGTGTCCTTGTCCCAGCGGGCCGGAGGTGTTCTCTATGCCGTGCTCGATGTCGCGTTCGGGATGTCCCGGTGTGGGCGACTGCCATTGGCGGAACGACTTCAGCTCGTCTATGCTGAACCTGCCTTGCAGGGCGAGTGCCGAATAGAGCATGGGCGACATGTGGCCCGGATCCAGATAGAACCGGTCGCGACCTTCCCAGGCAGGCCTTGCGGGGTCATATACCAAGAATTCGGAAAAAAGCACATTGATGAAGTCGGCACCGCCCATTGCGCCGCCGGGGTGGCCTGACTTGGCTTTCTCCACCATTGATGCGGCGAGGATCCTGATGTTGTCTGCCGCCCGGTTCATTGTTTCCTTGCTGTTCATATCGTAGCTGTTTTGTTCGTTTTATTTGCAAAGTTAATATTTTAAGCCGAAACCGCTGTGTCTGCCTGTCCACTTTTTTTCCAAATATGCCGTTTTTCGTGATTTTCTTTCCCCGGCAGTGCGTTTGCCGGGTGTCCGGAGCCGAAATGAACCAATCATCAACCGCGGAGCGGTCACACTCGTTCAAGGAAGGAAAGTTCACGCGAAGGGTGTATCGTCCTGGCGCAGCCTCTGGGGGTGTGGGCGTCTCGCCCGCACTTCCTGCACTGTCCCGCAACAAAGCATCATGGTGACATTGACCGGACTGTCTGGCAATGTGCGGGCGGGACGCCCACACCCCCAGTGGCATTCCCGACAGTTTCCTGCTTCCGGGAGCTGAATCGATACAAAAATCAAAGTGTCAGAATTTTAACGGTTTTGCTTACACTTTGATTTTCAGTGG
>JBJEHA010000017.1:0-19757 GCA_051875605.1 Prevotella sp. | reverse complement strand
CCTCTTTCGCATTGCTAAACTTTACGCCTACCCACACTAAATAGCTACTGAGCCCAAAAAACTGTCATTTTACACTTATTAACATGAAAATCGCCTAAAAACAGCCAATTTTACAAGACTTCGAAAAATCAAAGTGTAAGCAAAAGTGTTAAAAAACTGACACTTTGATTTTTGCGTCAATTCTGCTCCCGGAAGCAGGAAACTGTCGGGAATGCCACTGGGGGTGTGGGCGTCTCGCCCGCACATTGCCAGACAGCCCGGTCAATGCCACCATGATGCTTTGTTGCGGGACGGTGCGGGAAGTGCGGGCGAGACGCCCACACCCCCAGTGGCTGCGCATAGACGGTCCTGCATAAGGGGAAGACCCACAGGCGGACGACAAGATGGTGGTATATACAGAGGGACAGGTCATTTCCGGAAGCTGGCTGACTTCTAACAGACTCCCGAAAGGTAATCGTTCTCCCCCATTGGGAGGGTTATGGTGAGCTTTAGGGTGACCCTTGGCGTGAGCTTTCCTTCCTTGAACGAGTGTAACCGTGCTGCGGTTGATAAGTCTCTCTCGTTCCTCTTCCCCACATAGTCCGGCTTTGCCGTCGCAATGTGGGGTTACTATGGAGAGGAACCGCGTTGCGGTTCTGCCTTTTCCCGCTATAACGGGGGCGCAAAAAAAGAGTGCCGGGAGAGGAGTGATTTTCCCGACACTTGTTTCTGTTGATATTTCCTGTCGTCCGGATGTGCGGCATCAGTCCAGTTTCCAGAGTCCTTGCCAGGAAATGTGGTGCTCTTTGATACCTTTCTCGTCCATCCAGCGTCTTGTGTCAGCTGTTTTCAGCGTGCCCGATCCCGGCCCTTGTCCGAAATCGTTTTCCCACACCCATTTCGGTGTGCTCCACAGGCATGCCTTGAAGTTCACGGTGCGGTAGAACTCCTCGTTGCATCCCTGCTGTCCGTGGTGGGCCATCTGCATGTAGTCGCAGTCGAGGTCTTTTCGGAACGGCCCCTTGAGCACCTTTTCGCCGCATTCCACTCCGGCATCGCCAAGGAACACGATGCTCTTCTTCTTGTCCCACACGCGTATGATCATGGAGGAGTTGTTATAGACATTGTTGGTGCAGAATTCCTCGTTGGTCACGCTGAGAATGCGGAAGTTCAGCCCGTCGATTTTCTCTTCGTAGCCTGGTTCGTGCAGGTCGATGACCTTGAAGTCGTTGCGGGTGTCCAGCAGTTTGTAGAGTTCCACTGCGGTTCCCTTGTAGGGTTCTTCGCCGTTGAGCAGCTTCTCGGAGAATCGCGAGTGGATGATGCGTTTCACCTTGATGCCCCTCGGTTCCTTGAGAATGTTCACCAGCGACGTGATGTGGTCGGAATGCGGATGCGACACGAACCATGTGTCCACCTCGCCGCCGAGCAGTGAGAGGAATCCCCGCAGATAGTTTTCGTCGGCTTCCCATCCTCCGTCCATGACGATGACCTTTCCCTTGTCGGTCAGGAAGACATAGGTGTTGCCGATCTGGTTGCACTGTGTGTTGAGCTGCCACATAGTGAATCCGCTCTTGCTGCCTTTCCACTGACAGAGTGCAGTGGCGGCATGGATCTTGTCAGTCAGGACTGTGCTTGCCATGGTAGCCAGTCCTATCTTGACGAAACTGCGTCTTGAAATCTTTGTCATGATAGAAACTGATTTTTTTGTGTGTTTATCGGTGCAAAAATACTTAAAATTGGCGTAAGCCACAAGAAATCAACGGGTTTTGAATGGCTGTCCTATTGTTAAATATGTGTAAAAAGGAACAAGGGTTGCTCTGTCAACCGCAGATAATGCCTAAATTTGTGGTGACGTGGCAGACCGCATGCCATGATTGTCTGTAACTGAAAATCGAGTACCCGGATTACTACATTTCTTATATTACATACCGTTAATCAATCTTCTGACAAAATGAAAGAAAACACATCAAAGAAGGACCTTTCCCGGGAGAGCGGCGAAAGGGCTGCCGAAAACAGGAAAGGCAAGATGTCGAGAAGGGATTTCCTCAGCCTGTCGGCTTTGGGTCTCACCAGTCTGACCATACTGCCCAGTTGGGTGGTCAATGGCGTGCGCATCCCGCCCAGCGACCGTATAGTGCTCGGTTTCGTGGGATTGGGTCAGCAGGGCTTGAGCGACTTCTACAGCTTCTCCTCGTGCCCCGGCGTGCAGGTGGCTGCCTGTTGCGACGTGGACTCCATCAAGCGCGAGCGCTTCCGCCGCCGTGTGGCTGCCTGGCAGAGGGATACCCGCCAGAACGAGCGTTGCGACATGTACGAATTCTATGAGGACCTGCTCGAGCGCAAGGACATAGATGCCATAGAGATAGCCACTCCCGACCACTGGCATGCCTTGGTGGCCATTCATTCCTGCGAGGCGGGAAAGGATGTCTATTGCCAGAAACCGCTTGCATACACCATTACCGAGGGACTGGCCGTGCAGACTGCCGTGCGCACCCATCACCGCATATTCCAGATGGGCAGCCAGCAGCGTTCCAGCAAGGAGTTCCAACAGGCCATAGAACTGGTGCGTTCGGGAGCCATAGGACATATTGACGAGATACACGTGCGTGTGGGCGACCCTCCAAAGCCTCTCGACCTGCCCGAGATGCCTGTACCGGCCAACCTGAACTTCAACCAGTGGCTCGGTCCGCTCAACGACCCTAAGGTGCATTACCATCCTGACCTTTGTCCGCCCGTCTCGCTTGACCCCGAACAGAACGAGCAGCTGTGGGGAGCATGGCGATGGTATCAGGAAACGGGCAACGGATTCCCGGCTGACTGGGGCGCACACATGTATGATATAGCACAGGCTGCCATTGGTATGGACGGGCTGGGACCGGTGGAATTCATACCCAAGGGCTATAACGGTGTGGAATATGCCACGATGAAGTATGCCAACGGCATCGTGATGACCGAGCAGCCATTCGATGAGGCCAAGCCCGACTGGCAGGGCATCAAGTTCATTGGCGACAAGGGTTGGCTCAAGGTGTCGCGCGGATATATAGAGTGTTCGGACTCCAAACTGCTCAAGAAACAGGAAGAGAAGGTGGAGAAGGGCCAATACGAGGTCAGTTCACCCCACATGCAGAACTTCATAGATGCCATCAGGGCACACCGCGACCCCAATTCGCCCGTGGAATACGGATGCAGCACCAATACGCTCTGCTGTCTCTTCAACATAGCGCGTGAACTGGGCAGACCGGTGAAATGGAATCCGGCACTGCTCAGTTTCGAGGGTGACAAGGAAGCCGCACACCACAGGCTCTACTGGTATGAATACCGCCGCCCTTACAAACTGCCTTATTGCGACCGCCGCAACAACATCTGACACGGAGATGCGCAATGCCGGGACAATAGGCCCGGACTTGCACATATCTTGACCAAAGCCCTCACCGCATGACACGGTGCAGGGCTTTTATTGCTTGAAATGCGGAAAATAATTAACATAATTTTCCGCATTTTAAGTGAATTGGTTATCTTTGCACAGGCAGGCGGAAAACCGGAACAGACGGACAGTTCCGGACACGGACAGTGGACCTGTTGCAGAATGATATGATAACCAGAGAATTATAAGACAGACAATGCTGACAGAAGGAATCTCTCATACCAGTACACTCACCGTGGAAGCCGTCCATACGGCAGCGGAAATGGGATCGGGCGACATGAGCGTACTGGCTACACCGGCCATGGTCGCACTCATGGAAAATTCAGCCATGAAATGCGTGGCACCTTTTCTGGAGGAAGGGCAGACGACAGTGGGCGCACATATAGCATCCTCACACCTGGCTCCTACTGCACCCGGTGAAACAGTATGCGCCACAGCTATCCTGGTGAAGGCCGAGGGAAGAAGGCTCAGCTTCAGGGTAGAGGCCAGACAGGGTGACAAGCTCATCGGTGAGGGTGAACACACCAGATACATAGTAGATAGGGTAAAGTTCCTTTCCAGGCTCTGATTTCTTCGCAAACGCTTTTTTTCATAAAAACATTCCTTTTTCTCTATGGCATACAGAAGAATTTCCGCCTATGAAGCGGCTATGATGATAGCCGATGGCGACATGCTGGCCTTAAGTGGATTCACACCCAATGGCAATCCTAAAGCCATTTTCAGGGAACTGTCCAAACGGGCTGAACGCGAGCATGCACAGGGCAAACCTTTTCAGGTGGGCATACTTACCGGTGCATCGTCGTGTCAGAGCGTGGAGGGCGATATGGCCAATGCGCACGCCATCAAGTTCCGTGCACCGTTTTCCACAAACAAGGATTTCCGCACACACACTAACCTCGGTGAAGTCGACTACGAGGACATGCACCTGGGACACATGGCAGAACGGTTGCGTCATGGTTTCTATGGTGAGGTGGACTGGGCCGTCATTGAGGTGTCGGGCATGGAAGAAGGCGAGACGGAATGCAAGGCGTTTCTCACATCGGCCGGAGGTATCGTCACGACAATAGCACGGCTTGCCAGGCACGTAATCATAGAACTGAATACATTCCACAGACCGGTATCGAGATTCCTGCACGACACATTCGAGCCGGCAGAATGCGGATTCGGCAGGGCACCTATACCCATCATGGGGGCATACGACCGTGTAGGGACAGACTATGTTTCCATTGATCCACACAAGATTGTAGGTGTTATAGAAAGCTGCATACCCGAAGAAGCGCGTGCTTTCAAGGAACTCACTCCCGTGACTACACAGATGGGGCTTAACGTGGCGGAGTTCCTGGTCAATGACATGAAGCTCGGACATATCCCACCACAGTTCCTGCCTCTGCAGAGCGGTGTAGGTGCAACGGGAAACGCTGTGCTGCAGGCTTTAGGTCACGACAAGCGCATACCAAGGTTCAACGTCTATTCAGAAGTGGTGCAGGATGCCGCCGTTAACATGATGCTCGAGGGAAAAATCATCGATGCTTCAGCAACGGCAATGACTGTGACCAATGAGGCGCTGAATATGGTGTACGACAACATAGACCACTTCTCCAGGCATCTTACCATCAGACAAAGCGAAATAGCCAATTCGCCGGAAATCATACGCAGACTTGGGGTCATCGCCATAAATACTGCGCTGGAATGCGACCTTTACGGAAACGAGAACTCCAGCCATGTGTGCGGGTCGGACCTGATGAACGGAATTGGCGGTTCTTGCGACTACGAACGCAATGGATACATATCCATCTTCACCATGCCATCTGTAACGAAAGGCGGGAAAATCAGCACGGTGGTGCCCATGTGCAGCCATGTGGATTCTACAGAACACGATGTAGATGTGGTTGTGACAGAACAGGGTGTGGCTGACCTGCGTGGAAAAGGGCCTTTGAGGCGGGCTGAGGAAATGATAGAGCACTGTGCGCACCCCGACTACCGGCCGTTGCTCAGGGAATATCTGCGCATAGCCGGAAAAGGCCATGAGCCACAGTCCATGAGGGCAGCTCTGGCTTTCCATGACACGTTCCTGAAAACAGGTGACATGCGGTTGACAGACTTTTCAGACTATCTCAGGTGAGAACCCGATAGCAGTCCAGGCATGCCTGATATCATCATGACCGAGGCGAAGTGTATGGAAGGCCTTGTTTTCCAGGCACTTCGCCTTTATGTATATTCTTTTGTTCTCTTTGTCCTGCTTTTGAGTTAATTTTGGTGAAAGCCTTTGCCGACTTTCGCAAAAAGCCGTATCTTTAGGCAATTTTTCGCTCTTTACATAATATAGAATCATTCAAAAGAAAAAGGAGAAGTATTATGGAACATACAGTTCAGATTCGTTGCAGGAACAATATGCAGACAAAAAGCGTGATTGCAGGAAGTACGCTTTCGGAAGTATATCGTGGAATGGGACTTGATATGGCCTACGGACCGGTGAGTGCCAAGGTGAACAACAAGGTGGAAGGGCTACACTACAGGCTTTACCACAATAAGGACGTGGAATTCCTTGACTTAAGGTCGTCTTCCGGTCATCGTGCTTATACACGCACGTTGTTCTTTGTGCTCTGCAAGGCTGTCCATGACCTTTATCCTTCCGGCAGTGTGGTGATAGACATTCCGGTGAGCAATGGCTATTACTGTGACTTGCAGATAGGGCATGAAGTGACGGAACAGGATGTGGACAGCCTGCGTCGGCGTATGCAGCAGATAATTGACGCGGCTTATCCGGTACGTCGCCATGAGGCGCCCACTGAAGAGGCTGTCAGGATGTTCCGGGAACTGGGCACGCATTCCAAGGTCACATTGCTTGAGACTGTAGGCAATCTTTATACTACCTATTATGAGATAGACGGATACGTGGACTATTTCTACGGCACCATGCTCACCAACACTTCCAAACTGTATCTTTTCGACCTGGTGAAGTATTATGACGGGGCGTTGCTGCGCATACCCTCGATGGAAGACCCTTCACGTCTGGGTGAGCTGATCAGACAGGACAAGATGTTTGAGATATTCTGTGAGCACCATCGTTGGCAGAACATACTGGGTATAGGAACGGCTGGCGCGTTCAATGATGCCGTGAAGAAAGGGCTTGCCAACAGTATCATCAATGTGTCGGAAGCCTTGCAGGAGAAGAAAATCGCTCATATTGCCGACCTTATTGCCGAGCGCAAGGATGTGAAGATGGTGCTCATTGCCGGGCCTTCCTCAAGCGGTAAGACCACAACCTGCAAGCGTCTGTCCATACAGCTGCTCACCAATGGAATAAGACCTATACCCGTTTCGCTTGATGACTATTTCGTTGACAGGGACAAGACACCGCGTGATGCAACGGGTGACTATGACTTCGAGAGTATCCATGCACTCAATATCCCTCTGCTCAACCAGCAGCTGGCGGCACTGTTCAGAGGTGAGGAAGTGGAATTGCCACGCTATAACTTCCAGACCGGTAAAAGCGAGATGAGTGGACGCAGGCTGAAGATGGAGGCCAACGATGTGCTTGTTGTAGAGGGTATTCATGCACTGAATCCTGAACTGACTGCCAGGATTCCGGAAGAGCAGAAATTCCGTGTCTATGCCTCTGCCCTTACCACTATTCTGCTCGATACGCACAACTATATTCCTACAACCGACAACCGCCTGCTCCGGCGCATCATCCGCGACTACAAGTACCGGGGCTGTTCTGCACGCGATACCATTCATCGCTGGCCAAGTGTCAGAGCCGGTGAGAACAAATGGATTTTCCCGTATCAGGAAAATGCGGATGTCATGTTCAATTCGGCCATGATCTATGAATTGGCAGTCATCAAGAAACAGGCAGAGCCATTGCTTGAGCAGGTGCCTGAGAACTGTGAGGAGTATGCTGAGGCGTACAGGCTGCGGAAATTCCTCAGGTATTTCCTGCCGGTTGACTATGACAAGTTGCCGCCGACATCGCTCTTGCGTGAATTCCTCGGGGGCAGCACATTTACCTATTAGCGACTAAACCGAAACACATAAAAAAACACACACATGATGAAGAAAATCCTTTTGCTCCTGCTTGTGCTCACGGCAGCAATGGCCCGGGCACAGCAGAGCCATTATGACGTGGCGGCATTCCTTTATCCCGCCTATTGCAGTGATGATCCCCGGCTCAGACCGTTCTGGCCTACCGGAATGGGAGAGTGGGAAACGGTGATGACCATGCAGCAGCGCAATCCCGGACACTACTGGAACAGGAAGCCGCTGTGGGGATTTGTCAACGAGGCCGACCCTGCAGTAATGGAGATGGAGATAGACCAGGCCACACGGCACGGCGTGAACGTGTTCATTTTCGACTGGTATTGGTATGATGGCCGTCCGTTCATGGAGACGACCCTGCAGAACGGATTTCTCAAGGCACGCAACCGCAGCAAGATGAAGTTCTATCTGATGTGGGCGAACCACGATGTGCTGAATCTTTGGGATACGCGTCTGGCTGGTGTCAGCGAGGACAACGTCATCTGGCAGGGAAAGGTGAGCAGGGAGGAGTTCGAGAAGATATGCCGCAGGAATATCAGCCTGTTCTTCAGCCAGCCGGAATACTACAAGATTGACGGGAAGCCGGTGTTCATGATCTACGACGTGCAGAACCTCATCAGCGGTCTGGGTGGAGTGGAGCAGACCATTGACGCGCTCAAATGGTTCAGGAAGGAAGTGAAGAAGGCGGGATTTCCCGACCTGGAGCTGCAGCTCACCATGTGGGCCATCAACCTGAACTACAGTGGGCTGGATGCCGGCAGGTCCTTTGAGCCGGGCAATGACTTCGTTACGCGGCTGGGGTTCAACAGTTCCACGCATTATCAGTTCTGCCACTATCTGTGGATGGATGATGACTACAACAATATCGTGGAGCGTGCTGTGAAGGAGTGGAACCATATTGACTCCACTTTTACCATTCCCTATTATCCGCATGTAAGCATAGGGTGGGACAACAGTCCGCGCACGGCAAAAAGTGCAGTGACGAAAAACAATACGCCGGAGAACTTCGAGCATGCCCTGCGCATGGCCAGGGAATATGCCGACCGGCATCCGGAGCAGCCGCCGCTCATTACCATCAACAGCTGGAACGAGTGGACTGAGACCAGTTATCTGCAGCCTGACAACGTGTATGGTTACGGTTATCTGGAGGCGGTGAAAAGGGTGTTCGGAACAGAGGAAAAGGAAAGGTAGCGGCTGACGGGCGGATGCCTTGCCGGGCATATAGAAAAGAGGCTGTGTCGTGATTGGGTTTTACGGCACAGCCTCTTTCCTGTTTGCGTATGTTTCAGGAATCAGATAACCATTCCCACCAGATAGAGCACTATCGGGATAGTGACGATGGCTATGCCTATGACATCAATGTAAACACCTGTCTTGATCATCTTTGTTATGGGGATGTATCCGCTGGCATAGACGATGGCATTAGGCGGTGTGCTGACGGGCAGCATGAAGCCGAGCGATGCAGAGAGCGCCACTCCCACGGCCACCGGGACGGGACTGAACCCGGCTGACAGCGCGGCACCGATGGCCAACGGGCCAATCATGTTGGTGGCTGCCGTGTGCGAGGTAAGTTCCGAGAGCAGCAGCGACATGACGCAGAACACGGCCACGAGCAGCAGCTGTGAGGGCTCGCCGCCCATCATGCCGATGATCTGGGTTCCTATCCATCCGGAGAGGCCGGTGGAGTACATCATGCCTCCCATGGCCAGTCCGCCTCCGAAGAGCAGCAGTGTGCCCCATTCCACGCCTTCTACAGCATCTTTCCAGCTCAGGGTCATCTGTGTCCATTTGCGGTCAACAGGCAGGAAGAAGAGCAGCAGTGCGCCGATCATGGCCACCACGGCTTCGGGGAACAGGCGGTTGTATTCCTTCAGCACGGTGCTTTCCGTTCCGCATGCCATGCTGAGCACACCGGGAGTGACCCACAGCGCTACGGCCACGATGAAGGCGAAGAGCGTGTTCTTCTGCGCCCTTGTCCAGTGGCCCAGTTCCTTCACCTTCTTGCCGATGAGCTGCTGTGCGCCTTCAATATGGTCAACATCGGAGGGGAACATGCGGCTGAGCACGATGTAGGCGATGACAAAGTAGCACACCATGGCCACGAATCCCCACACCATCCAGTCGAAGAAGGAAACGTGTATGTCGCACATCTCGTTGAGGAAGCCCAGCATGATGATGTTCGGAGGTGTGCCGATGGGTGTGAGCACGCCGCCTATGGAGCAGGCGTAGGCAGTCATGAGCATGAGTCCGGTGGCATATTTATAGGTGCGCAGGTCTATGACCTTTCCGTTGGCGGCCATCATTTCCTTTATGGCTTCGAGCAGCCCGAGCGCAATGGGGAACATCATTGCGGCGGTGGCCGTGTTGCTGATCCATCCGGAGCAGAGCATGCAGGCCAGTCCTATGGCCAGGAATATGCGCCGTGGGCTGTCGCCTACCCATTTCATCGACATGATGCCATAGGCTATGCGCTTGTCCAGGCCGTTCACCATCATGGCCTTGGCTATGATGAATCCGCCCATGAAGAGGAATATCATGGGGTTGGAGAAGGCTGCGAAGGCGTCTTTCATTTTCACTACACCGAGAATGACACAGAGCGTGGGTCCTACAAGTGAGGTCACGGGAATGGGGATGGGTTCCGTAATCCACCACAAGGCCACGAGCGTCATGATGGCCAGCAGCTTGTGGGCCTCGGGAGAGAGGTCGGCGATGGGGGTGAACCACACGAGAATGGCGCAGATGGGGCCGCAGATGGCTCCGATAATCCGTCGTTTCCGGTCGAACGCTGAATCCTCGTCCAGTGCCTTTTGGGCATTGGCCACTTTTTCTTTGATTTTGTTTTCGGTCATAAGGTTGTTGATTTAGGTAAAGTGAATAAAAGCGAGACAAATTTAGGCAAAAAAAAGCAATTGCAAGTTTTTTGTCGGGAAATTTCTCGGACGTTGCGGTTTTTCCTGCGAAACGATGCCATTCCGGCCACTTCTGTCTTTTTTTGCCGGCTGTGTCCCGGAACGCCTGTGGAGGTTTCCTTGAGGCGGACCGTAAAGTCCGGAATACTGAACCGTTAAGTCCGGAAAAGCAAAGTCAGAATCCTGTAGAAGTGAAGTGTAATCTGCAGTTCACGGCGTGAACACTATAGTTCACGCCGTGAAATATAGTGTTCACACTGTGAACTATAGTGTTCACGCCGTGAACTGGAGATTGCAGTTAAGCCCTGAAAACCTTTTTCTTCGCTTTTCCGGACTTTACAGTTAGCCTTTTCCGGTTTTCTTCAGGGTAAACGGCATTTTTTCCTGCTCTGGCGGTGAGGAATCCGTGTTTTTTTCATAATTTTGCATACACAGATACCGTGAGATATTGCAAAAACACATTTACATCTAAATTTAATGATTATGAGAACACATTTATTGACCTTATTCATGTTTGCGTGTATCGTTGCCTGTTCCTCTTCTGAGGAGGAGGGTGAACCTGCTCCCAAGCCTTCGGTGCATGAACCTGCCGTGAGCTACATCCAGTTTGACCTGGCTTCCGGCGCCAACCAGGTCACGGGCACTGCAGAGGGCGGCAATGCCTATACCTTCCGCACACTGGGCGAAGACCCTTATGCCTATACACATCGGCTCGCATCGGATATTCCGGAGGATTCCACTGTGCTCACCTTTGAATACAGGTCTTCTGCCGAACTCAGCCTGTTGCAGTTCTTTTTCTGCGACCCTGTGACCGAGGAGCGGTCGCTCAAGACGGCACCGGTTCCGGCAAGGGATTCGTGGACCACCTATTCCATCAATCTGTCCGCTCAGCGCAAGGCTTTCAGCTGGGGGCGCAGCGGCCACCGTCTGCGGTTCGATTTCGGTACGGACAAGGATGTGACGTTCAGCATCAGGAAAATATATTTCCGGGGCATGAACGAGACCGAACGGGCCGAGGAAGAGGAGCGCAGGGCCGAGGAGGAACGGCTGTCCGGCTTCAGCAGGAACCTGGAGGCCTATCTTTCTGCATCCTACGGGGCGGTGGTGCAGAGGGTGCAGGTGGGTGCAGACCAGGTGAGCGTGGAGGGCGAGTGCCCGGCGGGTGGTTCCTACGTGCTTTGCGAGGTCACCCCGTATGAGGATGTTACCGAACAGAAGCGTTTTCCCAACCGCACGCCGTTGTCCGGAGGCCATTTCTCGGTAACGTTTGAACGGCATACGCAGACAGGCGGGGTGGGCTATGACCGCTTGCTTTCGCGGTGGGCCATTGCAGAGAAGGTGTCGGAAACGGAGGACAGGCTGGTTTCCCATGCACATTATGCCGATGAGATCCATCCGCGCAGCAGTCTGCCGGAACAGGTGCCTGCCCACAAGAAGGGGCTTGGCGGCTTCTTCATCAACCAGGTGGAGAGCGACCTGGACGACCTGGGCATAGGCAGTGTCACGGTGAACGTTCCGCTTACGTCATTTACCTACTCCACTGGCGGCAACAACAGGCTGAGCCACGAATATGAGGGCAAGACCTATTACTTCGACTCCGGCTATGTCAGCGGGCTTGACCAGACCTTGCGCAGCTGTCAGCGGCGCAGCATCGTGGTGGCAGCCATCATCCTGGTCAGCCCTACGGCCAGCGATGCCTCGCTCACACCGTTGTTCAGGCATCCGCAGTGCACGGGAGGCTTCTACTCCATGCCCAACATGACAACTGCCGAAAGCACACGGCTTTATGCCGCTGCCATGGATTTCCTGATGAGCCGCTATACAAGGCCTGACGGCATGTTCGGGCGCATCCACCACCTGATTGTGCACAATGAGGTGGATGCGGGAATGGAGTGGACAAACATGGGCAGGGACATGCCTGTGCTCGTGTACCTGGACACGTATGTCAAGTCCATGAGGCTGTGCTACAACATTGCACGCTCCTACGACCCCAATGTGCAGGTGCTGGCCTCGTTCACCAATTCCTGGACTCATCAGTCACAGCCGGGCGAAGGCTACGCTTCGAAGACCATGCTCGGAAGGCTGGTGGACTACAGCAACGCGGAGGGCGACTACCGGTGGGGGGTGGCCTATCACTCCTATCCGCAGGACCTGACAAGACCCGATACCTGGAACGACACACAGGCCATCTACAGCAGCGCGTCGCCTTACGTGACGTTCAAGAACCTCGAGGTCATCGACCAGTGGGTCAGACAGAAGGACATATTATATAAAGGTAAGGAGAAACGGCTGCTCTGGCTGTCGGAGAACGGCACGAACTCGCCTTCCTATTCCGATACCGACCTGGCACTTCAGGCAGCAGGTGCGGCATGGGGCCTGAAGAAGATTGCCCAGCTGGACGGCATAGATGCCATACAGTGGCACAACTGGATAGACAACAGGACAGAGTTCGGACTGCGCATAGGACTGCGCAGGTTTCCCGACGACACGGAAAGCCCGCTGGGTCCCAAGCCGGTGTGGTACCTCTATCAGGCATGGGGGACACAGGCCGAGGATGAGGTATTCGACCAGTACCTGCCCGTCATAGGCATCGGCAGCTGGGAAAACTTCATCCATACGGTCAATTAGAGCTGTCCCAGGCCTTCCAGAACGGGAAAAATGGAAAATACGTCTTCCGGAAACGGTTTTTCAGATTGAATGCGGACAACTTTAAGAAAAAAAATGTATATTTGTCGCAATCATTCGGATAAGCCTTTTTACTAAAAACACTTTAACATTCAAGATTATGAACCAGACAATCGTCAATGCAATCATCATTATTGCCATCTGCCTCATAGGCGCGGCTGCCGTCTATCTGCACAAAAAGCACATACAGTTCAGCCCCGAGTCGCTGGAAACCAGCATCAAGGGCATTTTTGCCGATAATGCGGCGGAGGAGATGCCCAGGCAGAAATTCCTGGACGGGCTGAAAAAGAAATACAGCTGCACCCAGAAAGAAGCCAACTACCTGTTGGGCAAGGCACGTGAGCTGAAGCTTGTCACGGTAGAAGACGGAATGGTGAGGAAATAGGACTGAACACACTGCAACAGCAAATCCTGCACGCGGAACCTGGAAGGAAAAGGATCCGGATGCAGGATTTGCTGTTTTATATTGGCCGTTTTCACCAGCCGGGGCAGAAGGGCTCTCCCCTGCCTACCGGTCAGTTGCCTGTCCGCTCCTCAACAAAATAGCGCGGACGACGCTTCACTTCTGTATATATTTTCCCGATATATACACCGGTTATGCCCACTCCGGTGGTGATTACACCGCCGATGAACCACAACGAGAAGAACAGTGAGGTCCATCCCTCTATGGTCTTGCCCTTGTAGTGCTCGAAGAGTGCATAGACCATGATGAGCAGGGAGATGAAGGTCATGAGCAGTCCGGCGAAGGTGATGAATTTCAGTGGTGCCGTGGAGAAGGAAGTGATGCCATCGATAGAGAAGCTGAGCATTTTTCCAAGAGGATACTTCGACTCTCCGGCTTGCCGGGCTTTCCGGTCGTAAAAGACGAATCCCTCCCTGAATCCCAGCCTCCTGACCAGTCCGCGCAGGAACATGTTGCGTTCCGGGAACATGAGCAAGGCCTCCAGAGCGCGTTTGCTCATCAGCCGGAAGTCGGCGTGGTTGTAGATGATTTCCTTGTCAACCTGCTGCATCAGCTTGTAGAAGCCCAGGGCCGTGAACCGTTTGAACCACGTGTCGGTCTTGCGTTCTTTCCTCACGCCATAGACAATGTCGCATCCTTCCGCAAACTGCATGGCCATGTCTATGATGGCATTCTCGTCGTCCTGCAGGTCTGCGTCAATGGATACGGCAGCATCGCATTTTCCGGCAGCCTCTTCCAGTCCCGCCCAGAGTGCGTTCTGGTGCCCCACATTGTGCGAGAGTTTCAGCCCTTCCACATTGCGGTATTCTGCGGCATATCTGGTAATGAGCTTCCACGTGTTGTCCTTGCTTCCGTCATCAACGAAGAGCAGATGTCCTTCCACACTGGCTTTGGCTTCCATGGACTGCATCATGGTGTTCAGCTGTCCGATGGTCAGCGGAAGCACTTCTTCCTCGTTGTAGCAGGGCACTACGACATAGACTTTCTTCATGTTGAGCTTTATGGATTGGCATTCTCTCTGTTGAGGGAATGCGGTAAACCTATTTGTTGAGTTTCCACACGGCACCGTCCTTGGTGTCCTTCACCTCAAAACCGGCGGCGGCCAGTTCGTTGCGTATGCGGTCACTGGTAGCCCAGTCTTTGGCTTCCTTGGCTTTGGCGCGCAGGTCAAGCACCATGTCCATCACCTTTCCAAAGGCTTCTTCACGGGCATCGTTGGCATTTGTCCCGCCCTTCTCTGCTTTCAGTCCGAGAATGTCGAATGCGAAAAGGCGCATGGTCGATTTCAGTTCTTCCAGGCATTCCGCACAGATGGAGGCTTTGTGGTCCACGAGCTTGTTCACGACAGAGCATGCCTCGAACAGATGGCTGATGACTTGTGGAGTGGAGAGGTCGTCGTTCATGGCATCATAGCACTTCTGCCTCAATCCGGTGACCACTTTCCTTGTGTCTTCATCACAGTGGTCGGTGGCATTGATGCGATCCAGGTCGTTAAGTCCGTTGAGCAGCCTTTCCAGACCCTTTTCACTGGCCATGAGGGCTTCGTTCGAGAAATCCACGGTTCCCCGGTAGTGGGCAGACAGGATGAAGAACCTGATGGTCATGGGCGAGAAGGCCCTTTCGAGTAATGGGTGGTTGCCGGTGAAGAACTGCTCGAGCGTGATGAAGTTGCCCAGCGACTTACCCATCTTCTGTCCCTTGATGGTAATCATGTTATTGTGCATCCAGTAGCGCACCATTTCATCGCCCTGTGAGGCCACAGCCTGGGCTATTTCACATTCGTGGTGGGGGAAAACGAGGTCCATTCCGCCCCCGTGTATATCGAAATGGTTGCCCAGGTACTTTCTGCCCATGGCGGTACATTCGCAGTGCCATCCCGGGAAACCGTCGCTCCAGGGACTGGGCCACCGCATGATGTGTTCGGGCTGTGCTTTCTTCCACAGGGCAAAGTCGGCCTGGTTCTTCTTTTCGCCCACGCCCTGAAGTGCACGGCTTTCATCGATGATGTTTTCCAGGCTGCGTCCGGAGAGCACACCGTATTTGTGGTCTTTGTTATAGCGTTCGATGTCGAAATACACTGATCCGTTCGACACGTAGGCGTAGCCATTGTCGAGTATCTGCTGCACGAGCTTTTCCTGCTCTATGATATGTCCTGTGGCATGTGGCTCGATGCTTGGCGGCAGCACGTTGAGTGCTTCCATGGCCTGATGGTAGCGGTTGGTATAGTGCTGTGCTATTTCCATGGGCTCGAGCTGTTCCAGCCGCGCTTTCTTTGCAATCTTGTCATCGCCTTCGTCCGCATCGTGCTCCAGATGGCCTACATCTGTGATGTTCCTCACATAGCGCACCTTGTAGCCCAGATGTTTCAGGTAGCGGAAAAGCAGGTCGAAGGTGATGGCGGGCCGTGCGTGCCCGAGGTGCGGGTCGCCATAGACCGTGGGCCCGCATACGTACATGCCCACGTTCGGGGCATGGAGCGGTTCGAAACGCTCTTTGCGGCGTTTCAGCGTGTTGTATATGAGCAGTGTCTGTTCCATAATTGTATGTCTGTAGTTGAATTGTGCAAATTTAGATAAATTATTTCAGAAACTATTTTAGCCATCCCGTTAAAAATGTCTTTTCACCGTTTTCTGCCGCTTGTCCGCTTCACCATGCCGCGTGTGAGGAACAGCAGCATGGCATAGAGCAGCACGCCGCTCAGCAGCCCGGCGAAGGCATCGATGGCATAGTGGGCCTGGATATAGACTGTGGAAAGGCAGAGCAGCAAGTAAAGCGGCAGGATGGCAAGCGTGAGCGTCTTGTTCCGGCTGTGCCATGCGGCCAGCAGGCAGATGGTGGCTATGCCGACATGTGAGCTGGGGAAAGCTGCCGTGGGCCGTTCTCCTGCGGCTTTCGCGTCTTCCACCAGCTGATAGAAGAACCCGTCGCTATAGCCGGGTGTCGGCAGGCATTGGGTATGGGTGTTGAAGTAGTCGCCCACAGCCGGGAACACACCTTTGGCTATGTTGTCCAGTCCCACGGCATGGTAGTAGAATGTGGGGCCGGTGACGGGCAGGAACACATAGACCACGTAGTAGATGAAGAATGCGGTGAGGATGATGAATGTCATGCGTTCGAACTCGGCGTATCTCCTGAAGAAGAAGAAGAACGCCACCAGGGCAATCATGGGGTAGTAGGAAGCGTAGCCGAGCGACATCAGTTCGCTCACTACGGCCGAAGGCCAGCTGGCTGCGAACGTGAGGGCCGGCTGGTAGCCGAAGAGTGTCTGTTCGGCCGAGGCGAACACATGGTCGAGGTTGGGGAAGATGCGGTTCAGTTCATAAGTGTCAGGATACCACCAGGCCAACAGCGACATCTGCGTGACCACGCGGGCCAGCAGGGTCAGCCTGCATGGAGCCAGCCGATAGACTCCCCAGAGGGCCAGCGTTATGGCCAGGATGCGCATGCGGCCGTAGATCATGGCATCGGGATTGACGGTCTTGGTGAAGGTGAAGAGCACCGTGAGCAGTGTGAGGCCCATGTAGGCCAGCACTACCCATTCCAGGGGCATCAGTCCTTTTCTTGGGGTGTGTTCTATGGCGAAGAGTGATTTCAGTTGATTCATAGCGTATTGTTCATTGTTCTTTTTCCCGCCCTTTTCTGCGGGGCGGATGCGGCAGTCCGGAGGCGGTGCGGCTTCCTACAGCCAGCCGTTATCCTTGTACCACTTTATGGTGAGCCTCACGCCCTCCTCCAGTCCGTATCGGGCGTGGTAGCCCAGTTCGTCCATGGTTGGCTCTATGTTGCAGCGCCAGTTGCGCTGGCGCAGGATATTGTACTTGTCGCTGTTCAGTGCCGATATCTTCCCGGTCATTCTTCCTATCCGTTCGCCTATGCAGGTGGCCAGTCTCAGTAGGCATACAGGAACCGTGAGACGCAGCATCCAGGGATGTCCCAGTTCGTGGCGTATATAGTCGCTGAAGGCGGAAGAGGAATACACCCCGCCGTCGCTCACGAAGTATTTCCTTCCGCTCATGCCGCGGTCCAGTGCCAGGAAAACGGCCTGGACGAGGTCGAGCACATAGACGAACGTGATGTCCTGTTGCTGGAATCCCACGGCACAGTCTATGTGGTTCTTCACCGACTTGGCCATGAGGAAATAGTCGTGTTCGCGTGGGCCATAGACCCCGGTGGGGCGCAGCACGATGTAGGGGAAGTCGTTGCCTATGGAGTCCAGATACCGTTCGGCCTCAAGCTTGCTCTTGCCGTAGGCGGTGTTGGGTACGGGCAGGTCCTGTTCGCATATTTCCTGATAGGGCTGTTCTTCGCGTGCAGGGCCGTAAACGCTGAGTGAACTGATGAAGATGAACCGCCTGATGGGCATCTGCAAGGCCAGAATGGCGTCCACCAGGTTCCTGGTGCCGAGCGTGTTGACGCGGAAGAAGTCGTTCTTGTCCAGGCACTTGGTGGCTCCGGCGGCATGGACGATGTAGTCGAAGGACAGGCCTTCGAGCTGCTGCGTGAGCCTTTCCCTGGAGTCGAGGTCCAGCTCCACGAACCTGATGCGCTCGTCCTGCAGGTATTTCCTTGAGCTGGCCGGCCTTACGGCGGCCCATACCTCCATGTCCCTGCGCAGTGCTTCTTCCACGATAAAGCTGCCGATGAAGCCACTGGCACCTGTTACTAATATCTTGTTCATGATCTGTTGATATTGCTGTTGCCGTTCTGTCTTTCCGGTGCCTTGTACTTTCCGTCTATCTTCACCGGTTCTACGTGGACGTTCAGGTGGGTGTGCTCTCCGAAACGCTCCCTGAGCATGCTTTCCACTCTGGAGGCATGCAGATGGGCCTCATAGAGGGTGATGTCGCCGGGCATGCGCACATGCATCTCTATGGCATACCTGTTGCCCATGCGGCGTGTGCAGAGGTGGTGCACGCCGCTCACCTGCGGCTCTCGTGTGGCAATGTCCACAATCTCCTGTTCCACGTCGTCGGGAAGGCTGCGGTCGAGCAGTTCGCCCACCGACTGTCTCATGAGCAGCAGGGCGGTGCGCACGATGAACACGCTCACCACCAGGGCGGCTATGGGGTCGAGCACGGCCCACTTCTCGCCCAGCACGATGGCACCGCCAATGCCCAGTGCCGTGCCTATGGACGAGAGGGCGTCGCTGCGGTGGTGCCAGGCGTTGGCAATGACGGCATTGGAGTCCACTTCACGGCCTGTGCGCTCGGTGAACCTGTAGGCCCATTCTTTCAGACCGATGCTCAGCAAGGCGGCTGCCAGCGCGATTTTTCCCGGTACGGGAAGCGGCTCTCCGGCGTAGGCACGGGCCATGGCCACCGCGCTGTTGTAAAAAATGAGCACCCCCACACCCAGCAGTGCCAGCGCAATGACCGTAGTGGCCAGCGTCTCGTACTTGCCGTGGCCGTAGTCATGGTTCTTGTCCTGTGGCTTGTTGCTGATGCGCACGAAGGCAATGACCACCACGTCTGTGATGAAGTCGGAGAGCGAGTGCACGGCATCGGCAATCATGGCGGCCGAACTGCCCACGATGCCAGCCACGAACTTCAGCAGGAGCAGCACCATGTTGACGGCACTGCCCATGAGGGTCACCTTGTAGATTCTTCGTTCGCGCGACGTGGATTCCATGTTGCATTTCAGTTACAGGCTGCAAAGGTACGCATTTAAATCCGTTTTCACAGCATCACGCGTAATTAATTTGGTACATGCGTGTATTGGTGATAGGCCGCGTGAATGGAACAGGGTATCAACCGAAGAGCGGTCACACACGTTCAAGGAAGGGAAGTTCATGCTAAGGGTGTGTAGTCCTGGCGCAGCCTCTGGGGGTGTTGGCGTCTCGCCCGCACGGTCCCGCAACAAAGCGTCATGGTGACATTGACTGAGCTGTCTGGCAATGTGCGGGCGGGACGCCCACACCCCCAGTGGCATTCCCGACAGTTTCCTGCTTCCGGGAGCTGAATCGATGAAAAGCAAAGTGTCAGTTTTTTAACACTTTTGCTTACACTTTGATTTTTCAGTACTTTGAAAAACAGACTGTTTTGAGCCGATTTTCATGTTAATAAGTGCAAAAAGTAGGTTTTTTGCACAAAACGGAAAAATCAGTTAAGTGTTAGGGGGGAAACACTTAACTGTTTCTGAAAAATTAGTTAACTATTTTCGATCCGGCACTTAAGTGTTTTTGAGGCAAAACTTAACTGTTTCGGGGCAAAAACTCAGGTTTTTCGGCCTCAAAACTGCGATTTTCCGGCCAAAAGTG
>JBJEHA010000016.1:0-3520 GCA_051875605.1 Prevotella sp. | reverse complement strand
ACAGTTAAGTGTTTCCCCCCTAACACTTAACTAATTTTCCCGTTTTGTGCAAAAAACCGGCTTTTTGCACTTGTTAACATGAAAACCGACCCAAAACCGCTTGTTTTTCAAAGTGCTGAAAAATCAAAGTGTAAGCAAAAGTGTTAAAAATCTGACACTTTGATTTTTGAATCCGATTCTTTCCCCGGAAGTAAGAGAACTGTCGGGGACGTTGCTGGGGGTGTGGGCGTCTCGCCCGCACATCGCAAAACAGATACTGCCAGCATGGCATTTTATTGCGGGAGGGTGCGGGAAGTGCGGGCGATACGCCCACACTCCCAGAGGTGGCGTCTGGACGGACCCTTTCAGACAATTGTCTCCCGGGGGAGGGGGTAGGGTGAGGCCTTTGGATTTGTCTTAGCCTTGTTTCCTGCATTTTTACTCCCGTTATCCGCATTTTCTGGAAAAAACCGTATTTATTTCATTGTTAATCAGGGATTTTCGCTACCTTTGCACCAAATCATTAGGAAAATAACTCTAAGAGTGATAAAACCAATGCTAATAACGAATAATATGAAGAAGTTTTTACTCCCTTGCTTATTGCCATTGATGGCAGTTGTCTTCCCTTCTACGGCTATGGCCACAGATGGTGAAGGCTGTACGATTGAATTCTGGTCAAGTGATGAAGACAGGTATGAAGCCACTGCACACCAGGCAGGAACGGCCGAAATCAGTGCTGTTTATGAAGGTAACGCGTTCTTTGCACCGTCAACGGCTTCGAACACTCTCATGGTGGAGGATGAACGGCCTGTGCCGGACCTGGCGTGGAGCTGTGGCGAAAACATGGCCTATGCTAAGGGTGGTGGCGTGGAGTTTGTGTCGCCTACACTCACCGTTGGCGGTGAAGGTATTGAAGCCGATGATGTCATGGCTGTCCTCGTTTACAGTTCCTCGAATGAACTGGTGGCCACCGTGTCTGAAACAGGCCTTGTGGAGGTCGTGGGCGTGGGCACCGCAGTTATCACTGCCACCCTGCCGGAAGGCGACCCCCGTTATGCCGGCACCTCTGTTTCGTTCACCCTCAGGGTGACCAGTGCCATTGCCGAGTTCTATTCCTGTGTCAACAGCATAGACCAGATGGATTTCTCCAAGCGTTTCATCCTTGTCAACCGTGAAAATAGTGTGGCCATGGGCGCTTATAACACTACGGAAGGCTGCCATGGTGCGGCAGACGCAGAGCTGTCGGCCGATGGCGCTGTAGCCACTTCACCGGACGCACTTGCTTTCAGGCTGGTCAAGTTCGATCTCGGGCCTGTGGGGCATTCTGCCGGACGGTCTGCTACGGTTGTTTACAGGATGCTCCTCGATAACGGCAGGTATATGCTGCTCTTCGCGGAAGGGACTACAGAGGTGGAAAGCGAAGAAAGTGCCGTGCTGTTCAATCTGTCGTTCATAGACAACCAGTTCGTGAGGCTGGCCAATGTCTTCAATGACACGAGCTTTCTCGGGTATGATCCTGAAGGAGGATATTTCTCAAGCTATTCCGATGACCAGTGTGGCTTCGTGTATCTGTACCAGGAAGACGAGTCGCTGAGTACCGGCATCGGCTGTATCGCTGCAGAAAGTGCAGGGCCGGACGGTGAGGAGGTGGAGTGGTACACACTTCAGGGCGTTCGCGTAACCGCACCGGGTCCGGGAATATACATCCGACGCTGTGGCAACAAGGCCACCAGGCTCTTCTTCAAGTGAATTTGAACCCACAGGTCATGGAATGCTGCATCCGGTAAGCGAAATGAGAAGAAAAAAAGTCAAAAGTTTGGAAGGTTTCCAAAATAATTGTAATTTTGCACCCACGTTTCGCGGCAGCAGCCGTAAAAGCAATAATAAGTATAACAAATAAATAAAGAACAAAGCATGATTATTGTACCAGTTAAAGATGGCGAGAACATCGAAAGAGCACTCAAGAAATTCAAACGTAAGTTCGAAAAGACAGGCGTTGTGAAGGAGCTGCGTATGCGCCAGCAGTACAACAAGCCGTCAGTTCTGAAGCGTCTCAAGATGGAGCATGCCATCTACGTACAGAAACTGCGCGCCAGCGAGGACTAAAAATCTTTCCCGAAAATTTGGAGGTTTGGAGATTTCTCCGTATATTCGTTGCCGAAAACTTATGCAAAGGCAACAGACGGAATGATTAAGAGATTTCTGGACTACCTGAGATACGAGAAAAACAGGTCGCCGTTGACCGTTAAGGCATACGGCGATGACCTGGTCGCTTTCGAGGCGTATTTTACGGGCTTGGATGGTCAGCTCTCTTGGACATCGGTCGATTCCGATGTAATCCGTGACTGGATGGAGAGCATGATGGATAAAGGACACACTGCAACAACAATTAACAGACGGTTGAGTGCAGTGCGTTCCCTTTATCGTTTTGCCATGTCCAGAGGTCTGGTGCAGAAAGACCCCAGCCGGATTGTGAACGGGCCTCGCAAGGATAAGCCGTTGCCCCAGTTCATGCGCGAGAGGGAGATGGATAGACTGCTCGACGGGATGGAATGGGACATGAGTTCATATAAGGAGGTTCGTGCGCGCACCATAATATTGATGTTCTATTCTACAGGCATCCGTCTGGCTGAACTTGTGGGGCTGGATGATAGACATGTGGATTTCAGCATCTGTGAGCTGAAAGTCGCGGGTAAACGCAACAAGCAGCGCATAGTGCCTTTCGGAGAAGAACTGTCCCGCGCACTGCAGGACTATATGGAACTGCGGAACAGGGTAACGGGCGTGCAGGACAGTGCGCTCTTCCAGACCTCGCGGGGTGAGCGCATGGATGCAGACCGGGTGCGCTATGAAGTCAGGAAGTACCTGGGCCTGGTCTCTACGCGCAGGAAACGCAGTCCCCACGTGCTGCGCCACACCTTTGCCACTGCAATGCTCAACAACGATGCCGGACTCGAAAGTGTAAGAAAGCTGCTCGGGCACGAAAGCCTTTCCACAACGGAAATATATACACACACAACGTTCGAACAGCTGAAAAAAGTATATTCTAACGCCCATCCCAGGGCATAAACCCTAAAAAAGGAGGTATTATGGAAATCAAGATCCAATCAATCCATTTCGACGCCACCGACAAGCTACAGGCGTTTATTGAGAAGAAAGTCGCAAAACTTGAAAAGACGTATGAGGACATCAGGAAAGTGGATGTGCAGCTCAAGGTAGTGAAGCCTGCAACTGCACAGAACAAGGAGACAAGCCTCAGCGTGGTGGTTCCCGGAACAACGCTCTTCGTGGAAAAAACATGCGACACCTTTGAAGAGGGTGTGGACCTCTGTGTAGATGCAATGCGTGTGCAATTGGGTAAATTCAAAGAAAAATTGCGCGACAGATAAAAAAAACACCGAAAAATTTTGGAGGTTAAAAAATAATGCCTATCTTTGCAGCCGTTTTACAACACGTCCTAAATGTGAAGCCTGACGGCTGCAAGGATTTGCCTCTTTAGCTCAGTTGGCCAGAGCACGTGATTTGTAATCTCGGGGTCGTT
>JBJEHA010000015.1:0-20587 GCA_051875605.1 Prevotella sp. | reverse complement strand
CGAGAAAATCATCAAGGAAACATTTAGCACACCTCTGGACAAGAGGCACAGCGAGAGGGTGGTAAGCCGCCAGGCTTTCAAGGTATCAAGTGATACGTGAACCGCGTATATGTAGCGATACGAAAGGGGGTACCCCGGAGCTTACGCATCTGCCGGTCGGGAGGTGCAAAGTTAATCATTTTCCTTAAACATCCAAACCATTTGGCTTTTTAACTCAACTTTCGTAAAAGCAATGTGGCTTCATGTGCCCTTTGGCTATTCCGGAAAAAGTGCAGTTCGGAAACAGCTGCCTTCCAAAACGGACACAGATTTGGACTTACAGCACTCCTGGATTGATATAGGATAAGTTTTGTTGTGGATTAATCAGCCGTATAATGGTTTTTATACGTGCTATTTTGCTTGTAATATATTGGTTCCCAATTTGTTAGAGCGCTCGCTGTGCCTCTTGTCCAGAGGTATGGCATCCGCAGGGAAATAAGCACGGGCAGAAGACAGGACAGGCCACACTGAAGCAGGACGGCAGGAAAGTGCCACTTCTGCACAGTCGGGCATACAGTCAGGATAATCAATACAAAAAGAATCCATGCTCTGTGAAGAATGTGGAGATATCAGAAATCTATTCCTATATACGAGTTTTATTTTATGTAGTAAGGATAACACCATAATCGTGAGATTGTGGTGTTTTTTTGCCTCCATTTGGGAAATAAGTCTTCATACACCCCCAGAAAATCAATAACTTTGTGTAACTTTGCCAGCGGAAACTGAGCGGCTCCCCACGAACAGTGTCCCACAGGAAGCGCGGACAACAGGCGGTGGGCCGTCAGTCTGCACTACCGAAAATTCTTCACATTGTATTGTATTTTTATAAAGGTATGATTCTATTCTTTCAGACCCCCCAGAAAAGCTTGATTGCGACTGAAGTGGACCACAGCCTGAACCAGGAGGAAATCCACGAACTGTGCTGGCTCTTCGGAGACGCCACACCAGTAGAAACGGAAAAGATGGACGGATTCTTCGTCGGTCCGCGCCGCGAAATGATTACACCTTGGAGCACAAATGCCGTAGAGATTGCACAGAACATGAATCTCCACGGCATTTCGCGTATAGAGGAGTTCTTCCCGGTAGAGAGCGGAGATGCAGAACACGACCCTATGCTCCAGCGCATGTATGACGGGCTGGACCAGACCATCTTCACAGTGAACCATGAGCCTGAGCCCATCAAGCGGGTGGATGACCTGGAAGCCTACAACGAGCAGGAAGGACTGGCACTATCGGCCGAGGAAATCGACTATCTGCACAACATCGAGCACCAGCTGGGCAGACCGCTCACCGATTCAGAAATTTTTGGCTTCGCCCAGATTAATTCGGAACATTGCCGCCACAAGATTTTCGGCGGTACATTCATCATCGATGGGGAGGAAAAGGTATCAAGCCTCTTCGCCATGATCAAGAAGACCACTAGCGAGAACCCAAACCGCATACTGTCTGCCTACAAGGACAATGTGGCCTTTGCCCAGGGACCGGTGGTGGAACAGTTCGCTCCCGCCGACCAGTCAACAGCCGACTATTTTGAGGTGAAGGACATCGAGAGCGTCATCTCGCTGAAGGCCGAAACCCACAATTTCCCCACCACGGTGGAACCGTTCAACGGCGCGGCAACAGGCACTGGCGGCGAAATACGCGACCGCATGGGCGGCGGCGTGGGGTCATGGCCCATCGCGGGAACAGCCGTCTATATGACATCCTATCCGAGAATCAGCGACGAGGAAGCATGCTCCGGCAGTCCGGCACGCGACTGGGAGAATTTGCTGCCCGTGCGCCAATGGCTCTACCAGACACCGGAACAGATTCTCATCAAGGCCTCCAACGGTGCATCAGACTTCGGCAACAAGTTCGGGCAGCCACTGATTTGCGGCAGCGTGCTCACCTTCGAGCATCAGGAGCCGGAAGACACAAAATATGCCTACGATAAAGTAATTATGCTGGCTGGTGGCGTGGGCTATGGAACCCGGCGCGACTGTCTGAAGAAAGCCCCACAGAAAGGCAACAAAGTGGTGGTCGTGGGCGGCGACAACTACCGCATCGGACTGGGAGGTGGAAGCGTCTCGTCTGTCGATACAGGACGCTACAGCAACGGCATAGAGCTGAACGCCGTCCAGCGAGCCAACCCGGAGATGCAGAAGCGCGCCTATAACCTGGTCCGTGCACTGTGTGAAGAAGAAGTCAACCCGGTTGTCTCCATCCATGACCATGGCTCTGCCGGACATCTCAACTGCCTCTCAGAACTGGTAGAGGAATGCGGCGGCCAGATTGACATGTCACGGCTGCCCATCGGCGACAAGACACTCTCGGCCAAGGAAATCATAGCCAACGAAAGCCAGGAGCGCATGGGACTGCTCATTGACGAGAAGCACATAGAACACGTGCGCCGCATTGCAGAACGCGAACGTGCCCCTCTCTACGTGGTAGGAGAAACTACCGGCGACGCCCACTTTTCCTTCGTACAGGCCGATGGCGTGAAGCCATTCGACCTTGACGTTGCCCAGATGTTCGGACATTCCCCGAAGACAGTCATGGTGGACAAAACCGTAGAGCACCGATATGCCGAAGCAGAATACGGAATAAATCTCGATGAATACACCAGCCGCGTGCTGCAGCTTGAAGCCGTGGCCTGCAAGGACTGGCTCACCAACAAGGTGGACCGCTCCGTTACGGGCAAGATAGCCCGCCAGCAATGCCAGGGTCCCTTGCAGCTTCCGCTTTCCGACTGCGGAGTGGTAGCTCTCGACTACAGGGGCAGGAAAGGCATAGCCACTGCGCTGGGACACGCGCCACAGGCAGGTCTGGCATCAGCAGAGGCCGGAGCCGTGCTGTCCGTGGCCGAAGCACTCACCAACATCGTGTGGGCACCGCTGACCGATGGACTTTCCACCGTCAGCCTTTCAGCCAACTGGATGTGGCCCTGCCGCTCACAAGAAGGCGAGGACGCAAGACTCTACAGTGCAGTGAAAGCCCTGTCCGACTTCTGTTGCAGCCTGCACATCAATGTCCCAACAGGCAAGGACTCGCTGTCCATGAGCCAACAATATCCCAACGGCGAGAAAATCATCTCTCCCGGAACAGTTATCGTGAGCGCAGGCGGAGAAGTCGATGACGTGAGAAAAACCGTCTCGCCAGTACTGGTCAACGACAAGAACGCATCGCTCTACCATATTGACTTCTCCTTCGATGAGCACAGACTGGGCGGCTCAGCATTCGCGCAAAGCTTGGGCAAGGTAGGAAGCGATGTGCCCACAGTGAAGAACCCCGAATACTTTGCCGATTGCTTTGAAGCCATCCAGGAACTCATCGGACGTGGCTGGATCATGGCCGGACATGACATCTCCGCCGGCGGACTCATCACTACCCTGCTTGAAATGTGCTTTGCCAACACTGAAGGCGGAATGAGCATCAACCTGCACGACCTTTCAGGCACAGACATCGTGAAACTGCTCTTCGCGGAGAACCCCGGCGCAGTCATCGAGGTTTCCGACACACACAAGCAGGAATTCAGGGAGTTCATGGAGGAGCGAGGCATAGGCTATGCCAAAATCGGCTATCCCACACCGAAAGAACGGACAATCAGCATCAAGAAAGGAGAGTTCCACCATACCTTCGACATCGATGCATTGCGCCAGTTCTGGTACAAGACCTCCTATCTGCTCGACCGCAGACAGAGCCTCAACGGCAAGGCCAGAGAACGCTTTGCGAACTATTCCTGTCAGCCGGTTGAAATGGAATTCAGCAAGGACTTCACCGGAAAGCTGTCACAATACGCCATTTCGGCAGACCGGCGTGAACGCACCGGCATCAAGGCTGCCATCATCAGGGAAAAGGGCACCAACGGTGAGCGCGAAATGGCCTATTCGCTCTATCTGGCCGGTTTTGACGTGAAGGATGTCATGATGACCGACCTCATCAGCGGGCGCGAGACGCTGGAAGACGTGAACATGATCGTGTTCTGCGGCGGATTCTCCAACAGCGACGTGCTAGGCTCGGCCAAAGGATGGGCAGGTGCCTTCCTCTTCAACCCGAAAGCCAAGGAGGCACTCGACAGGTTCTATGCCCGTGAAGACACGCTCTCGCTCGGCATCTGCAACGGCTGCCAGCTCATGGTCGAGCTTGGACTGGTGGGAAATGAAGCCCAGAGCGGAAAAGCCCGGATGCTCCACAATGACTCCCATAAGTTTGAAAGCGCGTTCCTCACACTCCAGATTCCTCAGAACGACAGCGTGATGTTCGGTTCGCTCAGCGGCAGCAAGCTCGGCATCTGGGTGGCTCATGGAGAAGGCAAGTTCTCGCTTCCCGGAACGGAAGACCAGTACCATGTCATTGCCAAATACAACCATCACGGCTATCCGGCCAACCCGAACGGTTCGGACTATGACGTGGCCGCCATCTGTTCGCCTGACGGCCGCCATCTGGCCATGATGCCCCACCTGGAGCGCGCCATCTTCCCATGGCAGAACGCCTGGTATCCAGCAGGACGCAAGGGCGATGAAGTGACACCGTGGATAGAGGCGTTCGTCAATGCACGCAGATGGGTGGAAGCCCAAAAGAAGGAAGCCTGACATGACCAACAGTCTCTGGATTTTCTTCAAGACCTTCTTCAAGATAGGCCTGTTCACACTCGGCGGCGGCTACGCCATGATTCCCGTCATTGAGAAGGAAGTGGTGGACAAGCGCAAATGGATCGGGCGCGAGGAGTTCCTCGACATGATTGCCATTGCGCAGAGCTGCCCGGGCGTGTTCGCAGTGAACATCAGCATCTTCATTGGCTACAAGCTGAGAAAGACACAGGGTGCCGTGTCGGCCGCATCCGGCACGGCCCTGCCTTCTTTTCTCATCATCCTTCTTGTGGCCATGTTCTTCCATAGCATAGCGGGGAACCCCGTTGTGGAGTCGATGTTCCGCGGCATACGGCCGGCTGTGGTCGCGCTCATTGCCGCGCCCACGTTCAGCCTGGCAAAGAGCGCACACATCAACCTGGGCAACTGCTGGATTCCCATTGTCAGCGCACTGCTCATCTGGAAGCTCGGGGTCAACCCCATAGCCATCATCATTGCCGCCGCAGTGGGAGGCTATCTTTACGGCAAGCTGCTGACTGCCGAGGAAGAATAGCCCCACGCCACCGTATCACGACAAACACCATCAGGAAATGATCTTTCTACAACTGTTTCTCACCTTCTTCCAGATCGGCCTTTTCGGCTTTGGCGGAGGCTATGGCATGCTTTCGCTCATCCAGACGCAGACCGTGGTGCAGCACCACTGGCTTTCCTCTGCCGAATTCACCAACATCGTGGCCATCTCGCAGATGACGCCCGGACCCATCGGCATCAACTCGGCCACCTACTGCGGATACACGGCCGTCCACAATGCGGGCTACGGCACGGCGCTGTCCGTACTGGGAAGCCTCACCGCCACCTTTGCACTGGTGCTCCCGTCGCTGATACTCATGATTCTCATCAGCCGCATGTTCATGAAGTACATGCACACCCAGCCCGTGCAGCAGGTGTTCGCCGGATTGCGTCCCGCCGTGGTGGGACTGCTGGCTGCGGCCGCCCTGCTGCTCATGACCCCCGAGAACTTCTCCACACCCTCGCAGAACCCCTGGCAGTTCTGGATCAGCATATTCCTTTTTGCCGCCACCTTCATCGGAACACGCTATGCCAAGGTCCATCCCATCAGGATGATCCTGTGGTCGGCCTTTGCCGGACTGATGCTGTTTTAGAGGGAAGACACATGCCATGAAAAAAACGACACGGCCGATGCCATACAAACGGGTACTTGAGTCAGTGCTCCTGCTATATGCCGCCGCGCTGGCAGCCAGAGCCATGCGACTCTATGTGCGCTGGCTATCCGATGACCTGTTCCAGTTTTCACAGTATCTGGTCAACTACAGCGGAGGATACGTGCGCAGAGGCATGCCTGGTGAACTGATATGGCAGGCCTGTGCCCATGGCGTGTCCAGCCCGCGCCTGTGTCTGTTGCTCTTCACAGCCGTTGCATTCATTTCCGTAACGGTTTTCTTCATCATCCTTTTCCGCCGTCGCGCCCTCTGCTGGTACGTGCTGCCCCTGCCTGTATTCCTCGGTGCACAGTTCAGCCTGACCTCCAAGGACTCACTCATGATGGCACTCTTCATTGCCATGACGCTACTATGGAGAAAAGGTCTGCACAAAGCCTGGCGATGCCTCCTGTTCACACTGCTCTGGGTCTTTGCCATCAACTGCCATGAAGGATTCGGGTTCTTCAGCATCCCCCTCTTCCTCCTCCTGCTCCTGAACGACCGCCAGCTCAGCCTTCCGTACAAGATTCTACCTCCGGCAACGGCAGTCCTGGCCATGCTCATGACCGTGCTGTGCCACGGCGACAGTGCCATTGCTGCAACCATCCGGCAATCATGGAGAGACATCGCTCCCACACAGTTCGGGACAGACACCACCTGTGGCATATCATCGCTGGGCTGGTCGCTGGAATTTGCAGCTTCACAGCACCTCAGCATCAACTTCCTCACCCGGAGCTGGGGCCTCTACGGATGGATGGTCCGGCCACTCGAATACCTGGCCATCTATTATGTGCTGTCGCAGACCATCTTCGTTTTCAGCAACAGACATAACTGCCTGAACGCAAACGACAAGAGCAACCTCTCCACACTGCTCCTGCTACAGTTCTGCGCACTGCTCCCCATGTTCACCGTTCTCAGCTGCGACCACGGTCGCATAACCCTCTACTGGTCACTCACCTCCTACGCCGTCTTCCTGCTCTGTCCTCGCCCAGCCCTCTCCGGCCTTCTGCCACGGTGGGCCAGACGTGAAGCCGACAAGCTGAACCAGTTCATGGAAGGCCTCATAAAGCCCACACCATCCACCATGAGCCTGTTCCTGCTTTTCGTAGGCATCCGCCACATCGGCTTTTCCGTGCCCTGCGAACTGCTGTCTTCCGTCATCGGCTATACCCTCTACTTCTGCTATTTCATCATCTGCCACCTCCTTGGCTGGCCGCAGCTGATAGACATCAACCTGCTATGACTTCCCGGAAAAGCCGGCCACCCGTCCTCCATATCCGGAAAGTCCGGATAGCACGGGAAACGGCCGCCAATAGTCCTTCCCTTCCCAGAGAAGCCGGATAGAACCGAGGCCGAACCACAAAGTCCGTAAAAGCAAACTTGAAAGTCCGGGAAAGCAAACTGAAAGGTTTCCCATGATTAACTGCAATCTATATTTCACGGCGTGAACACTATATTTCACGGTGTGAACACTATATTTCACGGCGTGAACACTATATTTCACGGCGTGAAACACAGTTTCCACTTCACACACCGGAAGATTACACTTCACCTTTCCGGACTTTCCAGTTCACTTTTCCCGGATTTCCCTTCCATAGACCCTCCTGCTGCATGTTTTCCCGACAGACCACGCCGCCAGCCTTAACCTTAACCATCTTTAACCCAAATCGGTCATTAGAAATGTGTATTTCCGTGACCACGTCTGTAACTCGTTAATATACAATGCTTTTCTAAACTAATTTTCTAATGACCGCCATTAGAAAATTGCAATTACAAATTGCTATATATCTGATAGTTACAACTCATACCACGAAAATCAGTTCCTAATGACCGATTTGGGATAAAGGACCTGCTTGACTGTAGCATGACACACTATATCCTGACCTACGACACCCTCTGCAAAGTCTATCCGCTGGAGTGGCTGACGAAATGGTCATCTACAGGAAAGAGCCATATCAGGTTTCCCGGAAAGGGAATCTGATATGGCTCTTCAAGAATCATGCCTCACGGCCTGTACCCGCCAGAAGCATCTGGCTAAATATGCACACCTCCGTGTGCGCTTCACTTATCTTACAACGTATTTCTTCCTGTTCACGATATAGCATCCGCGTGGCAGGCCATGCAATGCCTCATCCACAGAGACGGGCTGGCTGAAACGGCGCACAGCCTGTCCGCTGACGGAACGCACTACCACGGGAAGCACAGGACATGTTTCCGCTATGGACGGCTGGGAAATGCCGGTCATTGCAGACGTTACATCATTGACGAGGTGCTTGCCATCGCCGTCCTTGGACGTGCTGACCTCAAAGAAGGCGTCTTTTGAAACGAAGTTGATGTCCTGTGTCTGTGGACTGCCCGTTCCGGTGCTGAAGACAAAGCTCACATAGTCGATGGTGGAATTGATGCGATAGCTGTGGCAGTACCAGGTCTTTCCGTCAAGGACCTCTGTGTCCGTGACAGCATCGCCCGGCCATGTCGGATTTTTCGTTCCATGGGAACCATCGCCGCCCCATGTCCAGAAGTTTACCTTCGTCCAGTTCACTTTGTCCACATTGACACGTACGGTGATATCGTAAGGCTCGAAGTTCCTGACCGTATAGTTGCGTGTGATGCTTCCGCTTACAGTAGAACCCGACAGCAGTGCAGCCTTCAGCACCGTTGTACCGGCAGGAATATCTATCACGGTTCCGGAGGCGACAGCCGTACTCTGCGCGGTAGGCTCTGTACCGTCGGTCGTATAGACTATACGGGCGTCTGCATCGGCTGTGATGGACATGAGCGTGGCCTTCTGCTGTCCCTCATATTGCCCTGACGGCAGGTCTGTCCATGCCGTCTCCATGCTTTTGTCCACATAATAGGCATAATGGTAGCCCTTTGCAATCTTCACCCAATTGGAGGCCGGACTGTAGGTGGATGCCCCTTTCCCCACTACGGAAAGGAGATTGCCGTGGATTCCGGTGGTGAGCGTGGCGTAATAATTGGTATTGGCATCCTGCTGGGTGAAACTGCTCTGGTTGTGTATGCCCACGAGATTGCGCACGTCAATCATGTTCTTGATATCGCGCTTACAGTCAATCCAGTGCTTGAGGAAAACGCAGGGTGTTCCGGGCATGGCAAGGATAAAGGCATTGGCAGCAATCGTGTCCTTGCGTATAGGGTCCTGCTGCACGGTGACACTGCGGTATTCTGTATCATGGTTCTCCACAAAGGTCACAGCATAACGCTGGTAGCCGGCATCTGTTGCCAGTCCGCCTGTAGCGAGTTTTGCCCAGTTGCCGCTATTGATGGCATCGCGTACGGTATATCGCATGGTGAAATCGAATGCCGCGCTCTGGATGGCATTGTTCACCTTGGTATTGTTCAGCCAGCTTTTGAGTTTGCTTACATTTCCATCAAAATATTCACCGACAGAATAGGTGGGCTGTGCATCATTGTTATATAACCCAGTGAAAGAACCGGAATAGCCTTTTACCATGTCGTAGCGGAATCCAGCATAGCCGAGGTCATTGAGAAGCATGTGCAGGTATGCCTTGACACTTTCCTGGACATTGCTGCTGTAATGGTCAAGGTCGCGCATACCCGACCATCCCTCTCCAGTATCATTGCGCGTGCTGAGCTTATAGCCGTTGGCGGCTGCCCAGTTGGCTGTGTTCCCACCGTCATCGTCGGCACAGATATCCGTGGACAGGAGCTGATAGGTTTTCCCGTTGTAGGTTTCGGCAGGGAAATCCACCCAGTTGCTTACATTCTTACGGTGATTGATCACGACATCGGCAATAGTGCCCAGCCCCTTATCCTTGAACGTCCGGATCATGGAGCGGAGTTCAGCCTCCTTTCCGAAAGAACTGTCATAATGGGTGAACCAGTAATAGTCGTCATAGCCCATGGACATACTGCTGTTGCAGTTGGCGCTCTGGGGAATCCATATCAGATTGAAAAAGCGTGCAAGTTCATCAGCCTGTGATTCCAGATTTGTCCACTGCGTGTCAAGATAGCTGTCCCAATAGAATCCCTGAAGCATGACACCTTGATGGTTGGACGGCCATCCCTGTGCCATGAGCAGCGAGGGAAACAGGAACGAGAAGATGAGTGTAGATATTTTCTTTTTCATGTTATGAGAAATAAAGAAGAAGCCCTTCACCCCGCCTCTCCCCGAAGGGAGGGGACTGAGGGAAAGGGCTTCTTGCGTTTTGTTTCGATAATCCGCCTTCTTGCTGTATTTGTCAACAGCTACAAGAGCGGCATTTTATCATTCCACCCTTACAATATTCCAACGGCCGGTAATATCGTTGAGATAGAAATCATAAGTTCCTGCGGGAACATTGATGTTCTCAGAACCGGGTGTAAGATAATAGACATCGCCCACGGAGCCACCCTTTTCAGAAGTTCCCCAGCTGACTGCCCAGTCATGGTTTGCGCGGAACTTCAGGCCGGTCTCGGCATCCAGTGTATGACGCACATACCAGTTGTGTGGTGACGTACTGAGCTGCTCAAGTTCCACATCACCGCCCCAGCCATTGAAATCACCGATGAGCGAAACAAAAGTATAGTCGGCCGAAGGCGTTACCGGTATCCACTCATAGGTAAGGTCATTCATATTGACAGTGAGCGTATAATATTCATTCTTTGTAGGAGCCTGGAATGATTTTGAATTCTCGTTGATGAGCGAGCCGGTTACAGAACCATCGCCATCGATTGCTGTTCCCCATGCTTCAGCCCAGGTACCGAATGACTTGGCATCCCAGATCTTGAGGTCCCATGCACCAGGCCACTGTGTGGTATAAGAATACACATTTCCACCTTCACAATAGAACATGAATCTCTTGTCTGTCTCACTCCAGCCCTGAATACCACCAACGACATAATACTGGGCTTCAGCACGCTTGACAGTATAAACATAATTGTTCATGTCAATAGTAACCTCAAATGTGCCTTCTCCCTTGATGACCGGTGTCTGCACTCCGTTAGGATATTCCTCATCGCCTGTATAGACAATGAATCCCTTGAGGGCACCATCACCATTCTCGGCACAGCCCATAGCACCCTGGTTGATGGAATCCCAGTTGCCTGACTCAAAATAACTGCCCTGATAGAACTTGAACCAGTTGTCGCCATCGGATGTCGTTGTGACGGTTGCAGAATATGTGCCATCGCCGTTATCCGTCATCCACTGTGGAGCGGTAGGATCCCAGTTCTGCCACTGTCCAAGCAGATAATATCCCTTGGCATCAATTGCCGGAACCGCAGCAGGAGTAATGGAAGCCTGTGTTTCACCGACTACATCAGATGTTACGGCATCGCCCGAACTAAGGACCAACGATACAGAAGTCTCGACCTTAATGTCGCGCTTAACCGATGCACGAGAGAAGAACTGCTTCTTGACGATGCTGTTGAGGTCGGCAGCAGACACTGTCACATAACCTTTATCAACAGTTGCATCGATAACCTCACCATTTACCTTGACCTCGTTCACAGCAAAGTCCTCTATCTTATCCTGAGCTGCCGTAAGGGCAACAAGTCTCACGTCATCATTGCGCACAGGCATGACGATATTGGCATCCGGACCTGCAGCAAAGCTCAGCCCATATTTGCTTGCGGCCTCACCTTCAGTAAAGGACTGCGGGTCAGCCCAATCGTCATAGTCTCCGCTGCAGCCGGCGAGTGCAAACCCTGCCAGAACTGCCAAACTATAAAATATATTCTTCTTCATAATAGTATATTCTGTTGTTATTCATTCTGTTTTCTCTCCCCTCCGGGAAAGAGGGGAGAGAAAGGATTCTTATTTCACCTCACCTGTATTTGCATCGAAATTGATGTAAAGTTTCTGTCCCGGCTGACAAGCAACGGAGTATTCAGAACCGACATCAGTAGCCCAGTTTCCAGGAATATCTACCGTACGCCAATAGAGGCTACCCTTATACAGGGTGAATTCCGTACGCCACCAGTCGAATCCGGGAACCTTGATATAAGCACGAAGTTCACCAGCTGCTGCAAATGCGGGAGATACCCACAACCCGGAAGCATCGGCAGGAGCTGTCAAGGCACAGTTGGGATCGCTATCTGTCCAGCCACCACCTTCAACAGCACCGATGATGTATGCGGCAGCAGGTTGGATATTGAGTGTGTACTGTACACTGTTACCTACAATTTCTGCAGAGAAATGGAGTACATACCATCCGGCATTGGCAATCTTGATATTAGAGCCTTCGCCTTCACTTACACCAGCACCAGCATTGTCAACGATTTCCTTGATGCGGTCGTAGCCACGCCAATCCTCATTGAATGTACCCCACTTGAATTCACCGTTTGCAGGGAAGTAAACCATAGTGTAGTATTGTCCTGCCAAGCCATAGACCGGTGCCATCGGCTTCCAGCTCTTCCATGCATCCTGAATAGAGGAGCCACATACATAAAGTGTTTCGGGCAAAGTTGCAGGAGGAGCCACATAGGTGGCTTTAACACTGGGAATAGTGATGACATTAGAGAAACTTTCACCAGCTCCAGTAGCATCGATAACAGCACGTAAACGGACATAAATCGGACGGTTGCTGTTCGGATAATCCGTATCAGGATTTGCTTCCTGGAACAATTCTACAATAGCATCGTTGAGTTCAGAAGCCACAACCGACATTTTTGCAGATGTATAGGAAGAAAGCAGTTCCTTATAAGCCACGGTCTGGTCTGTCTTGAAATTCTCGTTGATAGACACCTGCACATAATAGCGTGTCACATAAGGCACACCTCCATAGTTAGGCTGGCTGCAAGTGAGTGTTATATTTTCCGAGCTAGACAAATCATAGGTGTTGTTCAATGCATCGCTCGGAACATTCAGCACGAATCCATCAGCAGCATGGCTGATGTCCAGCGTGGGATTGCTGTCGTCATCCGTATCACACGATGTGAAAAGGAACGGAAGAACGAGTGCCGGCAGCAACATTATTTTAAATATATGTTTCATAACAAATATGATATAATTTATGTTCTTTTTAAAATCTTCTCGTAGTTATTAATACCCGTCATTCTGATGCATATTTGGATTGTTGCTGATATCATTCTCCGGGATAGGATAAATGTTGAAATGCTTGTCAACAGAACTACCAGCAGCTGTACCTCCCTTGAAATCCCAGATGTACTTTCCAGAAGTGAACAATCCGAAACGAACGAGATCTGAACGACGACGGCCCTCCATATAGAACTCACGTCCCCACTCGTTAATGAGCGTGTTCAGGTTGATAGAGGTGATAGGTGTGGCATGTGCACGTCTGCGCAATGTATTGACATCCTCTATTGCCTCTGCATCGTGATTACCCAGACGATAGTAAGCCTCGGCGCGTGTCAGATAAGCCTCGGCCAAACGGAACAAAGGAATATCCGTATCAGAGAATGTACCATCACTTGGAGTAGAGTTGTCAGAACGGCGATTCTGCCATTTCACAATGGAGAGACCATTAAGGAAGCCTGTGATTTGCTTTGTCGTGAAAGTACGTGTTCCGCCACCAACACCAGCATAGAACATTGCGCGGTCATCGCCAGCAGCCTTGATGATCTGTGCTGTCGTGCCTCCCAATATTTCATCAGCTGCTATGATTTCAGCCTCTGTACCCACTTTACCACCATTCTTCTTGTAGTCTTCCAGCTCATCAGCCGTTGCACTGGGGCAATCCTTTTCCGGATTAGAGAAGAACTTCTCTATAAGAGCCTTGCGGGCGAAGTTACAGCTCCAGAAGTTGCTGGTTGCACTGTATGGCATACCTGAAATGCGAATACTTGATACCAAATAAGTCGATCCTGAGTACTCCTGTGTCTTCTTGCCATCCTGACGAATGGGGAAGATAATTTCCTGCATAGCCTGCCTATTCACGTCATTGTCACCCATGAACACCTGTTCATAGCCTGTATAACCGTTTGCATTGGTGACAGTTGACAATTCATACTTACCGCTCTTAGTAAGCTTGTCACAATAGTCTATGGCTTTCTGGTAATCCTTAATTTCGCCATCAGTATAGATTTCCGAGTTGAGTGCCAAACGTGCATGTAGCATATAAGCAGCACCCTGGTCTGCACGTCCGAAATTCTCACTTGTATTGAACGAACCTATTTCAGCCAACAACGGCTCAATTTCTGTCAATTCGTTGTCTATCCATTCATACAGGTCCTTGCCTACCTTTTCTTCGGGCAACAGTTTCGGGTCATAGACCAACTTGAACGGAGCCTTATGGAAAAGATCCAAGAAATAATAATAGTGAAGTGCGCGGAGGAAACGTACTTCTGCAAGATAATGTGGATATTCTCCGTCAGTACGCCCATCCTGATCAGTGAGGTATGAATTGAACAATGTCACGTCATACGCCAGTCTTTGATAAGCCCAGTTCACTCGGATACTGTTCTTGTTCCACGCGATATTGGTGATGGCCGGTATGTCTGTATCGTTCTGCCATGCCCATATACATTCGTCAGAGCAAAGTTCCTGAAGGTTGAAAATGGTACGGTAGAATCCGCTCTCACCCTCATCACCGCTAATATCGCCTTTTCCGGCAGGCCCTGCCTGTCCGGTAAGTCCAAGTGTGGCATATTGTTTGGCCAGCAGCTCCATGTCGTTATACGTCTGAGAAGACTGCGGGTCGATGGATGATATGTTTAAGTCGTCTGTACAAGAAGCCATCCCCAAAGCCAGGATGCCAGCTACAGCGCTTTTGATAAATATATGTCTCATAATTATTGTTCCTTATTTTTAGAAGTTGAAGTTTACACCGAGTTGGAAGCTCATTGGACGTGGGTACGGATTCCTGTCAATACCGGAAGCGACTTCAGGATCCAGACCATCATACTTCGTGATGATGAACGGGTTCTGTGCAGTCACGTAAACGCGTCCAGAGAAATATTTGGTATTTCCGTAGGTAAGCAGTGCAGGGAACGAATAACCCAGGGTGATGTTCGTACACTTCAGGAATGAAGCGTTGCGTACGAAATAGTCACTCATATAGTTCTCACTTGCGTAGGTGTTGGACGAAGCTGTCCATCCCAGTGCAACGGCTTCGGGAGAAGTGTTGGACCAAGCAGTGTTGGAATAAAGGCCACCAGCACTAACCTGTGCCTTGCTTGACAAGAAATCATAATATACATAGTTTCCGAGACTTGCGCGGAAGGCTGCACTCAGATCCCAGTTCTTGTAGATGAACTTCAAGGTCAGACCCATGATAACGTCCGCAGCCGGACTCTTGTAATAGTAGCCGTCAGAAGAGTTGATCTGTCCATCTGCGTTGCGGTCAACGAAAAGGCCTTCGATTGGTTTTCCATTTTCATCATAAACCTGCTGGTAAACGAAGAACGAGTTGATCGGCTGCCCTACCTTGTTGCGCTGTATCTGGGTATTGTTACCCCTTGAGATGGTTTCGCCTGTGTTTACATAATCAGCATATCCGGCTGACAGTTCGGTAATTTCATTGTGGTTCCATCCCACATTGTATGTCACGTCCCATGTAAAGTCCTTTGTAACGATTGGCTTCACGTCGAACGAAAGTTCTACACCATAGTTTTCCAGAGAACCGATGTTACGCAGCTGTGTGTCACCGAAGTTGGTACCTGCAGGAATAGGAATAGTGCTGAGCAGGTCTGTTGTCTCGCGATAGTATCCGTCAAGGTTTACAGTGAAACGTCCGTTGAATGCACCGAAATCGATACCTGCATTCCATGTAGTGGTCTTTTCCCATGTCAGGTCTGTATTGTAGTTGTTCGGGCGAGTAGTGTTATAGTATTTGTCACCAAAAGGATACTGTGCGTATGAGTTACCGCTTACGTAAAGAGGCAGGAAGTAGAAATCATCAATGCCGTTCTGCTGTCCGGTTTTACCCCAACCCAAACGGAGTTTCAGTTCGTCGAGCCATGAAGCGTTCTTGAGGAATTTCTCGTTGCTGATTTTCCATGCAAGAGCCACAGCGGGGAAATAGCCCCACTTGTTGCCGTCTGCGAAGCGTGAAGAGCCATCCGCACGGAATGTCGCAGTGAGCAGATAGCGGTCGAGCAATGAATAGTTGAAACGTCCGAAGTAGGAAACCAGCGAGTTGTGAGTAGCCCAAGCCTGTTCGCTACGTACAGCGGGATTGTGTGCAGCGCCTGTGTAAGAATCCGTGCCCTGTCCCTGGTTGTAACCGCTACGGTGATAGTGGCTTTCCTCGGCACCAGCCTGGATGTCAATGTTGTGTGCACCAAATTCGTGCTGGTATTCAGCGTAGGCACTTCCCACGATGTTGTACTTCCAGTAGTAGGTCATGCCATCCCATCCGAAATAGTTGTTGGAGTAGGAATACTTGGAAATCTCGTCGCTCTGGTCTGTTGCAGTGTATTGTGCACCGAGACTTGCATGAATGCGCAGGTCCTCGAAACCGTGAATCTTGTAGTCGGCCTCAATGTTACCAGAGAAATCGTTTGCGTTGGCCAGCGTCCTTTTCTGACGGAGCAATGCAACCGGGTTCTGTGCAGCATTGGAGTTGGTTGTCTTCACCCATGCCGGGTCAGTGATGGCATCAGACTTGTTGATGAGCGACTGATAGAATCCGCCGGTAATGAAGGCCGTCTCATCGTCCACATTCACGGGACGTGTCGGGTCCATGCTCAACGCGCCACCGATTGCACCACCAGCATCAGCATAGCGGTTTTTCTCGTACATGTACTTGGCTGTAACGTTGAAGTTCAGATGATTGTCCAGGAAAGAGGGAGCAAGGTTCACCGATGCGTTGAAACGGCGCATCCAGCTTGTCTTCACGATACCATTGGAGATGTTGTAACCTGCACTCAGACGATAAGGCATGTTCTTGAGGCCACCCGACATGGAGATGCTGTGGCTTGAGCTGACTGCCGTACGGAAGATCTGATCCTGCCAGTCGGTATTCTCGTTCCCGAGAAGCGAGGCATCAAGTCCGTCGATAGTGCTGACCAGCTTGCGGTATTCGTCGCCACTGAGCACATCGTATTTCTTCTGGATAGTCGAAACAGTGAAGTCACCGTTGTAGCTGAACGCCGGTTTCTGTCCGCTGCGTCCCTTCTTCGTGGTCACAATGATTACACCGTTCGATGCACGGCTACCGTAGATGGCTGTGGCCGATGCGTCCTTCAGCACGGTGAAGGTCTCGATATCCTGCGGGTTAATCATGGCGAGGATGTTGCTCATACCGGTAGCGGTGTTGTTGTCGATGATCAGTCCATCGATGACATAGAGCGGGTCATTGCTGGCACTAAGCGAAGCACCACCACGGATGCGGATCTGGGCGCCTGCTCCCGGTGTACCTCCGGCTGTCTGCACATCCATACCGGCCACCTTACCCACGAGCATATCGGTGGCGTTGTTGGTGATACCCTTCGACATTTCATCCGGCTTCATGGCCGTAACCGAACCGGTGAGGTCGTCTTTCTTGGCGCGTCCGTAGCCGATGACTACAACGTCGTCGAGCGACTGTGCCTCGTCTTCAAGTGTAATGGTCACCGTCGGTGCTGCAGCGACACTTGCCGGCTTGTAGCCGATGTAAGTCACGCTGATGGTAGCACCCTGATCGGCCTTGACCGTAAAGTTACCGTCAATGTCAGTTGCGGCACCACCATCCTGTCCTGCGACGCGGACTGTGGCTCCGATGACTGGCTCGCCGGTAGCATCCTTAACATGGCCTTTCACAGTAATCTGCTGAGCGAAGGCACTTGCTGATAGGAATAGCCCAAACAAGAGGGCAAGAACCCTTACAGGGATTCTGAATTTTACCTGCTTCATCATTTTGTTGTTCTAAAAGTTAACTGATTATTTTGTTTGAATTTGTTGCTTGTCTGCTGTGAACGGTTAGTAGATAATGCCGTCTTAACGGCTGCAAATTTAATGCGGATACCGCCAGTTTGTTCTGTCTGCATTGCAAAAAACTCATTTGTTGTTGCGCAAACGTTTGCATTTACAAAATGTCACTTGTAAGGGTGCGAAATCGTTTGTTTTTACCCCCTTTACCTAACTTTGTTTGCGAAAAAGGGCATATTTTCATGAAAAGTGTATCACCTATAACGATGAAAGACATTGCGGAGCACTTCGGTGTCTCGGTCGCAACCGTCTCCCGTGCGCTGAGCAACAGCAACCGCATCAGCCAGGAAAGACGCAATGCCATACAGGAATATGCCCGGCAACACCATTTCTACCCTAACTCTATTGCCGGTTCCCTCCGCCTGAACAAAGTGCGCCCCATGAAGATCATCGGGGTCATTGTTCCGGAATTTGTACATTATTATTTTGCGTCCGTGCTCAAGGGTGTAGAAGAAGAAGCCTCGGCGCGCGGCTACCGCATCATGGTGGCCCCGAGCAACGAGAGCTATGAGCGCGAGGTGCGCATCTGCCAGTCGTTCGACGCTTTCCGGGTGTGCGGTGTCATCCTTTCGCAGGCCAAGGACACGCAGAAATACGACCATTTCCAGACCCTCATCGACAAAGGCATACCCTTGGTATTCTACGACCGCATCTGTACCGGGGTCGATGCCAGCCGCGTAGTAGTTGACGACTACACCGGGGCGTTCAATGCCGTGTCCCACCTCATCAGCACCGGCTGCCGCCGCATCGCCTTCTATGGCACGAACATGACCATGGAGATAGCGAAGAACCGCTACAACGGGTTCCGCGACGCGCTGCTCAAGTTCAATCTCGATGTCGATGAGCGGTTCGTGCGCTACTGTGACAACCGGGCCGATGCAGAAGCCATTACACCCGACATACTGAACATGGAAAACCCGCCCGATGCCTTCTTTGCCGTGAACGACGATACGGCCATCGGCATTCTCTACACCGCCAAGCGCATGGGGTTCCGCGTCCCCGAAGACATATCCATCTGCGGCTTCACCAACGGCTACCGCTCCGTGGCCTGCGACCCCATGCTCACCACCGTGGAGCAGCGTGGCGTGCAGGTGGGAGAGGAAGCTGCCAACATACTTATTAATAAGGTGGAAGGCATCAGCCCGCGCGACAAGGTGGAGAAGCGTATCGTACGTACAAGGATCATCAAGCGAGGCACCACACGCTGAACAGCCCTGCCGGATGCAAGGCACGGCCTTTCCGCCGCCTACGTTCACTACGCCTGAACATACCAAAACAACAAAATAGTAACATGCAGACAAAACCTAATCTGAGTTTCTGGAAACTCTGGAACCTGAGTTTCGGATTCTTCGGCGTGCAGATTGCCTATGCACTGCAAAGCGCCAACATCTCACGTATCTTCGCCACGCTCGGTGCCGACCCGCACGACCTGAGCTATTTCTGGATCCTGCCTCCGCTGATGGGCATCATCGTGCAGCCCATCATCGGTTCGCTCAGCGACCGCACATGGTGCCGCTTCGGCCGGCGCATCCCCTATCTCTTCGTCGGGGCTGCCGTGGCCGTGCTGGTCATGTGCCTGCTGCCCAACTCCGGCTCGTTCGGCATGGCTGTCTCCACGGCCATGGTGTTCGGACTGCTGTCGCTCATGTTCCTCGACACAAGTATCAACATGGCCATGCAGCCCTTCAAGATGCTTGTGGGCGACATGGTGAACGAGACACAGAAGGCACTCGCCTACTCCATACAGAGTTTCCTGTGCAACGCCGGAAGCCTCGTGGGCTATGTATTCCCCTTCCTGTTCACCTTCCTCGGCATCGCCAACACCGCGCCCAAGGGAGTAGTGCCCGACTCCGTCATCTACTCGTTCTACATCGGCGCGGCCATACTCATCCTGTGTGTGCTCTACACCACATCGAAGGTAAAGGAATGGAATCCGGAAGAATATGCCCGCTACAACGCCGCAAACAAGAGCGACAGCACGGAAAAGTCAGACTGGCTGACCCTCCTGCGCCATGCACCGTCCACGTTCTGGAAAGTCGGGCTGGTACAGTTCTTCTGCTGGGCGGCCTTCATGTACATGTGGACCTACACCAACGGCACCATCGCCGACACCGTATGGGGCACCACCGACACGGCTTCTGAAGGCTATCAGGCCGCAGGCAACTGGGTGGGCATCGTGTTCGCCGTACAGGCCATAGGCAGCGTGGTATGGGCTGTTGTGCTCCCGCAGTTCCGCAACGTGAAGGTGGCCTATGCGCTGAGCCTTCTCCTGGGTGCCGCCGGTTTCGCCTCCGTACCCTTCATCCATGAGCAGCACGTGCTCTTCATCGCCTTCTTCCTCATCGGCTTCGCGTGGGCAGCCATGCTGGCCATGCCGTTTGCACTGGTGACCAACGCACTCGAAGGCTACGGCCACATGGGTACCTATCTCGGCCTCTTCAACGGCACCATCTGCGTGCCCCAGATTATCGCCGCGGCTTTAGGCGGACTGGTACTCTCGGCTGTAGGATCGGTGCAGAGCAACATGATGTTCGTAGCCGGTGCACTCCTGGTGCTCGGTGCGCTGTGCGTAACGTTCATCCGGGTGAAGCCCCAACAGCAGTAAAAGGAACAGTCCGGGCAACTGAACGGGTCCGGCATACGCAGAGGCGGCTTCCCCCTGTCATGGAAAGTGCAGGGAGAGGCCGCTTTCCTGTTGTCATCCAGCCCTGCTCCAGGCTGTGTGCGTCAGTCTCGATGGACCAGGGAAACGTGCAGGGACAGAATTGACACTTTGTCAATTTTCCGGCCATTTTTGTGACACTTTGATTTTTGGATACTTCGAAAAAACGTTCGTTTCAGGCTGATTTTCATGTTAATAAGTGTGAATAGCCGGTTTTTTGCACAAAACGGAAAAATTAGTTAAGTGTTAGGGGGGAAACACTTAA
>JBJEHA010000014.1:0-3700 GCA_051875605.1 Prevotella sp. | reverse complement strand
ATTTTCGCTAATCACCAAATTTACAGGCACTTATAATTCGTCGAACTCACGTTAAGTAAGTTTTTGTTGCTGTTAATCGGAATCTCTTTTGTCTTTGTTGCTTGCGACACAGATGTCGAGATCAAAGATTCCGAGAACCTGACAGACCCTGCAAAGTCGGAGGCTTACTATGCTGCTTTGAGGGAATACAAGAAGACCGACCACGCTGTGGCTTTCGGGTGGTTCGGCAATTGGGTCGGAGCCGGTGCCTCGCTTGAGAACTCGCTTCGCGGGCTGCCTGACAGTGTAGATTTTGTATCCATATGGGGCAACTGGAAGAATCTTTCGGCCGAGAAGAAGGCAGACCTTGCCTATGTCCAGAAAGTAAAGGGCACCCGTGCACTGATGTGCTTCATCGTGGCCAGCATAGGCGACCAACTCACTCCTGAAGGCCAGTCCGCACAGGATTACTGGGGCTATATGGATGATGACGAGGCCTCCATCACCACTGCCATACAGAAGTATGCCAGCCAGATGTGTGACACCATAGACAAATATGGCTACGATGGTTTCGATTTCGACTATGAGCCTAATTACGGTTCAAGAGGCAACATCGCAGGCAATCCCGACCATGAGAAAATCTTCATCGAAGCCCTCAGCAGACGCATTGGTCCCAAGTCGGGGACAGGAAAGCTGCTGGTCATCGATGGTGAACCCCAAAGCATCAACAGCGAACTGGGCACCTATTTCGACTACTTCATCGTACAGGCCTACAGCTGCACAGGTGATGCCAATCTCGACAGCCGCTTGGCCAGCACCATCAGCAACTTCGATGGTGTGCTAACTGCAGAGGAAGTGGCCCGAAAGTACATTGTCACCGAGAACTTCGAGAACTATGCTGCCACCGGAGGTGTGGACTATACCGACCGCAACGGCAACGTGATGATGAGCCTTGAGGGCATGGCCCGCTGGACTCCAGTCATCAACGGGCAGAAGGTGCGGAAGGGTGGCATAGGAACCTACCACATGGAATATGAATACAATGCGGGCAGGCAGCCTTCTTATCCTGCGCTTCGTGCTGGCATTCAGATTATGAATCCTTCAGTAAAATAATATTCTAACATTATTACAGAAATGAGAAATCTATCAAAAACCATAATGGGAAGTCTGATGGTGAGCGCGTGTGTGCTGACCGGCTGTAACGATGCGACATACGATGAGCTGCGCAACCAGGCGTTCATCGTACAGACTAACACCGATGCCAACTCTTCGCAGAAACTCACCGTAGGCAATGAACCCGTGACCACCAGCATCAACGTGCGCCTGTCTGACCCGGCTGCGGCGAATAGCAACTATCGTGTGATACCCGATGCACAGGCTTTGGCCGACTATAATGTGCGCAACGAGACATCCTATGAGGTGTTGCCCGAAAGCAGTTACACCCTTTCCGGCACCGATGTGACGATAGAAGCCGGACAGTCGGTTTCCTCTTCTCTTACGCTGACCGTAGCACCGTTTTCTGATGAACTGAGGAACTCGGGTAAAAAATACGCGCTTGCGTTCCGTCTGGAAAGCACCGACGGGAAAACCAGTGTACTGCAGTCAGGCAGTGTGATGGTATTTGTGCTTGACCAGGTGATTGTCCAGCCTGTGGTAGTGCTGGATGCATGCCACTACATACCGGAAGTGCAGCTGGACCAGGTTGTGGATTTGCCGGAATGGACTGTGGAATTCAATATCAACAAGGACCAGCTGAGGACCGAGGTGGGTAAGGGCAATAACCAGGCACTTTTCGGTGCCTACGCCGACGGTTCTGAAATCTACATCCGTTTTGGTGATGCACCTATCGAGGGTAACCGCCTGCAGATCAAGACCCAAGGCACGCAAATGAACAGCGATATGCTTTTCAGTACCAATACATGGTACCACATTGCCGTGGTATCATCCGGGTCCAAGCTCTATCTCTATGTGAACGGAGTGCTCGACAACTCAATGGATTTACCCAATACCGGCAATTCCATGACATGCTACTCTACCTATAAGAACAATGGCTACCATTTGGGTTCGACCATGTATAGCGAAATGAGACTCTGGAAGAAGGCACGCACGCAGAATGAAATCCTGAACAACATGTATGTCTGCGACCCCACCACGTCTGGACTTGTGTTTTACTACAAGTTTAACGAAGGCGAGGGCTGCACTTTCCACGATGTTACGGGACATGGATACGATGTCACTACAGACGGAGAAGCCATTCCGACATGGATACAGGATGTGCGGATCGACGGTAAATGAATTTAAATCGGATAAAACATAACTACAACATTTCTATGAAATCCTTTATGATTACTGCCACGATTGTGGCCATGGTCGCCCTGTGCGCGGCTTGCCAAAGCGAACCTGAAGTAGGCGATGCCCTCTATCCGCAGATGGAAGAGACCTACGGGCCTCATGCCTACATCAACGAGACGGCTGCACCGGGCAATGCTGCTTGCCTCCAGCTGGTGCAGACTCCCGTTGAACTGCTTCTTCCGGACCAGAACGTCAGCTTCAAGGTGAGGCTCACCCAGCCAGCCGAGACCGATGTCACGGTAAATCTTGCCGAGGATCCTGAGGCCGCGCGGCTCTACGACCCTGAAGCGACTCCGCTGCCAGCGGGAACCTTTACCCTCAGCACTGCGAAGCTGACCATTCCGCGTGGCGCACTGGAGTCCAGCCAGGCCTGTACTGTCACCATAGCCAGCCAGGATGCACTCCTTGACTTCGGTACCAGAGCTGTGGCAGCCATAAGCATGGTATCTTCTGATGGTGCACCCATCGGAAACGACCACAATGCCTATTACCTGTCTTTCAGCAAGATTGTGACCAATTACATGGGGCAGGACTACGGGACGCTACAGCAGCGTGTGCAGCACGACCCCTCGGACTTTACGCTGCAGATGAACGGCGAGGACGTCACGAACATACTCACCGATGGTTCTCCCGATACAGACGTGTTGGGCTATGGAGAGTTCTCCATCGTTGCCGCCTTTGAATCTCCACAACCGCTTTCGGGTCTTGTATTCTATGCTGGAACATACTATCCCAGCTATTACAGTCCGCGTTACATAGAACTGTTCACGTCGGATGACGGTGTGAACTGGACCAGTCAGACGGGTGACTATGTGGACAATGCCATCGTACCGCACAATGCCACGACACCGGTGCCTCTGACGCTTTACTCCTCTGTCTCCTGCCGCTATGTCTGCCTCACGGTTTACGATAGTTTTTACTGGGGCTACTCATACATTTCCGAGCTCAAGCTGTTCAAATAGGTTGGGGGAGGAAGGACAGTCCTTTTTTCCTCACAGCGTCATGTCCGGGTTCTTTGTGAAGGAGCCCGGACATTTCCTTGTCTCCGGGGAAAGGGGGGAAGGAAGCCAAGGAGGCCATTGCAGGGATGGAATGCAGCATCTGAACATGAAGTCGGAAATGGCTAAGTGGAAAATCCGAAAGTAGAACAGGCAATGTGCGGGCGAGACGCCCACACCCCCAGCAACGTCCCCCGACAGTTCTCTTACTTCCGGGGAAAGAATCGGATTCAAAAATCAAAGTGTCAGATTTTTAACACTTTTGCTTACACTTTGATTTTTCAGTACTTTGAAAAACAGGCTGTTTTGGGCCGAATTTCATGTTAATAAGTGTGAATTGTCGGTTTTTTGCACAAAACGGAAAAATTAGT
>JBJEHA010000013.1:0-71746 GCA_051875605.1 Prevotella sp. | reverse complement strand
CAATTTTCGCTAATCACCAAATTTTCAAGCACTTATAATTCGTCGAACTCACGTTGGTTTACATATTTTCATATCTAAATCAACCATTATAAAAAATCAGGATATAATGCTGATCACAGCCTTTTGGGTTACTTTCCATGTTTCACCGACTTTTGAGGCTATACCGGGTTGGTGTGTGATGATTTCTCTGGGTGTTGAAGTTTGATGGTTTGCTGAGGGAAGGATTCTGCATACTGGCTTTAAAAACTGCGAGGTCGAAATGGATGCAGTTGCAACAGCATCTGGGGTGTTAAGTACGCAAAATGTGGCTGTCTTACCATCATTGCTTTCCATGAGGTAAATTGATTTACCTATTTGAACATGCGTGGAAGGATGACAGAATGTACCATCCGGTTCTGGTTCCGGTAAGTAGAAAACTCCTCTTGAAAAGTCGGTGGTGTCTGATGGTATGCTGTTTTCTGTTATAATATTTTCCTGGTGATTTTTTGTTTCAATAGGTTGATGTATGTTTTCTGTTTCATCACTTGTCGGGATTTCACCTTTTGCTTCATTCTGTTTAAGAGACTGGATTTCACTTCTAAGTTCTTCCAATTCCTTATGCAGGGAATCTATTTCGCCTCTCATTTTTTCCAGATCTTTGCAGGAAAACAAGGTCAGCCATGTCTTAATCATCTTGCTGTTCTTTCAGGTTTTCAATCAGATTATCTCTAATAATGCCGATAAGAGGATAGAAGAAAACGATATCTTCGACGATTTCGTTTTTGTCCAATTCTGTATGATAATGATTCATGTAGTTCCATCCGTTAAGCAAATGGTGTTCAAGGTCCTTGTCCATCATATTCTTGAAAATCATCAAAGCATTCCGGTCTATCAGAAGTCTGTCTGTTGCATGTGTTTTCTCGCATATTCCCATGAAGAAATCATTGAATTTATTTACTTCTTCAACCACACATTGCCTTATTTCTGTTTTTTCCATGTCTGCATAAGTAATAGCATCTTGTCCAGTCATGCTATAGTGGGTACGCAATGGACTATCAGGATTGTCAATAATGCGATTCAGTTCATTTATGTCTGCCAAACCGTTATCACGGCGAAGTTGCATTAGCGCCCCACGGCATGTAATCTGTTTGGGCTCATAATGTTCAGTGATGATGGAGAACTGCCCGGTTGCGTATGGTTGTCCATACACTTCTTCAAAAATAGACCGTGTTATTATTTCCAGGTCGCGATGATGGCCAACGATGTCAAGCACCTTTGACCCCGTACCGCTGAACATCACACTGCCAGGCATTGCCAGTTTGTGGTGTTTCATTGTTTGAGCTACATAATATATAATTGCAGCATAGAAATAGGCAAAGATAACTTTTCTTGTGCTGTCCTCGTTCAGTCTTCTGTTATACGAGAACACATCATTATTGCAAAGATCCTTGTTGTTGGCTATAGAGAAAAGGAACGCATTTATGTCCTCGGACTTCCGTTTTGAGCAAATATCTTCAAGAATAGTGCTCAGTTCACCATATTTGTCGTCGTCAGTATCAAAAAGCCGCTTGAAATAGCCCACATATTTCCTTATCATAGGATTCGTGTCACCGTGTGGTACATCGGAAAACCCATCTCCGAATACAGCATTGGCTGCGAACCGGAATGAGGTGAGAATGGTTGGCTGTTTGGCGTTTGGTTCAAACACTACAACGTCAGAAGATCCACCACCTATGTCTATAGCTGCGACTCCTGATGCTGCTCCTCTGAAGGTATTGGAACTTTTGTAATAATAATATGGTGCAACAGATTCAGGCATCTGGATGAGATTGTCTGACGTAGCCTCTATACCGAATACATCACGGAATGTCTTTTGCCACATTTCTTCCATTTTCCGGACATTGCCGGTTTTCATGCTAAGAGGGTAAAACCATGCGATACGCGTTTTTGCAAGATCGCCGTTTCCAAGCAACACCTTGTCTCTCATCAGCATAGCCAATTCTGTGACATAAGCACGGATACGCTTGTTGTTGGCCGGTTCTACCGACCATTTCAGGTTGGCGACAATCCGGTTGCCATAGCCAACGCTTTCCTTTTCATAGATGAAGGGTATGTTTGCATCGGCTAATGGCAGTAGCATATCAGTATTGAGTACGTCTGTATGTTCACTTTCTGAAAGTACCGTACGCTGTGGAAACCCGTAATCAGTTCCTATGGTCGATGGAATGAATTCCTGTTTCATGATTGCATCGTATAGGGCTTGCTTCCCTTGGTAAAGAGTCGCTGCCAGCTTTTGGCGAGCCGACCGGTCTATACGAAGTGGTTCCGGCATACCGTCACCTTGCATGAATTCTACATGCGTGTTGGTCGTTCCTAAGTCAACAGCGAAGGTGAATGCTTCGTACCCTTCTGTCTTGTTAGGCCATTTTGGACAAATCTGAGCTTCTGATACCACGTTACCCGTTGCAGATTTGAGCGTGAGTGTGATATAGTCAAAATCGCCATTGACTTTGTAGTAGTCAGACCCGACTCTTTTTTCTGCTTTTATGCTTCGCTTCCGGCTCACGACATTCTTCTGGGTTGATATCTGGTTATTAACGTCTTGATGGAATGATAGACATAGCGAGTGATATTCAAGTGTTCCTAATGCCCGGTCCACCAGTTGTACATTGTACAGCTTTGGATATGGACTTTTTGCAAATGGTGTAATGGAAAGTGCAAATGGCACAGCAATGATATGTCCATGGTTATTGACATGGTCATATTCAGTGTCTGTGGGTGTCGTTTCAATGTAGTTTCGTGTCAGTGTGATACATTTACCCTGTTTTCTGACGGGAATGCGCAGAATTGCCTTGACACAGTTTGTCTGTCCCATTCGGGTATGAATCAGTTCAAATGTCTTTTTCCCCTCAATCGTACCCCATAGGTCTTCTGCCTTGAAATATTTGAAGAAGAGCGGTTTCAGCGGCAAGGCATAGTCAGCGTTTCCAGCGTTCCTGTTTCCTGCCGTGATGTTCCCGTCGAAAAAACAATCTTTATTCATTTCATAATCCAGTCTGATGATGCAGGGTTGCAGGAAATCATCATCTGTCAGCCATGGATATTGATGGGCTGTGGCCGGAAGAATGCGTTTTTCCGGTGATGGGGCATAATCGTCTGGACCAATGGTTATGGAATCGTCCCATTCTGCTGTGACATACCTGAATTGTTCACCAGGTCCTGTCACGAGCTGGTTCTGGAGTACAAGCGGCAGGTATTCGTCAGCAACATTTTTTGATGGTTCTATTCTGAAATCACTTTCTGCGATAGCTTTCCTGATGTCCTGTTGCCTGATACAGAAGAATGGCACTCCCAACGTTTCCACTCCGTTTTCCATTTGTTCGAAATCTGTTTCCAGGAATGTCAAAGCCTTTTCCCGGCTTTCCGTGTCAAGGGCTTCCGGGTTTCCGCATTCCATCAGTATTTCCCTTTTCAGTGTTTCGTCCGCCATTCTGAAACTTGTTATCAGATAGCTGTTCAGTTCGCTACATCTTCTTTTCAGTTCAGGGAAAGCCGTGAACAAGGCAAATATATATTTTACAAACCTGTGCTCACGTTCATGCAAAGGTCTCCATACATCAAAGCAATTGATATTCTGTTCGATGGGTATTGGATACTGTTTCTCCTCGGCGTTTGGTGTTGCCATGAAGAGTGTTACAGGCGATGTGCTTCCTACTACTCTGTTGCCATAGACCAGGAAGAACAGCTTATCCATCCGGTCGAAGTTAAACGCCTCTTTGTCCTGTTCAAGAAACATCTCTAAGGTTTCTCCAAGCAGTTGGTGTTCCTGTTCGTTCTTGAGACGTTCCAGTTGCGCACTTCTGTTCCAGCACACGATGTGGAGCATTTCCTTCAGTTCACCGTAATTGAAGAACAGTTGTGCCACATCCAGTGCGTTGGACACAAGTTTCTCATCCATCAGTTCTCCGTGCAGGTCCTTGTGTGCAGCCAGTCTTCTGAACGCATTCTTCACCAGGTCCATCTGTGCGAAAGGTGATGGTATCGCTGTTCTTGGTGTTTTGGTAAGTCCGCCGTTCGGGTCGTCAATCATGTTGATTTCATCGGCAGCATATTGTCCGGTAAGTGCTATCCATCCTTCACCGGTTGTCTTCTTATTGTAGGAAAGTATTTTACTCATTAGTCTGTTGAACAGGTTCTGTTAAATGATTGCAGCCAGTGTCATGACACGGCTTCATATTTTTCGTCTATCACTTTTTCCAGCGTGGTGTTGAGCAGGTCGAGCAATTTGAGTGCTGTGTGTGCACCGTCATATAGTCCTTTTCTTGTGGCTTTCTGTGATGTGGCGTTCATGGCTGCAAGAATGGTCTTGTAGTCAATGGTATGTTTCAGGAAACCGCTTTTGGCCACCATGCCAGTCAGCGCATCCTTCAGCCGGTCTGTTTCCATGTTGAACGGGACAAAGCTTCTGTGGTTGCCTTCCAGTTCTTTCAGCCATTGTCTGTATGCCACGAAGAAGTTGGCAGTCAGGTTGTTGTAGAAAGGTGATGCAAGGAATCCGGAATTTATTTCAGGCTTGTCCTGCGTATATCCTCTTCCCACATCTTCCCTGAAGTGGTTTGTAAGATACATATAAGCCAGGTGGAACTTCACCATCTGCCTGTTTATCAGTCTTCTTGTGGGCTGTCCCAAGTCCATGAGACCAAGTGTCGTCTTGTCGGCTGCGAGACCGAATTCCTTGTAGATGGGTTGGCGTGCATTGCCGTTCACGGCAATCAATTCGTCATCAGGAATCTGCAGAAAGTCAAGTATGGCCAGTGCACCGACAAACTCTACGATATGTGCATCGTTTCTCTGCCCGTTTCCCCCGGGGTCGTTGAAATAGGGGTTCGAGGGTATCTCATCGCCAAGATAATAACAGGCGTTAACCTTTGACAGCGGAAGTTCATCGCCATCCCTACGCAGCCCGGTGAGATTGTCGTGATAATAGAACAGTGCCGACTTGGTCTTTGATATGAAATCAGCTCTTGAAATCGGGCTTTTCCTGTCTTGCTGAACATTGAAGTAGGGGAGTACCGTAAGTGCACCTATACGTGCGTCCCTGAGGTCAGCCCGATTGTTTATCTGTATGTTTTCTCCGGCATTCCTGATGTTCTTCACGATGATGGGGTAGCCAGCTGCTCCCGTACCGCCGAAGATAGAGCTCACCACAAAGATGCGGTCGTCTTTCCCGAACACATTGCTGAACTGCCGGAACTCTTCGCTGTCCTTGAACTGGTTGAGGGCTATACTGCCAATGTTCGGACTACCCACGAACCCGATGTCCATCTTCGTGTTGAGCTGGTCATCGGAGAACATCATGGAGCAAAGTGCCTGGTTCCCAAGGTCAAGCGTGTTGTATGAAATGAATTCCCTGAAGGTCTTTGAGGCTATGGCTCCCATATTGAACAGGAAGCTGTCGGTCAGGTCCGTGCTGTCCGGAACGATGTCGCTCAGCGTGGAAAGCTTTACGGAGAAGAACCCTTCCTTTACGTCATTCCTTTCGCCATACAGCGTGTGCCTTATCTGTTTGTACCAGCGCATCAGATTGTCGGTGCGTTTCAGGTCTTCATTGGCCTTGTGCGGATCTACGATGACCGGTACCACTTCAAGTGGCATGGGCTGTCCGTTATCGTCAAGTGGATGGATGCCGGCGGCAAACTGCATGATGAGCGGGCGCATTACACGCGACCCTGTACCGCCAACTAAAAACAAGAATAGTCTCATTCTGTGATCATTTAAGAGTGGATTTTCCGGCTTCTATTCCGGGAATGGTGTATGTCGGCAGTTACTGCTCCACCACCTCATGGAAAAAGAGCCTATGGTGAACAGGATCGCTTCAAGCATGGCCATGATGATGCTGAATCCTGCCAATTGCGCGTTGAAGTTCATTCCGGCATCTGCAAGACAGTTGCTCGTGTAGGCATAGCAGGATGCCGTGGCTGCACCCGATGTCAGGACAAGGGTGAGCAGCCAGTGGTACCACCGTGAGAAGCTCACAGAGTTCACTACATAATAGAACAGGACCGCAACTCCCCAGCCCCATACCACCAGCAGGAAGGCCACTGGGAGGTACAGATGCAGGTTATACATTTCGTTGCTGAATTCATTGTCGTAATAGAGTGTCTCGAAAATCCCTGTGCAGCTGGCGAGAAATCCCAGTGTGAGGGCAACGCCGGCAGTAGGCAGAAACAAGTTTTTGTCCATATTGTACTTTTGTGATATCTGTCTTTATATGAAAAAGAGTTCTCGCCGGAAGGGGGTGGGGTGCAGAAAAGGGACTGACAATGCGCTTTCTGCCGCCTTGTCCGGTCCGGACTACTGTTCCAGCCTCAGTTCCAGACTGAAATAGCAAGGATGGCTGCCGTCAGCCTTTCTGTAGGCCTTGTCCATGCCGCCCAGCAACCTGTCAAGCCCGAATGTGGTGTGAGCGAACCTCTTTCCTCCCACATGGCTGTCGTCACTGCTGGACGACAGTGCCACCCATTCCGGCATACAGCTCTTCAGCCTGATGCTTACCTGCTGGTCCCGGCTTATCCCTTTGCCCTGAAGTACCATGAGATGTGTGGCCTGTCCCATGAGTTTCCTGTCCGTGGGCGAAGCTCCCTGAGTGTCTATCCTCGTGATGCGTTCTATGTGGATGGAGTCATCGGATGCGATTTCATAGTTGTCCGGATTGGTGAGGTAGCCTTCATCTACCAGCATGCCACCCATGTCAACAGCCAGTGCAAGTCTTATTTCCCCGGAATTCCTGTCCGGCTCCACATCGTGCAGCCCATGTATGCCGTTCTCCCTGTCGCGTATCGGGCGGAATCTTCCCCTGTTGGCAGCATTGCCCAGCAGCAGGGAATAATAGGGATGGTAGAATCCGTCGGGGGCAAAAAGCACCTTGGCTTCATAGCCGTCAATGCTTTCCATGCCCACAAAGCGTGCATAGGCCTTGTCTGTCGTGAGCCGTGCCATGTCGGCCTGATGCCCCGCAATCACGAAATAATAGGGTCGCTCACCGTTGTAGTCGGTTCCTTTCTGCTGGTCGTTGTAGCTGAAATAGCGTCCGTTATAGCTTCCCCTCATCTTCACCACGAGTACAGCCATGTCCTTGGCTGCCCCTTTAAATGTGGCGTTGGTGGTGGCTTCGGCCTCTGCAAGGACCTTGACGCGGTTCACGCCCTTCATGTCGAGTGTGGAGTATATCAGGTCTGTCACCAGGACGCTCACTTCTCCGCGCTGTATATGGCCGAGTATATGGCTGAAAAGAGCCCGGAAATCAGTGTAGGATGGGTCGCCCAGTCCGGCAGTCGCCTTGAATATGTCTCGGTCGGCCAGGAACTTCTGCATGCCTTCCGGATAGTCGTTCACTTCGCTGTTGGCCACCAGGATGCTGCACCGCCCGTCGGCTTCAGGAAGGGCGTTGAGCAGTCCCACGATGGCGGTCTTGAACCTTCCGTCGCCCTGCACGGCATCGTATGGTATCATGCTCCCCGAACGCTCCAGATAGAACCTCACGTTCAGCCATTGCCGGGCAGCGGTGATTTCCACGTCCATAGCCGGCCTTCTGTTCTTGAAATAGTCCACGATATATTCCTTTACGCGTCCTGCATCCATCTCGCCGTCCGGACAGAGTTCCGGCAGTCTGGCCTTGTTGTCGTCCAGAAAGGCCGTGATGCGTTGCCAGTCGTCCTCATCGACCACCCCGTCTTCTGCGGCCAGGCTTGTGAGCAGGCTGTCGAAATGGTGCTGCCCGCTGTTGCCACAGCTTATGCAGCACAGTAGCGCCAACCCACAAAACCACATGCGGCATAGCGTTTCTTGCTCCGCAAAAACATTGAATATTCTTTTTCTTAGTTTAGTGTTCATTGTCATAATGTACGTTTCCATCGGGTCTTTACCCTGAAAGCCATGCAAAATTACATAAATAATGTCAAAGCAACGAACTTTTAGCCGAAAAAACCGCCAAAACCATTTTTGTCACCCTGCACTTTATTTTTTCCTGAAGGCATGAAGTCTGCATGGCGGTTGTCTGTCCGTGGATGTTTCCAATCTGTGATTTTACAAAGTGTCAGTTTTTTAACACAATTGCTTACACTTTGATTTTCTGGCCATTTCTGAAGAGTCGGGCGAGATCGGATTATTACGTGCCAGCGTATTTTTTGGGTTTTAGAGACTTGTTTTGTAAACCGTTGATAATCAATGGGGTAGTTTTTTATGGGTGTGAAGTGTTAACAAAAAGCGTCCGATTTTAACCTAAAATCCGTTAAATTCATGCACAAAACTCGTGATTTGTGCAGTTTTCAGCCCCCTTTTTCCGCACTTTTGGTCGGAAAAACGCGGTTTTGAGGCCGAAAAACATAGGTTTTTGCCCCGAAACAGTTAAGTTTTGCCTCAAAAACACTTAAGTGCCGGAACAAAAATAGTTAACTAATTTTCTGGAAACAGTTAAGTGTTTCCCCCCTAACACTTAACTGATTTTTCCATTTTGTACAAAAAACCGGTAATTTACACTTATTAACATGAAAATCCGGCCAAAATAGTCTTTTTTATAAGACCGCGAAAAATCAAAGTGTCACAAAATCGGCTGAAAATCTGACATTTTGATTTTCCTTCCCTGCGCATTCTTCCGGTATAGTTGGAAGCGTTGGAAGCCATTTGCAGACGGGTGGGGCGGAATATGTGCATTTTCTTGCAGCACAGACTACCCTAAGTGCCGTTTTTTTTGTATTTTTGCAGCATAATCAGCAGAAGATGGACAACAGAAGAGCTACTCTGGAGCTGGAAACGAAACCTGTGGGACGGTTGCTCATGCAATATGCTTTGCCTGCAATCATTGCCATGACGGCTTCTTCCCTCTATAATATGGTGGACAGCATTTTCATCGGGCAGGGAGTGGGCGCACTCGCCATATCCGGTCTGGCCGTGACGTTCCCCTTCATGAATCTCTCGGCCGCTTTCGGTGCAGCGATAGGTGTGGGAGCCTCTACGCTCATCTCCGTGAAGCTCGGGCAGAAGGACTACCGGACGGCAGTCCACATACTGGGCAACACCATGACACTGAATGTGGTCATCGGACTGGTGTTCTGCGTTGTGAGCATGCTCTTCCTTGACCACATCCTGCTGTTCTTCGGCGGGAGCGAACAGACCATTCCCTATGCACGCGACTATATGCAGGTGATTCTGCTGGGCAATGTGGTCACGCATGTCTATTTCGGCATGAATGCAGCCTTGCGGGCATCGGGGAAACCGCGTAAGGCCATGTACGCCACCATGTGCACGGTGGCACTCAATACGTTGCTCGACCCGCTCTTCATCTATGGTCTGGGAATGGGCATCCGCGGTGCAGCGTGGGCCACGGTGCTGTCACAGGCTGTGGCCATGGTGTGGCAGCTCTCTGTGTTCTGCCGTCAGGATGAGCTGGTTCACCTGGAACAAGGTACCTTCGCACCGCGATGGACCATCGTCAGGAACATCGTGGGCATAGGCTGCTCACCTTTTGCCATGAATGCCTGTGCCTGCCTGGTGGTGGTGTTCATCAACAACGGCCTGATGCGCCACGGAGGCGATATGGCTGTGGGTGCATACGGCATAGCCAACAGGGTGGCATTCATCTTTGTCATGGTGACGATGGGCATCAACCAGGGCATGCAGCCCATTGCCGGTTACAACTATGGTGCCGGGCATACGGACAGGCTCATGCGGGCGCTGTTCCTCTCTATTATGGCGGCAACGGTCGTGATGACCGGCGGATGGGTGCTGGCGGAGTTCTTCACACATCCGTGTGCAAGGCTGTTCACCAGCGACGAGGAACTGACACAGCTCACGGTGCGTGCCATGCGCATACTCATGCTCGTGCTGCCGGTCGTAGGCTACCAGATGGTCATCACCAATTTCTTCCAGAGCATCGGCAAGGCCAGTGTGAGCATATTCCTGTCGCTCTCTCGGCAGCTCATATTCCTGCTGCCCTTGCTCGTGCTGCTGCCGCGCATCTGGGGCGTGGACGGCGTTTGGTATGCCATGCCGGCATCAGACCTTTGCTCGGCGGTGGTGACAGCGGTGGTGATGGGGCTTTTCATGAAACGGACAAGAAGACAACAACATAACTGACCGATAGCAATGGACAACAATATGACAATCTGCATAGGCCGACAGATGGGCAGTGGAGGTTCGACCATAGCCAAGGCACTGGCCGAGCGACTGGGCGCACAGTTCTACGACAGGGAAATCCTGAGCCTCGCTGCCGATGAAAGCGGTTTCTGCACGGAATTCTTTGAGGAGAACGATGAAAACCGAGGGTTTCTCAAGACACTTTTCCACCTGCACGCGCCGCATGTGGGCGACAGCAATTTCTACAACAACAGATTCTCGCAGGAATGGCTGTTCCAGTTGCAGTCGGAGGCCATCAGGAAGGCGGCGGAAAAAGGCAGCTGTGTCTTTGTGGGAAGGTGTGCAGACTATATCCTGCGCGACTTTCCAGGCATGGTGAGCGTATTCGTTACGGCCGATGCCAAGGAACGGTTGCAAAGGGTGGCACTGAGAAGAGGATGTGACGAGGATTCGGCTGCAAAATACATAGACGACACCGAGACACGGAGGGCCGCGTATTACAACTACTATACAGGCAAGATCTGGGCGGCGGCAGACGGCTATGACCTCTGCGTCAACTCGTCGCGCCTGGGAATCGAGGGTACGGTGGAACTGCTGGCACACTATGTGGAGGAGCGGAGAAAGGCTTGTCCCGGTGACGGCGGGGATGTACCAGAAAGTCAGTTGCCATGAAGCGCATCGGCATCATCAGCGATACCCACGGATGGTGGGATGACCGCTATCTGCACTACTTTGAGCCCTGTGATGAGATATGGCATGCGGGTGATATAGGAACGCTTGAGGTCGCCCAGCGGCTGGCGGATTTCCGGATGCTGAGGGCGGTCTGCGGCAACTGTGACGGAGGCGACCTCAGACGCATGTTCACAGAACGGCTACGCTTCAAGTGCGAAGATGTTGACGTGTTGCTGAAGCATATTGGCGGCTATCCCGGACACTACGACCCCTCGGTGCGCGGCACGCTCTACGCCTCACCGCCCCGGCTCTTTGTCTGCGGACACTCGCACATCCTTAAGGTCCAGTTCGACAAGACACTCAACATGCTCCACATCAATCCCGGAGCGGCAGGCATGCAGGGATGGCACAAGGACAGGACCATCGTGAGGCTCACCATAGAGGGACAACGTTTCACGGACTGTGAAGTGGTGACCCTGAATGACAGCAGAAAAGCATAAAATCACTTATACTATATATGAAGACAATCATCATTACCGGCGGAGCCGGATTCATAGGCAGTCATGTCGTACGCCTTTTCGTGAACAAGTATCCGGATTACCATATTATCAATCTGGACAAACTAACCTATGCCGGAAACCTTGCCAATCTTAAGGATGTGGAAGAGAAGCCCAACTACACCTTTGTCAAGGCTGATATTTGCGATTTCGACACCATGCTCGAACTGATGGGCAGGTATCAAGTCGATGGCATCATACATCTGGCTGCGGAGAGCCATGTGGACCGTTCCATAAAAGACCCGTTCACATTCGCACGCACCAATGTGATGGGCACTCTCTCGCTGCTTCAGGCTGCCAAGCTCTATTGGGAGTCACTGCCCGGGAAATATGAGGGGAAACGATTCTACCACATATCGACAGACGAAGTCTATGGTGCCCTGCCGCTTTCACATCCAGAAGGCATAGAACCTCCTTTCTCGACAGCGGCCTCGTCCGGTGAACACCATCTGGCATACGGTGAGGACTTCTTCTATGAAACCACAAAATACAATCCTCACTCACCTTATTCGGCTTCCAAGGCCAGCAGCGACCATTTCGTGAGGGCTTATCATGATACTTATGGCATGCCTATCATAGTGACCAACTGTTCCAATAACTATGGTCCCTATCAGTTCCCCGAAAAACTTATACCGTTGTTCATCAACAACATTCGCCACCGTAAGCCACTGCCCGTCTATGGCAAGGGAGAGAACGTGCGTGACTGGCTGTATGTGGAAGACCATGCGAGGGCCATCGACATCATCTTCCACCAGGGAAAGATTGCCGAAACCTATAATATAGGCGGGTTTAACGAATGGAAGAACATTGACATCATAAAAGTGGTCATCAGAACGGTGGACAGGCTCCTGGGCCGAAAGGAAGGTGAGGACCTTGACCTCATCACCTATGTCACAGACCGTGCCGGCCATGACCTGCGCTACGCCATCGACTCCACCAAGTTACAGCGTGAACTGGGATGGGAACCCTCTCTGCAGTTTGAGGAAGGCATAGAGAAAACCGTTAAATGGTATCTTGAGAATGAGGAGTGGCTCAATAATGTCACTTCGGGCGACTATCAGAAATATTACGAAAACATGTACAGAAACAGGTAGAAAACAATGAAGAAAATATTGCTTTTAGGCTCAGGTGAACTGGGTAAGGAATTTGTGATTGCAGCCAAAAGGGCCGGACAGTATGTGGTGGCATGTGACAGATATGCAATGGCTCCGGCTATGCAGGTGGCTGATGAATGTGAGGTGTTCTCCATGCTTGACGGTGATGCTTTGGACCATGTGGTCAGGAAGCATCAGCCGGACATCATTGTTCCGGAAATTGAGGCCATACGTACGGAAAGACTCTTTAAATATGAGGAAGAAGGCATCCAGGTAGTACCAAGCGCGAGAGCCGTGAACTACACCATGAACCGCAGGGCAATACGCGATCTTGCTTCGCGTGAACTGGGATTGCGCACAGCACGTTATTTCTATGCAAAGACAATGGAAGAGTTTAAGGCTGCCGCGCAAAGCATCGGGTTCCCATGTGTCGTAAAGCCACTCATGTCATCGAGCGGCCATGGGCAAAGCTATGTGCATAACGATGAAGAACTGGAACAGGCTTTCCATGAAGCCATGGAAGGCAGTCGGGGGGATGTCAGGGAGGTTATCATAGAAGAGTTCATCGATTTTGAATCGGAGTTTACCTTGCTCACGGTAACACAGCAAAACGGTGAGACCCTGTTCTGCCCACCGATAGGTCATGTGCAGAAAGACGGTGACTACCGTGAAAGCTGGCAGCCATACAGCATTCCTGAGCATGCCCTGAAACAGGCACAGCACATGGCGGCAGAAGTGACGAAGGCATTGACGGGTGCAGGAATATGGGGGGTAGAGTTCTTCCTTACCCGGCAAGGGGAAGTCATTTTCTCGGAGCTTTCTCCACGTCCGCACGATACAGGTATGGTGACGTTGGGTCATACAACAAATCTGAGCGAATTTGAACTTCACTTCCGTGCTGTCATGGGATTGCCCATTGCAGGTATCCACCTCGAACATGCTGGAGCGAGTGCGGTAATACTGTCTCCTGTTGAGTCTGCCAGTCCATTGGATTATCATCTTTCGGAGGCATTAAGCGAAGACCACACAAGAATCCGTATCTTCGGTAAGCCGGAAGCGCATGTAGGAAGAAGAATGGGTGTTGTGCTTTGTTATGGCGAGCCTGATGCTGATGTCAATGGACTGCGTGAAAAGGCTAAACGGCTGAGCAAGACGGTACTTGGAACAGATCCCTATATGAAAAAATAAAGGGCCTGACCTGGCAATAGACTGTTTATGATTACATCGCTACAAGGTTGGAGATTTGTTTTCATGATGCTGATTGTGGTCAGCCATTTCTTCAGTCCCGATTTCGAGGCTGGAGGAGAATGTGGTGTCTCCTTCTTTTTCATGCTCAGCGGTTTTGTGCTCAGCTATGCCTATGGAGATAGAATCACAGGAAAACAGTTCTCAACAAGGACGCTATACACGCGCCAGTTAATGAAATTCTATCCTTTGCATCTGGTGGTTTTCGCCATTATGGCAGCATTGGACTTCAAAGGTGGAATTGTCTATTCCTGGCTACAATTGGTCTTGCAGGCATTATTGCTGCAATGTTGGATACCGAAAGCGGAATATCTTTTTGTAGCCAATGGATCATCGTGGTTCTTGTGTGACATCTTGTTTTTCTATCTTGTCTTTTCAGCTATATACAGGATTATATACAGCATGCGTCCCAAGGTGCTGGCTGCGTACAGTATGTTTTTCCTTGTGGGATATTTTCTGCTTGCGGCTTTGTTGCCAGAGCGGTATACCAATGCTGTCATGTATGCTTTTCCACCTGTCAGGCTGATGGAACTTTGCATTGGTATGGTTATTTGCAGAATATACCGTAATGAAGTATCCAGGAAAATACGCAATTGGGTTGATGTTCAGCATATATGGCTGATAACACTGATAGAAATGGCCATACTCCTTTTATATGTATTGTGCTTTGGCGTTTATGAACAGATTGGGGTCAATTTTCATTGTGCCTCGCTTTTCTGGGCTGCAAACATATTGCTCCTGTATTGGTTTGCACTGAATGACAAGGGTAAGGGACTGCTTATGCGTTTATTGTGTCATCCGTTAATGGGAAAGGGTGGCACCATGGCATTGGAAATCTTCCTTACCCACATGTTAACCATACGGCTGGTGCATTGCATCCTTTATCGAATTGGTTGGGATGGCAACAAAGACTTCTGTATTATTTCCCTTACGCTATGTTGTGTTCTCGCCGTTGCATGGCTCACAAAAACATTTTTCGTGGATAAGTTATACGTTCTGGCAAAAAGATACGTTTTAAATTCATGAACATAAAGATAATCAGATTACCCAAGATTACCGATCCCAGAGGAAATCTTACTGTTGCAGAATCGCAGAAATCCATTCCTTTTGTATCTAAAAGGGTTTACTGGACATATGACATACCGGCTGGAGAACGACGTGGTGGTCATGCCCACAAGGAATGTGAGGAAATTATCATTGCTGCAAACGGTTCGTTTGATGTTACATTGGATGACGGGCAGGAGAAGCAAACGATACACCTTAATCATCCTTACGAAGGGCTTTATGTAGGAACAGGTATATGGAGGACACTTGAGGATTTTTCATCGGGTGCTGTATGCCTGGTCCTGGCTTCAGAACTCTTTGATGAAGATGATTATATCTACGAATACGATGAGTTTAAGGAATATGCCAGAAAGCATGTTTGAGTTCTGTAGATACACCAAGCGGCAATGTCAGGAATGGAATGATTTCCTGAGGCAATCCAAGAATGCCACTTTCCTTTTTGACAGGAATTATATGGACTACCATGCCGAACGGTTTGAGGATGCTTCGGTTATGGTATTCAGAAGAGGCAGGCTATATGCGCTTCTACCAGCGAACAGGATGGAAAACGGTGTGCTCGTGTCTCATGGAGGCCTCACTTATGGTGGTTTGATCATGAATGACAGGGCAACGGCTGCAGATATTTGTGATCTTTTCATTTCACTGACTGGATTCTTGAAGGAGTACGGCATACACCATGTGATTTATAAACCTGTTCCATGGATATACCATTCCTGTCCTGCTGAGGAAGACCTATATGCCATTTTCAGCCAATGCGGTGCAAGACTTAAGTCACGCAGTATTTCTACTGTTGTTTCCTGGCACCATACCATTGCTCCTTATAGAATCAGGCAAACCGGTTTGAGAAAGGCAGAGAAAACCGGTATTGTTGTGCGTAAGTCTGAAGACTGGACCGAATTCTGGGAACTGCTTACAGAAAATCTGTTAAATAAATATCATACAAGGCCAGTACATTCCCTTGGTGAAATACAGCAATTGAAACAGGCCTTTCCTGAAGCCCTCCAGCTTTATGCTGCCTATTTGGATGGTAGAATGCTGGCCGGAGCTGTCTTCTATGTTACTACCAATGTCGTCCATGCACAATATATATCTGCTTCACAAGAAGGCAAGCTACTCCATGCTTTGGACCTGCTGTTTCCTCAATGTATGGAAGAGGCATTGCAACACAGACCGTTTTTTGATTTCGGAACTTCTACCGGATTGCAAGGCGATGAACTCAACCGTGCGCTTATTTACCAAAAAGAAGGTTTTGGCGGAAGAGCTGTCTGTTATGATACATACGAATGGGATATATGATAGATTATCTTTCACTGAAAAAAATTACCGACCAGCATGCTGCGGAATATCGTGAAACCGTACGTGAGGTTGTTGAGAGCGGATGGTATCTGCAAGGAAAGCATATTACAGACTTTGAAGAAAGCTATGCACAGTTTATCGGTACCAGGCACTGTGTGTCCTGTGCCAATGGACTTGATGCCCTGACCATTATCTTCAGGGCTTACATGGAAATGGGTAAACTCCAGCCTGGTGATGAAGTCATAGTGCCTTCCAATACTTATATTGCATCCATATTGGCCATTACAGAAAACAAGCTTAAACCGGTTCTGGTAGAGCCTGACCTCGATACCCTGCAGATTGACGACAAACTTATTGAACAAGCCATTACACCAAGGACAAAGGCCATATTGATTGTACATCTTTATGGTATATGTGCCTATACGAATCGCATTGGATGGCTATGTGCACGAAACAGGCTTCTGCTGGTTGAAGACAATGCCCAGGCCCATGGATGTTGTTTCGGAAACAAGAGAACGGGCGCTTTGGGTCATGCTGCCGGTCATAGCTTCTATCCCAGCAAGAATCTTGGAGCCATGGGTGATGCAGGAGCCATTACCACAGACGATGCCCATCTGGCAGAAGTGTGCAGGACGATTGGAAACTACGGAAGTGAACGGAAGTATGTCTTTTCCTTCAAGGGCAGGAACAGCCGTATGGATGAAATCCAGGCTGCAGTGCTTCGGGTGAAGCTGAAGTATTTAGACGCAGACAATTTGTGCAGAAAAGCTATAGCTGAAAGATATTACAGGGAACTGGACAATCCTGCTGTCCATACTGTAAGGATTCCGATGAGGGACAGTGTGTTTCATGTCTTTCCTGTCTTCTGTCCTGAACGCGACCGTCTGCAAGACTATCTCAAGACACGGGGCATACAGACTGTTATCCATTATCCCATTCCGCCCCACAAGCAAACCTGTTATCGTGAATGGAACAGCCTGTCTTTCCCTCTTTCCGAATACATCCATGCGTGTGAATTGAGCATACCTTGTAATCAGACCATGACAGATGCAGAAGTCACTGCAGTTATACAGGCCATAAATGAGTTCCGATAATAAAGTATAATAAAAACGGGGAAGATACTGGTATTCAGATGCTTCCCCGTTTTCTTGTTTGGTTTAATTTAACGGAATCTGTTCATTCCGGATAAGTACGGAACACGATATAGCTACCGTCTCCGTCCAGTTCGGCTGTGGTTGCGGTGGCCTCATTCAACGTGCCCTGCCACAACGACTGGTAGGGGTAGGATGACCAACGCAGTCCCCGGTTCTCCAGCTTAGAACATGAAATGTTGAAAATACTTACCTGCTGACCTGGAAACGTTTCGAGACAACACTTTCCCGTAGCTGCGACAAACCAGCCGTAATCGGTTAGCATGGTTGGTTGCAGGTTCATTTCCGACTGATACCTTGCCAACAGTGAAATGTTGCCCATCGTATGGTCCTCACGCTTTCCAGTCGCGCCCACATAAGCCAGTTTCCTGTAACCTTGTTCCATGCAATAGCGTGTGGCCTTGGTCTGGTCGTTGTCGTCCTGTTCCGACACAATCAGCAGCCTGTCAGCATATTTCCTGCACAGCTTTCTGTCAATCGAATCACCGTCGCCCACAATCATGTCCGGCCATCTGCCTGTCCTTTCCAGCTGATTGCAAGCCCCGTCGCAACAACAGAGAAACTTTGCTTCCTGTAGTACGGACAGGGGGAGGGCATGATGTGGAAAACTGCCATTGCAAAGCACAACAGCATCGAAGCGTGTTTCGCTGCTGATCATTGCATAATATCCGTTCATGCATTCATCCTCCCTTCATCCGATTTGACCATCTGCTTCCACTTCCTGTACCCGAACACGGCAATTACCGCGTACAGTCCGTACAGTCCGGCCTTAAAAGGTATGTCTTTATAGGCATAGAGCACGCAGCAGAACGCATCGACCACAATCCATACGAGCCACTGTTCCACATATTTGCGTGCCAGTGCCCAAAGACCGATGATACTGAGGGCGTTGACAAAACTGTCGCTTACCGGCACATTGCTGTCCGTGCAGTACCGCAGTATCAGGTATATCGCCATCCATGCTACGGCAAACGCCCCCATGGCCGGTACCATCCGCGATTTGGGCATGTAGCTGACAGGCATTTCACCGTCAGCCCCCTTTCTGCCCATGAATTTCCATACGGCATAGCCATATATGGCTGCCAGCGCATAGTACACGGCCATTCCGAAGTCAGCATAAAGGCCAGCTTCCAGATAAAGCACCATGTCAATCAGAGGCATCACGATGCTCACCAGCCACAGGTATATGCTTGCTCTGTATTCGAGCAGGATATAGACCAGTCCCACCAGCGTGCCGAGTATATCGAGCAGTCGTAGCCGGTTGTCTGCTATCCAGCCCATCCAGGCTGCCGTGTCCGTCAGTTCTGTCATCACTCCCGTATCTTTTTAGAATGTTATGGACAGATGTGCCAGGAAGTGTGTGGGTGCCTGTGCTGAATAGGTAGCCCATGCCCATCCCCCATCGTAGGCCACAACCTTTCCGCCGTCGTTCTTGAAGTTCATGCTGCAGCTTCCGTTGCTTTCATATTCCTCGTTGAACAGGTTGTATATGGTCACGCCCACAGTGGCTTCCTTCACGCCTTTCCACCTGAATGTATAGGAAAGGTCGAGGTCGCTCACGCACATGGCATCAATCACTGCACTTGTATAAGTCTGTCCGTCCGTGTTGAGGAAACGCTTGAAACCGGAGTTGGTCATATTCTGTTCGCCCACGTATTTTGTCATGAATGCGGCGCGCCATCCCTTGTACCCGTAGCTCAACACACTACTGGCAATGAGGTCGGGGGAGAAGGCCAGTTTAGTTGTTCCCACATTGACATACGACTGGCTCCAGTCCTCATTGATCACGGTCAGGCTCATGTCCTTGGCCCTGTTCTTGCTCCATGTGGCGTTCACGTTCCAGTCAAGACCTTTGGCAATGTTCCACCCGGCAGTCAGTTCCATGCCCATGCGGTAGCTGTCCTTTATGTTGCGTGCCACCATCTCGCCGTTGGAGTCCTGTGCGCCGGTGAGCACGAACTGGTTGTCGTAGTCCATATAGTAAAGGTTGACACCGGCATGGAAACGGTTGCTCTCATAACGATAGCCTATTTCCAGGTCGTTGAGCCTTTCGGCCTGCGGGTTCACCACATCCGTCTCGGCCATCATGTCCTCGAAGTCGTTGCGCGTAGGTTCCTTGTGGGCAATGGCATAGGAAGCATACAGGCTATGGCCTTCAGCGGGAGTCCATGACAGACCTGCCTTGGGATTAAAGAAGTCATACTTCTTGTCGAGCGTAAGCGGAAGCTGCGTGTTGCCGTCGAACTCCTGTGACAAACCGCTCATCTTATATCCTACATGCCTGTATTGTACATCGGCAAATATGCTCAGTCCGTTCACGATTTCCCATGTCAGCTTGCCGTAGAAATGCCCATCGGTCTTCTTGGCATTGTTGCGATAATATTCATGGTCGGGTGAAGTCACGATATTCCCGCCTCGGTAGTCGTTGTAGTCATCGCCATCGGCTGTCGTCATTTCCATATACGGACTGCCCACCCAGAGCAGCTTGCCGAAGTGGTCGCCGTCGTACTTGTTCCATCCACCGCCTACAGTGGCCTGGATGCCATTGCCGTTGTCATAGTTCAGCGCGGCGATTGCCCCGTAGAAGTCGTTCTCCATCTTCTTCTGCCTTACGAGGTCGGCATATAGACCATCTTCTTTTTTGGACAGCAGATACTTGTACAGTTTCTGTCCGCTCTTGAACTGCTCGTAATAGCCGTCGCCACGTGTATAGTGCAGTGCCGTGTTCAGGCTCCATTTGCTGTCCATGCGCTGTGTCCAGATGAGCTGGTAGTGCTGCTGGTGATAGTTATCGGTCTGGTTGCTGTAATAGGCTGTCGAACCATCGGCGGCAGTGTATTGTCCACAAGGGTTGTAGGTGCGTCCGTACCGTTCCATGTCGGCTTTTGAGGTATAGTCCCATGCCATATAGGTTTTTTCCTTGCCGTTGAATGTCACGAGTTTCACCATGGTGTTGTCGCTGAAATATCCGCCTTGCAGGAAATAGGAGCCGAGCCTTGACTGTGCGCGGTCAATATAGCCGTCGCTGCTTATGTTTGACAAGCGTCCCTGGAAACCCCAGTGACCGCCAAGCAGACCTGTAGAGAAGCGGAACGTTTCCTTGTGTGTGCCGTATGTACCGGCCGAGAGGTCAAGGCTGCCGTAAGGCTGTGAGCCGATGTTTTCCGTCTGCATGTTGAGTGTTGCTCCGAATGCGCCCGCGCCGTTTGTAGATGTACCTGCGCCACGCTGTAGCTGGATGCTCTCAAGACTGGATGCGAAGTCGCCCATGTTCACCCAGTAGAGTTGGCTGCTCTCTGCATCGTTCATTGGAATGCCGTTGGCCGTCACGTTGATGCGTGTGGGGTCAGTACCGCGCACGTGGATGCCAGTATAGCCGATGCCCATACCAGCGTCAGACGATACAGTTACCGAAGGCATGAGCCAGAGCAGCTGCGGCAGGTCCTTACCGTAGTTCTCGCGTGCAATTTCCTGTTTGCCCATGTTGCTGAATGCCATAGGCGTGTTCTTTCCGGCTCTTGTTGCCACTACCTGCACATCCTGCAGCACGTGGGTCTCAGCTGTGTCCACCGGTTCGGTTCTCCATCCTGCCTGGGCATTGGCGCCAGCGCACAAGGCTGCGGCAAGAAGCATTGAAAATTTTTTCATGAATGTTGCTAATAAAAAAAGAATACACAAAAAGGGGCACTTTTTATGTTTTGCCAAATCCCTACGCCGGCATTACCCGGATCAGGTCAGAGGGTCTGATCTCAGCCCGCCACAGCGGGCACCCCTTTAGCTTGCATTTTGCAAGCCGCTGCAAAATTACTGCTTTTTGCTGACACAGACAAGGATGAACAGAAAAAATCGAATTACTGGGTTATTGTCATGGAGAGATTGCGATTTTCAAAGTGTCAAATTTTTAACGGTTTTGCTGACACTTTGATTTTTCTGAGTGCTGAAAAACGGGCTGTTTTTGACCGATTTTCACGTTAATAAGTGTGAATTGCCGGTTTTTTGCACAAAACGGAAAAATCAGTTAAGTGTTAGGGGGGAAACACTTAACTGTTTCCGAAAAATTAGTTAACTATTTTCGTCTTGGCACTTAAGTGTTTTTGAGGAAAAACTTAACTGTTTTGGGGCAAAAACTCAGGTTTTTCGGCCTCAAAACCGCGATTTTCCGGCCAAAAGTGCGGAAAATGGGGGCTGAAAACTGCACAAATCGCGCGTTTTGTGCACGAATTTAACGGATTTTAGGTTAAAATCGGGCGGTTTTTGTTAACACTTTGTGATTGTAAAAACTTATCCCGTTGATTATCAATGGTTTACAAATTAGTCTTCCAAAACCGGAATTTTCCGCTGGCGCATAAAAATCCGTTCTCGCCCAAATCTTCATAAATGGCCCGAAAATCAAAGTGTCACAAAAAACGTCAAAATTCTGACATTTTGATTTTCAGGCTGAAAGCATGTGTTATCCATTGCCCGGCAGCTTATTGGGTGAATGTCGGGTCAGAAAGGCATGCCCACGGCAAAGTGCAGCGCCATGTCCCTGCCTATGGACGGGTGTGCAATGGGGTAGTGGCGGCGTGCATCCTGGTAGGCTGGATTGATGGCCTTCATGCCTATATCGAAACGGATGAGGAAGTAGTCAAGGTTGAGACGAAGTCCGAGACCATAGGACGCTGCAATCTCCTTATAGAAGCGGTTGAACTTGAATTGTCCGCCGGGCTGTTCCTCGTATGCGCGGAGTGTCCAGATGTTGCCGCCGTCAATGAAGAATGCACCGTGGAGTTTCCAGAAGAGTGCCGTGCGGTATTCCATGCTGAGGTCGAGCTTCATGTCGCCTGTCTGGTTGATGAAATCGATGCGTCCGTCTGTTCCCCTGTATGAACCCGGGCCGAGTGAGCGTACGCTCCATCCGCGTACGGAGTTGGCACCACCTGAGAAGTAGCGTTTCTCGAAAGGCAGCACGTTGCTGTTGCCATAGGGATAGGATATGCCGAGAGCCAGGTGTATGGCCAGGCTGTTGCGCGGGTCGAAATTCAATATGCGGGTGTAGTCGATATCGGCTTTGGCATATTGCGCGAAAGCGATGTTGAAGAGTGTATATTGCTGTTCGCTGTTGCGGGGCGACCCCAGGATGTGGGCTGCTGCGCTGAGCACGTTGCCCGCTGTCTCTATGCCCACCTTGAAGGCCTGTTTCCTGTTGGTGTAGCTCAGGGAGGCGCCTGTCTTCATGATGAAGAGGTCCTCGTAGTTGTAGCGGAGGATGACGTTCCTCGATGATGCGTTGTCAAGATACTCTTCCTTGAAGGTGGGCGACATCCAGGGCATATAGACATAGTTGAGGTCGAGAAGGTCAATGCGCCAGGCCGTGTGGTGACGCGGTTCGCTCCAGCGGTATCGCCATGCGGCGGAGAAGACTCTCCGGTGGAACTCCGGACGGTTCTGCAGGTTGTAGCTCAGGGACAGTTCGGAGGTGGCTGTACTCTTGTTCCTGAAGGAACGGGAGAGGAAAGGTGCCACGAAACGCGGGAACTGCAGCCTTGTCTCCACATTATATTCCTCATAGTCCTGGTTCTGGTAGCCTTCAAGGCCGGTAATGGCTTCAAACGCAGCACGCAGCTGTAGGCTGAAGACTTCAGAACCGTGGAACAGGTTGCGGTTCTGATAGGTGAGCGTAGCTGCAGCTCCGAAGTCGCCCGCAGTATTGGTTCCTTCGGGCTGGAAGGCTATGGCGTGTGGCTTGTTGGTGCTCAGCTGTATCTCGCAGTCAAGCGAGTCATCAGGGAGTTCGGTAAAGCGGATGCTGGTGTAGCGCACCGCCTGTAGCCGCGCAAAGTTGTTATAGGTTTTCTGCAGGGCCGATGAACTGAACCGTTCGTTGGCCTTGAGTGCAGTGCTTGCATGGAGCGTGCTGGGGCGCAGGCTGATACGGTCGCCTCCTTCACCGTTGATATAGCTGATGGTCTTGATGGTGTAGCGTGGATGAAGTGTGTCGGGACTGTTGTTCGTGGCCTTGTAGCGCAGGAGCCGCAGGGTGAGGTCTATGTCTGTGCTGCCCGTTACGGTGTCTGCATCAAAGACGATGAAATCCTTGTTGAAGTGGTAGTAGCCACTGTCCAGCAACAGTGAGGTGATGCGCTTGCGTTCGGCATTGAGCGCATCTATGGTAAAAGGAGCTCCTGCATGGAGTTGCGGCGTGTTGCCGGGCTGTTGCAGGATGGTGCGTATGTTGGGGTCTTGTATGTCGTAGGTGAGCGTGTTGATGCGGTAGGCCAGTCCGGGATGCAGGGTGTAGATGACCTTGACCGTGCGTCGCTTGCTGATGGTCTGCAGGGTGACATCGGCATCCATGTAGCCCATGTTGTTCATGGCTATGCGCAGGTCTTCGCATGTCTGTTGCGCCTGTTGCTGACTGTATAGCACGGGTGCTTCGCCGATGCGCTGCAGTGTGCGGTTAATCCACTTGGTCGTGTCAGGTCCGGAAAGGGAGTAGGTGGCAAGCGGAATGGTGAAGAGAGAGAACCATCGTGAGTTGGCCTTCTGCCGGATGTATGGTTGCAGGCGTGAAGGGTCGAAGCCTTTCTGGTCGGCTCTGATTTCCACCCCGGTGAGCAGTTGCTGTCCTTCAGGAATGTGCTTGCTGGTGGCACAGGAATAGAGTAGGCACATGGCAAGCAGTGCGGGGAATGCTGTGGCGTGTCGGCGCAGGATGCGGCGGATGGTGTTGCTGATGTGTTTCAAGATAGATGGTAGTTGTTTTTTTATAATCAGTTTCCTTGGCTATGGGGTGAAGCGGATATAGCAGCGGTCGTCAAACGATTTGTTGCCCTGCATAAGTCCTTTGGTGGCCTTGAAGGCACCGGTCATCAGAGGGTCGTCCTGCAGAACTTGCGCAAGAAACTGTTCAGATGCCTCCAAGGTGGGCAGAAGGAGGGGATAGCCGTCTGACGCAAGGACAATCTCTCTTGCTTTCCGGCATGGAATGACCTTGATGTGCCTGATAGGAATCGGCGTGCCGTCAACGACCGCATAATCGATGTTCTGGCTGTCGCAGGCCCGGATGAGTAGGGGCATGATGTGTGCACGTCCGGTATCCTTCTTTTGGAACTCCTCTATGGTATGCCCGGCTCCAAGTTGCTGCTTGATATATATGGAACGCGCTTCTGCCAGCTCGGCTTCATGGGGCTTCGGATTCTGATGGTGCTGTCCGTCTATGAGGCACTGGCAATCGCCGATAAGCCATACTTCCTTGCGGTATCGGTTGTAGATGCCAAGGCTTGCTGTCGGACGCTGGATGGGCGGAAGCAACATATACTGGCGTACGGCTGTACTGCTGACGGTAGGAGAACTGAGACAGTGGGTCAGGCCTTTGCAGCAATTGCGCAGACAGATGTCTGCGGGCATGTTGCTGATATACTCGCAGATCCGCAGCATGGCCAGCCGTCCGTTGCTCAGGCCAGGTCGCTGCCGGTGTGAAGTCTTGCTCGTGCTGCCATCGATTACTGCGATGAAATCGTCAGTCGTGACGATTCCGTCTTCGCATGTCGCCTGGCTTTTCTTGCCTATGACCGTGCTTTCCTTTATTTGCATTTCTACTGGTGTTATCGTAAAGTCGGTTGATGAGGTCAGGACGTCCAATGCGCCGCAACGCCTGTTCGATAGCATTGCGCTCCTGTGGTTTGTACCAGAAGAAATATTGTCGTTGTGCAAGTTTCTCCTGAGGTGTCTTCGCACAGAAGACTGGCTGTAACGTATAGGGATTATAGCCTGTGTACCACATCTCTGTACTGATGGTCATGGGAGTAGGGGTGAAATCCTGTACCTGTTCGAGCCGGAAGTCAAGGGACTTTGTCGTTACGGCAAGCTGTGCCATGTCTTCCTCCCGGCAACCGGGATGGCTGCTTATGAAATATGGTATAATCTGCTGGCGCAGGTTTTCCTGCCTGTTGATGGTGTCGAATATGTGCTTGAACTCACGGAACTGGTTGAAGGATGGTTTTCTCATGAGGTCGAGCACTGCATCACACGTATGTTCTGGAGCCACCTTAAGCCGTCCACTCACGTGCTTTGTAATCAGTTCATGTGTGTATTGTCGGGCAGCAGCATCAGCTTGTGCATTACCGGTACGGTGCAAAAGAAGGTCATAACGCACCCCGCTGCCAATGAAGCTTTTCTTTATGCCTGGCATACGGTCAACTGCATGATAAATGTCAAGCAGGGAAGAGTGGTCAGTGTCGAGGTTAGGACAGATGCGCGGATGAATACAGGAAGGGCGTTTGCATCGTTCACACAGCTTGCGGTTACGGCCACCCATCCCGTACATGTTGGCCGAAGGTCCTCCAAGGTCACTTAAGTATCCCTTGAAGTCCGGCATTCGAGTGATTTGGGCGACTTCCCTTAATATGCTTTCCTTACTGCGGCATGTAATGAATTTTCCCTGATGCGCACTGATGGTGCAGAAAGCACAGCCACCGAAGCATCCACGGTGGATATTGACGGAATGCCTGATCATTTCGTAGGCCGGTATGCGTTTCCCTTTATATTTGGGATGTGGCAGTCTGGTGTAAGGTAAGTCAAACGACGCATCCAGCTCTTCCGTTGTCATAGGGGGAAAAGGAGGATTGACAATGGTGTAAAGCGATCCGCTCTGCTGGATGAGCCTATGCGCATGAATGCTATTGGATTCTTCCTCAATGTGTCTGATGTTTTCCGCCTGGGCCTTCTTGTCTTTCAGACAGGTTTCATGGGAGTGCAGCAGGATATCTTCAGTCCCGATATCCCCGGGAATATTCTCTCTGGTGGCAAGGAAAACGGTTTGCGGAATGCCATGTATATTCTTGATGTCCTGTCCTGAACGCAATTCCTGAACCAGCCGGAGAATAGGTTTTTCTCCCATGCCATATATAATCATGTCGGCAGGTGCATCGAAAAGTATGCACCTTCTAAGCTTGTCCTGCCAATAGTCATAGTGGGATAATCTTCGCATGGAAGCTTCAATACCACCCAGAATGATTGGAGTGTCAGGGAACAGTTGTCGAAGGATCCTGCTATAGACGATAGTGGGATATTCCGGTCTGCAATCGTGTCTGCCATCTGGACTGTAGGCATCTTCAGAACGGAGACGTTTGTTGGCAGTGTACTTGTTGACCATTGAGTCCATACATCCCGGTGCTATGCCGAAAAAGAGTTTCGGTGTACCGAGTTTCTTGAAATCGCGGAAGTCGCCATGCCAATCCGGTTGTGGCACGATGGCTACCCTCAATCCTGCTGCCTCGAGCGTCCTGCCTATGACGGCTGCACCGAAGGAAGGATGGTCGATGTAGGCATCACCGGAAAACAGGATGACATCAAGTTCATCCCATCCTCTTAGCTGCGCTTCCTTTTTTGTCGTAGGGAGCCAGTCCGACAGTCTCAGTTCAGTGTTGTTCAGCACGTTTCCTGCAGATTCCCGTTGACGTTTCCTGTTCCGTTCTCTTCTTCCTGTGGCTGTGTGCCCAGCCATTCTGTATAGAGTTTAACGAGCTGCGTAAGCCCAAACGCCTTCATGTTGTTATTGTAGATTACGTCAAGGCACAGGTCGAGCAGTTCTTTGTTGTTGCCGGTGTCATTGCCCAATAATGACCGGAGCGTGAGTTTGAGACGGTCGAGGACACTTTCGTCAATGATACCTGTGCTTCCTGCGAGGTTCTGGAACAGCGCATATTTCCTGATGGTGGCCAAGTGTTGTTCGCTCACCTCTATATTTCTTGTCGCTGTCGGATTTGCCTGGATTCTATACATGTTAAATTAAATTAAAAATAGATGTTATGTGATTATTGTTATTTCATGATGAATGCCAGTATGCCGTTGATGATGGCAGTCCTGTCATCTTTATTGGCTATGCACTCAATTGGGAATCCCATAGTGAAACATTTGTAGTCGTTACCGTCATAGGCTACAGCCGCGCTGCTGCCATCCTGATAAAGCATGGCACAATAGGCCGATGGCGCTGGTGACAGCCGGTCAACTGCCGAAGCTGCATAATGGTGTGGGTTAGGATTCCTGATAATCCGGAACTGTCTGCCCAGTCCGCTGACCGTATCATGTGAAACGGAGTCATTGTATGATGTACATTCAACCTTGAGCACATCGCGCAGGAACTGTTTGCCAGCCTCGTCCTGAATGTCCGATCCCATATATGCTCCGCTGACGAGCATTCGCCCATTATCATGTGCATAGGCAGTGAGCTTCTGCTGCAATTGCGGCGAAACCGACTTATAGTAGGCCAGGGCATGGCCGTCATCCTTTTCGAGTCCAAGAATGAGGTCAACACTGTCATAGTCAGACAGATTGACCTTCCCTGTCTCGATGGCTTCTTTTCCGCAGCTCACGATGTTGTAACGTGCGGATGAAGCAATGGATGTTGCGTGTTCTGTCACGTAGTCAAAGGTATTGCCCATGATAAACTTTCCGGCCATTTCATCTTCTCCGTACCCCAGTGCGCCAGGACCTTCAGTGCCCATCCGTTTCCTGTCGAAACAGGTTTGCCGACCGTTCCATCCTGCGGTAAGACCGTAAGACACGCCCATGTCTGCATCAAGGTCGAATCCCTGTTCGTCTATGGTGTTCACCACAGCCGGTCCTGCCAGTCGCTTGAAGCCGTTGACCACGAGGACGGTTTTCGTGGCATCAGGATTACAGTAGGCCGATAATGTTTCGGTGGGGAAGCTTTCTCCGCCCCTGTTCATTGCCGTGACCCTGAAGTGATACACTGTGTTCGGTTCGATTTCCATTTCCAGTGTGGTCGCCGTGGTCATGGTGCCATTGTCAAATCCTCCGTTGCCCGTTGCCATATAGACATTGTAGGCTGTCGGATATGCAGTCGGTTCCAGTTCGTCCGTGGTCGGTGTCCATGACAGTTTGACCCTGCCTTTATCGGCCATTGTCACGCTGAATCCGTTCGGAGCCAGAGGCTGTACGATATAAGGCCTGCTGTGCTGCTGGCACACATATCTCAGGATGGATTTGTATATGGATCTCGCCATGGTGAACTTGAAGTTCGGGTCGTGTCCCATGAGCATGTCCGGAAAATTCTGGTGTGACAGTGTCTCTATGATGGCTGAAGGCATTTCCGGCTTGCGTGTTTCCGAATAGTTCCTGTCGTAAAGGTCGCGGCGTGTCCATGTCCTGTAATGATGGGTCAGGTCACGCTGTAAGCCAGACAGCAGTTCATCAGCGAAGTCCCTGGATGCCAGTCTTGAAATCCCGCTGTTGAGCCTGCCTCCATTGAAGTCTGTGGTGCAGATGCCGAGTGAACCGATGAAAGAATGGCCATCGTAGGCCACACCGGCATCGCTGTGCACGGCAAGACTAAGCTCGATAGGCACATTCTTGCCGTCGAGTGAAGGCACATATACCGAACCGCCTGCCAGCCAGTTGGTCATGTTCGAGCGTACGTTGATGTCATCAGTATAGTCGTCTGTCCCCATCTTTCCGCTATATACGCTGTAGGGTGCTCCGGCCCACTGTGCGTAATAGCGCGAGGCTTCAAGGCAACGCGGCATTCCGCTTACCGTTCCGCCCCGCTGTATGTTGCCCATTCCGCCACCGAAGCGCACGGCATCGGCTGTCACTACACCTTTGTGCTCTGACCTGTTCGACACCACAACGCGGTTGAATTCGCTGCATCCTTTGTCAAAGCGGAATGTGCCGAGATAGACCCATGTAGAGCCGCCCATCTGCTGGTTGACGTGAAAGCGGGTGACTTGTCCTTTGTGATATACTGTATATTCGGCATCGGGTATGCTGCCCGGAACGGTAGCATAGCTCACGTACACGGCGTAGTCGCCTTCCTCCGGTATGGAGGGTTGGTAGCTGATTTCCGAACCGTTCTTCTTTTTTGTTGTCCGGGCCCTTCTCACCGTTCCTGCCTCAAACGGGTTCTCCGAGTCGCGGTAGGTGCCGTCATGGCGTGCGAATCCCTTCACATCTGCAGTTTCCCATTCTTTTCCCATTTCCATTTCCAGATAGTGGGGCAGTCTGGGCGAGTCGTCATTGTCAACGATGACCTCTTCTTTCTGCCAGTCACGTTCGCGAGGTGTGAACACGTTAGCCCCTGCGTTTTCGAGCATGGGAATCAGGAACGGGACAACAATGGTCTGTGTGAACAGGTCTTCTGTCGTTCCGAACAGGTTGGGGCGTTGCCACTTCCAGTAGCCTTTGCTCTGGTCATAGTACATGCCATGGCTGGCCCATAGCGCAATGTGGCGGTTGTACAGTCCGTGGGTTGGGGTTGCTGTTGCTGAAATGCGGCTCACCCACGGCTGTCCGTCATAGTCGATGTTTCCCCACGCGCCGTAGAGCTTGCGTCCGGAAGGCCCGTTAACAGCCAGCTGCTCAATGGCCATGCCGTTTACCACTATCTCTACGCTGTATTTGCTGTAGGGCGATGGCATGGCGCGGCTCACTTTCCTGTAGATGGACCTCACCGATGCCTGTGTGAATTCCTGCATGGCGAAGTAGCTGCTGGCTACAATCCTGACATGCCTTGTATCATCGTTCACTTCAAGCCGTTCCATACGTGGCTGCTGCGGGAACAAGGTTCCCTTGGCCTTGTAGCGGAGGAAGAAATCCTGAAGCCGCTGTTCCAGCAGAGCGGTCGCTTGCTGTTCCTGATGTGATTGTGCACACAGGGAGACCGTATTCAGCGCGAACACGGCCAGCATGATGATGAATATGCGTTTCATCCCAAGTCTCCTATGGTGAACAGTTCAGGGTGCTTACCCTTGACATTCTTATAATAAAGCTTGATCTCCTTCATGTCCTTGTCGAAATCGCCGGACGGTACAACGGTCTTCGTGCAGCTGATGAGTTTCCTTTCATAGTCCAGGGCATAGAGCAGTATGGGCAGCCCGGCTTTGTAGGCAATGTAGTAGAATCCCTTCTTCCATTCAGCATTCCGTGAGCGTGTGCCTTCGGGCGATACGCATAGGGAGAACCGGTCGCACTCCTTTGCGGTCTGTGCGAGCGTGTCGGTGAGACTTGTCTTCCTGTTCCGGTCCACGGGAATGCCGCCGATGTGCCTGAAGAGCAAGCCCAACGGCCAGAAGAACCATTCCTTTTTCATGAGGAAATTGCTCTTCATGCCTTCGGCTACAGCAAAGAGCTGGCCGACGACAAAATCCCAGTTACTTGTATGTGGTGCGAAACAGATAATGTATTTGTCGGGCTGGTCCTGAGTGATTTCCTTCAGCCAGCCCATACGCTTGTATAACAGCCAAGCGCAGAGTTTTTGCAACATAGAGTGCCGTCCTTTAGTTCAAGTTTGCAATCTGGTCGATAATCTCCGAGATCTGTTGGTTGAACTGGTCGATTATCGCTCTGAAATACTTTTTGGCAGGGATGCCGGGCTCCACATGCGAAATGCGGCTGATGTAGTCGCTGTGGATACGCACGATGGACGCTAACAGGTTGTTGGCGTCTTCCTGTTTGATGTTCCCCGTGTAGAGGTACGCTGCAGTACATTCTGCAAACAATGCGCTACACATCAGATTGATGGTACGCTTCAAGTCTTTTCTGCTTGCCATAAGTTGGTTGATGTAAATTCAAGGCCAAAGATAGGAAAAAAAACAATAATTGCAAGCATTTGTATGAAAAATCCGTCAAAAAAGTGTTGCAGACTGTTTGGGCACACAGTCTGGATGCTCCACTGCCGTTTCCTGCAGGGCAACTGACATCACGCAGACATACGGGCATTGACCGGATCTGTCTGAAAATCAAAGTGTCATTTTTTTAACACTTTTGCTTACACTTTGATTTTCCGGCCATTTCTGAAGAATCAGACGGAAGTGTATTTTTGAACGCCAGCGGAATTTCTCGGTTTCAGAGACCTTTTTTGAAAACCGTTGATAATCAATAAGATAAGTTTTTATGGACGGAAAGTGTTAATAAAAACCGTCCAATTTTAACCTAAAATCCGTTAAATTTACGCACAAAACACGCGATTTGTGCAATTTTCAACCCCCTTTTTCCACACTTTTGGCTGGAAAATCACGGTTTTGAGGCCGAAAAACCTGAGTTTTTGCCCCGAAACAGTTAAGTTTTTCCTCAAAAACACTTAAGTGCCGGAACGAAAACAGTTAACTAATTTTCCGGAAACAGTTAAGTGTTTCCCCCCTAACACTTAACTAATTTTCCCGTTTTGTGCAAAAATCCGACAATTCACACTTATTAACATGAAAATCAGCCTCAAACCGCCTTTTTTTCATAATCCTGAAAAATCAAAGTGTCACAGAAATGAACGAAAATGTGACAATTTGTCAAAAACACATTTCTCTGTTCCGCCCAAACTCCTTTCATCGTATTTCTGACAGAGAGTTGTCTTTCAATGGCTATTTCTGGCTTCAAAAGCACGTTTTCTTGTCCGATTGTTTTATCATTTCGCGGAAAATCAGTAATTTTGCAGAGGATAAGAGAACAAAACCAAAACATCATATTTTATTTATAACAAGAAATGGAAAAAAGTGCATTGCAGAAAGAAAGGGCTGCCTATCAGCCTAAATTGCCCAAAGCGCTTCAGGGCGCAGTAAAGGTGCAGGAGGGTGCTCCTACACAGAGCGTGGATAACCAGGAAGAAATCAAGAAGCTCTTCCCCAATACCTATGGAATGCCGCTCGTAGAGTTCGTGGAAGGCCAGGAATCCCTGAGCAAGGCCATGAACGTGGGTGTTATCCTGAGCGGCGGACAGGCTCCCGGCGGACACAACGTCATTTCCGGTCTGTTCGACGCCATCAAGAAGCTCAACCCCGAAAACCGCCTCTACGGTTTCCTCATGGGACCCGGCGGACTGGTTGACCACAAATACATTGAAATCACTGCCGACTTCATCAACGACTACCGCAACACTGGCGGTTTCGACATGATCGGTTCCGGACGCACCAAGCTCGAAAAGGTGGACCAGTTCGAGAAAGGACTGGAAATCATCCGTCAGCTTGACATCAAGGCTATCGTCATCATCGGCGGCGATGACTCCAACACCAATGCCTGTGTGCTTGCAGAATACTATGCTGCAAAGAACTATGGCGTGCAGGTCATCGGCTGTCCCAAGACCATCGACGGCGACCTGAAGAACGACCAGATCGAGACTTCCTTCGGTTTCGACACTGCCTGCAAGACCTATGCCGAGCTGATCGGCAACATTGAGCGCGACTGCAACTCCGCCCGCAAATACTGGCACTTCATCAAGCTCATGGGACGCTCAGCCTCGCATATCGCCCTTGAGTGCGCCCTGCAGTGCCAGCCCAACATCTGCCTCGTTTCCGAAGAGGTGGAAGCCAAGGACCAGACCCTCAATGAAATCGTGGAGCAGATTGCCGCTGCCGTGGCCAAGCGCGCAGAACAGGGCAACAACTTCGGTGTGGTGCTTATTCCCGAGGGACTCATCGAGTTCATCCCTGCCATCGGCCGCCTGATTCAGGAGCTTAACGACCTGCTTGCCGCCCATGGCGCAGACTACAAGGACCTGGACAAGGACGCCCAGCGCCAGTACATCCTGGCTCATCTGAGCGAAGCCAACAAGGCCACGTTCGAGACTCTGCCCGAGGATGTGGCACGCCAGCTCTCACTCGACCGCGACCCCCACGGCAACGTGCAGGTATCGCTCATAGAGACCGAGAAGCTCATTTCCGAAATGGTGGGCACCAAGCTCGACGAGTGGGCCAAGGAAGGCAAGTTCGTGGGCAAGTTCGCTCCGCAGCACCATTTCTTCGGCTATGAAGGACGCTGCGCCGCTCCTTCCAATTTCGATGCCGACTATTGCTATGCACTCGGTACAAGTGCCGTGCAGCTCATCGCCAACGGCAAGACTGGCTACATGGCCATCGTGAAGAACACCACAGCCAAGACCGATGACTGGAAAGCCGGCGGTGTGCCCATTACCATGATGATGAACATGGAGCGCAGAAACGGCGAAATGAAGCCTGTCATCCGCAAGGCACTCGTTGACCTCGACGGCAAGCCATTCAAGACTTTCGCCGCTCATCGCGAGGAATGGGCCAACAACACCTGCTACGTATATCCTGGCCCCATCCAGTACTGGGGACCGAGCGTAGTCTGCGACCAGACCACCAAAACACTTGTGCTCGAGCAGCAGTAAAACAGCCGTCAACAGGCTATAGACAGACAAGGCGGGAAGTGGCATCCCTTCCACTTCCCGTTCTTTTTCCCCCTTTTCCATACATACATGATTAAGAGACACGCACCGGAAAAACACAGAAGGACGGCGGGCAGGAAGGCACGTCGCAGTAAGGGCGCGCACAAAGGCGGCCTCATTCCGATGCTTGCTGGCTCTCCCCGATGGGCATGGTGGTCCGGAGGCGTGGGCATCGTGATTGTCTATGTATGGGCATTCTATTTCTTCTTTGTCAGCCCGACCGGTTTCCGCTGGCGCGCGCTCTTCGGCGACGCCAACTATCCTGATGGCTACGAAATACACGGTATTGACATCTCGCACTACCAAGGGGAGATAGACTGGGAGGAACTGCGGCATGGCATGATAGAAGGCTGTCCACTGCGTTTCATCATGATCAAGGCCACGGAAGGGTCGAGCCGGTTGGACGAGAACTTCAATGACAATTTCTATCAGGCACGCGAATATGGCTATATACGTGGCGCGTATCATTTCTGGAGCAACAAGTCCAGCGCACGCGAACAGGCCTATTTCTTCCTGAAACAGGTACATCTGGAGGAAGGCGACCTGCCGCCGGTGCTTGACGTGGAGCACAAGCCCAAGAACCAGTCGGTGGAGGATTTCCAGAGAGACGTGCTCACTTGGCTGCACATCGTGGAAGACAGGTACCATGTGAAGCCCATCATATATACCTATTATAAATTTAAGGAAAACTATCTCAGTGCCCCTGTATTCGATGACTATCCCTATTGGATAGCCCACTATTATGTAAAAAAGGTGGAATACAAGGGACCATGGAAATTCTGGCAACATACCGATGCGGGAAAGCTTCCCGGCATAAAAGGGTATGTTGACTTCAACATCTACAATGGTTCGTTCTACGACATGAAGAAACTGACCATTGGCAATCAGGACATTGTATGGTGATCAGCGCATGAAAGACATGCAGGCCCATCCGTCTTCAGTCTGCATATCCATTCGCTTCAGTCCCAGACTCAGTGCTTTCTGCTCAATCAGTCCACAGTCTTCAACAAGGAATCCGCTCATTGCAAGTATGGCTGTTCCAGACATGCGTTCCACGAATCTTGGCATGTCCTGAAGTAGGATGTTGCGGTTGATGTTGGCCAGAACCACGTCAAACAGCCCTTTTTCCGGTGTCAGGATTCCGGCATCGCCCAATAAGACAGAAAGATTCTCCACACCATTGACAACGCTGTTGTGCATGGCGTTGCTCACGCTCCATTCGTCAATGTCATAGCCCATAGCCTCAGAACACCCGCATCGCGAGGCAACAATGGCCAGAATGCCTGTTCCGCATCCACAATCGAGCACTCTTTTACCTTTCAGGTCCATGTTAAGCAACGCGGTAGTCATCATCCGGGTGGTCTGGTGTGTGCCTGTACCAAAAGCCTGCCTGGCTTCGATGAAGACCCTTAGGCGTCCGTCTTGCACACTCTTTTCCGTCTCTGTCGCCATATCCGTATGCTTGGCATCGTAGATAACGCAACGCCTGTCTATGGAAATGGGTTCAAATCCGGCCTCTTCCCAGTTCTCGTTCCAGTCCTTATCCTCCATTTCACTTACGGTATAGGTAATGGTAGTCTGTTCTATGGGAAAGTCCTGAATAAGCGTATCGAGCAGTGTACGGTCAAAAAAGGTGGTCTGCACGTAGCCAATGAGTCCCTCTCCAGTTTCTTCAAACGATTCAAAACCGGCCTCACCGGCCATGTCGGCCAGCAGGTCCTTGCACACCTGCATGCAGGATGGTGCCGTAGAAATGATAAATCGGGCGGAAAGATATTTCATATAAAAATGTATTTGATATGCAAAAGTACAATTTTGCCGGCAAATAAACGTTGTCTGCTCCCGGGCATCCTGACAATGTCCCTAAAAAAACATAAAAATAGGGAAAAGCCTATCTTCCTTTAGGGTTTTTCCGTATTTTTGCAGGAGATAAAGCAGTATTTTTGCATTATGAAAATTGAAACCTATGAGAAAGGATTGAACATGAAAAGTTTATATCTTGTTTTTGCACTCTTTTTCACGTTGTCGGTTTCAGCACAGGACGACGATATGTATTTCACACCTAAAAAGGTGGAAAAGGAAAAAGCGGCACCACGGCGTGCTGTTCCGGAACGGCCTCCATATTATGTGGGAAGTTCAAGGGATGTGGACGAATATAATAGGCAGGGACGTTTCCGCAGCACATACCAGACCATAGCCACAGATTCTCTGGGCAACGATATATTTGATTTTGAGCCAGGGAACGGGGAATATCCGGATTCACTGTATGCCGCAGCACCTGGCTATGATTCCTATGATCCGGATGAGGATTACGGCTATAGTAGGCGCATGAACAGGTTTGATGACTATTGGGGTTGGTATGACCCATGGTATGGCTGGGGATATCCTTACTGGCGTACTGGCTGGGGATGGTATGATCCGTGGTATTGGGGATGGTACGATCCGTGGTATTGCTATGGTTACGGATGGGGATGGCCATATTATTCCTATCATTATTATCACCCATGGTATTATGGTGGATGGGCATATTACAGATGGACAAGACCTGTAAGCTATTATCGTACTGGGCATACAGGAACCCTTGCCTTCTATGACAGGTCAAACTATTCTTCAGGTGGGAGATATGTGGGTAACCGCAATGGAAGTGGTCTTTATTCCAGAAATACAGCTAATGGTTCAGGGGTATATGGAAACACTGGCTTCGGAACCAGACGGACTTCTTCCACAACAGGTACGTACAACCAGCAGAACAGTTTTGGGAACACCCGGAACAATTCCTATGGCTCAACGTTTGGAGGAACTCGGTCGTCTTCTGTTGGCAGCGGGTCTTTTGGAGGCGGTTCCGGAGCTGCGATGGGAGGCAGCAGAGGTAATGCTGGAGGCGGCACGCGTATGGGCGGAAGAAGATAAAGTGAGGATATCGTAAAACTGTAAAAGTATAAACTGATAATTCGTCAATTATGAAAAGAATATTAACCATGACTGTGGCAATGGTGTGCCTGACAACGGTCGGCCTTGCCCAGGAAACGTATGAAAACACGAAACTGATAGACAAAGACCTGAACGGAACCGCACGATATGTGGGTATGGGAGGTGCAATGGACGCACTGGGAGCTGATATTTCAACCATCGCCACAAATCCTGCTGGTATCGGCCTGTTCCGGAAAAGCCAGGCTACGGTTTCGTTCGGTGTGCTCAATCAGAAAGACGCCGGTGATTTCAGATATGGAAACAAGACAAACATGAGTTTCGACCAGATAGGATTCGTATATGCCATGAAGAGTGGAAGGAAATCATTCCTCAATGTTGCCTTTAACTACCATAAGAGCAAGAATTTTGACTACATCCTTACGGCCAGTGATGTTTTTTCAGGAGAGAACAAGGCTTCACAAAACACTCTTTCGTTCATCAAGGCCATTGGGGATGATCCACAAGGTGCCCTCAATGTCGTTAAGGAAAACAACAGACTGATGGGTACGAATTACTATACCAATCAGCTCGACAATCTGTACTATAATACATTTATTTTTGACAATTCTGGTGCTTCTGGATATAATATGTCAGACGGTTATATGTTTGGTCGTTCTAGCAGCGGATATATCGGAGAATACGATATGAATATCAGTGGAAACATCAATGACCGCGTTTACCTGGGACTTACAGTAGGTATTCACGATGTACACTACAAAGGAATCAGTGAATATACTGAGAATGTCCTTAATTTCAGCAATCAGCCTATTGGCAGTCTGACCGTGTGTGACGAACGTAGGATAACTGGAACGGGTTTTGATATCAAGGGCGGTGTGATATTCCGGCCGATGGAGGAATCTCCGTTCCGTATAGGTATTTCGGTTGCAACGCCCACTTTTTATGACCTGCGTACTACAAACTATACATATCTTGTAAACAATACCAATATTTCAGGTTATAATAATAATTATGTGGCTTCAGCTGCCTATGATTTCAAGGTATATACGCCATGGACATTTGGAGCGAGTATCGGGCATACCATTGGAGACTTTCTGGCTATCGGCGCTTCATACGAGTACGCTGATTACAGCAGAATCGATACGCGTGTGAACGATGGTGGATATTTCGATGAATGGTGGGGGGATTATTATGAAGAAAGCAGCAGTGACCTGGCCATGAACCAGCACACCAAACGCACGCTGAAAGGTGTCAGTACATTTAAGCTGGGTATAGAGGAAAAACCATATCCCGGTGTGTCGCTTAGATTGGGTTATAACTATGTGTCACCTATGTTCAAGTCGTCCGGCTATAAAGACGGGTCTATAGATTCATACGGTTCTAATTATAGCAGTGCAACTGACTATACAAACTGGAAAGCTACGAACAGGATAACGGCTGGAGTTGGGTATTCACACAAGAATTTCACAATTGATCTGGCATGTCAGTATAGTGCTACTAAAGGTGATTTCTATCCGTTTATGGATAGTTGGGGCGACTATCATTACATAGATGATAATAACCAGGCACAAATCGACAAAATAGATAACTATTCAAATGCAGTAAAAGTGACAAAGAAGCATAGTCAGCTGATTATGACGCTTGGATATAAGTTCTGACCTGATATTTTCTGGCTTTATCAATAGCAAATCCATATAATAATTATTCTTAAGCCGTAGCGGTGTTTCCAGACCATGCTGCGGCTTTTTGCATGTTCCATTAAACGTGCCTTTGACATACTATTGACAGATGTTTTTACAGAAAAATGAATGCTCTTTTTCTTGAACTGCGTTTTTTTTGTACTTTTGCACGCGGAAATCGAAGCACGTTTTCTGAAGATTGTATCAAATTATAATTCGATAAGTCAATGGGTGGTTTTTTTGGAACTATTTCTGTCAAGGATTGTGTAAATGACGTTTTTTACGGAACAGACTACAACTCACATCTTGGAACAAGGCGAGGAGGCATGGTCACATTTGATAAGGAAAAAGGATTCAGCAGGAAAATTCATAATCTGGAACGGGATTATTTCCGTTCAAAGTTTGAAGACGAATTAGACGAGTTTACAGGATGTCAAGGCTTAGGTGTTATCAGTGATACGGATCCTCAGCCCATTATTGTCAATTCACATCTTGGACGTTATGCTGTTGTCACTGTTGCAAAAGTCAATAATATCAGGGAAATAGCGGACGAACTGCTAAAGGAACGTATGCACTTCAGTGAATTGTCTGCCAATGATATCAACCAGACTGAATTAATCGCATTGCTTATCAATCAAGGAAACTCTTTTGTAGATGGTATAAACAAGGTTTATCAAAAAGTGAAAGGTTCCTGCTCTGTGCTGGTTCTGACAGAAGATGGAATCATTGCAGCACGAGATCCTCTTGGACGAACCCCCATTGTCATCGGAAGGAAAGATGGTGCTTATGCAGCCTCAAGTGAGACATCTAGTTTTCCTAATCTTGATTACCACACCGTAAGGGATGTCGGCCCTGGAGAGATCGTCAGACTTCATGCAGACAGGATGGAAGTCCTCCAGAACCCATTTGAACATGAGCAAATCTGTTCTTTCCTATGGGTCTATTATGGTTTTCCCGCAAGTGATTATGAAGGAGTCAATGTTGAAGACTTCCGTGAACGGAATGGATTCTTGATGGGCAAAGAAGATGAAGTTGATGCCGATTGTGTATGTGGAGTACCGGATTCTGGAGTAGGAATTGCATTAGGATATGCAGAAGGCAAACAGATACCCTATAAGAGAGCTGTTCTTAAATATACACCTACATGGCCCCGTAGCTTCACACCAGGTAACCAGACGAGAAGAAGTCTTGTCGCAAAGATGAAGCTTATTCCCAATAGAGCCATACTGACGGATAAAAGGGTCGTTTTCTGTGATGATTCCATTGTACGAGGAACACAATTGCGTGATAATGTCAAGATGTTCTATGATTACGGTGCAAAAGAGGTGCATGCACGTATATCATGTCCACCACTTGTCTATGGCTGCCCTTTTATTGGCTTTACCACATCGAAGAGTGATCTTGAATTACTGTCAAGACGGATTATCAAGGACTTTGAGGGGGATGAAAGTAATAATCTCGGTGCATACGCGACTACAGATTCCAAAGAATACAGGAAAATGGTTGAGGAAATGCGTAAACGGCTGGGGCTTACTTCATTAAAGTTCAATAAGATCGAAACGCTTATCAAGTCAATTGGTCTGCCAAAATGCAAGGTATGTACCCACTGTTTTGATGGCAGCAGTTTTTTTCCCCAGAAGGTTATATCTCCTGAAAAAGAATAAAGGAAACTCCTATACAAAGTTAAGCAAAAAGGTATAAAGAGTTGAAAGCGCAAAAAAACGCTTAAAATTCTTTAAAGAAGTTTTTTTTTCTTAACTTTGCTGCCATATATTAACATCATGAGAAAAAATACTTATATCAGGTTTTTCTACTTGTTTCTGTTTGCTGTATCGGTATTACAAATTTCAGCCCAAAATACAGCCGGAAACAAAAGAGAATTCAGAGGAGCATGGATTCAGTGTGTCAATGGTCAATTTCAAGGCATGTCGTCTGCCTCAATGCAGCAAACGCTTACAGACCAGCTTAACCGTCTGCATGAGATTGGCGTAAATGCCATTATCTTTCAGGTACGTCCCGAATGCGATGCGCTTTATGCAAGCAAGATAGAACCATGGAGCCGTTTCCTTACAGGCAACCAGGGTACAGCACCAACGCCCTACTGGGATCCTCTGGACTGGATGGTTAGAGAGTGCCATAAACGTGGTATGGAAATACATGCCTGGATAAATCCCTTCAGAGCTAAAACGGGAAGCACACAGTCGTTGGCCAATAATCATATCGCCATAAAGCATCCCGAACGTGTTTTCAGCTATGCCGGCCAGTTCATTCTCAATCCGGCGATACCTGAGAACAGGCAATATATCTGCGATGTGGTAGATGATATTGTAAGCCGTTATGATGTTGACGGTCTCCATATTGATGACTACTTTTATCCGTACCCTTCAAAGGGACAGGTTATACCAGACGACAAAGAATATCAGCTGCACAACAATGGAATCAAGGATAGGGGAGACTGGCGGCGCGACAATGTAAATGTCTTCATTAAGCAGCTTGGGGAAACCATTCATAAACGTAAGCCATGGGTGAAGTTCGGCGTTTCACCTTTCGGCATTTACAGAAACAAGAAAAGTGCTCCGAATATAGGAAGTGAAACCAGCGGACTGCAGAATTATGACGATCTTTATGCAGATGTCCTTTTATGGGTTAACAATGGATGGATAGACTATTGTGTACCACAAATCTATTGGGAAATCGGGAACAAGGCGGCAGATTATCAGACCCTGATACAATGGTGGAACAGATTTGCCGGTGCACGTCCGCTGTTTATCGGTGAAAACATTGAACGTACAGTCAAGGCTGCCGACCTTAAGAACCCCAATGTCAATCAGATGCCTGCAAAATACGCTTTACACCAGCAGATGAGCAATGTAGAAGGCACTGTCTTATGGTATGCAAAGGCTGCTGTCGATGACATGGGACGGTATGGCAGTGTGCTTCAAGAGCAATACTGGAAAGCCCCTGCGCTTCAGCCCCGGATGCCTTTTATTGACGGGAAGGCACCAAAGAACCCGCGTAAGGTAACTCCGGTATGGACCAATGACGGATATATCCTGTTCTGGCAGGCACCAAAAGGTAGCGACTGGAAGGACAAGGCCGAAAAATATGTCATATACCGTTTTGCACCAGGCCAAAAGGTCAATCTCAATGACGCATCCTGCATTGTTGAAATTACAGGCAACGAATTCTATAAACTCCCTTACACGGATGGCAGGAACAAATACACATACGTTGTTACGGCTCTTGACCGTATGAGTAACGAGAGCAAGGGTGTCAAGAAGAAGATAAAGCTCTGAAACCGGCACGGCATACGAATGTGTGGTGCAGGTATAACCATTATAACAAGAACAACCTAAAGACAATCAAGTGATGAAGGCATCAGAACTGACAAGACAACAAATCGAGCGGGCCATCAAGAAGATTGCCCAGAAATTTCCGGCTACTGATGATGCAGTACGCTTCACCGATATTCATCTTCGTGTATCCCAGGACACTGGTGAAATGACAGCCATTGACGACGATGACCAGGAAATCACACGCTGTGTTATTGAAGAATGGATTGACAACAAGGATGAGGATTTCTACAATAAAATCACAGAGACTCTGCGTACAGAACTGTCTGCGCACAGGGAGTCTATTGAGGAACAGTGCATCATGAAGCCATATAGTTATGTTCTCGAAAATGACGAGCGCGAAACGGTTGCAGAACTGTTTCTTGTGGATGATGATACTGTCATTATCGGGGGTGACTTGATGAAAGACCTGGATGAGGACCTGAATGCGTTCTTTGAGAACCTGCTGAAGAATCAGTAATGTCCAGACTACTGTAGGAATGAAAGGAAACGGGATGTTCCATGCCTTGTGACGTACATCCCGTTTCCTTTTTTATCAGAACCAATAAGGGTGTATGTCTAATTCCATGAAATCCGGAGGCGGAATTAGGTTGGTGGGTATTGATTTCAGACAATGAACAAAGTATCAGTCTGAAAATCACAATGTCAGTTTTTTAACATTTTTGCTTACACTTTGATTTTTCGACCATTTCTGTAGAATCCGGCGAATTCGGATTTTTTTGCGCCAGCGTAAATTCCAGGTTTCGGAGGCCTGTTTTGTAAACCATTGATAATCAATGGTATATTTTTTACTGATGCGAAGTGTTAACAAAAACCGCACAATTTTAACCTAAAATCCGTTAAATTCGTGCACAAAAAAGCCAGTTTGTGCAGTTTTCAGCCCCCATTTTCCGCACTTTTGGCCGGAAAATCGCGGTTTTGAGGCCGAAAAACCTGAGTTTTTGCCCCGAAACAGTTAAGTTTTACCTCAAAAACACTTAAGTGCCGGATCGAAAATAGTTAACTAATTTTCTGGAAACAGTTAAGTGTTTCCCCCCTAACACTTAACTGATTTTCCCGTTTTGTGCAAAAAACTGACGATTCACACTTATTAACATGAAAATCGACCCAAAACTGGCCGCTTTTACGAATGCCGAAAAATCAAAGTGTAAGCAAAAGTGTTAAAATCCTGACACTTTGCAAAATCGTTTCGACAGGTTTCACTCTTAAAAAAACTCATGTTATGGTTTCCTTCCAGTGGGAAGGATAGGGTGGATTATACTTTCACGAGTATTAAATATAGAGTGGATGGTGAATATGATGAAACTCGATATCCTTTCAGGTCTTGGGAAATGCAGACGGAAATGTGGAAAAGGGAGAACCGTCAGAATCTGAGCCGCAAATCCACACCCATTTGGAATGGATTGCCACGCTGTGCAAAATAACGGGTTTCACCTGTTGCACCACTGCTCATGGCAAAGGTGTTGTATTTGCACGATGTAATGTTCTTTGCCCACAGACTCAGGGTATGAGGACCTGATCCGGCACTCACGTTCACTCCGGCCACTGCATGGAATGGCTGACTGTAGGAGTTGGCTTCGTCCCAGTAGGTTTTACCGTCAGCCGTCAGGTTGATTCCAAATGTGAGGCAATCAAGCAGACCGGCATTAATGTCTGCCCTGTATGCTGCATGTGCATTGAGTGTGTGTATAGGCACAAACGGTACATGCTTTCCACGATAATCCACGCATTGTTGTCCGCTGTCGTTAACGGTCATGTCCTTGTAGCTGCGGAAAGTGGCTTCGGTGAGTGCATAGCCCAGGTTCCATGTGAGCCGGTCGTTCAGTACACTGCCACGCAATGCCAGTTCCATGCCCGTAGTGGCACTTCGACCCGCATTGACCATCATCCGCCCGAAAGCGTAGTTTCCGGCCATGACAGAAAGTTGCAGATTGCGAACCTGCATGTGATAGGCCGAGCAGTCGAGCTGCAGGCTTCCGTTGGCCAGGTTCAGATGTGCTCCAGCCTCAAGGTTCCATGATGTCTCGGGCTTATAGGCTATGGTTTCTTCTATATGTTGGTAGTCAGCCTCTTCGTGAGGTATGTCATAGCTGCCTCTCATAGCCTGTTGTCTGTTGGCATTAAGCTCAGTCTGCAGAATGTCGGAAAACATCTGTATGTTGAATCCACCGGCCCTGTAGCCTTTGCTTACGGACATGAACACGTTGCTGCCTTTGTTGTCGGTCTTCAGTGTGAAGGCCAGTTTGGGCAAAAGCTGGTTGTAGGTGTCCCTGGTCTTGTGGAACAGACGTGAGGTGAGTACGTTTTCCGAGGTCTTTCCCATGACATAAGCCGCGATGTCCATGGTTGCGTAGGTATCGTAGCTGATACGTGTATGGTTCATGTCGTAGCGCAATCCGGCGGTAAGTGTGAGCCTTGGTGTCAGATTGAACGTTGACTCGTGGAACAGTCCGAGATTGAATTGAGGTGTATGGAAACAGCCAGGAACATCCATGCCCACTTCTACTTCAATACCTCCTGCGCGTTCCAGAGCCATGGCGGCAGCGGCAAGAGCCTGCTGTTCAGTCATGCCCTGAGCCATCATGGATTCGGCCATGGAGCGCACGATGGCCTGTGTCATGGCTGTCTGGATGCCTGTTGCAATGGGTGTGGTCATGTCCTGGCCGAAATTCACGGGAGCATTGGTCTTGAGCCATTGCTGTGACAGGAAAAGTCCGGTTGTGTGGTTCCACATGCCGTTGTTACGGCTCTTCATGGTCAGTTCCTGTGTAATGGCATTCTCCCATTGCCTCTGCTGCATGTACATGTATGCGGAAGGCAGATAGTCGATGTCCATGAGCATGTTGTCGCTGAGATACTGGTAACTGGTTGTACTGCTGATGTCGAACCGTTCACCTTTGAGTTGTATTCCCAAGGCTGTACACAGCGAATGACGCCGGTAATGATTCTGCATGGTCGTGGCCGGAAGTTCTGTCTGTCCATTGTCAGGATTGAGCTGTCCGTAAGGGAAGGCATTCTGACTGGACACCTGATAGTCGGCCAGCAAATCCAGGTGTAGCCTGTCTGCAGGGTCTATTACCGTTCGCATGCGTATGCCACCCTCATCACTCTTGTCTGCCCGTGTGTTCAGATGGGTATTGCGGAAGAATCCGTCATGTCCGCCGTAGAATGCGGCTACAGAAAAGGCCACATGATTGGTAGGACGGGCATAATGGGCGGCTTCAACGTTACGGTAGAAGTGTGACCCGGCACTGAGATTGATGTCTGTTCCCTGGTGCTGCACAGGGTTCTTGGTATAAACCCTTACCAGTCCGCCCTCTGTGTTCTGTCCGTAGAGTGTACCTTGCGGTCCGCGGAGCACGTCCATGCGGTCGAGTTCGTAGATATGGAAATTGTATGCGCTTTTACACATCAGCGGCACATTGTCTATATAAATGCCGACAGTTGGATTGTTGATGCGGGAGCCAATGCCCCGGATGTACATGGAGGAAGTGTAGCGAGAACCGTACTGAGGCATGGAAAAAGATGGCACGAAAGCTGACAATTCCCTGATATCATGCGAATTAAGACTGTAGAAGTCTTTCATGGAAAACGATGTGGAACCTACGGCCTGTTCACGTAGTCTTAGGTTTTCCTTAGGCTGTGAGACCACCACTATTTCTTCAATGTCATAGACTTTGGAAGAATCGACTGGAGCCGAGAAAGGCATCATTGCCTGTGTTTTCATGTTTGTGGCCACGGCCAGCATAATAATACAGAAGGTCTTTGCCGATACTGTTAGGAAATGGTTCTTGTTCATGCACGATTTTGAAAACATGGTGCAAAAGTACCATTACCGGCAGTCTTATGCAATCCTCATTTGTAAGGATTTTCCTTTATAGTCAGGATTTACATGTTCATGGGGAAGTATTTAAGGTGTGTCTGTTTATACGTTGTCTGCTCCACAATGCGGACAGATACCTTTTGCCATGATTCTTTGACCACAATTCCCGCAGATATATCTGTGGCGGTTGTGTGCCGTGTAGGTATGGATGGCGAACCAGCCATAGGCCATCAGGAGCGGATAGCCTAAATAATATAATGTGCTGATGCTGAAAACGATGTAGTTGGCTGCACATACTGCCAGAAGACCACACAAGTAGAAAGTAGCTGCAGCAAAGCTGAGCTGCCGGTAAACATCCTCGACAGTGGCTAATGTGATGATGATGATTGCCCAGACCGAACAGAGGAAGACGGACAGCATGGTGGGCAGTCCAAACGGATTAAGCGTTGGGTGGTAATAGAAATGCCTCCACATTTCCGGCTCGAACAGCTGGATGCTTGAATAGAATGTGGCAGCGGCCGCGACAACGAGCGCGAGTAGTGTGGGGTAGAATGAGGTTATGTCATTGAAATGTACGATGTGGGCCTTGCGTCGGAAAATAGTGCGCAGGAGATAGCTGATGGAGATGATGGAAATGATGAGCAGGAAAATGAGGACATGGGTATCGGAAAACGTGGAAATGAACTGTGATATAGGGTCATCGGGCACAACATAAGGAAGCAGATGGCTTTCACGGATCCAACCGAACGTATGTTGGTCGTGTGCCACCTGTACCCAGACGGAATCTACGCGGTCTTCCGGTATCATGCGTATATCCGCCACGACAATGTTTTCATCACGGTATAACACCAGGGAATCGGTAGGCATGTCGCTCACCAGTTCCTCAGGCTGTTGACGAAGGAGCACAAGTGAGTCGGCGGAGACTACAAAATTGTAATTTCGGCTATAGTGGTGCTTGCTGTAAAAGGAAAGTGAATCCATTTGTCTTTCATTGTAGCTTATCAGTGCATCGTGTTGATTGGTCTTCTGATGATAACAACCGGTAAGCACAGACAACAGTGACAGCAGGAGCAGGTTCCAGGGGTTATAGGTCTTCTGCATATATGTTCATTTGGCAGTGTTTGCAATCAAAGTGCAGTCGGAAACGGTGTCCGTCATTGAGTTCCAGATACAGGGGTTCGCGCCATGTGGGATTTTTTCCGTTACGGTTGGGGCAGTAGCCTAACTCAAAGCGCAGACAATGTCGGCATTGCATAATCAAGGCCTGTGGAACAGGTCTGATTTCATAGGCTGGTGTGGTGAAGTCCATTCCATGTTCCTCATACCACTCACGTGCCTTGTCGTTGGCAATGTTGTAGAGAAACCCTTGTTTACGCTCGAACATGGTGGATGAGGCATTCAGGTTCTTGTGGGGCAATGGATGCGGCCTAGGGACGAAAGTAGGCATAAGCAGCTCCTCGACCACCTGGCGGCGAAGACGTGAAAGCATGCTGGAGGGGATGAAAATGTTTTCAAGCTCTCTTGCAATTACAACGTTATTACAAGAGAACGGCGTATTGCCCAGTTTGCATAGCTGCATCCGGATGTTCTCATGTTGTGGCATACGGGCTTGCTGGAAGTCCATTTCTTCTGTAATCGTAGCACATCTGCCATTCTCCAGTGTAGCAGTGAGTGATAGACCATTTGCAATGGTGGTAAGTTCCATCGTCACGAACATCTTACGCTCCGCACTGGATTTTTGCAAAGTTTTTTCAAAGTTCTGGTCATTATTACGATAGAGTGGCATACCCTTTCGCAGGCCTTCTGGCATACGGTATGGATATAGTATGTTACGGTCAGCTCGGTTCACACGGAATCCTACAAGTTCACCTTTCTCGTTGAGAAAACATAGCCCGTCACCGTTTGCAAAAGTCGATGAGCCAGCCACTTTCAGTCCATTAGCCGACAGTTCCTTTACATTTCCCACATATTCACCTTTTGCCTTAGGCGTGTCAAACGATGCTATTCCACGCTTGCGTCCGTGTGCGAAATAGTCTGTAAACCCTCTGTTGAAAGTCTTGCGCAGGTCTGGCTCAAAGGAATATGTGCAATGGCCGAAGGATGCCCTTCGGTATTTGTCAGGATACATTCTGATGATACTGTTTAGTTTCTGGCTATATGCAGCCACAACGTTCTTCACGTAGCAGATATCTTTCAGACGCCCCTCTATTTTCAGTGAAGTCACACCAGCTTCCAGCAATTCCTCAAGCTGGTCAATGCGAGACATGTCCTTGAGTGAAAGCAGGTATTTGTCTTTTTCGATAATTGTCCCCTGACTGTCCTTGAGCGTGAATGGAAGACGGCAGAACTGTGCACATTCACCTCTGTTGGCGCTTCGGCCGAAACAGTGTTGTGACGCATAGCATTGTCCGGAATAGCTCACACAGAGGGCGCCATGTACAAAAACCTCAAGTTCAGTGTCCGGAACCTGTCTGTGGATATCGCTGATTTCTTGTATGGACAGTTCCCGGGCAAGCACTACACGGCTGAAACCCAAACTTCTGAGCCATTCCGTTTTCTGTGCAGTACGGTTGTCTGTCTGTGTGCTTGCGTGTAGTTCTATGGGAGGCAGGTCGAGTTTAAGCAATCCCATATCCTGGACAAGTATGGCATCGACATGCAAGTCATATAGCTGACGGATGAGCAGCTGGGTGTCTTTCAGTTCCAAATCATATATGATGGTATTTACCGTTACATATACTTTACATCCGAAACGATGAGCATAATCACACAGTTCACCGATATCATCCAGACTGTTACCGGCAGCTGCACGTGCCCCGTATCTTGTAGCACCGATATATACAGCATCTGCCCCATGGTCAATGGCAGCCTTCCCGCATTCCAGATTCCTGGCTGGTGCCAGCAGCTCTATCTTCCTCGTTGTTTCCTTTCCCATAGGCCTATTCCTCTATGGCATTGATGTCATAAGGCGTTTCCTGATAAACGTAGTAGTTGATCCAGTTGTTGAACAGCAGGTTGGCATGGGCGCGCCATGTCACAAGCGGTTCGTTCCGTGGGTCATCATTGCGGTAATAATTCTTAGGCATGTCCACATCATCTCGTTTTCCCTTGTCACGATGGTATTCCTTGTCAAGTGTGTTGGGCGCATATTCAAGATGACCGGTCACAAACAGTTCCCTGCCATTGCGCGCCATGACCATACTCACACCGCTTTCTGCGGATTCTGCAATCAGCTGCAGATCCTTGCACGCCAGAATATCCTCTCGCCTGATTTCCGTGTGCCGACTGTGTGGCATGGAAAACTCATCATCGAATCCTCTGAAGATTGGAAGAAGGGGATTCAGACAATGCTGTTTGAAAATGCCGAACATCTTACGCGGAAGAGCATATTTGGGTATTCCATAATGGAAATACAGTCCTGCCTGTGCTGCCCAGCAGATGAAGAGCGTACTGGTTACGTGTGACCTGGCCCAGGAAAAGATGGCAGTGATTTCTTCCCAATAGTTCACATCCTCATAGTCATAGGTCTCAACCGGTGCTCCAGTCACGATCATGCCGTCGAATTTTTCCTTCCTCATTTCCTCAAAATCGCGATAGAACATCATCATGTGTTCTATAGGGGTATTCTTGGGCGTATGACTTTTAAGTTTCATGAAACTGATCTCAAGCTGCAAGGGCGTGTTTGACAACAGGCGGATAAGGTCGGTCTCTGTTGTGATCTTGAGTGGCATGAGATTCAGTATGACTATTTTCAGTGGACGGATATCCTGGGTCGTAGCCCTGGAGTTGTCCATGACAAAGATATTCTCCTGCTTGAGCAAGTCAATTGCTGGAAGACGGTCAGGTAGTCGGAGTGGCATTTCTGGTTTTATTTTGTTATTGTTGTATCCATGTGCATGAGGCAGGAACCCCTCCCATGCACATGGACTATAGAATGTTATACGGCTTTTACCAAAGGTTCACCCTTTGTTCTTTAGGCAAATACATACTGTCGCCTTCCTTGATGTCAAATGCTTCATACCATGCGTCGATATGGGGCAGGGCACCATCTACGCGCCATTTTCCCAAAGAATGTGGGTCGCTCTTTGTGCGGTTCCTGATTTCTGCTTCTGTGATATTGGCCGCCCATACTCCTGCATAGGCAAGGAAGAACCGCTGGTCTGCCGTGAGTCCGTCAATGACGGGTAAATCTGATTCTTTGGTTGCATTTTTATAGGCGTTGAATGAAACCTGCAGACCACCATGGTCAGCCAGATTCTCTCCGAGTGTCAATTTCCCGTTGGCCTTCAAGTCTGGCAGCACGTTGATGGCTGCAAAAAAGTCAACACATGTCTCGGCGCGTTCGTTGAAGTTCTTTCCGTCTTCTTCTGTCCACCAGTCAGTCATGTTGCCGAACTTGTCATAATGCCGCCCCTGGTCATCAAATCCGTGGGTCATTTCATGACCGATAACCACGCCAATAGCACCGTAATTAAAGGCATCATCGGCATTCGGGTCAAAGAAAGGCACCTGAAGGATTCCTGCCGGGAAGCAGATTTCATTGGTTGTGGGATTGTAATAGGCATTGACTGTCTGTGGGGTCATGAACCATTCATCGCGGTCCACCGGCTTACCGGCTTTGCGGTCTATGTCATATTTTGTCCAATAGGTCATGCACGTCAGTACATTTTCCCAATACGACTGCTGAGGATTGATAGTCAGTCCGCTCATGTCTTTCCACTGATTGGGATAGCCTATCTTCACATAGAAGCTGTTCAGCTTGTCCAGTGCAGCCGCCTTGGTCTCCTTGCTCATCCAGCTTTGTTCCTGGATGCGCTCGGCCAGCGACTTCTGCAGATTGGCTACCAGTTTCTCCATACGTTCTTTTGAGGATGCGGGAAAATAACGTTCTGCATAGATTTTTCCCAGTGCTTCACCCATCTGGTCTTCCACCTGGAGCGTGGCTTGTTTCCATCGCGGATGGTTTTCCTTTCGTCCTGACATCACCCGGCCGAAGAAGTTGAATTTCTCCTCCACGACATCATCGCTCAGATAACTGGCTGCTGTGACCATGATACCCCATTCCATATAGGCTTTCATGGCATCGAGGCTGATTCCGGCAGCAAGCTTGTCGGCACCGCTGAGGAACTCCGGCTGTCCGATTACCAGTTCCTTGCATGTGGCCAGGTCTATGCCCATGGCCTGGAGTTGCCTGCTCAGCTTCAGATGCGGGTAGTCGGTCTCGAACCTGTCCAACGTGATCTTGTTGTAGTTGGCTTCCACGTCACGCAGTTCGGTCTGCGATTTCTTGACCTTTGCAAGAGTGGTCTCCGCTTCCATGATCTGCTCCATTTTCTTCTGGGCTACCTTCTCCTTGAATCCGAACAGCCTGAACATGTTCACGATATGCTGCCTGTAGGCTTCACGAATCTTCACGGTAGCATCGTCGTTGTCCAGATAATATTCTTTCTGGCTCAACACCGTACCGCTCTGATATACATTGAGAATGTTGTTCTTGCTGTCCTTCTCGTCGGCACCGAGATAGCATCCTATGAACTGCTGGTTGCCGTATTTCAGATGCTTCAGCTGAATGGCGAACAGTTCGTCCTTGGTCTTGGCCTTCTCAATTTCCTGTATCATGGGCATGACCGGCTTCACACCCTCCTTATTGCGGCGTGTAGAGTCCATGGCCAGCTTGTAGAAATCGCCCAGCTTCTGCTCCACGGTCCCTGCGGTGCAGGACTTGGTCAGCAGGTCTGTAAGAATGCTGTTGATGCGCTTGTTGTTGTCCTGCGCCAGCTGGTCGAAACTGCCGAACCGCGAATAGGCTGCGGGAAGCGGATTGTTTTTCATCCATCCGCCGCAAGCGTATTGATAGAAACTTTCCCCCGGTCTGGCGGAGGTGTCCAGGTTGTTCATGTCGATGCCTGCCGACAGCTGTGTCTGTGCATTGGCACCCACTGACAATGATGCAATTGCCATGATTGTGATGATTTTTTTCATATTTGATTTGTTCTGGTTTGACTTGTCTATGCTGTGGTATTTTCCAGTTCCTCGCTCAGCTTTTCCCAGTTTTCCACCTCCTTGTCCAGACACCGTTTGGTGGAGGTGTATTCTGTAATGATTTCCATGTCCGATGCGTTCTCGGGCTGGCAGAGTATGGCATCCAGTTCCTTGAGCCTGTTCTCCATCGACTCGATCTTCCTTTCGCTTTCCTTTACGGCTTTTTCAAGCCGGTTCCTGCGCCGCTGCATTTCCTTCCGTTCCTCATACGACTGCTTCCCGGTGGCTGCCTCCTCGGCTTTCTGAGGCTGGACCTTGGACTGTACAGGTGAAGCCATGGAGAGCCTTTCGTCGATGGTCTGGTCCTGTGAGCGCAGGAAGTCGTAGATGCCTCCCAGGTGTTCCTTTACCCTGCCCTGGCCGAACTCATAGACCTTGCTCACCAGCCCGTCAAGGAATTCACGGTCATGGCTCACGATGATGGCTGTTCCGTCGAATGCCTTTATGGCCTCTTTCAGCACATCCTTTGAAGGCATGTCCAGATGATTGGTCGGCTCGTCCAGTATCAGGAAGTTCACCGGTTTGAGCAGCAGCTGAATCATGGCCAGCCGGCTGCGTTCGCCACCGCTCAGCACCTTCACGGGTTTTTCCGATGCCTCGCCGCCGAACATGAAGGCGCCCAGGATGTCGTTGATGCGCATGCGCACATCTCCCGTGGCCACATTGTCGATGGTCTGGAACACGGTGAGCCGCTCGTCCAGCAGCTGAGCCTGGTTCTGCGCGAAATAGCCGATCTGCACGTTGTGTCCCAACTTCAGCGTACCTGTATATGGTATTTCGTCCATGATACATTTCACCAATGTCGATTTGCCTTCACCGTTCTTGCCCACGAAGGCCACCTTCTCGCCGCGCTTCAGGGTGAACGTGGCATGTCCGAACACCTTGTGAGCACCATAGGTCTTTCCCAGCTCATCGCAGATGAGCGGGTAGTCACCGCTGCGCAGGCAAGGGGGGAACTTCAGGTGGAGCGCGGAGTTGTCCACCTCGTCAATCTCTATCGGCACGATTTTCTCCAGTTGCTTTATGCGGCTCTGCACCTGTACGGCCTTTGTGGGCTTATAGCGGAAACGTTCTATGAAATCCTTGATGTCAGCTATTTCCTTCTGCTGGTTCTGATAGGCGCGGAGCTGCTGCTCACGCCGTTCCGTGCGCAGGGTCACATATTCGTTGTAGTTCACCTTGTAGTCGATGATCTTTCCGCAGGATATCTCCAGCGTCCTGTTGGTGACGTTGTTGATGAATGCGCGGTCATGGCTCACCAGAACCACGGCATTGCTTCCCTGGGCCAGAAACCGCTCCAGCCACTGTATGCTTTCTATGTCGAGGTGGTTGGTGGGCTCGTCAAGCAGCAGCACGTCTGGCTTGCGCAGCAGTATCTTGGCCAGCTCTATGCGCATGCGCCAGCCACCGCTGAACTCGCTTGTAGGGCGGTCGAAGTCTGTCTTCACGAATCCCAGGCCTATCAGCGTGCGCTCAATCTCGGCTTCATAACTTTCCCCGCCCATCATCATGTAACGCTCATGCTCTGCGGTGAACCTCTCCACCAGTGCCAGATATTCCCCGCTCTCATAGTCGGTGCGTTCGGCCAGCTCCTGGTTCATGCGGTCTATGCGTTCCTTCATCCTTGTGGTATCGGCAAAGGCCTTGCGTGCCTCCTCGCGCACGGTGGTGTCGTCCTGAAGCTTCATGACCTGCGGCAGATAGCCTATGGTGGTGCCGGTTGATGCGGAAACGCTGCCGGCTGTAGGCTGTTGCGAACCGTTGAGTATCTTCAAAAGGGTGGACTTTCCTGCGCCGTTCTTTCCCACAAGGGCTATGCGGTCATGGTCGTTGACCACGAATGAGGCATCGGCAAACAGCGGTTTGATGCCGAACTCCACCTTCAATCCTTCTACTGAAATCATTGTTTCTATCTTCTATGCCTTGCACACGGCAACTGTCTGCTGAACAAAATCCACTTCTCTCTGCAATTGGGGAGGAGGCTTGCCGTGAAATATACCTATCTGAAAATATACATGCAAAGTTACGATTTTTTTTTCAAATTCTTATTGAGGTACGTTTGAAAAGTTTGTGCACCAGTCTCCCGAAAAAGGACAGGAGACTATACCCGCTTTTTGCAAAGTGTCAGAATTTTAACGTTTTTGCTTACACTTTGATTTTTCGGGGTCTTGAAAAACAGGCGGTTTTGAGCCGATTTTCATGTTAACAAGTGCAAAATGTCGGTTTTTTGCACAAAACGGAAAAATCAGTTAAGTGTTAGGGGGGGAACACTTAACTGTTTCCAGAAAATTAGTTAACTATTTTCGTTCCGGCACTTAAGTGTTTTTGAGGAAAAACTTAACTGTTTCGGGGCAAAAACTCAGGTTTTTCGGCCCCAAAACCGCGATTTTCCAGCCAAAAGTACGAAAAAAGGGGGCTGAAAACTGCACAAACCGCGCATTTTGTGCATAAATTTAACGGATTTTATGTTAAAATCGGACGATTTTCTTTAACACTCCCGGTCTTTAAAAAATCATCTCATTGACTATCAATGATTTACAAAACAGCCGTCCAAAATCAAAAAAAATCGTTGGCGCGCAAAAACCAGGTTCCCTCCGAATCTTCAGAAATGGCTGGAAAATCAAAATGTAAGCAAAAGTGTTAAAAATCTGACACTTTGATTTTTGGCTTTTATTGCGCTTAGAATGTTGAATCGCGTTAAACAAACCTGTCACTGTGGTTATTCGGAAAAAAATATGTAAGTTTGCACAAAAATTGAGGGCATGCTCAGTAAGAACAAGATAAAATACATCCGTTCACTCGAACTGAAGAAGAACCGGAGGGCGGAAGGGGTGTTCGTGGCGGAAGGGCCGAAAGTGGTGGGCGACCTGCTTGACCATGGCTTGGTGCCCGTACTTGTTGCTGCTACATCCCAATGGCAACCGGTGGGGAAAAGACTGCCTGAAGACACGGAATTGTATGAGGTGGATGAGGAAACCCTGCGCAAGGTAAGTTTCCTGCAACATCCGCAACAGGTAATCGCCGTTTTCCGTCAGCCGTCAGCCAGCCTGTCAGCAGCCGATGTGGAGCACCGCCTTTGCCTGGCTCTTGACGGGGTGCAGGATCCCGGCAATCTCGGCACAATCATCCGGGTGGCTGACTGGTTCGGCATCGATACCATAGTGTGCAGCCCGGATTGTGCCGACCAATATAATCCGAAAGTGGTGCAGGCCACCATGGGAAGCATAGCACGCGTGAGGCTGTGCTACACAGACCTGTCCGCATTCATCGACCGCTTGCCCGATGGCTATCCGGTTTATGGCACGCTGCTCGATGGCGAGAACATCTATGCGCAGCAGCTCACGCATCACGGCATGATAGTGATGGGAAATGAGGGCAACGGCATATCTGAAGACATAAGGAAACGCGTGAACCGGAGGCTCTATATACCTTGTTATCAACAGGAAACGACATGTGCAGAGAGCCTCAATGTAGCCATAGCCACGGCTGTGGTTTGCGCTGAATTCAGAAAACAAACAATAATATGAATATGATAGATAAAGAATTGTTCAAGGTACGCAGTTTTTCAGCCTGCCTGAAAAGTGCCTTTCTGACGTTCTGCGATAATTTCGGCGTCATCACCCGGAACACATGGACAGCCGCTCTTGCGTTTGCACTGCTCAATGGTCTGGCCTATATGATTCCGGAGGTGGACTTCCACGCGAAGCCATCTGCCATTTTCGTGCCCCTGGTACTGTCGGTGCTTTCCGCCATCGCGGGCATCCTGGTACTGTGTTGGCTGTCCACGCGCTTTGTCATGCTGCTGAGGGGTGGCAGTCTGAAACAGCTCTACATGCACAACCTGAAGCTTGCGGGCATCTATGTTGCACTCTGGCTGGTCTATGTACTGCTGAACATCGGCATCTGCAGTCTGTTGACCGGGCTGCTGAAATGGGTTCCTGCAACCTTGACGGGCATGCTGGCCATCAGCACTGCAGACCTGCTGGTTTTCTGCATGGCATGCCTGCCTTTGGTCTATACCGGCATGCGCTATGTCGTGGAGGAGAATGTCTCCATCCGTGAAGTGTTCGGCCGTCCCTACCGCATGGCATGGCGATATGCAGGATTCATGTTCATCACCGTGTTCGTCACCCTCATTGTCCTGGTGCCCATTATCATAGTCCTGGGTTTGCCGCTACACGTGCTCATTCTGGCAGAACAGTCAAACGCACTCGGCATGGCACTCGGCGATGCGTCCGGACTGCCGGAGAACTTCTGTCTGCTGGAAGCTGCGGTTTCGGTTGCGGTGGGCTTTCTTATGGCCTATGTGCTGATGTGGGTGATGCTTGTCAATTACTACATCTATACCAGCGTGGAAAGCAGGATGAAGGGAAAAGACAAGGATAAAGCTGATGCCGACAAGGCAGTCACGAAATGATAACAGGTAATTATGGTTAAACAGAAAATACTCTTTATAGACCGGGACGGGACGCTGATAGAAGAGCCGGCCGACGAGCAGATCGACTCGTTCGGGAAGCTGAAGTTTGTCGATGGCGTGTTCGCAGCATTGTCGGCAGTGTGCAAGCGCAATGACTACCGGTGTGTGATGGTGAGCAATCAGGATGGTCTGGGCACGGCATCTTTTCCTGAAGATACATTCTGGCCGGTTCACAATTTCATTTTGCAGACCCTTGAAGGGGAAGGGATAATATTTGACGAACAGCTCATCGACCGGCATTTTCCCGAAGACAATTCCCCCATGCGCAAACCCGGTACAGGTATGCTGACACACTATCTGGACAATCCTGCCTATGATATGGCCAACAGCTATGTGATAGGGGACAGGGAAACAGACAGACAACTGGCAGAAAACCTGGGATGCAAGGCCTTGATTCTGGGACAAGACGGTATGACCTGGGAGAAAATCGCTGAACTTCTGCTGGCCGGAGAACGCAAGGCCGTTTGCAAAAGAGTGACCCACGAAACTGACATCAGCATAGAGATGAATCTGGACGGATCAGGAAAGTGCGACATATCTACAGGCCTGGGGTTCTTCGACCACATGCTCGAACAGATTGGGAGACACGGCCTTATCGACTTGAAGGTGCACGTTAGCGGTGACCTGCACGTTGATGAGCACCACACCATCGAGGATACCGGCATAGCACTGGGCGAATGCCTTATGCGCGCATTGGGCGATAAACGGGGAATAGAACGCTATGGCTTCTGTCTGCCTATGGACGACTGTCTATGTCAGGTCGCCCTTGATTTTGGAGGAAGGGCATGGCTCAACTGGAAAGCAGACTTCCATCGGGAGAAAATCGGAGAAATGCCCACGGAAATGTTCTTCCATTTCTTCAAGAGCCTGAGCGATGCCGCAAGAATGAATCTGGATGTCCGTGCTGACGGAACTAACGAGCACCATAAGATTGAAGGCATCTTCAAGGCTTTTGCAAAGGCTGTGAAAATGGCGGTCAGGCGTGATGTGTCACACCTCATACTTCCTTCAACCAAAGGGATGCTCTGAAGAAACTGCACCATGACAACAGGAAAAGCGAACGCGCAGACAGACAATTCCACATGTCTATCTGCGCGTTCGCCTGTATCCGTTTCCTGCAACCAGGACTTTGTTTCTGGAAAACAGAACTAAATCACTCTAAATCCTGCACTTGACTATTGCTCGGCACGGAAGGAAAGTTTCTCAGCACCGTCTTCACGGTCAACGATTATCTTCGAACCTTTCTGAAGTTCATCCGTTAGAATCATCTCGCAAAGGCCGTCCTCTACGTACGACTGGATGGCACGTTTCAACGGCCGGGCTCCGAACTGCACGTCATAACCCTTCGATGCAATCAGTTCCCTTGCCTTCTCTGACACCTCGACACTATAGCCAAGGCCTTCCATCCGGCGAAGTAACTTACCCAATTCTATATCCGTAATCGACTTGATGGCGTTCTTGTCGAGCTGGTCGAATGTGATGATTTCGTCCAGACGGTTAAGGAATTCCGGCGCAAACTGCTTGCTGAGTGTTTTCTGGATAATGCTTCTGGCATATTCCTTGTCGCTCTCGTCAATGTCAGAACCAAATGATGTTGCAGTGAAACCTATTCCGCGGCCAAAATCCTTTAATTGCCTTGTTCCGGCGTTTGAAGTCATGATTATCACTGTGTTGCGGAAATCAACCAGTCGGCCGTTGCCGTCTGTCAACCTGCCTTCGTCAAGCACCTGCAGCAAAAGGTTAAATACATTGCCATGGGCTTTCTCGATTTCATCAAGCAGGACAATTGAATAGGGATGTCTGCGAACCTTTTCCGTCAATTGGCCTCCTTCTTCATAGCCGACATATCCTGGAGGCGGACCGACGAGTCGGGAGACATTGAAACTCTCCGTGTATTCACTCATGTCCACGCGGATGAGCGCATCCGTGGAACCGAACATGAACCTGGCCAGTTCCTTTGCCAGATAAGTCTTGCCTACACCCGTTGGGCCAAGGAACATGAACACTCCGATAGGATGGTTAGGGTCCTTCAGTCCCACCCTGTTGCGTAGGATGGCTTTCACCATCTTGTCTATAGCCTTATCCTGAGCCACTACAACCTGTCGAAGCGATTCTGCCATTCCTTTCAGCCGGATTCCTTCCGATTCTGCTACTCTTTGAACAGGAACGCCCGACATGATGGAAACAACTTCCGCAACTTCCGTTTCAGTAACAGTTATGCGGTTTTCCTTCTTGTCTTTGAGATATTCCACACATAGGTCCTCAAACTCTTTCTCCAGAGCGACCTGTTTGTCCCTGATTCTTGCAGCCAGTTCAAAATTCTGTTCTTTGACAGCACACATTTTCTGTGTCTTGGTATCGTCAATGGCCTTCTGCATTTCCTCATAGAACGGAGGGACACTTGTATTCTTTAAATGTACTTTTGCACCGACTTCATCCAGTGCGTCTATGGCTTTGTCGGGGAAACATCTGTCTGTAATGTATCGTTCCGTCAACTTGACACACGCTTTCAGTGCATCGTCTGTATATTCTACCAAGTGATGTGTTTCATACCTGTCTTTTATGTTTTGCAGAATGTCCAGCGTCTGCTCCGGTGTAGTCGGTTCCACCATTACCTTCTGGAAACGACGCTCCAATGCACCGTCTTTTTCTATGCTGTTCCGGTATTCGTCTAGTGTCGTTGCGCCGATACACTGTATTGTACCTCTGGCCAACGCCGGTTTCATGATATTGGCTGCATCCATGCTGCCCGGTGTACTGCCTGCCCCCACGAGCGTGTGAATCTCGTCAATGAATACAATGATATCACTATTCTCTTCAAGTTCTTTCAGTAAAGCCTGTATGCGTTCCTCGAATTGTCCTCTGTATTTTGTTCCTGCAACAATGGAGGTCATGTCCAGGCTGACGATTCGCTTGCCGAACAACAAAGGTGAAGTCTGACGTTTTGCAATGAGTTGTGCAAGTCCTTCAGCTATGGCACTTTTCCCCACACCCGGTTCACCGATGAGTATGGGATTGTTCTTTTTCCGTCTGTTCAGTATTTCCGTGACACGCATGATTTCGTTTTCCCTACCGATAACGGGGTCGAGCTTGCCATCCAGAGCAGCCTGAGTCAGGTCTGTTGAGAAATTGTCAAGAACCGGTGTCTTTGTGTTCTTTCCCTTAACGGCAGTTGCACTATGTGTGCCTTTTGTTTCTTTTGCAGAGCCAGCCTGTTCATCCAGCAGGTCATCGTCTTCAGGCAATCCTATGCCATTACGCACCTGATTGGTCTGGCTTTTGAAGAATTTGAGTGTATTATCGTAGTCCATATTGTTGTTTTCCAGAATTTCCTTGGCCCCATTTTCAGAAGAGTCATGCAGTATGGCCAGTACAAGATGCTGCACGTCAACGGTCTGAGTGCGTTGCAGACGCGCTTCGAGAACAGCCAGCTTAAGAATGTTGCTGGCCTTGTCTGTGAGCATGATGTCCATCACCGGACCATTTATCTTGCTGTCGGTTTCCTGGATTTTTTTCTCCAGTTCCTTCTTGACCGTCTGTGGGTTCACATCCATCATGAGAAACATCCGCCCGAGCAGACTTTCCTTTTCCCTGAGTATGCCCAGTAACAAGTGTTCAGGCCCGACGGCCTTGCTTGAAAGGCGCATGGCCTCTTCTTTACTGAAGGCAAGTATCTGTGATACGTTGGGGGAGAATTGACTGGTCATCATAAAATGAGTTGATTAATGTTTAGTTTTATTCAGCAAACATCATGCCATTTGCATGCCAATACGCTTTAATGTCAGTCTTTGCCTTGATATTGGGCACATCCTGCAATCATTTTCTTCAGCTGCTCCATTCTTGGCAGTTTATCGTCTGGGCAGCCGAACTGCACATAGTAGGCCTGTGCACTTTCGAAATACTCCTGTGCCGTTTCCCATTGGCGCATGGACATGTAGCAGAATCCCAGCCTGAAGAACACGTCAGCCTTTTCGTTGTCATAACACACATTGACCACACGTTCATACAGTGGAATGGCTTTTTCGAAGGCTTCGAGCTGGAAATGGCTCTCGGCATCACAGTAATAGTATATGCTCTGTTCGTGCGGAGCGAAAACATCGAGATATCCAAGCGATTCGTCCAGATATCGTGTCGCGTTCTCATAGTCCCATTCATAATAACAGCACACGCCGAGATAAGCCCTGAAGCGTGGATTGAGCTTATATCTGCTGTCCAGTGGCTGCAATATGAGCATGGCCTCATGGTACTTGCCACTCTGGAAATACTCGATGGCCTTGGACAACTGTTCACTGTCTGCGTTTCTGGTCTGTGCCATGGCTGAGGACGAAGTCCACTCTGACAGCATGGCAAACAGCGCAATCACGTACAATTGCATGTAACTCACCGGCTGTAGCCTGTTTTATCGTGTATAGAAGTCTATGAGATTGCGTAAGGCCTTTTCACAGACCATACAGAACTCCGGGTATTCGTTGGTGCGCATACGGCAGTCCTGCATACCGCGGTACACACCCTTCGGACTATACCCTGCACCTTCATACACCCCGACCTTGTCCTTTTCGCCATTGGCTGGGGTAGGGATGGGAGTGCCTTTTCCGATCATGGTCTCCCACTTTCCGTGGAAATCTGCCAGCGTGGTCAGGTTCGCTTCCCATGGCTCCACGTCATGCGGATACATGGGTATCAGTTCCTCCTCGTAGGCATATTCATCGCCCAATCCGGCAAAACTGTGTCCAAACTCATGTACTACCACCGGTTTGAATTTCTCATGATGTGTCATGGAGAGGTTGTAGGAGTTGAGAATGCCTCCGCCGCCATATTTCCCGGTATTCACCAACACGATGATGTGCTCGTATGGCGTACCAGCCAACCAGTCGTGCATGTCCTTCAGATGGAGTGTGGTCAGATAGCGGTCGCTGTAGAACGTGTCGAAATGACTGCCCAGTGCCGTGTTCTTCCAGATGTCGTTGGCAGGTTCACTGGTTCCGCTCTCCTCCGAAGGCGACTTCACGGCTATGACGTTGAACCTGTCGCGCATGGACTTGAACGGCTCATGGCTGAAAATGGCCTCCATGGCTGTGGAGGCATCCTTTTCAAACATCTCCATCTCGCTCTCCTGATAGCCCTCAGCCAGGAAGGCGATGTGTATGCACCTTGACGGGTCTTTTGCTTTCAGCAGAGTGGAGTAGGGTGTGGTACGGCCAAACCCCGTTTTCCTGATGAGTATGTCGCCAGGTACCACGGTGTGGGTCATGCTGGCCATGATTTCCCTGCGGTTGTTGCGCAGGTCCACAGTGATGTCCACCGTATCGCGTGGCATAGGTACGAGGAACACATTCTCGAACGATTTCCTGACCGTCTTGGCTTCGTCATAGGACAGCCATTCCTGGAACAGTGTGGAAAAAGAGTTGCGGTAGAGGGTCTCTCCGGTACGATGGCTGCGCACGGTAATCTGGCCGTTGCCTTCTACAGGCACTTCTGCCAGCCGTGCATGCTTCCCATACCATCCGGGCATGGTGTGCATGCGGTCGAGCGAAATCTCCTGCCGTTCCGTGTTTCCGGCGAAGATATAGTCAATTCTGAGTGTGCTGTCCTTGAAGTGTTTGTGAAATTCCTGTGCATGTGTGCCGACTGAAAGACCAGCCAGCACGGCAATAATGATAGACCTGAACATATAAACGATTATCTGTTTTGCAATAATTCCGAGTAGAGCTGTCCTATGTATGGGCGATCCCAATCGGTCCTGTGATGGCGTTCCGATCCGTAGAGCAGCAGGTCGGCATCCATCAGCACCTTGCTTTCCGCACGGAGGTACTGCCTGTCACCACATCGGGTCTCGATGTCCTTCAGCAGCCGCAGCACCGACTGGACATCCATTCCGGTTTCCGCCGATGCCATGCAGTTCAGGAAAGGGCCTGACACCATGCCGATGGCTTCTGTCCATACGGCAGAGGAGAACCTGACATGGCTGAAACCATTGCAAACAAGTCGCTTGGCCTGTTCCATGTGCGTTTCTGCATCGGTGTTGGAACCGAGGGCTATGACCACTCTCTTCTTATCTGTCACATTGCAAAATTACTAATTAATTTTAAATGCCCCCATTATTTTAGCGTTTTTTGATTGATTATATGTATTTTTGCGTTTTGTATTTTTTAAGTTTCTTTTAATATCACGCGATGATCAAACGTTTGCTTTTTTGTCTGCTCACCCTGACGGCTACAGTCGTCGTAAAGGCGCAGTTGCGTCAGAATACAGCTTATCTCAACTACATTGACCAATACAAGGACCTTGCCATTTCACAGATGTTGCGCTATAACATTCCCGCCAGCATAACCCTGGCCCAGGGACTGCTTGAGAGTGCCGCTGGCAGAAGTGAACTGGCCACGAAGGGCAATAACCACTTCGGCATAAAATGCCATGGGTGGACAGGCAGGAAGACCTATCATGACGACGATGCACGGCAGGAATGCTTCCGCGCATACAATACTGTACTGGAAAGCTATGAGGACCATAGCCGCTTCCTGGCCACTTCGGGCAGGTATGCCTCGCTGTTCAACCTGAAACGCACCGACTACAAGGGGTGGGCTGTGGGGCTGAAGCGATGTGGTTACGCCACCAATCCGCGCTATGCCGACAAGCTCATCGAAATCATTGAACTCTACGGGCTACAGAAATACGACAGGGCAACCAGCTATGACAAATTCCTGGCCCATCACTCTTCTACCGACACGCCGGCCAAGGGACAGACGTTGCATTCCATCTACCGCTACAACGACAACTATTATCTCGTAGCACGCAAAGGTGATACGTTCCGCTCCATCGGCAAGGAGGTGGGCATATCCTACCGGAAGATTGCACGCTACAACGAACGCAACAGGAAGGATGTACTCAACGAGGGCGAAGTGGTATATCTGAAAAAGAAGCGTAGCAAGGCCGACAAGGCGTTCAAGAAACGGCCACATGTGGTCAAGGAAGGCGAAAGCATGTACTCCATCGCGCAACGTTACGGTATGCGACTGAAAAGCCTGTACAAGAAAAATCATCTTGAACCTTATTATCAGATACGGGTGGGCGATACCCTGCGTGTATATTGACCTGTGCAGGAACGGCATGAGCCTGCTGAATGAAGCACAGGAGAATGGTTTACCTAAAATCAAAGTGTCACGAAAACTGGCTTTTTCGTGACACTTTGATTTTTTGTGGTCTTGAAAAACAGGTGGTTTTAGGTTGGTTTTCATGTTAATAAGTGTGAATTGTCGGTTTTTTGCACAAAACGGAAAAATTAGTTAAGTGTTAGGGGGGAAACACTTAACTGTTTCCAGAAAATTAGTTAACTATTTTCGATCCGGCACTTAAGTGTTTTTGAGGAAAAACTTAACTGTTTCGGGGCAAAAACTCAGGTTTTTCTACCCCAAAACCGCAATTTTCCGGCCAAAAGTGCGAAAAAAGGGGACTGAAAACTGCACAAACTGGCTGTTTTGTGCACGAATTTAACGGATTTTAGGTTAAAATCGGGTGATTTTTGTTAACACTTTCCGGATGTAAAAACTTATTCCATTGATTATCAATGGTTTACAAAACAGCTCTCCGGAACCCAAAAATTCCGCTGGTGCACAAAATTCCACTCTCGCATGATTATCCATAAATGGCCAAAAAATCAAAGTGTCACGAAAATATACAAAATTCTGACAATTTGTCAAAATCAATCCATTCTGATTCCTGTATATTTTTCGTCCTGTTCCAGCATATTATCCATGATTTTTTGTAAATTTGCATCAAATGTTTACAGAAAACGCCATGTCTGCCACTTTGACACTCCTCGAGCTGAACCAGCTGGTGGCTGAAGCCATTGCCACCGTGCTGCCTGATGAATATTGGGTAGAGGCTGAACTGTCTGAACTGAGGGAGGTCCGTGGCCATTGCTACATGGAACTGGTACAGAAAGATGCCTCGGGCAACACTCCTGTGGCGCGCGCTTCGGCCAAGTGCTGGCGGAACGTGTGGCAATACATAAGGCCTAAATTTGAAATGGTGACAGGACAGCAGCTGCGTCCGGGCCTGAAGGTGCTGTTAAAGGTCTATGCACAGTTTCATGAGGCATACGGTTTCTCATGGATTGTGAGCGACATCAACCCGCAGTTCACCATGGGTGAGATGATGCGCCGTCGCCATGAGATTATCGAACGTCTGAAAGCCGAAGGTGTGTTCGACATGCAGCGTGGGCTCTCCCTTCCGCTTTTCGCCCAGCATGTGGCTGTCATTTCCAATGAGGGTGCAGCGGGCTATGGCGACTTCTGCGACCAGCTGGCAAGGAACACGCAGGGTTATGCCTTTCGGGTGAGCCTGTTCCCCGCCGTGCTCCAGGGAGAGCGCGTGGAACAGACCGTTATCGAAGCCCTGGAGGCCATCAACCGGCAGTTGGATGACTTTGATGTAGTGGTCATCATCCGTGGCGGAGGAGCCACCAGCGACCTGTCCGGATTTGATACGCTGGCCCTGGCGGAGAATGTGGCCAACTTCCCGCTGCCCATCATCACGGGAATAGGGCACGAGCGTGATGATACGGTTCTGGACATGGTCAGCTTCAAACGCGTGAAGACACCTACGGCCGCCGCAGCCTTCCTCATAGAACATCTGGCGGAGACCGACCGCTATATCTGCGACATGCAGGAACGGATGGGAAAGATGATACGGCAACGCATGGAATATGAAATTTTACGTCTGAACCGGACAGTTGAGGCGATTCCGCTCCAGACATCGTTGCTGCTGGCACGCAAGTCGGCTCAGGCAGAGGCCTTGTTCATGAGAATGGCCAATGGACTGCGGGAATATACAGCCAATGGCATCCGGTTGCTGGATATGCTGGAGAACAGGCTGGGACAGGCGGTGACGAGCAGGATGGTGAAGGAAACCCACAGACTGGATCTTCTGGAACAGCGCATGAAGACGGTGGATCCCGCACTGCTGCTCAGCAAAGGATATAGCATTACCCTGCATAAAGGGCGTGTGGTGAAGGACATCAGGCAGCTGAAGTCGGGTGACAGGATAGAGACAGTGCTGGACAATGGAAAGATAGCATCAATCATAGAATAGACAAAGATATGGCAGCAAACAAGGAATTCAAATACGAGGAAGCCGTAAGGCAACTGGAGGAAATCGTGAAGAGCATGGAGAGCGGCGAGATGGACGTGGACTCGCTTAGTGAACAGCTGAAGACAGCCAAGTCGCTCATCAGGCAATGCAAGGATAAACTCACGAAAACCGAAAAGGAAATCAAGAAGCTGCTGGATTCCTGACAGGACGTTCCGGCAGCTGCATAATAAAAAAGCGTTTCCATTCCACACCGCGTGTGCAACGGAAACGCCTGTCATCGGCATCCAAGGAGGATGCCGTTTTTGCGTTCTATTTCACGAACTTCCTTCCATCGCGGATGTATATGCCCTTAGGCAATGCCGTGACGGATGTACCCATGTACTGTCCGCTGACAGAATAGATATGCGAGTCTGTCTTGACGGACATGCCAGGAAGTGCAATGCCGGAAGCCGAAGGCTTCGTGACTTTCACCTCGTCAAGGAAGAAACGGTTGGTTGACGGCACGAATTTCAGGTTCACGGAGCCTTTTCCAGAAATGGTGGCCGTGCAGGATGTCCATTCCTTGGGTGTAAGTGCGAAGGCCGATGGGGTGATGGTTATCCCGGCATTGTCATCGAGTGTGAGCAGCTGGAGCGTAGTGTTCTCCGCATTCCAGGGCGCAGCAAGGAACGTGATGGTAAGCTCGCCATCGACGGTGACCAGTGGCGACTGGATGATACCTGTAGTGGAAGAAGTACCGAACCTTGCACACTGGTTGGCGCCATAGCACGAACCGGTGGAGGAAGTCCATCCCTGGAGGTCGGGAGTGAAAGACGAGGAAGCGATGGAGCCCGACCACAGCCCATCATTGCCACCCTTTCCGCTGCACTTGTCAAAGCTCTCATACCACTGGATATCTGCATCATCAGAACCGCCTCCGTTGACACTGAAGCAGAACGATACGGTGCCGTCGGCATGGCGTGTGATGTCCGTGATGTCCTTGTTCATCAGCATGGACCCGTCTGTATTGGCATTGTAGAGCAAGGCTTTAGGTGTGGTCGTGTTGGTAAGTGAATTGTTTGTACCGTAAGGGTAGGGGTCACCGGCAACATCGTCCTCGTCAATATATCCGGCATAATCCACATCGCCGTCCGAGTTGTCTGCATGGAATATCGTGCAACGCTGCCGGCTGGCGACATTGTTCACCGTATTTTCCTCCCATACAGTGGCATCGTAATCTACATGCATGATCAGCAGACCGTTACCATACTGTGCGGCATCCCATCCGGTCTGTTGTCTGTTTTCAAGCAGATAGAACTCGTCGCGATGGCTATCATTATAGATAACATAGGCTTCTCCGCCTTCGGAACAGGGCTTGAGATTGCTGACCGACGTGTTTTCTGTCAGTTCAGTCGGAGTAATCCATCCTGCCATCATCTTTTCATAGCAGGTATAGCCAGAGGGGATGAAACCGTCGCCGTTGTAGCTGCCATAGTCCATCAGGTCCCAGGTGAACATGCCGAAATTATAGCCCACGGTGTCGTACATGTCAGGAAAGCCCAGGCAGTGAGAGAACTCATGGCAGATGGTGCCTATACCGGCAATGCCTTGCTGCCCGGAGTCGCTGACAGCCAGTTCGGAACTGCAGGCGTAAATGTCTATCACGACGTTGTCGAGCGTGATGCTCGAACCGTAGTTGTCCGGGTCGCTCAGTGCCCACATGTGTGGCCATATCGTGTTAGCACTTCCTCCAGCTGCCTGTCCAAGCCCGGCATACAGCACGAAGACCTGGTCTGCCTCGCCGTCACCGTCCCAGTCATAGGCGGAAAAGTCCACATCCTGATCGACAGCCCGGCACGCTTCCACAACCATTTCGCCTGGCCTCATGTCATTTCCCAGCCCTCCGTAGTCCTTGCCATAGTAGGCATAGTTCTGTGACATGACTACAGGACCGGCCACGTCGAAATCTATGGCAAAAGTACCATTGCTCTGTGCCAGGAAATAGTCACGCACACTTCCGATGAACCCTTCATCGGAGGTGTAGTTTTCCTTGTTCGCAATATTATTGAAGAGGGCACGGTCATGACCGTCGGCAAAGGCCATGTCCGCAAACTCCACCAGTATGATCAGGCCTTTTTTCAGGCCGTTATATGCAGAGGTCCTGTTCCGTGCAGCTTTCCTTGCAAGCCTTTGCTGGTACGACATGGTTTGTGCGCGACGACCATTGCCTTTGGCCATGACCTCGTCCATGTTGGCCATGCTGAACAGTCCGCTTTCATTTTCTGTGTAGCAGACTCCGTCCTTGTCCTCATAATAATGGGAAAATTCATCACCTCGAAGCTGGGCATCAAGCGCTGTACCGTTTTCCAGCGTAATCTTTTTCCATACCCCGCGCTTGGCAGGAACAGCTGATACGGACAGCACGGCGACCGTCATAATGAATAAAATGAAAAAACGTTTCATGATGTTGAAATTTATCTTTTCCTTAACTGGAGAATCCTGTCTGTACATGGACTTCCCCTCGTATGAACAGCATGTGCCTACCCCTTGACCAGGTTGATGTCCACATAGCCGTGCATCACAGCGTAGATTGTCATGGTGGCAATGCTTTTCGTATGCAGTTTTGCACTGATGTTCTTGCGGTGTGTAATGACAGTCGTCAGGCTGATGTTGAGCCGGTCTGCAATGCTTTTGTTGATATAGCCCTGTACCAATAGGGAGAGCACTTCTATTTCACGGTCGGTGAGCAGCTTGTCCTGGGTTTTCTGCGGCATGGGAGGCAGGTTCTTTCCGGTTCCGTGAGCATGTTGTTCAAGCATGAGCAGTGCACGCACGAGCTGTTGTTCCGGCAAGGCTGTACACAGGCTGTGGAATTCAACCGGATGCTTGTCCGGGTCGGCCGATGTGGTCAGGACAATGGTCTTGTTTCTCCTTTCCGAGAAGAAGGCCCTGTTGGACAGGACAATGCTCATCTGCACAAAATAGTGGACAAACCGTTCGGGATGGTTGGCTTCCAGTTCTGTCATGGAACCGAAGGTCTCAACCTCTATGATGGGCATCACATGCTGAAGCATTTGCCTCAGTCCGATGGCCGATAAGGTGTTGTTGTCCACGATGGCCACTCTGGGCGTGTCACCGGTGTGCTGCTTCATGAGCGTGTCTTCCAGAATCGCTGTGTGATGTCCACGAACGCATTGTCTTCTGCCCGCTTATAGAGCCGCTGGTTTGTGGTAGTGGAATTGAGATTGCCAAGATGCGCGATATATGGCCCTACCTTTATATAGTTGAATGCCTTGCGGTCGATGCGCATGGGTATGCGCTGCCTTCCGCTGTACCACGCCACCTTATAGCATGGATGAGCCTGTTTCATGTAGGCGGCCAGCTGGACCACGCTTTCCGGTTCGGCATCGCCTCCCATGAAGCATACACACGTGATGTCATTCCCGTAGTCGCGGATGATGGCATCCAGCGCATCCTGTGTGAGCGGTGTGCCAATGTCCTGCCACAGGTATTGGCTATGGCATCCCGGACAATGGCAGGGACAGTTGGAAATGTTGATGGAAAGTGTCACTTCATCGGGAATCTCCTGAAAGACGATTCCTGTGTTTACATATTTGAGCATAGTTGCTTACTGAATTCAAAGTCTTTTCTCCGGCTGTCAGTTCGCTGCATTGGCATAGAATCTGCGTGACGCTTCCTCCTGGCGTGCCTGTGAGAAGTTGCTGACCCGCTTGAGGTAGCCGATGATACGCGTCATGTAGTCGATGTTCTTGCTGTGGCAATGCGGACATTCCTTCAAGTAACGCTTGTCTATGTGTCCGCAGTCGTTGCAGATGGTGTTCGGTATGTTGAACGTGAAGTAGTTGCATCCTTCCTTGGCAGCTACCTTCAGCAACTGGCGGTACTGTGCCTTGGTCAGATGCTCCTCAAGGTTCATGTGCAGGGCAGAGCCGCCGGTCAGGTGTTCTATGTAAGGAGCGCCATGAAGCTTGAACTTGTCGATGATGTTCAGGCTGTCGTCTTCCACTATATAGAAATAGCTGTTGTAGCAGTCACGCGGAACGAAATAGCCGTCTTCGCGGTCCCATTTGGCATGCTTGACGCCTACATTCTCTGCCGGAATCATTTCACAGTTGAACAGCACATCTTTGGTACGGTATTGCTTGTTGTACTTCTCCACGAGTCCAAGCACCGTCTGCACGAATTCCAGGTATTCCGGATTGTTGTCTATCTTCAGTCCCATGAATTCTGCGGCCTCCACTAGTCCGTTGACTCCAATGGTGAGGTATTGGCGGCCCAGGTTGATGTATCCGGCATCGAACAGCGGAAGCATGCCGTGCTGCTGCAGGTCCTTGAGATTCTCGTTGTAAGCCAGCTGTACCTTATGGCAAAGGTCTATGATATGGGAAAGGAACTCCTTATAGTCCTCCTTGTTGTTGACGGCATATTGTATGCAGCGGTTCAGGTTGATGGTAAGCACGCTCTTGGAACCTGTGGAGACTCCTCCTGCGCCAAGTGTGTAGCTGAAGCCGTTGTCCTGGATTTCGTTGCGCAGACGGCAGCAGCTGGACAGCGAATCGGCGTTGTCGCTCATATAGGTGAAGAAAGAATGGCCCTCATTGTACATTTCGGCCGTGAAGTCCCCCCATTCCTCGTCTATCACATCTCCGTTCTCTGACAGCAGTGCCATGGTTTCCACAGGAAAGGTGAGTACGGTCTTCGTGCGCTCCTTGTTGAACCACTTCATGAACCGTTTCTGCAGCCACGAAAGGCCATCCCAGTCAGGTCTTGATCCATCCGGGAAATAGAAGTCGCCAAAAAGGCTGTTGAAATAGGGCTTGTCATAATATGCAATATTCCAGAACACTGCCTGGTAATTGCGTGCACCCGTAGGCTGGTTGATGGAATAGACAATCTGCTCAAAGCAGTCTGTTATCATCTTGTCTATCGTGCGTTGCTTCACAGACAGGTCAACGACCTTGTCCGGGGTCTTCCAGTAGTCCTTGCCGTATTCCATGCCAATGAAGTAGTTCAGGTACATCAGGAATTCGGGCGTGGCGCAGGCACCGCTGAGCATGCTCGACACCATGAACACCATATTTACAAAACCTCCGCAGAACGACTTCAGGTTGGTCGGTGCGGTGGAGTTTCCACCTATCGATGTTGTTCCGCCAATCAGCCAGGGATACATCGTGATGGATGCACAGTAGTTGGCCAGGCTGGTTTCATCATTCTTATATATATAGTGGTGGGTCAGACGCTCAATGTACTCGTCTGCCAGTTCCTTTCCATACATTGACTTGATGCGGTCAGTGAGCAGCCTCCGGTTCAGGCGGATGAAGCTCGACTTCGGCAGTTCACCAATCAGGGTGGCAATGTTCTTGTGTTCCACATTGGCATTGGCATCATATTTTGAACCTGTTGCAGCATTGGCTGCCTCACAATAGTCACTCAGAAAGCGAAGACGTTCCATCGTCTCGCGGTCTTCCGTGTGCTTCTGACGATAGAGCATGAAAGACTTGGCCACGTTGTAGTGCCCCTCTTTCATCAGGGCCACCTCCACTTGGTTCTGTATATCCTCTACTTTAATGTTTTCCTGTATATCCAAGTGGCTCAGTATCTTAGAGATAGAACCTAAGTCAATAGGCTCGTTCACGGAATGGAACGCCTTGATAATGGCATTCATAATCTTGTCTAATGAAAAGCGGTCGCGCGAACCGTCTCTTTTCGTAATGGTGAAGTCTTTCATTGTGGCTTGATGTTTATCTTTTTGGGAAACTTTTTCCTGTTTTTACTTTAGAAAGTTTTCCATTTTGGAAAACTTTTGCGGATATTGGTCTCTGTAAATTCTCAAGTGTGACCAACTCTTTTTGTGCGCAAAGATAATACATTTTTTTCTATGAACAACATTCTGGATATAAAATTATGTACAAACCTTAAAAAAAGATGGACAGAGAAGTTCAGAAATCCTGACACTAAAGTTTGGGAAGCCTGACTTCAAAGTCCGGAAAAGTAAAATATTATAGAACTTAAATGCAGATTGTATTTCAGTATTCTGATGATTATTCTTAGCTTTTCCAGGCATTCCAGTTCACTTTTCCGGATTTTCCTTTCTACACAGCATGCAATCCCTTCCGCCGATGTCCAGAATCCGGTGAGTCAGGGAAGAGAAACAAGAAAAAGGGGAACTGACAGGCGCGGACAAAGCTCTTCAGCTAATAATTATTGTTGTTCCTTGCGTTATAGACATAGCCAATGGTGCCTATTACTATACACGACAGCGATACCATGTTGACGGTATTGGTGTTCCTGATAAAAAAATGATTGGCCAACATGAGCAGACACCCGATAATGATGGTACTGATGAATCCGTATTCTTTCAATAATGATAACAATCCATTCCGGGATTTCCAGGAGAAAGGCAATCTGTATTTCATACTGTTCAGTTCTATACATTAACGTGAGTTCGACGAATTATAAGTGCTTGAAAATTTGGTGATTAGTGAAAATCGTTGTAACTTTATAGTGCTCAAATACAAAGAATTACAAACAATAATCGCTATGATCACCGAGGACAAAGTTACAGAATTATTTTGTATGGCAGATGATTTCTGCAAGTTTTTTGATGCCATGATGGAGAAATATACGCTTCAGAGAAATATACGCTCAAATCGGATAAAAAGCGGTGTTACCACCGTGATTCAACCATGTCAAAGGCTGAAATCATGCTAATCATGATACTGTTTCATGATTCAGGCTATCGTTGCCTGAAGCATTTCTATCTGGAAAAGGTATGCAAACATCTGCGTCACCTCTTCCCGAAAGTTGTCTCATACAACCGTTTCGTGGAACTTGAAAAGGAAGTTGCCATACCTTTGGCTCTGTTCATCAAGAAGGTATTGCTTGGGAAATGTACAGGCATAAGTTTCGTGGACAGCACTCCCCTTAGAGTATGCAGGAACCAGAGGATACATATCCACAAGGTGTTCAGGGGCATTGCGCAAAGAG
>JBJEHA010000012.1:0-21641 GCA_051875605.1 Prevotella sp. | reverse complement strand
TTCACAAAAAACTGATCCAACAATAAACCCTGAAAGACACTGCCCTGCAGCCTCACCTCTGCACAGCAGATATGGGTGTTCCCTCTGCTCTCACCTCACATGCAGACCACGACTGTCGAATTTTGCAGAATGTCAGTTTTTTAACACTTTTGCTTACACTTTGATTTTCCGTCCTTTTCCGTAGAAATGGTCGAAACCAGTTTTTTACGCACCAGCGGAAAATTCGGCATCCGGAGGGTTGGTTTGTAAATCATTGATAATCAACGTGATAAGTTTTTGTAGGCGTGAAGTGTTAATGAAAGTCGCCCGATTTTAACCTAAAATCCGTTAAATTCGTGCACAAAACAGCATATTTGTGCAGTTTTCAGTCCCCTTTTTCCGCACTTTTGGCCGGAAAATCGTGGTTTTGAAGCCGGAAAACCTGAATTTTTGCCCCGAAACAGTTAAGTTTTGCCTCAAAAACACTTAAGTGCCAAGACGAAAATAGTTAACTAATTTTCTGGAAACAGTTAAGTGTTTCCCCCCTAACACTTAACTAATTTTTCCGTTTTGTGCAAAAAACCGTCATTTTATACTTATTAACACAAAAGTCGGCTCAAAACAACCCGTTTCTCAAATCCCTGAAAATCAAAATGTAAGCAAAAGTGTTAAAAAACTGACATTTTGTAAAGTCATGACAACCCCACCTCTCTCAATCAAACACCCTCAAATGAAGATGACAGCGAGACTAATAAGATGTTCAAGTTTCAATCCACGCTCCCACATGGGGAGCGACGTAACACAAAAAACACATGATGGGTTGCGCATTGTTTCAATCCACGCTCCCACATGGGGAGCGACTCACATGTATTGCCAACATTCCGGACGATGGAGGTTTCAATCCACGCTCCCACATGGGGAGCGACTTTGTAGTTCTTAGACCAAAAGAAAACTCTAAGTGGTTTCAATCCACGCTCCCACATGGGGAGCGACGCAGCTACAAGTGTGGTTTTGCCTGTGCAGCTCGTTTCAATCCACGCTCCCACATGGGGAGCGACTGGAGAAATTGAGCTTGACGTAGACGGAAAATATTGTTTCAATCCACGCTCCCACATGGGGAGCGACATACCAGTTTATGATGCTCAGGCGCTGCAATTGGTTTCAATCCACGCTCCCACATGGGGAGCGACTTTAGACTGGTAGAGACAACGTTTAATAAACTCGTTTCAATCCACGCTCCCACATGGGGAGCGACACATCCTCAAGTACCTCACCATAGTCCAAGTAAGTTTCAATCCACGCTCCCACATGGGGAGCGACGCCCGCTTCCTGGCGTGCCTTCTCAGCTTCGGGGTTTCAATCCACGCTCCCACATGGGGAGCGACGCATTATTTTCTAATTTAATGTTATTTTTGTTTGTTTCAATCCACGCTCCCACATGGGGAGCGACGTAATAATGTAACGGGTTTCCATCATGCCGGGACCGTTTCAATCCACGCTCCCACATGGGGAGCGACGCCCGACTCACCTACCCAGCAGTGCTACAGCGAGTTTCAATCCACGCTCCCACATGGGGAGCGACCATCGTGCCTCATTAAACATGTCTCGACGCTGGGGTTTCAATCCACGCTCCCACATGGGGAGCGACGGTGTTGAATAAGCGCTTTCATGATGCAGTAGAGTTTCAATCCACGCTCCCACATGGGGAGCGACCACGGGCGATCTGTGTATTGCCAACATCCCGGAGGTTTCAATCCACGCTCCCACATGGGGAGCGACTATCAGGAGGGTTGTATTATTTTTAAACCTCGTGTTTCAATCCACGCTCCCACATGGGGAGCGACCTCTCTCTATCACGACCTGAGAACAAAGCCGCAGTTTCAATCCACGCTCCCACATGGGGAGCGACTGTAATATAGGTAATTTAGAGATATCCATAAAAGTTTCAATCCACGCTCCCACATGGGGAGCGACTGCTCGGGGTCAGGCTTGAACGGTGGAACCTTGTTGTTTCAATCCACGCTCCCACATGGGGAGCGACTGATCTTGTATTTTTGTTTGTTGTTATTATTCGATGTTTCAATCCACGCTCCCACATGGGGAGCGACCCGCAAGCAGATAAAGGCACACGGCGCGAGTTGGTTTCAATCCACGCTCCCACATGGGGAGCGACGGTAGGCGCAACAAATCCATTTTACACAGTAACAGTTTCAATCCACGCTCCCACATGGGGAGCGACTGGTGGGCGACGAGGCGAGGTTTTTCCCTTACAAGTTTCAATCCACGCTCCCACATGGGGAGCGACAAAAAGGGCGGCAAACCGATAAGCGGAATATCAGTTTCAATCCACGCTCCCACATGGGGAGCGACCCTTATCTGGGTGCATGGTTAAACAATAGCAATGTTTCAATCCACGCTCCCACATGGGGAGCGACGCTACGCTCACCTAACGACAAAAAAAATCCGGGCGTTTCAATCCACGCTCCCACATGGGGAGCGACCACAGGCCACAATTAACGCCGACAGACGGCACGAGTTTCAATCCACGCTCCCACATGGGGAGCGACCGCTTTTTCTTTACCAACGTAGATTATACAAAGGTTTCAATCCACGCTCCCACATGGGGAGCGACCTTTCCCAGTTGTTTGGTGTAATTAATCCAAGAGGTTTCAATCCACGCTCCCACATGGGGAGCGACTTAAAGATTTGTTTACAATTTAAAGCCCAAAAAGTTTCAATCCACGCTCCCACATGGGGAGCGACTGGAGTATTTTATCTATTCGTATGATAATAAAATGTTTCAATCCACGCTCCCACATGGGGAGCGACTCACGCATTACTTATATATATAAAAGTACGTCTGTTTCAATCCACGCTCCCACATGGGGAGCGACGACAATTGTGTCAGAGGATGCGGCCGAGGTACTTGTTTCAATCCACGCTCCCACATGGGGAGCGACCACACAATTCTAAATAACCGTTCCAAATAACCGTGTTTCAATCCACGCTCCCACATGGGGAGCGACTTCCAGCCAGCGTTTTTGCTTTCATATTCTTTGTGTTTCAATCCACGCTCCCACATGGGGAGCGACAGGAACGCGCGGCGATGCTGGCCCAAGTGATACAGTTTCAATCCACGCTCCCACATGGGGAGCGACGACGTTAAGGCAGGCGTTAGTATGACGCTGGACGTTTCAATCCACGCTCCCACATGGGGAGCGACCGGCTATCCTGCCTATATCGTGCTTGTACTGGTAGTTTCAATCCACGCTCCCACATGGGGAGCGACAAGCTACTAAAATCAGCATTAGTAGTACCAGTCGTTTCAATCCACGCTCCCACATGGGGAGCGACCCATAGTAAGGGTGTCCGGGGCGTATTTCCAAAGTTTCAATCCACGCTCCCACATGGGGAGCGACGAGGATAAAACCTACACACAAATTTAGATTGATGTTTCAATCCACGCTCCCACATGGGGAGCGACAACTCCTTATTACGATATAACTGCTCCTCGAGCGTTTCAATCCACGCTCCCACATGGGGAGCGACCAAATGCTTTAAATCCATTAATTTACTCATAACAAGTTTCAATCCACGCTCCCACATGGGGAGCGACCCGGCGGCCTCAGCTCTCAGGATCACTATACCCAGTTTCAATCCACGCTCCCACATGGGGAGCGACGCACCGGACGGCGTTTATCTGATCTACAAAGACGGTTTCAATCCACGCTCCCACATGGGGAGCGACTACGCGCGAAGTACCGCATACACTTCAAAAACGGTTTCAATCCACGCTCCCACATGGGGAGCGACTGCCGATAACTTTAGACGATACCAGGATATAGACGTTTCAATCCACGCTCCCACATGGGGAGCGACCTGGGCCGAAGCAGTCCAGGTTTACCGCAACGGCGTTTCAATCCACGCTCCCACATGGGGAGCGACCGAGATAGAGTACCTCTAATGGATGGATCATTAAGTTTCAATCCACGCTCCCACATGGGGAGCGACTCTCCATAAAAACTAAAATTTGTTAAATATTATGTTTCAATCCACGCTCCCACATGGGGAGCGACGAGATAGAGTACCTCTAATGGATGGGTCATTGAGTTTCAATCCACGCTCCCACATGGGGAGCGACGCAGTGTGGTGGTAGCGTAGTTAGCGTTAAGCACGTTTCAATCCACGCTCCCACATGGGGAGCGACCCGTTTTTGCCGTCCTTGGTGTAGTTCTTGATATGTTTCAATCCACGCTCCCACATGGGGAGCGACCTTGCGCAGGATAGGGTTTAACGTGTTGCTGAGGTTTCAATCCACGCTCCCACATGGGGAGCGACCAGGCGCATACGCTCCCAGCTGTTCTTATAATCGGTTTCAATCCACGCTCCCACATGGGGAGCGACCTGAAAAAGCCTATACTAATTTGGGCCGAGGGTGGTTTCAATCCACGCTCCCACATGGGGAGCGACCGTTATGCAGCAGCGTATGGGCGCGACCGATGCGGTTTCAATCCACGCTCCCACATGGGGAGCGACCAGTGTGGTGGTAGCGTAGTTAGCGTTAAGCACGTTTCAATCCACGCTCCCACATGGGGAGCGACCCGTTTTTGCCGTCCTTGGTGTAGTTCTTGATATGTTTCAATCCACGCTCCCACATGGGGAGCGACCTTGCGCAGGATAGGGTTTAACGTGTTGCTGAGGTTTCAATCCACGCTCCCACATGGGGAGCGACCGCGTATGGCTGGAACGTAACTACGATCTGACCGGTTTCAATCCACGCTCCCACATGGGGAGCGACATCCCTTATAACCAGGAATAAAGGTAGGAGTGGGTTTCAATCCACGCTCCCACATGGGGAGCGACTAGAAGTAAATTACTGCGATAAGATATTGCAGGAGTTTCAATCCACGCTCCCACATGGGGAGCGACGTAGAGCTACCTTCAAGAGCTTTTTCCTTAGAAGTTTCAATCCACGCTCCCACATGGGGAGCGACCAAAACCTCTTTCTTTTCGGTATCGCTTGCAGTGTTTCAATCCACGCTCCCACATGGGGAGCGACTATTCTCAGCTAATCGAGAGGATTTAGTAAGGTTGTTTCAATCCACGCTCCCACATGGGGAGCGACTGCATATTCTTTATAATTCTCTTTTACAATGAGTTACAACACTGGTTTTGCGAAAGCGCCAAATGCTATTATTTATATGTGATTATATCACTAAATAAACATCTAATCAACTGATAATCAACATGTGCGAATACTCAGAGAAATATGTATCACATGTCATTCGCATCGGCTAAATGATTATTGCATCATTCACGTCAAAAGCAGTTTCCACTCCCATCACTTCTACTCGTCTGTTCTCACTACGGTTGAGGTGATAGAATCGGATGCTGTCTAATGAATGGTCAATGATTTCATTTATACGCTCCTTCAAGATACAGAACTGCACATCTGTAAGTTCACACTCGAATACAGAGTTCTGTACCCTCTGACCATAATCAAGGCATGCCTTCGCTACTCGCCGCAAACGTCTTTGACCTGATTTGTCCGTTGTATCCACATCGTATGTCACCAATATATACATAAGCTGTTATTTTATTAAAAATACAGGATAATCGTCTATGTCTTTTCTTATATATCTCGCCAACATCATGGCTTGAACGTATGGCAGAAGGCCTATCTCAATCTTCTCATTAAGATAAGGATGTATGATGGTCTCACGCTTACGGTTTTGCCATGCCGTGAGAAATGTTTTTCTGCCCTTGTCAGTCAGGACAACCCCATTGTCTCCTTGATAAAGGAAGTCTTTGGGAGTTATTTGGCGTTTGTTGATGAGCGACAAAACGAAACGGTCTCCGAGGTATGCCCTGAACTCTTCCATCATGTCAAGAGCGAGCGATGTGCGACCGGGACGCAGTGCATGAAGGAAACCCACGTATGGGTCAAGCCCCACGGTTTCGAGTGCAGCCGAAATGTCATTTGCAATCAATGTGTATGCCAACGACAACATGGCGTTAACGGCATCTTTGGGCGGACGTCGGTTTCTGCCATTAAATGGAAAAGACTCTTTCTGATTCAATATAAGTTTAGGCAGCACATCAAAATATGCATTAGATGCAATGCCTTCAAACCCCATCAGCCGTGTCTTATCCTCAGCCTTGAGGGCAAAGCGTTTGTTCGTGTCGAGTATCTTGACGGCATCTTCCACTAATTGACATTCACCATAATCGCGTATGTATCGTCTAAGGATATTACGATAGTTCTGTATCTTGGCGGCAATCATGAGCTTGGCGACATGCAACGACCATTCTTCGTCGTCTGACAACACATACTGGGCTTTGCGAAGCAACACATTGCCGTGAGTAGCACCCTGAACACGACTTACAAACCTGCCATTAGGAGACAAGAAGGTAAGCGATATGCCATTGTCACTGCACAGTTTCATCAGTCCTGGGCTTGCACCCATATAGCCGAAGGTGACAATTCCCTCGATGTTTATCGCCGGAATGCGGAACACCTCCTGCTGCTTGACAGACACGACTATATTCAACCCGTCTTTGCTGAGATAGGATTCAGGTGTCGTGACATATAGTGTGTTCAATAATTTTCTCATACCAACAAGTTGTTTTTAAGATAAGTTGCTACGTCGCTACAGTCATTTATCTCAGGCAAACAGATGTTTTTCAGCGAGCACTTGTCGCAATGCTTACCCTTGGATGCTGTCGGAATCTGCCTGCTCTGATAGATATGGTGCATCTCTCTTGCACATTCCCTTACGATGTCGCGCAGCCTTGGAGTGATTTCCACCTCAACTCGGTGGCGTATCTCGCCATAGTAGAATGCGCCGTATGCCACATGTATGGAATACATCTCTTCAAGGCACATGGCCTGTGCAGCCAACTGCACTTCATCCACCTCATTCTTCTTTGGCTTTCCGTGCTTGTATTCCACAGGCACAGGCAGCCAATGCCCCGGGTATTTCGGATGAAGGATGGTATCTGTAATGTCCTCAGAAGGCATAAGTTCTATGGCATCGCTGATGCCGTAGAGTCCAAGTTCATGGGATGCGATATTGACAGAGCGAAGGGTGATGTGGTCGCCACACTTCTGACGATAGAACGGGTCGTCAACATGCTTGTGCAGCAGTTGTCCTTCAATCGTCAGCCGATTGTCTTCCCACTGCTGCTCAAGATGTATGAGTGCCCATTGTCGGGGGCAGAACCTGTAGTGCTGTATCCCCGACAACATCAGCATATCGTCTTCACTGTACATTATTATATAAGCTCTTTAACTGTGACGTTTGCTGGCAAGCCTGTCTTGTCGATAGTTACGGTGTAGTCGCTGAAGGAACGTGGCGCTCCATTGCATGTCTTTTCTATCTTGACCAAGTCAAACAGCTTGTTGGCAGGTGCATTGCCAAGCACAGAGTCGTGCTTGAACACGATGAGTTTCTGCGCACTCATCAGTCCACGAGCTGCCGAACGGTCAACATCAAACATATTCCTCAGGGCATCCCAAAAGAGTTGAAGGTCTTCTTCTGAGAAACCAGTTTGTTGGGCAAGGTTGGCAGAGATGAAGCCATGGCAGACATAGAGGCCGTATGGTACCGTGGCTTTACGACCCATGGTGCGATTATCTCCACTTTGCTTTTCCGCTTCCCTTTCCGTGGCTACAGCCATACGAGTAATGGAATGTTCTGCCGTTGCGATTGTATCAACTGACCTTGCAAAAGTAAGTTGTATGGCACCTCTTACCTGTCCGGCATTCTTACCGGTTGACATAACGGCTCCAAATGTGCGAATATCATAATAGTTCTTGCACATAAACATACGGGCCGCTTCAGTCTTGTCTTTTGCAGCTTTCACTTCCGAATCATCGTGAGCCTTATCAATCAATGTATTCAAAACGGCTTTTTCTTTGATGAAAATATCATAGCCGTCAGCTTGTCCCTTTGCAGTCTGGACATAGTTTCTTACTTTACGTTTGAGACAAACATCCGTCACTAATCCCATACCAGTTTCTGCATCTACACGTGGGAGGTTACCTGCATCAGGGTCTCCATTGGGGTTTCCGTCTTGTACATCAAAGATGTAAACGAAATCGATTCTGTTTTTTAATTCTGACATAATTGTATGTTATTAAATTGTTATTACTGTTCTTTTTTACTTGTGAAGAAGTCTTGACGCTGATGGTAATAGCCAACGAAGAATCGACCTTGGTCTTGAAGGTCAAGGTGGGTTGGGAATCCATCGGCAGAGACCTTGTCGAGAATCTCCTGCTTTAGTTTCTCAAAATAGATTCTTCTTCTTTCATCCAGTTTTTCAGAGTGGTGTACCGAAAGATTGAGGATAGTGGCAAATACAGCTGAAGGTGTTGCACTTGCAGCATTCATATATCTTTCACGAATACTGCTGATATTGTTTGCATCTTCTTGGATCTTATCCAGTACTGCAAACAGGCGACCGCAGAGGTAGCCTTGGTTGTTGTTGTCTTTGTCTAACATAATGTCTATCTTTTTGTTATTATTTCTTTGTCTGTTGAGATATGCCTTGATGATGGCAGCTCGTGTTATTGTAAGTTTCTGTTCTGCCCTTATTCTGCGTATGCAAGCAGAATAGAGAGTTGCTGGATATGGCAAACCTTGGAAGATGCTCTTCACTACTGCTTCGGGGAGATTAGGAGTCGCGTCTGACATTTTTCCTCCGAGGGTAACAGAAGAGATTATCTCTCTAATACCCATATAAGGTTTCTTGTCTTTTCGGGTGTCGTGTATCTCCATATCGTTGAAATGGTCGAGTATCTTTTCTGCAAAATCTTTCAACGTGGTTTCCGACCAATAAACAACAGCTATACGTGCGGAGTTTGGAGCAAGGCCAAGGATATAGAACTTATCATCTAGGTCTGTTTTCAATATCCCGGAATAGATGGATTCAAATACCTTCCTTACTTTCATCAGATTGGCATTAGGGTCATCATTTGGCTCTTCTGAAAAACCAAGTAGCTCAAACAGACTATCTTCTGCTTCCAATGAGGCTTCATTGTTGTTGGATGCCCAGAAAACAAATGTGCGAGAGCCAAGCATAAACTTGTTGCGCGAGCCTTTTTGCAACATTGATTTTAATGCTGTAGTATAAGCGAATTCAGCTTCTTCAGAAATGGGTGCATTCCTACATTTCGTTTTGCCGTATGAGTCATATCCTGAGTTCACTTGGAATGCGACAAGCTTGGCTGTAGCCTGGCTTCCTGGTATCATTGTAGCAGTTGTGGTGTCAACTGATGGACCGTGTTTTCCTGAAATCAAACATAAGCTATCAGCTTTTGTTTCATCGTCACAGTCTTCCAATTGAAGAAGCTCTTTCTTTTCTGCCACGATTTTCAAGTCGCCTTCAATTCTAAAAGAAAAGGTTGAGTATTTCTTTGACAAGTTTTTCTTGATGTCCTCCCACAATATGTCCTGAGAGACCCAATCAAGAATGGTCTCCCTGCTATTATCATAAAATGTTCTTATGGCAGATATATCTTTATTGCTTGGATATGCTTTCGCTATTGTTTCGACCTTTTCCTTGAATGTGTCGAAATAGAGTTGCTCCTTACCATTACTCTTCTCTGAATATCCTAACACATAAGCACTATTGTCATAAAGATAATTTGCCACTGCAGCACTTGAACGACCAACGTGTTTCTTAACAAGGTAAACACGTGCATGGTCTTTCCCCGTCCTGCAATCCTCAAAACGCAAGAACTGTCCTTCAGGTGACAACACTATCAGGAAGCCTATTTCTTTCTCCTCCATACCTTTTGCTGGCAGGTTGTCACACCTGTTATAATAGTCATATAAAGCTTTCAGTATCATCGCAGTATCTCCTCGCTGTTTAGTGGTGGAACAATGATGACGCCTTCTTTCATCTCTGCCCTGTAGAACATGGCTTGGATGTCTTTAGGATTGGAGAAATCCATATCATAAAGCATGATGCCAAGGTCGCGATTGCCACCTTGTTCTGCCGAGAGAGCAGGGCACAACTCATCTTTATCAGGATTGACAAGACGGAATGATGCGGAAAACTCACGTGTGCCGAGATAGGGCTGGGTGAAGCATTGCCCCCCAGCAGCCCTACGCTCAAACATCTGATAATACTTCATCGGATTCTCGTCAGCTCCGGGCTTGTGTTTGGCGAATGCCTCTTTGGGGCGTTCGCTGACAGGGATAAACACCAACTTTGCCCAAATGCGGTACTTCACATCCTTGAGAAGAAGCGAGTTCTTCTGTTGGCGCTTGTCCTCAATGTATATTCCTGTGCTTTTTACGTTTGCCGTGGCACCCACTTCGTTTCTTCTGACAGATGTCCATTTAATAGGATTAAGTACTTCTATCTTTGTCACTTGCCATCTCATCGCATATTTCTTGAACAAGATGGCTTCAAATATGGCGCGAGCTGCCGACGGGGTAATAACGTCGTAGCTCACTCGCTCCACCTTCAGTTCCGGTCGGGTGAAGCAAGCATAGTCGCCCCATACCTCCAAACAGTATTCTTTGTCTGTATATTCCATGTTATTCCTTGTTTGATGATTCGTCTTCTGTTCCAATCTCTCCTTTAGGCCTCTGCCCATCAAAGAACCTCTTCGCAGACAGCGGTGATACGACTTGGCGGCCAGTCTTAGACTCCAGTTGTTTGCGAGCCACTCTTGCCACATCGCCGCCATCGGCGGCACATTGCATATTATCCTCCAACGTCTGGGGATTCTTGGACTTGGTGATGCTGGTCGTAGAGAGTTCTGCCAGCATGTTTAATACCAGTTCCTCATTGGTCATGTTGTCGCGCAGATTCTCTTTCTTCAAACCTTTAAACTGCTTGTATTCCTTGGCAGTTTTGCCTGCCCAATGCTGATAGATGATGTCGGTAAGGGTGGCATACTGCACGCCTTCTTCCACGTTGTGGAGTTTCCATTGGTCGGTCAGGTCCTTGCGTATCTCGATGCTTTTAAGACGTTGGTTTATCCAATTGTCGGAGTAGCCAAGTCGTTTGTAGTCCATCATGGCTTGCTGGATGCTCAGCTCTGGGTCTTGAAGTTGGTCGATGCGTTCGGCTGCTACGTGTGCCATCCACTGCTTGATGGGCTCTGCTTTGGAGGATGGAACAGACTGGATTATACGGAAAAGTTGCTCTGTGTCAGCGACATCGGTAAGTCGAAGTTTCCCATCTTCAGCACGCAGTTTCAACTGGTGACAATTTGTCACCGGTTCAAATCCTTCTTCCTTTAAACGTTGCTTTAGCTTGTTCCAATACTTTCTGGCTGTTTGATAGTCCTTACTATCTACCAACGCACCAACTACATCAACAATGGAGAAGTACCACTTCTCCTGCTCATCGTCCCATACGGTACGAATCTTTCTGTCTTCAAACAGTTTTGGTATCTCGCGTTTTGTCATATACAATATTTTTTTTATGCCATTAATATTTCGTTCATCCAGTGGTTGTCGAGTCTCAGCCCGATGTTCTCGTCATATTGCGCCAGGTCGCTGACCACAAAGAATCCTTCTATTACTTCTTCTACTGCTCCATAGTTCTTCAGCTTCAGGAAGTCCCGTTCATGAATGTTCACGCAATATTGCGACAACTGTTTCATCAGCGAGTAGGTGATACCGTCAGTTTTCATTCGCTCAACGAGAGCCATGCTATCGCCCATATTCACAACGACTGTTTTCCCTGTTTCTTCAATGAGCCTGAATACCTTGGAGGCTTCTTCAAAGCACATTTCTGAGGGTTTATAGAGTAGGGTCTTGATATCCTTCTTGTCGAATGTTTCCTTCCGGCAATACAGTTGCCTGAAATATTCCGTCATGTTTTCCGGATTGAACCAGTCGTTGACATCGGTCATATTGAGCCTCGCTTCGTTGGCAAATATTATACTTCCGTAAAGTTTATGTTCCTTAGAGAGGCTGAATACATAAGTGGTTGCCACTTTTAGCTTACCCTCGCGATTGCACCTTCCTGCCGCCTGGAGGATGGAGTCAAGCCCGGCCTCCTGCCTATAAACGACAGGAAAATCAATGTCCACACCAGCTTCTATCAGTTGGGTAGCCACAACTCGAATCACGGTTTCTGAATTATCTGACAATGCTCGCTTAATCGTCTGAATGGCATTGGCAACATGGCGAGGACACATCATTCTTGACAGATGAATGGTCAAGCCCTCCTTGGGAAGCCGCTCGTATATCTCCCTTGCATCGTTGCGCGTATTCACTATGCACAACACCCTATCATGCCGCGACAGACGCTCGGCTATTTCATCATACGTACTGCCGGTGTTGTCTATCTCCAAGCACACCCTTCTCAACTTATCGTGAAGGGCATATTCCTTTGGGATTATTTCCGTTATATTATCTATGCCCTGAAATGCGGCTTTGGGATTGCATCCCTCTATCAATCCACTGAGCACTGGCTGGCTCGCTGTGGTGAACAACACGGATATGCCAAACATCTTTTGATAAGCCTTCAAGGCATCTACTATTGGTTGAAGAAAGTCCGTTGGCAACGTCTGAACCTCATCAAGTATGATGACGCTATTGGCAATGTTGTGCAACTTGCGGCAGTCCGACGGCTTGTTGCTGAACATCGATTCAAACAGCTGCACATTCGTTGTCACCACAATAGGGTAGTCCCAATTCTCAGTGGCAAGCTTAGCCTTGTGCTGCATGGCCTTGCTTTTGAGAGACTGCGGGTCGAAATTGCTATGATGCTCCAAAACCGCTTTCTCACCGAATATCTGTTTGAGTATGGAAGCAGTCTGCACAATAATACTTGTGTATGGAATGGCGATGATGATTCTTTTCATACCATTATGTACTGCATGCCTTAATGCCCAGACAAGAGAGGACAAAGTCTTGCCGCCCCCAGTAGGAACAGTCAAGCTATAAAAACCTTTAGGGTGATCAGAACTTTCCCGGCAACATTCCTGTACTTCTTGCCTTATGCTGTTGACATCGGAGATGGGGGATGTTTGTTGAAGCATTCTCAGATGATTGTCCAAGATGGTCTGCAATGATTGTAGCGAAGTTTTGCATCCACGTGTTGTTGACATCCCTTTGTCCATGAAAGCTTCCGTATCCAGATAATCGGCGTCAACGAGGCAAGAGAACATCATGCGGGAAAGATGATGAAAATCTTTTTCGCTCATTTTGAAAGTTGGTCTGTTGAGTTTAGGCTTTTCTTGTATAGGCGTAATCTCATCAGGAACGGGCTGCTTAAGTATTTGTTCCAGTTCGGTATAATTATAAAGTCCCCGATGGTGTGAGGCTATTTGGTTGCAAAACAGGTGAGTGCCTTGATTTCCATAAAGCCTGTGTGCTATGAGCGCACCCACATATGCGTGGGCTTTTCCTTCCCATGTATAATCCGAATGTCCAGGTATTCCGTTTACATCACGGATGTACTCCTGAAACTGGTGTTTCTCCTTGCCTTTGTCGTGTAGCAGTCCTAAGATATAACCCCATTCGCCCATGCCAAATGTGTCAGCAAAGCATTTGGCAAGATTGGCAACACCTTGGCAATGTTTCTCGTTGCTTTGGCAGGAGACAATCTGACCTGTTTCATTCCTGCGGATATGAGATGCTATGTCTGGTATCGTTTCTTTGTCTTTCATTTCCTTATGATGAATCTCTGACCTCAATACAGGTATAATGTAAACCGAGTGCAGAATCACCCGGCAGACTTAGGGGTATGTTGAGGTGCGGCTTATATGGTTTCTGGAAAAAACATGTCTGTATCGGCAGGTTCCGTGCAAGGTGTTACACCCTTCTTTCTGCCCAGTCTCCCCGGTCGAGTTGTCTGTATCCTATGGCTTCGGCTATGTGGTGGCTCTGCACGCTGTCCGATGCTTCGAGGTCGGCGATTGTTCGGGCCACCTTGAGTATGCGGCTGTAGGCGCGGGCGGAGAGGTTGAGCCGTTCCATGGCCATGCGTAGCATGTCGAGCGACTGGCTGTCCGGCTCAGCGTACTGGTGGATCATGCGCTCGGTCATCTGTGCATTGCAGTGTATGCCCTTGAACTCCCTGAACCGCTGTTCCTGTATCTTGCGTGCCGCGATGACGCGCTCGCGTATTGCTGCGCTTGGTTCTCCGGGCTCCATTTTCGACAGGTCGGCAAAGGGCACGGCCTGTATCTCGCACTGTATGTCTATGCGGTCGAGCAGCGGTCCGCTGATCTTGTTCATGTACTTCTGTATCTGCCCGGGTGAGCACACGCAGTTGTGTGTGGGGTCGCCGTAGTAGCCGCAGGGGCAGGGGTTCATGGATGCCACGAACATGAACGAGCAGGGGAATTCGGCGGTGTAGCGTGCGCGTGAGATGGTGATCTTGCGGTCTTCGAGTGGCTGGCGGAGCACTTCAAGGGTGGTCTTGTTGAATTCCGGCAGTTCGTCGGCAAAGAGCACTCCGTTGTGTGCCAGGCTGATTTCTCCCGGTTGGGGTGTGTTGCCTCCTCCCACGAGCGCCACTTCCGATATGGTGTGGTGGGGCGCGCGGAACGGTCGCTGCGAGATGAGCGAGGTGCCCCGGCCGAGCTTTCCGGCCACGCTGTGTATCTGTGTGGTCTCGAGGCTTTCCGAGAGCGACAGTGGCGGCAGGATGGAGGGAAGGCGTTTGGCCATCATGCTTTTACCGCTTCCCGGCGGGCCTATCATGATGAGGTTGTGCCCTCCGGCTGCTGCCACTTCGAGCGCGCGTTTCACGCTTGCCTGTCCGCGCACGTCGGCGAAGTCAAGGTCGAAGCTGTACTGGTGCTCATAGAATTCGCGGCGTGTGTCGATGACGGTGGGTTCCATGGCAGTCTTTCCGGTGAGGAAGTCTATGACCTGCCTCATGTTTTCCATGCCATAGACCTCCAGCTGGTTCACCACGGCGGCTTCCCTGACGTTCTGCTTGGGCACGATGAGTCCCTTGAACTTCTCGCTGCGTGCCTTGATGGCTATGGGCAGTGCGCCTTTCACGGGCTGCAGCGTTCCGTCGAGGCTCAGTTCTCCCACCATCATGTATTGTCCTATGGTGTCGCTCACCACGCTTCCGCTGGCTGCCAGTATGGCGATGGCCAGTGGCAGGTCGAATCCGCTGCCTTCCTTGCGCAGGTCGGCAGGAGCCATGTTGACGGTGATGTCGGCATGCGGAAACTTGTAGCCGCACATCTGCATGGCCGAGGCGATGCGGTCGCGTCCTTCGCGCACGGCGGCGTCGCCCAGCCCTGTGAAGTGGTACATTACACCGGCGTTCAGGTTCACTTCTATGGTCACGGTGGTCACTTCCAGACCGTTGACTGCGGCGCAGTATGTCTTTACGAGCATTGTTTTCTGGTTTTTAGTGGTTATCTTATGGGGGATGTGCTGGCATCCGGATGCAAATATAGTCAAAAAACGGGAAACGGGGGTGCGCAGTTCTCTAAACTTATGGCGGTCTGTGGAAAAGGCTGCTGCTGTCTGTGTTAGTCTCTGTATGGAGCGCGGTCAAAATGCAAGTCGGAAAAGGTGAACCGGAAAGTTCCGGAAGGTTAAGTGAAAACTTGCTGTGGCTTCAGTGCAATTTGCATTTCACGGCGTGAAATATAGTGTTCACGCTGTGAAATATAGTGTTCACGCCGTGAAATATAGTGTTCACGCCGTGAAATGCAGTTTATGGTTAACAGTTGGGAGTCTTTCAGTTCATTTTTCCGGACTTTCCGGTTCGCTTTTCCGGACTTTATGCTTTACGCCTCTCATGGAGAGGGCTTGTCTTGTGCTTCCGGAACAGGGCTGTCCTTGCGGTAACGTTTCTGTAACGGATTTGGCGTTCCATTTTAGCAGGTGCGTTATGCCTTTGTAACCTGTTGGCGGTAATTTTGCAGCCGACAATTAAGGTATTAAAGATTATTTTTATGGATTTGACACTACGTTTCAGAAATGTGGGCGGGCGCATGTTGTCCGTTCTGCTGATAACAGTTGTTTCAATGGCCGCCGTCTTCACTGTTGCCGCCCAGACGCCCGACCAGTGGGCTGGCATGAAGGGTGATGTGAACCTTTTCCTGGCCAACGATCTCGGGCGCAATGGCTATTACGACCAGAAGCCCATAGCAGAGCTGATGGGGGCCATGGCTGAGGAGATAGGTCCGGAAGCCGTGCTGGCACTGGGTGATGTGCACCATTTCCACGGTGTGCAGTCAACGGCTGACCCGCTCTGGATGACCAATTTCGAGCAGGTCTATGCCCATCCGGAACTGATGATCCCGTGGCTTCCCATACTTGGCAACCATGAGTACAGGGGCAACACGCAGGCCGTGATGGACTATGCCGGGGTGTCGCGCCGCTGGATGATGGAAGGCCGCTATTATACTAAGGTGTTTGCCGATGACGAGAGCCAGGTGACCGTACGGGTGGTGTTCATTGACACTACGCCCATGATAGACCGCTATCACCACAGCGACACCTACCGCGATGTCGATGCACAGGATGTGGAGGCTCAGCTGGCATGGATAGACAGTACGCTCAGGGAGGCTTCCGAGGACTGGGTGATTGTGGTGGGCCACCATCCGGTGTATGCCCAGACCACGAAGGACCTCATAGAGCAGGACGACATGCAGCGACGGCTGCTGCCCCTGCTCCGCCGCTACAAGGACAAGGTGGCCATGTATGTATGCGGCCACATACACAACTTCCAGCACATCCGCCGGGGCAGCGACGGCATTGACTTCGTGGTCAATTCCGCAGCATCGCTTGCACGCAAGGTGGACCGCATGCAGGGCACAGTGTTCTGCTCTCCCGAACCGGGCTTCTCGGTGCTCTCGGCCACCGGGCAGCGGCTCTGCCTGTACATGATTGACAAGACCGGGACGGAAATCCACAGAATAGAGAGGACCAGATGAGACACTTGGCTTTGAGAACCGGTCTGCTGGCCGTATTGTTCGCCCTGCTGGCCCAGTGGGCGGATGCCGCGACCGTAAGGGGGAAAATCAAGGACATGCAGTCGGGTGAGGAGATTATCGGCGCCTCGGTGCTGGTAAAGGGCATACGGGCCAGGGGCACGGCAACGGGTCTGGACGGCAGCTTCACATTGTCGCTCCAGCAGTTTCCCTGCACACTGGTGTGCAGCTACATCGGCTACAAGACCAAGGAGGTGACCGTGAACAGTGGCGATGACATCATAGACATAGACCTGGAGGCTGATGCCGTGGCACTCAGTGGGGTGGAAGTGGTGGCCGAGAATACGGGGTGCTCGGAGATGGGCGCACGGCAGATGGAACGCAGCGCGCTCAATGTGGTCAACATCATGAGCGCAAAGGCCATAGAACTGTCGCCCGACCTCACGGTGGCCAATGTCATCCAGCGCATGAGTGGAGTGACCATGGAGCGCAACAGTTCGGGTGAGGGACAGTATGCCATACTCAGGGGTATGGACAAACGATACAACTACACGCTGGTGAACGGGCTGAAGATTCCCAGTCCCGACAACAAGAACCGCTTCGTGCCGCTCGACATCTTCCCTTCCGAGCTGCTCGACCGGCTGGAGGTGACCAAGTCGCTGACGGCCGACATGGAGGGCGACGGCATAGGTGGGGCGGTGAATATGGTGATGAAGGATGCGCCCACACAGCGGTTGCTCATGCTCAATGTGCAGACGGGCTACAGCACGCACTTCATCGACAATGACTTCTATTCGTTCTCCCATGGCGATATCGTGGGGAAAAGCCCCAACGAGCGGTTCGGACTGGACTATCCTGCTGACGAGAGCGATTTTTCCACGGCCAACCTCCATGTAAAGAAACGCAGGCCCTTGCCTGACATCGCTGCCGGGTTCACGTTCGGCGACCGTTTCCTGCACGACCATCTTGGCCTGATGGCGGCCTTCAGCTTCCGCAACGCCAACAAGGGAAAGACAAGCGACATGTATGAATCTACTGCCGACAACGATGGCATACAGCGCGTCACCAACCGCTATTTCTCGGAGAACCAGACCCGTCTGGGTGCGCACCTCAAGCTCGACTACTACATTACGCAGAAGCATAAGCTCGCGCTTTATGGCGGATACATGGATTTCCGCAATGCACAGGTGCGCGATGCCTACAGTGAGCAGGAGGAAACCGTGCGTTTGCGCTGGCAGCGGCAGTCCATTGCCAACGTGTCCCTGATCGGTGAACACAGGATGCTCAGGGACGATGCCTTTACCGTAGGGTGGGGCGCCAACATCGCAGAAGCCCGGCAGAAGACACCGGACAACACGCAGATACAGATGAATTCCAATGCTGCGGGAACTTCGCTGTGGGTGAACAAGAACGTGGGTGCCATACGCCGGTGGGAACACAATTCCGACAGGGATGTGGCCGGACACCTCGACCTCAACTACAGGGTGAGGATGGGCGGCCGTACACTCGACATCGCCGCAGGAGGAATGTACAGGGACAAGCAGCGGGACAGCTACTACCACGAATATACCTTCCAGCCCTATGACGGGAGCAAGGAAACGGCCTACGACCAGTTCCGGGGAACCGACTGGAACAACTATGACGAGATAAGCTTCAGGCTGAAGAGCTATAGCCTGACAGACCCCATGAACTATGATGCCGATGAGCAGATAGGTGCTGGCTATGGTAAGCTGACGTTCACCTCAGGTCCTTGGCAGATAGTGGCCGGACTGCGCGCCGAGCATACCAGCCAGGGATATACGCTGCTGCATGCCATAGAGGGGGCGGCCAACAGGGGAGAGCAGAATTATACAGACCTGCTGCCCGATGCCCATATCAAATGGAACGTGCACAGAAATGCCAATCTCAGGCTGTCGTACTATAAGGCCATCAACCGCCCGAGTTTCTTCGAGATTGTTCCCTACCACATCATCAACGAGGACTACAATGAGTGCGGAAACCCGGAACTCAAGCACACCATTGCCCACAATTTCGACCTCAGGTATGAGTATTTCCCCGGTCAGAGTGAACAGCTCATGGCCTGTCTGTTCTATAAGGACATTCATGACCCCATAGAATACGGCATGACGGCCATCGGGCAGGAGACGTTCTACATGCCCGGGAACTACGGCAATGCATCGAACTGGGGACTGGAGATTGACGTGATGAAGTATTTCAGCTACTTCGGCATCAAGGCCAACTACACTTACACGCACTCCAGCATAACGACCAGCAAGCTACGCGAACTGACGGCAGAGGACGGAACCATATACACAGACCATGCCGACCAGAAAAGGCCGCTCTTCGGACAGGCCACGCATGTGTTCAACTGCTCCTTGCTCTTCAAGGATGCCAGACGCGGATGGGATGCGCAGCTGGCATGCTCCTACACGGGCAAGCGCATAGCCGTGATAGAGCGTTTCTACGAGAACGACCGCTGGGACGCGCCCATCTGGCAGCTCGATGCCAGCATGGAAAAGAAGTTCAAGGGTGGATGGAGCGTGTTCGCCAAGGCACAGAACCTGCTCAACGCATCGCTCATACGCTACTATAATGCCAACGAGCGGAACGCCGCGCTGCAGAACGTGCGCCGTCATGACGGAGGAGTGGTGGAGCGCGAAGAGAAAAACGGTATCAGCATCACTGCTGGAATCAGGTGGAAACTATAGTCAACTAAGACAAGTATAATAACAATGGATGATTTTAAAGTTATGAAGAGAACATTGAGAACATTGGTGCTGATGGCCATAGCCATCGCATCGGCAAGTGGGCTGGCTTCGTGCAGCGACGACAATGACGGCGCAGAGACCGCGTTGAGCAAGTTCACCATCGATCCTGCCGCCATTACAATCACACCGGGTGAATCGTACAGTGTCAACGTGCAGTTCTTCCCGGCTGAAATCAGCAACAAGGATGTGGAATGGACCACATCGGATCCGGAAGTGGCCACTGTGGACAACGGTGTCGTAATGGCGTTGAAGCCCGGTACGGCTGTTGTCACCGCTACACCTGCGGCTATGCCCTCGCTGGCCAAGACCCTCAGCGTGAGTGTGGTCAGCAAGGCACTCACTGTGGCTGGTGAGGTCTCGGGCACATGGGAGCCTTATACCACGGTCACCGTGAACGGACAGCTTTCGGTACCTGCCGGACAGAGCCTCACCATAAAGGAAGGTGTGGAAGTGATATTCAATTCCTCGGACAACAGCGGAGCGGGCATAGAGTTTTCCGTTGACGGCAATATCTATTGTGAGGGCACGGAGGAGGCTCCGATACGCTTCTCTGTGCCGGAGCCGGAACGGAAGTTCAGCAATGTCACCGCTTGCAACAATCTTTGGGGAGGGTTCATGATCAACAGCAGCGCAGCCAATGCAGAGGCCCTGTTCTCCCATTGCATCATAGAATATGCCGGCAGTGCCATGGTCGAGACTTCACCGTCGGTGGTGGCAGGTATCTATACGGCCGGTGAGGACTATGGCGTGCAGATCACTACAGGGCCGAGATTCAAGGGCTCGCTGGTGGTGACGGACTGTGTCATACGCAATGGATTCGCCGATGGCATATACATGCAGGGCGGAAATGCCATCATTACCAGGAACACGTTCTCGGGCAATGGCGCAACTGGCGGAGAGGCCGTGAACGTGAAGGCCGGTACCAGCACGCTGGTGGCCTATAACATGATGTACAGCCCGAACACCAACGGACTCAAGCTTTCCAGCTCAGGACAGGACGATGCCGCCGGGCGCGGTCAGGCAAAATGCGTGGCCTATAACAACACAATTGTCAATGCCGGTTGGAGGCGTGACGGAACGAAAGGCGGATGTATCTATGTGGAAAAGAACATTCTCGCCAATGTGTTCAATAACCTCATGGTCAACTGCAAGTATCGTGCACAGGCTCCGAAATGGGGTACTCCGGGCGTTGCGGACGGCTGTGACGACAAATCGGTCATTGACTATAACTGCTATGCCGCCAGTGCTATCGTGAGCACACTGCAGCAGGATATAGATGACGGGACTACGGTGCCTTATCTCAACTACGAATCCAACAAGAACTACGCCAGTGCCGTAGATGCCCACAGCCTGATTGCCAAGGGGGCAAACGACCTGGGTGTGGCATTTGCCAACTACCCGCTCGACAGCAACAGGCTGGACAATGCGCTGTTCGACGAGGCTTGGGATTTCACCGCTGTAGCCCTGCCTGCGGGTGCGACAGACGGTTCCGCGCTGACGGGTATCGTGAAGTCTTCGCTCACCGTAGGCGGGAAGGTCTTCACGGCTGATGCACCGCAGGGTTTCTTCGGTGCAGGAAAGTGACAGGCAGACTCCGGTGCCGGATATGAATTGGCGGCATCGGGAGGCGTAAGAAGGAGACTGTGCTGTAATAGGAGATTACGGCGCAGTCTCTCTGCTTTCATGGGCGGCCGTATGGGCAGGAAAAACCAATGGACAATTTCTGGATCTGCAAGACGGCCGTTTTTCAAAGTGTCAGAATTTTAACACTTTTGCTTACACTTTGATTTTCTGGCTATTTCTGAAGATTTGTGCGAAACCGGATTTTTGCGCGCCAGCGGAAATTCTGGGTTTCAGAGGTCTGTTTTGTAAATTGTTGATAATCAGCAGGATAAGTTTTTACAGGCGGAAAGTGTTAATAAAAAACGCCCGATTTTAACCTAAAATCCGTTAAATTCATGCACAAAACAGCCGATTTGTGCAGTTTTCAGCCCCCATTTTCCGCACTTTTG
>JBJEHA010000011.1:0-72818 GCA_051875605.1 Prevotella sp. | reverse complement strand
CCCACACTTAGCGACCAGGCACTCATGCCATTCCCATCGTTCAAACTGGGGCCAGGCGATTCTGCACGCAGTCATTCGGCCAATGAGTTCATACGGCGCGATGAAATTGCCGCCGCAATAGACACCTATGTAAACCTGCTTGACGGCACACCCGTCCATTAAAAATAAGATGGGAACCTACTACCACATTATCTATAAAATCAAGAAGGCCACTGTCTAACGGTGGCCTTCTTTAGTTAAGTCTTGCAAGCTGGTGGGTACAACTGCGTGTTTAGCCGTTGTTTTCTTCTGCATCAAAAGCAGCATCCGCCATATCCGCATACCTTGTATTACGATCCTCTCTTGTGATGCATGCGTGGCTTACGCTCTCTTCTTTTTTCATCTTTGAGACAAATGAGAAAAGCCTCATACGGGTGGACATATCCTTTGACATGCAATCACGCGTACCGGCCTCGCTGAAGTCAAAATTACGAGCATTGCGTATGGAAAGGCTGATTGCAACCTCCACAGCATCCTGATTGGCGCCCATATAGGTAAAGGTCCACCCCTCACCCTTCAACTGCTCCACCAGATTGCGGATGGCTTTCCCGCTATATTCCTTTGACGCATTTTCCAGACCATCAGTAATGATTGTCACTACAACGAGCGCGTCCTCTATCCCCTTGACATGCTTGCGCATGGATGTGAGCGTGAATCCCATAGCGTCAAAAAGCGGAGTGCAACAACAAGGCTGGTAATCATCCAGTTTCAACGGATGAGCCTCATTTACGGGTGTCTTGTCAAAAACCTTTTCGGTAGAACAGCTGCAGAAAGTCACAAGAGATACGAAATGGTCCTGGGTATCTGCAAAATCGGCCTGTGCTTTCTTGATTCCGGCAAGTGTCTCATTGAACCCGTCAACTGCAGCTTTACGGATACTGTCCATCGACCCGCTTCTGTCGAGAATAATCACATTGAATACCTGTGTCTTTTTCATTTTCTTCATGTTCTTTGTTTCCATAATCTCATGCTCTTTTTTGATTGATAACAGACAAATGTCCATGATGAACAGAGCAAAAAGCAACCCCATATCTATCATGAAATTACTTTTTTATGAAAATTCTCATGAAAAAAGGAAAATCCCTTTGGCCGGACAATCTGTCTCACAAGCCAAAGGGACTATACTGTAGGCTCAGCGGCCTAACCATGATTCCGGGTTCAGGGGTGTTGTCCCCTTGCGCAACTGGAACTGCATAATATTGTCTGTTCCCACCGTTCCAAGGACCTGACGTGTAGAAACCTGTTGCCCACGGCTTACGCAGACCGACCTTAAATTAAAATAGACTGAAATATATGAACCATGCCTTACCATGACTACCTTGGAGTTTCCCGATCCGTAGATGGCACTGACTTCGCCATTGTAAATCGAGCGTGCCCGGCAGCCCGACTGCCCGAGGAGGTCAATTCCCTTGCTGTTGAGCGTAACCCCCTTAAGTCCCTCTACATTGTACTGTCCGAAGTGGCGCACAATGCGATAAGATCCCGTAACAGGAATGGGCAGACGCCCCTTGTTGGCTTCAAACACACCACTGAGTTTCCTGTCTTCCGATGAATAGGTCCTGCTTTCTTCCGCCTCCTTCCGTGCTGCGGCGATCTCCTCGTTGCGCCGTTTGTTTTCAGCTTCAGCCTTCCGTTCAGCCGCAATCCGGTCGGCCTCTGCTTCACGCGCCCTCTGCTCGGCCTTAGCCGATGATGCCGCATCGTTGCCGGCTGCTGCCACACGGGCTTCCTCCTTCAGTCTGGCTTCCTTCTCCCTGGCAGCTGCCACCTTTCTTTCATTCTCACGTTTCTGCGCCTCTGCAGCTTCGCGTTGCCGTTTCAGTTCCTCAGCCTTCTTCTTGGCCTTCTCAGCTTCCGCAGCCTTGCGTCTGGCTTCCTCTGCTGCGCGTGCCTGTGCCCTTGCCACCTCTTCAGCAATGAGTTTCTCTATCTGCGCATCGAGTGCAGCATCCTCCTTGCGTTGCTGCGCAATGACCTGCTGAATGGTCTTCTGCTGTTTTTGCAGTGTACTCACCATCTTCTGCTGCTCGTTGTGCTGCTGTTCCAGGTCGCTGCGCTCTTTCTGCCCTTTCTGCAACAATGCCGATTTCTGGTTGCGAACACTTTCGAGCTGCTTGCGCTTTTCTTCTACCTGCGCCTGTTTTGACTTCACCATTTCCCCTTGTGCACGCTGATAGGCCGCATATTCACGCACAAAACGCATGCGCCTGTACATCTGTGACAGGTTCTGTGCAGAGAAAACGAACATGATCCTGTCCTGCACCGTATGCGAACGCGACATATAGCGCATGGATTTCAGGAACCTGGATTTACGCTCGTTAAGCTGTTTCTCCAGCGTAGCCAGCTGGGCTTCAAGCAGACTGATATTAGTGTTGATATGGCTAAGGTCGCTTTCTATATTTGCAATATTTTTCTTGCGGGCATCAATCTCATTGTTGATGACCAGCAGTTTTCTGAGCCTTTTCTTCACATCAGCCTGGTTGGCACGCAAATTCTGTTCCTGCTTCTTGATGTTTTTCTGGAGCTGCGACTTCTTGTTCTGCAATCCCTTGATGGAATTAGGCGCAGGTGCCGATGACTTGCTCTTTGGCTTTGTCTGTTTCTTTGCCGTTGTCTTCTTCTGCGTCTTCTTCACGGCAGTAGCCGTCGTTTTCTTCTTGGATGTCGTAGCCTGCTTCGTCTGTGCGTTTGCCGACAGAAAGAACAGGGACATCAGGAACAGGGTCAATGCTTTCCTCATTTCAGACTAATGATTTTTCGGAGAATATCTGTGGCCTCCACTTTCCTGTATTTCGAGGAAAGAGTGGTCTGTACATCCCAGTCACTGCTGGTCTTCACATCGCCCATACGGATTTCCACCTGTGCATTCTGCACCTTCTGCGTGAGTGTAGTGGAAAGCGTGAACTGTTGGCGTGAGGGAAACGACTTGGATCCTACCGTCTTGAAATCGGAATAGTTCCACAACAAGGAAGATGTACCATGCATGTCACTCTCATAGACGGCTTTCGCCGAAAGGATCCTTCCCGTGGCGCGTTCCGTGTTCCATTCATAATCCATAGGGCCATTCTTCAGGCTTATCGGAAGAAAATCGCCCGTTTCATCGACATTTACCTCAAAGGACTTCAATGCCGACTCCGACACCTTCTGCTGTCCCGGCAGGAACAACTGGTTCCAGAACAGCGACTGCAGACTGTAGAAATCCAGTCCGTTGGCCTTCAGGAAATCTATCTTGGAGTAGTCGGCCTCTATGTATTCCTTATGCAACCGGTCAACCAGCAGCACACGAGTCGGCGTAAATTCCAGCCTTCCCACCTCTGTGCCAAGCAGCGGGATAAACACCTGTATGCGGATGATTTCATCTTTGCGCATGCGCAACGCACCTGGAGCAGACATTGACTTTCCACCGGCTTTCACAGAAATGGTCATGCTGCCCGTAATGTTCTTGGCATAGACCTGATTGTCCGACACCTTCTGCACAAAAGAGAGACCGGACGCTGCAGGAGCGGCATTGGCACCTGTGGTCACGCCGTCCGCAGGAAGCGTTACGCCCTCCGTTACCCCTTTCTTGGAAGCACAGGAAGCCAGGAAAAACAACAAGGTGCAGAGCAGCACCGGTACCAGCGAATTCTGTTTGATTGTCATCTTGTCATTAACCTTTACACATTGTTTTGCTTATATAAATCATTTCAGGTATTTCCGTTTCTTGAGCTTGCGCACCAGCTGTGGGCTTTTTCCACCTACATCCGCGGCCTTCTGCCATAATTCCAGCGCACGCGGCAGCTCGTTGTTCAGCGCGTAGATGTCACCGGCATGCTCAAGCACCTCCGGACTTGGCTCATAGGCTTCTGTGGAAAGCGCCTGGTCAATGTAAATCCTGGCATCGGCATACCTGCCCTGCATGAACAGGATCCAGGCATAGGTATCAAGATAGGTGGCATTGTCCGGCTCAGCCTTCACTGTCTTGTAGCTCATCTGTTCCGCCTTCTGCAGGTCCTGGCCGCGCAGACTAAGATAGTAGGCATAGTTGTTGAGACAGGAAATGTTGTCCTCCTTCCACTGCAGACAACTGTCGTAGGCTGCAAAGGCTTCTTCCACCTTTCCCTTTTTGTGCAGCAGGTCACCCATGACCGCATAGAAATCCGACACGAGGTCGGCATTGCTTTGCTCATTGATTTCATCAACTCCCCTTTTGAGTGCATCCAGTGCCTTATCGTCCTCATCCAACTGCACATAGGCAATGCCGAGATAATAATAAAACGCCATTTCATCGGGATTATACTGCACGGCCAGCCTGCACTGCGCTATGACAGTTGCCCAATCGGCTTTTGTCCATGCGTGCTGAATCAGCTGCACCCTCACAGGTGCATTGTCCGGTTCTACTTCCAGTGCCTGTCTGAATACTGTATCCACAGCGTCCTTCGGCATTTCCTTCAAATCCATATAGGCAGCCTTCATGACGATGAAATCGGCATTTTCAGGCTGTGCTTCTATGACTTTGTCAAACAAGTTAAGTATAATGGTGCTGTCGCCCTGTTCCTGCTCGTTCTCCTTGATGGCCTGTTGCATCATGGTCACCTTGGTCTTTGTCGGAGTCTTCCTGCTCATGAGCAACTGGTCCCGCAACTGCAAAGCCATGGAATCCTGCCCCTGCTTGCGGTAGTAGTCGTACATGGAACTCAGGGCCTGTTCATTGTCAGGCTCAGCCCGTAAAGCTTCGGTGAAAAGGGCAAAAGCCTGCTCTTCACGACTGTTCTTCATCAGCCAGTTACCCAGCATTACCTTGTAGCCTGCTTCCAGCGGATGGGACTCTACCAGCGTCTGGAGCACCTGCAGGGCGGAATCCTTCTCCCCTTTCTGCTCATAAGCATTCATCCTGGCCAACGAAATGCCTTCCGTCGTGCCTTCGAGCTGCTCCATGCGGTCATACACGCTGAGCACATGATCATAGTCCTTTGTATAGCGGTATAGCTGTGCAAGAATCTCAAGCACATCAATACGGTCACGGTGGTGCGCATATAACTGTTCATAAGCGCGGATGGCCTTGTCGTAGTTCTGCCCTCCGATATAGAACTGCGCCACCCGTTCCTGATAAGTGTCATTGCCTGGCTGCAGTTCAGCCGCCTTTTCCAGATAGGCCAGTGCCAGGGAATCCTGTTCCAGTTCGGAATAGAACATGGCCAGCGCATGATATGCTTCCGGTGCCTGCGGGTCGATGCGCAGACAATGTCGGTACAGATCGAAAGCACCGTCAAAGTCACCCGCATTCTGGCAGCGCACGGCTTCTATGAAAAAATAGCCGAACCTCCGATGAGGCTCTGCCGACAGCGAGTCGGAAGAAACCTTTTCTGCCGGTTTCATCGGTGCAACCGAAGCACACAACGGCAATACCATCGCCATGCAAAGCAGCACGACAGGCACCATCATCGGCCAACCGATTCTTTTTCGGAATCCTTCCATGACTATTTCACTCCCGTATGTCCGTATCCTCCAGTTCCACGCTCTGTCTCGTCAAGTTCATCCACCAGGACAAACTCGCCTTGCTCATGGCGCGCTATTACCATCTGTGCTATGCGTTCCCCATCGTTCACGACAAACTCCTCTGCCGAGAGATTGACGAGCAAAACGCCGATTTCACCGCGATAATCGGCATCTATCGTGCCCGGACTGTTGAGCACAGTGACGCCTTTCTTCAAAGCCAGACCACTGCGCGGCCTCACCTGTGCCTCATAACCCTGCGGAAGGGCTATGTGCAGCCCCGTAGGTATGAGTCGTCGTTCGAGGGGCTTGAGCGTAACAGGTTCATCGAGATTGGCCCTGAGGTCCATTCCTGCACTTTGGGGTGTGGCATAGGCCGGTAACTGCTGATGGCCGGCGTTGACAACTTTGATTTCTAACATATCACTGATATAAAAACTATGCAAAAGTAACGAATAATATCCATAATACCAATATCGGGCAGTTAAAATATATAAGGTATGCTCCAAAAACCCGGCATCTGCGTCCCGGTTTTTCCAGGAAACGCCACAAAACAGACGCGGGTTTTCCGCACGCACCAGAAGAAGCGGGAAACCAGAATGTCAGGAAATCGTGTCTTTTCGTGACACTTTGATTTTCCGTCCAGTTTCCAAAAAATGCGCCGATGAGCCACCCGTCCCGGACAGCAAAAAGAGCAGCCATTCGTCCGTTTTTGCAAACAACTGATAATCAACATGTTACGAAATACGCCTTCAGAGAACAGAAATAAGTTGACATATTTTAATTAAAATATTGTTAAAACATTGCACAAAACAGGGAATCTGTGCAGGAAAATTCGAGCTTTCCACACCATTTTGACAGAAAATCCGGATTTTTCCCAGATGATGCCTGGGATCCGGTCCTGTTTTTCCAAAATCCACCAGCCAGTCCGGCTACATCATAAAGTCGGGAAAATTGAAGTAAAAAGTTCCATAAAGCGAACTGGAAAACCGAAAATCCTTCAGTTCAATCTGGAGTTCACGCCGTGAACACTATATTCCACGCCGTGAACACTATATTTCACGCCGTGAACACTAACTTTCACAATGTGAAACCAGCTTTTCAGTGAACTTGTAACAGGTTGATACTTAGGCGTTTGTAACTTTTCAGTTCGGTGTTTTCAACTTGTTTTCCAGGCATTTTCACGAAGACACCGCCATTCAGACACTACCAAAAGACGACTTTTTTACCATCACCCACACCCGGAAAGGAGAAACAATCCGTCCAATGACGGCAGGAAGCATGCCGTTTTCACGACAGCCACGAAAGGATTCAGATTCATTAACGTATGCAAAAATTCCATAAATCAGGATTTTGGAATCCATCCGGAAAAGCAAAGTGTCACGAAAAGCGCACGGAAAGTGACAATTTGAAAAAACGCCATCCGGACACGCCTTTGCTTTCACCATACGCAAAGACTTGTCGAAAAAGGGCAGATACGACAAAAAAACAGGGAAAGGGCGCGCTGATCGCAAAAAAAACATTACTTTTGCGTAAAATTGTGTGCATGACAAAGACAGTGACGACCATGGAATGGCAACGCCTTGTTTCCAGCATACGCCTCGGACAGGAAACCTGGCACGCGGAAAGGCATGACGACCGCTCTGAATTCAAGCGCGACTATGACCGGCTGGTTTTCTCAGCGCCGTTCAGGAGACTGCAGAACAAGACGCAGGTCTTTCCGTTGCCGGGAAGTATTTTCGTGCACAACCGCCTGACACACAGTCTGGAAGTGGCATGCGTGGGCATGTCCCTGGGCAACGACATTGCACAGGCCATTACCAGACGCCGCCCGGAACTTTCCGGAACACTGTTCGAGGAAATCGGCACCATCGTGAGCGCAGCCTGTCTGGCCCACGACATGGGCAATCCTCCGTTCGGGCACAGCGGTGAAAAGGCCATACAGACCTATTTCACCGAAGGCAACGGCAAGGCCCTGCGGGGACAGGTGACGGAGGCCTTCTGGTCGGACATCACCCACTTTGAGGGCAATGCCAATGCGTTCCGCCTTCTGACCCACCGGTTCAACGGCCGTCGCGAGGGCGGTTTCGTGATGACCTACCCCATGCTGGCCAGCATTGTGAAATATCCGTTTGAAAGCCTCCTGGCCGGAAACCACGGCAAGTTCGGATTCTTCCACTCCGAAGCCGGGAAATACATGAAAATTGCCGATGAATTGGGCATAATCCGCTACTCGGGAGCAGGAGAGCCACTGCGGTTCGCCCGCCATCCGCTGGTCTATCTGGTAGAAGCCGCCGATGACATCTGCTACGAGATCATGGACATAGAAGACTCCCACAAGCTGAAGCTGCTGTCCTTCGAAGAAACGGAAAGGCTGCTGCTGGGATTCTTCGGGCCAGCCGACCAGGACCACATCAGGAACAGGATTGTGGAAGAGGGCGTGGAAGACAACAACGAGAAGATTGTCTATATGCGCGCCTGTGCGATAGGCAAGCTGGAAGCTGAATGCGTGAAGGCATTTGTGGAGAACGAGGAAAGCATCCTCAACGGCACGTTCGAAGGTTCTCTCATCGACAGCATAGGACCGGTGCCACGGCAAGCCTACCGTGAATGCACACGCGCCAGCAAGGCCAAGATATACAACAGCAAACCGGTGATTGACGTGGAGCTGAGCGGATATACCATCATGGAGACGCTGATGGATGCGCTCATCACGGCGGCCAGGAACCCGGAGAAATACCACTCACGGCAGCTCATCACAAGGTTCAGCAACCAATATGACATCAACAACCCCGACCTGGAGACAAGAATCATGGCGGTCATCGACTATATCAGCGGAATGACCGATATCTACGCGCTGGACATCTACCAGAAAATCAAAGGCATCAGCCTACCGCTGATCTGACGGTACACCTTATATACAATATGGGATTACTTACAACAACAAACGGGCGGAGTACATCCGCACAATAGCCAATCGTTCATGATTATCACAAAACCAAAACAGTGTATGAGAACATTCATTCTATCCGCGCTGCTGCATTTGGCATGTGGCGCAGCTAACGCTGATGTGACCGCGGGAAAGGCCTACAAGATAGCGCCCGCCACCGACACATCGAAAAGCATCTTCATTGAAAACGCCTCACCCGGCAGTGCTACGACCGTAGTCATCTGGACAGACACCGATGTGCCTGCCCAGCAATGGGAGGCAGTGGAAAACGACGACGGCACCTTCTCGTTCAGGAACGTCTATACCGACATGTACCTTGCCCGTAAAGGCACGCTGTCCACCTCCACCTACATAGGCCTGTCCACCAGCGCATCGAGCATGGCAAAATGGACCGTCACGCCGGTTGAAGGAACGACAAACAGATTCAGGCTCTACCAGTCGTCATCATCAGCATCCTATGCCATGAGCAACAGCGAGACAGCCGACGGCTCAAGGGTGAAACTGGGCAGCGAGGACAGCGGGACCAACCTGGACTGGGAGTTTGAAGAGGTCACCGCAAAGAAACAGTTCGACAACGAAACCCGCAAGGAAGTCATTGAAGCATGGGCAGCCAAGTTCCTGCGCGACCGCGGCACCTACCAGACCTTTGGCGACGGAGGCGGATGGGGCGATGCCGAAATGCTGGAAACAGTGCTGGACGCTTACGAGACATCTGGCGACAAGACCTATCTGGACATGTTCAAGAAGGTGTTCGGCTATTTCACATCGAACGTGGGAAGCAACTGGCTGAAACTCGTTTACAACGACAGCTACAAATGGTACGGCCATGACTTCAACGACGATGTGATGTGGATGATCATCGCCAGTGCCAGGGCCTATCACCTCACAGGCTCAAAGACCTACCTGAACTACGCAAAGAACAATTTCGACGCCATCTACAGCAGGGCACTGAACCAATGGGGAATGCTCAGATGGGCAGAACAGAGCGGCGGGAAGAACGGCACGAACTCATGTATCAACGGCCCGGCCGAGGTGGCTGCCTGCTACATCGCCGCCGCCACCAACGACGAGACCTATTACGAGAAGGCACGCGCGCTCTACGAGAACCAGCGCAGCTACCTCTTCAAGCCCACGACAGGAGAAGTGTACGACAGCTTCACATGGGACGAATCGACCAACCTGCCTTCAAGCTACAACAAATGGGTATCAACCTACAACCAGGGCACCATGCTCGGGGCTGCACTGATGCTCTACAAGCACTACGGCGACGAGAGGTACAAGCAGGATGCCGACCGCATCATGGCCCGTTCACGCTCCAGCCTCTGCAACTCGAACGGCATCATCCATGTATGCCAGACAGTGAACGGAGACCTCTGCGGATTCAAGGGCATACTGATGAGGTATGCACGCCAGTACGTTATGGAAATGAACGATAAGGACGGACTGGACTGGATGCTGAAGAATGCTTTCCACGCCTATAACAACAGGAACTCCGCCGGTATCATATCATCGGCATGGCTGACCAAATCGTCGGAGGACTACAAGTTCGGAGAAGACGACTTCTCCAACCAGCCGTTCGGATGCTCCACCGCTGTATCGGCGGCCTTCAACGCCCCACTGAGCTACGACTGGCTGAGCAAGGATGCCTACTCCATCATCGAGGCCGAGGACTTCAGCACCCTGCGCGGCATCTACGTGACAGCAGGAACAGCAGGAGACAACGCGCTGGAGGTATCGAACATAGCCAACAACTACTTTACCGCCTACAAGAGGGTGGACTTCGGCTCGCAACCCGCCACCTCCGCCCGCTTCAGGGTTTCACAGGTCAGACTGGAGAACTGGACCTGCACCATAGAAATCCACATAGACAGCCCGGACGGTCCGTGCATAGGAACGGCTGTGGTGCCCAACAGCGGCGAATGGCAAGTGATAGAAACCACCGTGAGCCCCATTTCAGGAACACATGATGTCTATCTCGTTTACACCAGTTCCTCTGCCTATTCTACGAACTGCTTCAACCTTGACTGGTTCACATTCGGCACAAACGAGCAGCCCCTCATCGGTGACATCACCAACAACGGCGGCATACTGACAGGCACTGAAGATGTGGAAAACATGGAGGCACTCATCGACGGAGACCTCACCACAGAGGCTGCCGCAGGAAGCGGAACGGCATCGTTCACCTATCACAGCTATGCAGAAGCCACCATCAAGGCATACAGCATAGGCAGTAGTGTATCGGACGAGAACGCCCATCCGCAATCGTGGATACTCTACGGGTCTGACAACGGGGATATGTGGACCGTAATCGACGAGCAGCAGGATGGCGGCTTCAGCGGGCTGTGCCAGAACAGACGGTTCAACGTGGACAATGACAAAGCCTACCGCTACTTCCGGATAGACATCACCGGAAAGCCGTCCGGCAGCCTGAAGGTCAGCGAATGGCAACTGTTCGGAAGGTGCATCTTCGGCAATGACATGACCGCTGGGAACGGCACCATAAGCGAATCGGCAGAGGCACTCATTGACAAATCGGGTGTCACTGCAATAGAACTGAATGAAGACATCGTGTATTCCGCCACCGGCATGTTCATACCGGTGTGCTACAGCCTGACCTCTAATACAGCCAACCAGGCTGCACCGACCGACTGGCAACTCATAGGAAGCAAGGACAACATGAACTGGGTAGTGCTCGACGAACAGCACGGACAGACGTTTGCCTGTGCAATGAGTTCGCAATTCTACCGCATCGCAGACGGACTGTCCTACAGGTATTTCAAACTGGTGGCCAGCTGCAACGGGAATCCGGCCAAACTGGCGGAATGGCAACTGTTCGGGAAACTGGCAGCCAATTCGGATCTGGTGAACGACATCACTGACAACGGCGGAGAAATCACGGTATCGGATGGCCTGGACAAACCGGAGAACCATTGTCTGATCGACAACAACGCCTCCAGCACACGAAGCATTCCATTCAACGGAAATGCATGGATGAGTTTCAAGAGCACTATACCGGCAACGGTAAAATACTGCGTGATCTGCGCAGGAAACGACTCCAGGAAGGACCCGAAGAGCTGGATACTACAAGGCTCGAATGACGGACAGGAATGGAATGACCTATATACGCAGGCCAGCACAACCTTCCTCCTCAGAGGACAGGTAAGGCAATATACCGTCAACAGTACGACTCCATACACTTATTTCCGTCTGGTTGTCAACGCCCTTTCTGATGAGACATCCAATGAATTGGAAATCGGAGACTGGCAACTTCACGGCCTATGTGTAGCCGATGCCGACCTGACAGACAACGGCGGCTCCTGCTCGGCAAAGATTGACGGACTGAGCACCAGCGAGAACTACGACAAGTTGTTCGACCATACATCCGCCACGAAGTACTGCTTCAACTTCTATTCTGCCAACTGGATAGAATACGAATGTGCACAGCCCGCATGCGTGAACCTCTACAGCATCACGTCGGCCAACGATGAGTCCACCCGTGACCCGGCATGGTGGACACTGGAAGGCAGCAACGACGGCACAGCTTGGACGACCATTGACGAGCGCAAAGCCGTTGCATTCAAAGACAGGCAGACCACACAGTTCTATCCATGTGACAATACTACAGAATTCAAAACCTACCGTCTGACATTCTGGGAGAACAAGGGCAATGACCTGGGACAAATCAGCGAATGGCAAATGTTCCATTCCGAGAAAATCGCATCAGGAATCAGATTGAATACGGTTGGCGACAACGGTATAGGAATCGGATATGACTCCGCACGCAATATGCTGCTGACGGATATGCCGTCAGACGGGAACATCTTGATATATGCTACAGACGGCCAGCTGATGAAAAGCGTGCATGTGACAGCCGGACCTCATAGCTTGAGCCTGCATGATCTGGGTAGGGGCATCTACGTGGTGAAAGCCCACGCCAACGGTAAAGCCAAGACCGTCAAGCTGGTGAGATAGCTGACTACAATATCCTCCCGGATATACAAGAATAGAGAAAGCCGGAAGAACAGGATTTCCACATCCGTCTTCCGGCTTTCTCTATATATTACGCGAACAGGGAGTCAAGCTCCAAGCAGCTGCTTCACAATTGCAGATACGGTTCGGCCATCGGCACGTCCAACCAATTGTTTGGTGGCTATGCCCATGACACGTCCCATGTCCTTCATGTCCTGTGCTCCAGTCTCTGCAATAATGGAAGTGACGGCTGCACGGATTTCATCTTCTGTGAGTTGCTTAGGCAGATAGGTCTCAATGACCGCCACCTGAGCCAATTCGCCATCAGCAAGATCCTGTCTGCCGTTAGCCATGAAGGTTGCCGCAGATTCACGCCCCTGCTTAGCCAGTTTCTGGATAATCTTGAGCGCATCGGCATCCTCCAGCATATCATTTGCTCCCGGTGCCGTTTTTGCTTCAAGGAAAACTTTCTTTATGTTGCGCAAGGTCTCCAGACGCACCTTGTCACGGGCCTTCATGGCCTCCTTAATGTCATTGCTGACTTGATCGAATAATGCCATTGCTTTGTTATTTGGTTGTGATTATATAGTTATTCCTCATCCGCAAAACTGATAGTTTCCTGCACTGCTTCTGTAACAGGGGCTGAATCGGGCGGTGTGCAACGGCCAACCTGGTCACGGATGTTGGTAAGCATCTGCCGGGTGCGCTTGTAGGTCGGAGAGTTTTCAATGTCCATGATGATATCGTCATTGTCAAGCTCTTCCGGCCTGAAAATAAACACATGTGGATGACGCTTGTATTGGGGGCGGTCTCTGTCATTGCGATAGAAACGGTTACGCCTGTCCTGCCTTTCTGCCGCCTTTTCTTCTTCACGAGCCAAGCGGTCTGCCTCTTCCTGCGTATGCTTCTTACCTATATGGGTATTCATGCCCTCCACATTCTCTATGCCAAACCCAGTAGCCAGAATGGTCACCTTCACCTTGTTTCCCAGTTCCGGGTCAAGAGCGACACCCCATTTTATCTCGAAACCAGGACCGAACTTAGCCATGAAATCATTGAGGTCCGTCATTTCTTCCATCATGAAGCCATTGCTCCCATCACTCTTGTCATTGAAGTTGATACTGAGCAGAATCTTCTTGGAATTGAAAATGTCATTATCACTCAACAATGGAGAATTGAGCGCATCGTCAATGGCTTTCTTCAATCTTCCTTCACCCTCTCCATAACCAGTGGACATGATGGCAACGCCTCCATTGTGAAGTACTGTACGGACATCATTGAAGTCAAGATTGATGAGTCCATGAATGGTAATGATTTCCGCGATACTTTTGGCCGCCACGCTCAAGGTGTCGTCCGCCTTACCAAAGGCATCAAGTAAGGTCAGGTCAGGATAGATCTCACGTAAACGCTCGTTGTTAATGACCAACAAGGCATCAACATGTTTCGACATTTCCTCTACTCCGTCAAGTGCCTGGTCAATTTTGTGGTCACCTTCAAAAAGGAACGGAATCGTTACAATTCCTACGGTAAGAATGTCCAGTTCTTTGGACACCTTCGCTATTACCGGAGCAGCTCCCGTTCCGGTGCCACCACCCATTCCCGCTGTAATAAAAGCCATCTTGGTGCCATCGTTTAACATATTGCGCACATCCTCAATGCTTTCTTCTGCAGCGAGCCTTCCCTTCTCAGGATTGTTTCCAGCTCCAAGCCCTTCTGTCCCCAGCTGGAGATGAACGGGTATCGGGGAGTCATCAAGTACTTGTTTATCTGTATTGCAAAGCACAAAAGACACATCGTGTATGCCTTCCCTGTACATGTGGTTGACTGCATTTCCTCCACCTCCGCCTACACCAATGACTTTGATGATGCTATTGTTGGTCTCAGGCTCTCCGAAGTCGAGTATTGATGGTTTTCTGTTTTCTGACATAATGTTCTGTTGTGAAAGGTTGATATTCTTTTCTAAATCTCATTGTAGTCCGTTTTACTCGTCTTCGTTGTCTGCCGAAACGATTGCACGGAAAAAGTTCGTGGCTTTATGCCTTATCTTATTCCAAGGAGAATTGCGTTTACGCTCCTCCTCTTCCTCAATCCTACGCTGTTCCTCCTCTTCCTCACGCTTGCGTCTTTCTTCTTCCTGACGCTTACGCTCCTCTTCCTCAGCTTTTTGTTTTTCGGCCTCCGTCCTTACAATACCCGTACCTGCCGTTGCAACAGTCGTACGTGGCTGCTGATGAAGATCGCCTGTCGTAAGAGGTACCTTTTGCTCACCATTGATACCGAAAAGATCATTTGTAATATCATTTCCTGCACAATTCATGTCTCCCTTTGCCAACAGGCCGATGACCGTATTTAATGTGCCATCGTGAATGATGTTTTCCCCATTGGATGCATTGACCGTCTGCGTAACGAACTGTGCCAGACGCACCTTGCTGATGCGAGTAACACGTCGGAAAGCCTCCTCAATATTAGGCATATTGGATGCTCCTCCTGTCAACACAATACCTCCAAGAAGTTTGTCCGCATATTCGTTGGGAACTTGTGCCCATACATTCTCCATTATTTCTGCCAATCGGCCCTCGACCACCTCTACAAAACGTCTTTGTTCAATAGTACGCTCCTGGTCTATGGGGTATGTCTGGTTGTTGTCTATATCCGAATTATCGGTAAAAGCCTTTGCATATTTCAGTTTCATGCGTTCTGCATCTTTTTCATCAATCTGCAACGACTCAATGTCTTTTGTAATATTATTACCTCCCAATGGAATAACAGCCAGATGTCGAAGTATATCACGATGGTAAATCGAAACTGTTGTCGTTTCCGCTCCCATGTCCACCAACAAACAACCTGAACGTCTCTCTGCTTCTGTCAGTACGCTATCGGCCATGGCCAAAGGCGCAAGATACATCTCGGCAATGGCTATCCCCGCAAGATCAAAACATTTGTTCAGATTACGATAAAAGGCCCTTCTCCATAGAATGTTAAGAAAGTTTCCCTCAAGACGCTGGCATTGTACACCGACAGGATCCAACTGAGACTGCAGTCCAACTTTATACTCCAGCGTGACTGCATCCAGGATTTCCTGTTCAGGATAGCTCATACTACGATTAGCATCCATCAGTTCATCGACCATGTCCTTCGACACAATCGTTTCAGCTGGCAATTCTTTTACGATGTTGTTTTTGACACTTCTGATACTCTGTCCACCAACACCCACATATACATGCGAAATCTCGGTTCGGAGTGAAGACTTCAGTTTCTTCACGATGTTTGTTAAAGACTGCGCTGTCTTGTCTATATTCCAGACAACACCCTTGCGTATGCAAGCTTTTGAATCCTCCTTGACAACAGCAAGAACAGTTATGCTGCCATCAAGATTTTTCTGTCCGGCCATGCCGGTAATCTTGGATGACCCAAGTTCAATAGCTACGATGAAATTCTTTGCCATACGGATATATGTATTTTCAGTTATTTCCTTTTTTTTTCTCTACTTCTGGTTGACCTGCTTTCACTTCTGGCTTACCTGCAGTTTCCACTCCGACAGGCTCTGCAGGCCGAACCAATACTGTTCGGGATAGCTTCTGTGAGCGTTTTTTACAAATAATCTGATTATCAAATTCCAGATTAATATAACTGTATTTATTCCATCCTGCCTGTGAAAGTCCATAACGATAAAATTTCTCCAGCCGCGACATCTTGTTTTCTACAAATTGGACAATCTGACTGGTACGTTCCTTCCGAGAACCGGCAACCTCAGGTAAATGCCCAAGATAAACAACGTGGTCGCCCACACGAGGAACAATTTCAATACCCTGGTCTGGAAGGACATTTATCTGCTCTATCAAATTCCTCCACATTTTATTCCCCATAACTGCACGTCCGAATGGAGAAATATATGAAGTGGAAAATGCACGGTTCACGTATCCCGTTACAATAACCAAATCACTGATATAATGGGAATTGGGCATGACACAGTCCTGGTCATCCAGATAATAGTCATCACCATTAATAGCTTTAACCCGGACAACTGGTAATCGCTGGGTTATACTGATATTGACATGCCCGTCTTGTGTCTTGTAACATTCAGCAGTTTTGACAAATGGACTCTTCTTGAGCTGTTCCTCTATTTTACGAGCATTGACTTGCTTCATCGGTTTGCCGATAGGATACATACGAGCAGACTCCAAACGTTTTTTGATTTCCACACCATCTATGAAACCATCTGCTGTAGCGTCTGCAATGTCGATGTTGACTTTTGTGCAGACATACGCTGTCTCGTCTGGCTTATTGAATGCAGCAAATGCCAATATCAGATAAACTGCAAGTACCACATCAAGTACAATGATAATTGTCTTTTTCCAGAATGGCTTAACCATATTACTTTTGTTGAAGTATTTTTGTCATCTGTGGAACATAATTATCAAGATCACCTGCTCCAAGTACAATCAGGACATCGAACTGTCTATCACGTACAAGATCAAGTACCTCTTCCTTGTGAATCATGCTCTTCTTCACTTTTGAAGCTAAACAATCATATATTAGTCTACTTGTAACACCAGGAATCGGTTCCTCACGAGCAGGATATATATCACAAAGAATAACTTCATCCAACAGACTCAACGCCTCGGCAAACTCTTTGTAAAAGTCACGTGTACGAGTATATAAATGGGGTTGGAAAATTGCCGTAATCATTCTATCCCTATAAAGCTCACGCATACTCTTTGCACTTTGATATATCTCTTGCGGATGATGTGCATAATCTGAAAGGAAAACCAGATTCTGAGTACGTATTTTAAAATCGAAACGGCGTTCCACTCCATGATACGTTCTCATGCCGTATGCAAGCTCTTCAGCATTACATCCGCTTAATTGAGCCATAGCCATTGCTGCTACACCATTCTCAATATTGATAGGAACAGGCTGCCCAAGACTAATCCCCTTTACATTCTCTATAGGTGAAATGAAATCAAAAGTTATTTCACCATCCTCTATACGAATATTTTCAGCATGGAAATCTCCCTCTGTAAGTGCATAGTTAAATATATGGACATCTGAATTAACACGTGGTTTTATTTCCAGATTCTTATGCACTATTAATGTTCCACCCGGCTGTATAAGCGAGGTGTAATGCTGAAAGCTCTCAAGATAAGCCTCCTTGGTACCATAAATATCCAAGTGGTCTGGGTCAGCAGATGTAATCACCGACATCCATGGACGTAACCAGTGAAAAGAGCGATCGAACTCATCTGCCTCTATCACAACATAATCACTTTCATCTGATAGAATGTAATTAGTACCATAATTCTTCGATATACCTCCAAGAAAAGCGTTACAGTTAACATGACTTTGATGCATGATATGGGCACACATTGTTGACGTCGTCGTTTTCCCATGTGTTCCCGCAACACATAATCCCTTGTGTGCTTGTGTCAATGCACCAAGAACCTGTGCACGTTTTTCTATATTGAATTTGTTCTCCTTGAAGAAAAGAAGTTCCCTATGGTTCGCAGGTATGGCTGGGGTGTAAACTATTAAACAGTTATCCGGATTTTTACAGACATGAGGTATTAACTCAACATTTTCTTCATAATGAAGGAGCATACCTTCCTTCTCCAATTGTCGAGTAAGTGCAGACGGTGTCTTGTCATAGCCAGCAACGACCATTCCGCGATGGATAAAATATCGAGCAAGAGCACTCATTCCTATGCCGCCGGCACCAATGAAATAAACCGACTTTATACTTTTTAGATCCATATTATATTATCCCTTTCAATATCAGATTTCATTTTAAACAGATTGACAGGCCCCAGCAATTCTTATAACCTCATCCGCAATGATGTTGGCAGAATCGGGTAACGCAAGCCTTAAAATATTCTTGCTTAATGAGACAAGAGCATACTCATCCTTCACCGTTTTTATAGCTAATTCCAACAATGTTTCAGGTGCATTATCATCAGAAACATAAAGAGCCGCCGACTTACCTACAAGTGCCATTGCATTTTTAGTCTGATGATCTTCCGCAACATTTGGAGAAGGAACAAGTATCACCGGCTTTCCTATCAAACAGAACTCGCTTATAGAACTTGCTCCAGCCCTACTGATAACCAAATCTGCAGCTTTGTATGCCACCCCCATGTCCGAGATAAAATCTGTAACCTTCAACATCTGTAAAGGCCTATGATTACCAAGTCTTTCCACAATAGCAGCATGGTAATAACTTCCTGTCTGCCAAATGAACTGTATTCCGCTCGACTCCACCAAATCCAAATGGCGTAAGACGCTTTCATTAATTGTCCTTGCTCCAAGACTGCCCCCAACTAAAAGGATTGTTTTCTTCTGTGGGTCAAGGTCATACGATATTATGGCCTCCTCACGTGTCAACCTGGTCTCCAATAAAGATTGCCTGACCGGATTTCCTGTCATAACAATTTTTTCTTGCGGAAAGAAACGTTCCATACCCTCATATGCGACACAGATACATTTCGCCTTTTTTGCCAATAGTTTATTGGTCACTCCTGCATACGAATTCTGCTCCTGAATCAGACATGGAACCCCCATGGAAGCACATTTGTTCAAGGTCGGGCCACTGGCATAGCCGCCAACACCTACAGCAACCATAGGTTGGAAATCCTTAATGATTTTCTTAGCAATACGCTGGCTCTTCCATATCTTATAAAGAACCACAACATTTCGAAGCAGATGTTTCCTGTCAAATCCGCATATTGGCAAACCCTTTATTTCATATCCTGCAGATGGAACTCTTTGCATTTCCATGCGACCCAATGCACCTACAAATAAAATCTTCGCGTCAGGGCGTTTCATTTTTATTGCATTGGCAATGGAAATGGCCGGAAATATATGACCGCCAGTTCCCCCACCACTGATAATAACACGCAATTCTTTCTCCATTATCCAATCTCCTTTCAGAACTTTTATCATTCGGTTGTAACAATCACTTTAGACCTTGATGTTTCTCTGCGCTTTGCAGACCTGCTAATACTAAGTATAACACCCAGATAAACACAATTGATGACAGTGGATGTTCCTCCTTTGCTGATAAGCGGTAAAGGCTGTCCTGTAACCGGTGCCAAGCCAACTGCAACACACATGTTAAACAAAGCCTGCGTAACAATGAGTAAAGCCAGACCCATTGCTAAAAATGCAGGGAAACTGTTCTCACAACGATGCGCTATTGTACTGGTTCTAAACAGAAGGAATATGTATAGCAAAGCTACGATAATCGCTCCCTCTATCCCCATTTCTTCAATAATAATTGCATATATAAAATCCGAAAATGCTTGTGAAAGATATTCGCGTTCCTCTGAATTACCAGGCCCCTTTCCCCTGATATTTGATGACGCAATGGCTATACACGCATGAGATTTCTGTGAATCCTTGCCATCAAGATCCACCTCTTCCGGACTTTTTTCTTCTTTGTCAGCAAAACTTTCAAATCTTTTTTTCCACGTGCCAAAACGATGAAAGACACTAGAGAGCATACTTTTTTCCTTCTGCTTTACCGCCCCCTGCCCCATTGCCACTTCAGTATAATTCCTTTTATCTTCAGTGTCCCTTTTCTCTTCTGTACCAAATGTCATAACCAGAATGAAGACACTGACTACTAACAGAACAGAAACCGCGGTCAATTTTTTTATTTGAGCCATCGGCACGCGCCCTATCAACATCATCATGAATATAACCACACACAACAATATCGCTGTTGAAAGGTTCTCCAACATAATGAGCGGAATGATGAATGCAGAAACCGTCAATATATACTTGAATGCCGTCTTATCTGCACCATTCTCTGTTTGCATAGCACTAAGAATCTGCGCCGTTGCAAGAACCAGAGTCCCTTTTGCTATCTCGGACGGCTGGAACTGGAATCCCAGAATCGGAATCCAGCGCTGGGCATCATTCTTAGCTCCTACGAAATACACCCAAATCAAGGTCAATACTGATACGATAAGCAAGAAAGGAGTAACAATCTTAAAATATTTGCATTTAATATTAAGTGTTACTACCATACAGAAAAGGCCCATCACAAGAATACCCACATGCTTCACCACAGGGGCAATATAATTACCACCTTTATATGTAAGCTGAGAAGATGCCGAATAGACCTCTATGATACTGATCAGGCACAGGAAGAAGAAAATCATCCATATAACCTTATCACCCTTGAAAATATTTCCGAGCGTATTATTTATCATTTTCCATTTTAATGTTTAAAGCTGAAACGACCCTACAGATTCCTGACCAAGGTCTTGAATTGCTCACCGCGGTCTTCCATGTTCTTGAACAAATCAAAGCTGGCACAACAAGGACTAAGCAACACAGTATCTCCCGGACGTGCCATATCATAACAAGCCTCAATACACTCTTTCATGGAATGCGTATCTCGAACGGGCAGTCCCAAAGCATCGAAATTAGCATGAAGTTTTGAATTATCTGCACCGAGATAAACCAGCCCTACACATTTCTCCCTGACCAGTTCCATGATTGAAGAATAATCGTTTCCCTTATCCTTTCCTCCTACAATCAGGATTGTGGGAGTATTCATGCTCTCAAGTGCATACCAACACGCATCTACATTTGTAGCCTTTGAGTCGTTGATGTATTGAACACCCCCCACACGAGCCACTTTCTCCAACCGGTGCTCTACCCCAGGAAAGTCACCCAGGCTTTTCCTGATTACCTGGTTCTTGATTCCTGCGATATTCGTTGCTATTCCCGCAGCAAGCGAATTATAGATATTGTGCTTTCCTGTCAAGGCAAGCTCTTCCTGCTCCATATTAAAAGGCGTTGGCCATTCGAGTTTGTACATACCTTCTTCAATGTACCCTATACTACCCTTTTCTTTCAATTCCGAGAAAGGACACTGTACAGCTTTAATATCATATTTTTCCAGTTCCTTTCTGATTATCGGGTCATCGTTCCAGAAGATGAAACTGTCCTTATCTGTCTGGTTCTGTATGATGCGCATCTTTGCATCCACATAATTCTGCATACAATAATCATAGCGATCCAGATGATCAGGCGTGATGTTCAGCAAAATGGCAATATCAGCATGGAAGTCATACATATTGTCAAGCTGAAATGAACTCAATTCTATGATATAATACTCATGCGGCTCTTCAGCCACTTGCAGAGCAAGCGAGTTTCCTATGTTCCCGGCCAATCCAGCATCGTATCCTGCTTCCTTGAATATATGATATATGAGCGATGTAGTGGTCGTCTTGCCATTACTCCCCGTAATACATATCATTTTCGAGGAAGTATATCTTCCGGCAAATTCTATTTCACTGATGATATGTATTCCCAGTTCCGCCGCCTTTTCTACAATTGGAGCCTCCTGTGGAATGCCCGGGCTTTTTATGATTTCATCCGCATTGAGTATTTTTTCTGCCGTATGCTGCTTTTCCTCCCATTCTATCTGATGGTCATCAAGCATCTTCTTATACCTTTCCTTTATAGCAGACATATCGCTTACAAACACATCAAAGCCCTTCTTCTTGGCTAAGACAGCTGCGCCTGCACCACTTTCTCCAGCACCTAAGACAACTATTCTTTTCATGCTTCTATATTATCTGATTTTCAATGTAATGATAGTCAAAGCAGCAAGTATGATGGTAACGATCCAGAACCTGATTGTGATTTTCGATTCATGAACCACTCCTTTGGGTCTTGCTATCACATATTTGCAGTCAGGATCAAGCTGACTGTCTTCTGTTCTGAAATTATCATGAATGGGAGTTCGCTTGAAAATGCGTTGTTTGACCCCCTTACGCTTGCCCAACTTGAAATAATAGACCTGCAGAATGACGCTGAGACTTTCCACGAAGAAGATGCCACACAGGATAGGCAGCATCAACTCCTTATGAATAATGATTGCCGACACCCCGATAATGCCCCCTATAGTCAATGATCCTGTATCGCCCATGAAGACCTGTGCCGGATAGGCATTATACCAGAGGAATCCAATAAGTGCGCCAACGAATGCACACATGAACACTACAAGTTCCTGCGAATCGGGAATATACATTATATTCAGGTAGTTGGCATATTCAATATGGCTACTCACATAGGCCAATATTCCTATCGCAACTCCTATAATGGCAGAGTTTCCTGCACACATGCCATCCATGCCGTCATTGAGATTGGCGCCATTGGACACTGCCGTTACAACAAGGATTGTCATGATCACGAAAAGTATCCATCCGGCAGCAGCCTTGTACTTGCCCATGAATCCCATGATATGGGAATAGTCCAGATTATGTCCCTTCACAAAAGGTATGGTGGTCTTGAGCGATTTCGTAGCCTCAGCCCTGTGTTTCACGACGATTTCCTGTCCCTGCCGTTCAATAGCCAGGTTCTCGTTCATCTTCACATCCGGTGAAACCCACAGCACAAGCCCCACAATAAGTCCAATCCCTATCTGTCCGACAATCTTGTACCGTCCTTTCAGCCCTTCCTTGTTCTTGCGGAATATCTTGATATAGTCATCCATTCCACCCAGGAATCCCAGCCACAAGGTCGTGATGACCATGAGGATAAGATAAATATTGCGCAACCGTCCGAGCAACAGCACTGGAATCAGTATAGCCATGATGATAATGATACCACCCATAGAAGGCACACCTATTTTCTTTGTCCCGAACGGGTCTATACTGGCATCGCGCTGTGTTTCCGTAATCTGCTTGCGTTTCAGATACTTGATGAACCTCTCACCGAACCAAGCAGAGATGACCAATGACAATATCAGTGCCAACAATGCACGGAAAGATATGTAACTCCAGATATGGGCACCCGAAATGCCGAATTCGCCTAAGAACCTGAACAGATAGTACAACATGCTCCTTTAGTTTTATTGGTTTCCGAAGATTTCCCTGACAACCTCCCTGTCGTCAAAATGATGTTTCACACCCTTGATTTCCTGATAATCCTCATGCCCCTTACCGGCAATGAGGATCACGTCACCCTTGACTGCCATCATACAGGCTGTGCGAATGGCTTCCCTGCGGTCGGCTATGGCCACAACCTTCTTCATCTGCGAAGCATTCAATCCGGCAAGCATGTCGTTGATGATGTCCTGCGGTTCTTCAAAACGCGGATTGTCGCTGGTGATAATTACCTTGTCGCTTTGTCTTACGGCCTCCTGTGCCATCAACGGGCGTTTGCCTTTGTCACGGTTTCCGCCAGCTCCACAGACCGTTATGACATGCCCCTTTCCGTCAAGCACCTCATGGATAGCGTTGAGCACATTCTCCAATGCGTCCGGAGTATGTGCATAATCTACTATAGCCGTATATCCTTCTGCCGAGCGAATGGGCTCCAGCCGTCCGCTCACACTATGCAGCGTGCTCAACACCACAAGGATATCCTCCGGCTGCTTGCCAAGCATGCGTGCAGCTCCATATACCGCCAGCAGGTTGCTCACATTGAACTTGCCTATGAACTGCACACCGACTTCCCTGCCGTCGATTTCCAGATACATGCCCTCAAAATGGCACTCCAGTATCCTTGCCCTGAAATCGGCCATTGTCCTGACCGAATAGGTCTGCACCTTGGCCTTGGTGTTCTGCACCATGACCAGACCGTTCTTGTCATCCGCATTGGTAATGGCAAAGGCCGTCTTCGGCAAGCCGTCAAAAAAGGCCTTCTTGGCATCACGATAGTTCTCGAATGTCTTATGGTAGTCCAGATGGTCGCGGGTGAGATTGGTGAACAATCCGCCGGCAAACTGCAAACCGCCGATTCTCTTCTGCGCTATGGCATGACTGCTGCATTCCATGAACGCGTATTCGCAACCGGCATCCACCATCAGGGCCAGCAACCTGTTCAGTTCTATTGCGTCCGGAGTGGTGTGGTCGGCCGGCATAGCCACGTCTTCAATATAATTGCAAACGGTTGACAGCAGTCCACACTTGTGCCCCATGGCTCTGAACATATTATATAATAAGGTGGCAATGGTGGTCTTTCCGTTTGTTCCTGTCACCCCCACAAGCCTGAGCTTCCTTGAGGGGAATCCATAGAAAGCTGTAGCCACCGGACCGACAGCGTCCTCTGTCGATGCCACCTGTACGTAAGTCACGCCTTCCTGCCTCTCTGTCGGCATATCCTCGCACAATACGGCAGCAGCACCCTGCTCTATGGCCTTCCCGATGAACCTGTGTCCATCTACTTGTGTACCCTTCATCGCTACAAACAGATGATTACCGGCCACACGGCGTGAATCAATGTCCACGCCTGTTATGTCCACATCCGCATTGCCATCAATGCAGAGCGGACTGACATTCTTCAACAATTCCTTTAGCTCCATAAGCTTACTGATAATGTGTTTTATTCTATCGGCAGGTTTCTACCCTTGCCGCCTATTCCAGATTCAGCACGCAGCGTTGCCCTTTTCTCAGCTGCTGTCCGGCCTGCGGTGACTGGGCCACTACCTTTCCGCGGCCTTTCAACATCACCTTCGCGCCACTGCTCTCCACGAGATACACAGCATCCCTGGCACCCATACCCAATACATCGGGCATTCGCTTTCCACCGCCAGTTCTACCTCGTCTCAGCTGTATGTTCTTTCCCGACACCGAGGCCGTCCCCCATACCGGTTCTGCACCGGCGACGGAATCTGCCCAGTCCGTCTTCGGACGGAATCCCAGTTCGGTAAGCACATGCCTGGCTGAAGTGACATTGCCATCCTTCACGTCGGGCACGCAAATGGATGCCGAGTCGCGTGCATCCGTAATATCATATTTCAGGCTCTGCGCCATGATTCCTTCTGCAATGTTGTGGAACACCACACCGCTCATGCCTCCACCCGATGCCGGAAGACCGGACTTCTGGATGCACACGATGCAGCTGTACCGGGGCGCATCTGCCGGAAAATAGCCGGCAAAACTGAGCAAATAGTCGGTCATGCCACTCTTGTAGCCACTCTTTCCCTTCGACATCTGCGCCGTACCTGTCTTTCCTGCGACCTTGAACGACGGCGACCCGGCCTTCTTGCCCAGTCCCTGGCTCACCACATGTTCCAGTATGGTCTGCATTTCCCTGACGGTCTTTTCCTTGCAGATCTGCGCACGCATCACCTCCGGCGGATATTCAGCTACCACCTCGCCGTCTTTCATCACCTTGGTCACGAATCTCGGGCGCATCATCCTGCCGCCGTTGGCAATGGCATTGTAGAACGTCAGCGTGGAAATCGGCGGCACCTGGGTCTCATAGCCTATGCTCATCCAGGGCAAAGCGGTCTTCGACCAGTTCACATATTGCTTTCCGCGCTTGTCTTTCTGTGGCATGCGTATGCGGGCTTTCTTGGCTTCCGCAAATGGCAGTCCGAGGTCATCGGCCAGTCCCGTACGGTAGATACCCTCGACGAACTTCTCGGGATGCTTGCGGTAATGGTCGTCGATGATCCTGCTCACACCGATGTTCGAACTGACCATCAGTGTCTGTGGCAGGGTGAGCATGCCGTAACCGCCCCGGTGCCAGTTGTGGTCACGCATCTGACAACCATACATCGGCCACACGCCACTGCCGGTTTCCACATGGGTCGTGGTATCTACCACACCATCGTCCAGTGCCACCATGATCGAGGCTGTCTTGAACACGGAGCCTGGCTCCAGCAGGTCACTGACGGCATGGTTCTTCCGCTCGCGGTACTCTCCGGAAGGGGTCTTCTCCAGATTCACTATGGCCTTCACGTCGCCCGTGGCCACTTCCATGACGATGGCCACACCCACGTTGCCGTTGATTTTCTCCAGTTCTTCCCGCAGTGCACGTTCAGAAAGATCCTGGATGCCCACATCAATGGTGGTCACGATATCGGCACCATCGACTGGAGCTACATCTACAAGACTGAGGAACTTGTTGAGCACCTTGCGGCGGTGTATCAGCCCCTGCTTGCCGCGCAGTACCGAGTCATAAGCCAGTTCCAGACCGCTGCGTGCCGAATCCTTGGCTGCATACAACCCGCCGATGGTACGGGCAGCCAGCGAACCGTATGACAGCTTGCGGGCGTTGAACTCCTGTGTATAGAAGCCGCACTTGTACTTGGGCAGCCTCAACAGTGGCAGCGACGCTACCTCCTTGTATGTATTGTAATCCACACGCCTGGGCCAGATGGGCCACTGCCGGCTGTTCCGTTCGCGTCCTTCCTCGAGCACCTTGCGGAACTCACGGGCCGACCGTTCGGGAAATATGGCGTTGAGCCCCCGGCAAAGGGAGTCAATCTTCTCGTCCCACAAAGTGTCTGTCTCGGTCTCACGCAAGGTCACAAAGTCCATCAACAGCTTATATTCAGGCAGCGATGAAGCCATCAGCATCCCGTCGCAGCTCAGTATGTTTCCCCTGTTGGGCTGCACGATTACGCTGTCCACCTTCTTCCTGTCGGCCACTTTCATCCAGTAGTCCTTCTTCGCCGTCATCAGCACAAAAGCCTTTGCCACGACCATTCCGGCCAGTATCGCCATCAGGATGCAGAGTGTCCTGTATCTGGGAATTACTCTTTTTTGCTCGAATTTACTCATTGTCAGTCACGTTGATTATGTATGGCGGATTTGGTGATACGTGCAGCAAGGTGTCGTTGTTGAGCCTCAGCTGTTCGAGCACATGGCTTTCCCTGCTCAGTTCAGTGAGCTTACTGCTGCTTGAGAGCGCCCTGTACTTGGCATCCCTGAGCTCGACATTGAGCTTGTCTATCTTGATGAGGCTCTGCTGGCAGCTGTACCGGTTGGAGATATAGACGATGACAAACACCGTGATGAGCACGAACACCCATATCTGCCTGCGCACGGCAGCCGTGCTGAGCAGGTCGCCGCCCAGAATCTGCCTGAGCGTGAAATAGTTCGACTCCGGGCTTTCCTCCTCGGTAGCCTGTTCGCGTATGACCTCCGTCAGGGAGAGCTCCCCCGCAGGTGCCTTTTCTTCTTCTGCAGCCGCAACGCCAGGCTCCGGCTGCTGGTTGCTGTATTGCTGTTCCTTGTCTGTCATTTCCTTTCTGCTATTCTGAGTTTCGCACTCCTGCTCCTGGGGTTGCGTTCCTGCTCTTCCCTTCCCGGCACGATGACCTTTCCGCTGACCATGCGGAAGGGGGTCTCTATGCGCCCGAAGAAATCCTGGTCCACCCGGCCTTCGGCATTGCCGCTCTTCATGAAGTTCTTCACTATCCGGTCTTCCAGTGAATGGTAGGTGATGACGGAGAGCCGCCCACCCGGTGAAAGCAGACCAGTTGCCGCCGTGAGCATCTCGCTGAGCGCCGACAGTTCGCCGTTGACCTCTATGCGCAGGGCCTGGAACGCCTGCGCCATGGTCTTCTTGTCGCGTTCCCGCCCGAGGAGGGGCTCAAGCACGCTGATGAAGTCGCCGGTGGTGAGCAGCGGATGCCTGGAACGCGCGCTGACAACGGCCGAGGCCAGGCGGCGCGACTGGCGCAGTTCGCCGTAAAGATAGAAGATATCGGCCAGCTGATGTTCATCGCTGTCGTTGAGCACATCGGCTGCCGTGCGGCCGGACTGGTTGTTCATGCGCATGTCGAGCGGAGCGTCAAACCGGAAGGAAAAGCCTCGCTGGGCATCATCGAAATGGTGGGACGATACGCCGAGGTCGGCCAGCAGACCGTCTATATGGTCTATGCCGTAATAGCGCATCCAGTTTTTCAGATACCTGAAATTACTGCGCACGAACGTGAACGCCACATCGTCCTGCCCTTCCTTTCCGGCTGCCGACAGCAGACCTTCCACGTTGCGGGCGGCATCGGCATCCTGGTCGAAGCTGAACAGGCGGGCACCGCCTCCGAGCCGCGAGAGGATTTCACGTGAATGGCCACCTCCGCCGAACGTGACATCGACATAGATGCCGCCGGGACGGATAGCCAGCCCGTCTATGCTCTCGTGAAGCAATACCGGGACATGATAGTTTGCGACTGTTGTATCGGGATTCATCATTGGCTTATTCAGGGTTGGTCTGATTCTGTTGCGGAGGCCTGTTTCATCCTATAGGCTGCGGCACACCGGCCGACATCACCTCCTCAAGGGCTGCACTGAACTCATCGGCCTCCATGAAGGGCTTTGCGGCAGTCTCGGAAGCCCAGATTTCTATCGTATCGCCCATGCCGATGAAACGCACGGTGGGCGTGAGGCTGGCCAGGCTCTGGTAGCGGCGCGGTATGAGGAAACGGCCATTGCCGTCGAGCGAAAGCAGCTCAACATCCGAGACAAACTGGCGGAACAGCTGCTGCTGGCCACGGTTCCAGCAGCTCAGCCGCCCACGCAGACTGTCCATCTGGGCATTCCATACGCTTTCAGGATAGAGCACCAGGCACTGCTGGAACACGTCCTTGCGCAGCACAAGATTCTCCTCGCCGGAGGCCTGCAGCTGCTTGCGGAACGTTGCCGGAAGGAAAACCCTTCCCTTGGCATCGAGCCTGGCTTCTATGTTACCTAAAAAACGCATGTGTACATCATTAAATAGAATCTGGCTTCAAAGATACGACATTTTCCCCACATCTCCCCACTTTTCCCCATATTATTTTCAAAAAAAGTTTTATTTCTTGTCCTGCATGACATTACAGGCCTTTCTTCATCTCATGTCCGGCAACAGACGGAAGACTGTCCGGTGGAGCCCGGAGGCAACTGTTCCGCATGAAAAGACCGTACATACTGGATTTTACAGAATGTCAAAAAAAAGGCCATTTTCATGACAAAATGTTTTTTCACACAGATACAGGAAGCAGCTTTTACAGACGGAATTAATATGTTAACAAATGCAAATCACCGGACATCAAGAACAAAATGAGCGGATGCAGGACGAAAGAAGAGCCAGAAAACAGCATACAAAACCTGCACAGCACTGTCACAAAACACCCGAATTGGCACACAAAAAGACGGGACACACGCGAACTGCACCTGAAAAACAAGTTGAAAATACCGAACTGAAAAGTCACAAACACCTAAGTATCAACCTGTTACGAGTTCACTGAAAAGCTGGTTTCACATTGTGAAAGTTAGTGTTCACGCCGTGAAATATAGTGTTCACGGCGTGGAATATAGTGTTCACGGCGTGAACTATAGATTGAACTGAAGGATTTCCGGTTTTTCAGTTCGCTTTCCGGAACTTTCCAGTTCACTTTTCCCGACTTTCCACCAAAGGCATTGCCTGGAAGAAACAACAGGCGCGAAAATCACATTTTGGACAAGAACCGGATTTTTTCGGTAATCTCAGGGAAAATTGCGGAAAAAACAGGGATTTTACTGCACAAAACAGTCTTTTTGTGCAAGAATTTAACAGTTATTTAGTTAAAATTTCCATATTCTACAGGAAACAAAAAGCTGGCACTTTATAAACGCCTGATTATCAGTGTATTACGAAACCGCTTCATCCAGGTGGTTTTTCTGCATTTTGGACAAGCGGACCAAAAACCAACGCATAAACACAAATTAACTAAAATCAGAATGTCAGAAAATACGCCATTTCCGTGACATTCTGATTTTGGAAAGGAAAGCTTTTCACGGTTATCCTGGCACAGGCCGGAACAGGGAAAGTCGCCCAAACCACCTTTTCACTCCCATACGGTTACAAACAAGTGACGATTGGACTTCCATGGACAAAAAATGTGAAAAAATATTGGAAAATGCAACATAATAAGAAAAGTTGTGCTATTTTTGCATTAACTTACATTTTATGGCATGAGCGGACAGATAGAGAAGACCATCGACATAGACAGCATCCTGAAAAGCAAAATGGGCAGCAAGGCCAAGTATGTGCCCGGACTGCTCGTGAAATGGCTCAAGCACATCGTGCATCAGGACGAGGTGAACCGCTATCTGTGGGAGAGCCGCCACCTGTCGGGAACGGAATGGCTGGAGGAATGCGTGCGCTATCTGGACATGACCCTTGAGGTGGAAGGACGCGAGAACCTGCCCGACAAGGACGACGGCAAGCTATACACCTTCGTGTCGAACCATCCGCTGGGCGGTGCCGACGGCGTGGCCCTGGGCGCCATCATCGGAAGGCAGTACGACGGACGCTTCCGCTATCTGGTCAACGACCTGCTCATGAACCTCCCGGGACTGGCCCCGGTATGCATACCCATCAACAAGACCGGACGGCAGGGAAGGGATTTCCCGGCCATGGTGGAAGCAGGGTTCGCCAGCGAAAACCACATGCTCATGTTCCCGGCCGGCATCTGCTCCCGGAAAAACAACGGCATCATACACGACCTGGATTGGAAGAAGACATTCATCACCAAAAGCGTGGAAACCCACCGCGACATAGTGCCCATACACTTCGGGGGACGCAACTCCGACTTCTTCTACAACGTGGCCAACCTGTGCAAGAAGCTGAACATAAAGTTCAACATCGCCATGCTGTTCCTGGTCGATGAAATGTACAAGAATGTACACAAGACCTTCCGCGTGGCCATAGGGAAACCCATACCGTGGCAGACGTTTGACAAATCGAAGACACCGATGGAATGGGCAAAATTTGTCCAGGACAGAGTATATGAACTATAAATATTCAGAGAAAACCAAGTTTTAGGAAACACAGCCGGGGGAACAGCGGAACCCGACAGGACCGCAACGCCCTTTTTTCTACAAAGCAAACAATGGAAGAACCGATTATCCAGCCCATCGCAAAAGAGCTGCTCAAGCAAGAACTCACACCGGAAAGACAACTCCGGATGACCAACAAAAGCCATAACGAAATCTACGTGGTCACGGCCCACAACGCGCCCAACGTGATGAAGGAAATAGGCCGCCTCAGGGAAATAGCCTTCAGGGAAGCCGGAGGAGGAACAGGAAAACCCATGGACATTGACGAGTTCGACACCTGCGAGAACTGCTACAAACAGCTCATCGTGTGGAATCCCGAGGCAGAGGAAATCATCGGCGGATACAGATACCTCTCGGGATGCGACTGGGAAATGGATACCGACGGACAGCCCAAGCTCGCCACCAGCCACATGTTCCACTTCTCGGAGAAGTTCATCAAGGACTACATGCCCTACACCATAGAACTGGGCCGTTCGTTCGTGACACTGGAATACCAAAGCTCCAGAATGGGAGCGAAAAGCCTGTTCGCGCTCGACAACCTGTGGGACGGGCTGGGAGCACTCACCGTCATACAGCCCAACGTGAAATACTTCTTCGGGAAAATGACCATGTACCCCTCCTACATCAGGCGCGGAAGGGACATGATACTCTATTTCCTCAAAAAGCATTTCGATGACAAGGACAACCTCATCATACCGAAGAAACCGCTGAACATAGAAACCAGCGAGAAGGAACTGGAAGCCCTGTTCAGCGAAAAGGAATTCAAAGACGACTACCGCATACTGAACGGCGAAATCAGGAAGCTGGGCTACAACATACCGCCACTGGTGAATGCCTACATGGGACTGAGCCCCACCATGAAGCTCTTCGGGACCGCCATCAACTACGGCTTCGGCGACGTGGAGGAAACAGGCATACTCATCGCCGTGGATGAAATACTGGAGAACAAGCGCATCAGGCACATCGACTCCTATATCAAGGAACACCCCGAGGCACTGAAGATAACCAGCGGAGCCAACAACGTGATATACAAGGAAAAACACTGAATAAAGCCCATGGAAAGCCGGAAACAACCGGCTTTTCTCACGAAAAGGCACAACACGCTTGCAGAAGTCGCAAACTTTTGCTACATTTGCAACTGGCACGATAGCCGAATCCTTATGTCGAAGACAAACAGTTTAACCGGCATGAACCCTTAGATTAACCATTTTTCATTATCACTAATAACAACTCTTATGACATTCAGATTCTTAGCATCAGCATTTGCCGGCATCGCACTGGCATTCGCAATGCCCAATGACGGCAAGGCACAGACACCAAGGCCGGAGTACCCACGACCACAGTTTGAAAGAGCCGACTGGGTGAACCTCAACGGCACATGGACGTATTCATTCGATTTCGGGAAGACAGGAATGGACAGGGAATGGCAGAAATCCGAGGGATTCAACGGGAAAATCACCGTACCCTTCTGCCCGGAAAGCGAACTCTCCGGAGTGAAACACACCGATTTCATCAACTCCATCTGGTACCAGCGCAAGATTTCCATTCCGGCAGGATGGGAAGGAAAGAAAATCATGCTGAACTTCGGCGCGGTGGACTATGAATCACACATCTACATTGACGGGACTCTGGTGCGCAGCCACTATGGCTCAGGCTCATCGTTCAGCTGCGACCTTACGAAATACGTGAAGCCCGGCAACACCCACAACCTGGTGGTAAGGGTAATAGACAACCTGCGCGACGGCAAACAGACAGGCGGAAAGCAAAGCTCACTGTTCTATTCCCACGGCTGCTCCTACACCCGAGTAACAGGCATCTGGCAGACCGTATGGATGGAAGCCATTGACAACGAAGGCCTGAAATCTGTATTCGCAGTGCCCGACATCGACCAGAAACAGCTCGTGGTACATCCGCAATTCTACGGTGAAAACGCAGGAAACCAACTCGTGGTCACCGTGTTCGACGGCAAAAAGGCCGTATCTACAAAGACAGTGTCATGCAGCAACAACAGCGTTGTCGTACTGCCCATCAAGAACGTGAAACTCTGGAGCCCGGAAGACCCGTTCCTCTATGACGTGACCTACAAGGTGGTGAAGAACGGAAAGACCATCGACGAGGTGAAATCGTATGCCGGTATGCGCAAAATCCATCTGGCCAATGGCTATTTCTACCTGAACAACAAGCCATACTACCAGCGGCTGGTACTCGACCAGGGCTATTATCCCGATGGCATCTGGACTGCTCCCACAGACGAGGCACTCAAGAAAGACATCGAACTGTCCAAGGCCGTGGGCTTCAACGGCGCACGCCTCCACCAGAAGAGCTTCGAGGAAAGGTATTATTACTGGGCTGACAAACTGGGATACATCACATGGGGTGAGTCAGCAAGCTGGGGACTGGACATCAACAACGACCTGGCAGCACGCAACTTCATCGCAGAATGGACAGAGCTGGTGGAACGCGACCGCAACCATCCTTCTTTGGTCACATGGACACCGTTCAACGAGACATGGGGCAGCGTTAACAACGGAATCTACACCCGTATGATAAGGGACGTGTACAACATGACCAAAGCCATTGACCCCACACGCCCGGTGAATGACGCCAGTGGCGATGCACACGTGGTAACTGACATCTGGACAGTACACAACTACGAGCGCGACCCGGCCAGACTCATCGAACAGTTCACCTTTGAGCATGGCAAGGAACCCTACAGAAACGACTCGAGAAAGAGCTGGCTGGCCAATTATGAAGGACAACCGTACATGGCCGATGAATTCGGCGGTCTGCCCTGGATCAAGGAGTCAGAAAGAAGTTCTTCATGGGGATATGGCGCCAACATCAACACACTGGAGGATTTCTATGACATCCTGAAGAAAGAGGTGGAAGCACTGAAAGCCAGCAAGCATGTAACCGGATTCTGCTACACACAGATTACTGACGTCGAGCAAGAGAAGAACGGTATCTACTATTATGACCGTTCTCCGAAGTTCGATACGCAGCGCATCAAGGAAATATTCGAACTGATTCCCTCTGTGATTGAAAATCCGGAAGACCTGAGCTACTAAAAGACACGGGCAGACAGCATTTACTGTTACTTCCACAATAGAAAAGTCCGTTTTCATCGGCGATGGAAACGGACTTTCTTTATGGCTAAAAAAAAGAATTGCAATGTACAGGACAACTGTACATACAGCTATTCAAACACAGGGAACGTCAAGAGTTCCGGGACAAGCAGCTCTACCTTCTGTATCTGTGACCGTTCAAAATGTTCATCTCCTGTTATGAAAAGCCTACGGCAACTTATCATCCTAAATGTATTATAGGCCTGTTCATCGGGCCTTCCACTACACACATACTCCAATCCAGGAACAGACAGATGTTCGCCTCTCATGGTTCCCCTCAAAGTGACACGGACAAATCCCCGACAGGCTGTTCCGAAATCATAGGTTATTCCATCGGACTCAACATCAAAATAATCAGGTGACAGCACTTTAACGACACGCAAACGCTCTGTCTGGGCTGAACATTTCCCGAACGCTGACCACACATTTCCTGAGACCGCACAGACGGGAATCCAACAGGAAATGCCGGTTTCATCGGTCTTCCAAGACGGTGATGTGTGTTCCCCGTCCATATATTCACAACCATCGGGAGTAAATCCGGCAGGAGCATACCGGCACAACCATGTATCATCTGTTGTAAAGGCAAAGGCGTCACCTTCATCATATTCTCCATACAAGGAAACAGCCAACTGTCTCCTGTCCGGAATCCGGGCATGTGGAGCATACCATATTGCCACGACATTCCTGCCCTCAGCAAGGAAACGGGCGACATCAAACTGAGCCGACTTCACCTGCGCCTCATTCCCGAATCCCTGCCAGACCGTAAAAACGTCTGTACTGATGTTGCGTCCGTTAATATAAACTATCACATCACCTGTCGTAGCCACAGACAGGCGTGCACGTTCCGGTCGCTCGTCAAAAGTAAAGGCTTGGCGGAAAAACAATTGCGAAACATTATCAGGATCCGGACATGAAATCCATTGGCCTCCGACAGGCTGGGCCTTAATGCAAACAGCAGAATGCCCCAGGAAAAAGACAGCCAGGCAAAGGATATGCTTTCTAAAATCCATGTGATTCATGTTTAAATGCAAATTTACGTAAAAAAAAGTGTTCCACACCATTACCTCGGAATAAAACCGTATTTTTGCACGCACATTTGATTTTTCCTGCTATGAATCCAGAAACAAGGTACATTTCCATTGCACAGATGCTCGAAAAATATCCGGGAAGCCATATCGGAAACGAGCTTCTGCTCATCGAGAACATCGAGAGCCTGCGGTTTGACGAAGAGCCACGACAAGTGAAATTCCTGCTGCTGGCTCTCTGCCTACAAGGGTCTGCAACCTATATGGTTGACACCCGGCCCCACACGGTAAAAGCCAACGACATCATCATCATCAGTCCAGGACAGACGGCAACGGATGTCAATCTGAGCGAGGACTGCCACGGCATGGGCATCATTGTCTCCTACAATTTCTTCAGGGAAATCATCAAGGACATGAACGACCTTTCCTCACTTTTCCTTTTCGCCCGGAACCATCCTGTCTTTGAGCTTTCCGGACAAGAAGTCAAGCACATCGTAGAATATGTCAGGATGATGAAGGAGAAAATTGACTACAAAAGCCATTCCTTCAGAAAGGAAATAGCACAGTCGCTCTTCACCACCATGATCTATGACCTAAGCGATACGATAGAGCGATCGCAAGGCTCAACAACAGGAAAGAACAAGAGAAGCGAAATGGTATTTACCAATTTCATCAGGCTTGCGGAAAAGAATTTCAAGAAAGAACGGAAAGTGAAATGGTATGCCCAACAGCTTTCCATTACACCGAAATACCTGTCAGAAACAGTTAAGGCTGTCAGCCAGCGAACCCCAAACGACTGGCTGGACAACTACATCTGCATTGAAATCTGCGTGCAATTGCGTACAACGACAAAAAGCATCAAGGAAATTGCATCTGAACTGCATTTTACCAGTCAGTCGCAGATGGGCAAGTTTTTTAAGGATAATATGGGGATTTCACCCAAGGAATACCGCAGGAGCTGACAAAAATCCCCATTTCAACGGCATTACGTGTACTGGATGGAGCATCAAGTGTGATTACAGCATCTCTTGATGCTCCAGTTCTTTTGCCACAGCTTCGAGTTCCTCGAACCATTCCTCCCCGAATCTTCTGACGAGAGGTTCGCGCAGGAACCTGTACACGGGCATGTCCAATTCCCTGCCCTTGACGACCGCATCCCTGCATACGTCCCAGCGGTTATAGTTCAGTCCCACCATACCGTTCTGGAATTTCTTTTCCCGGATAGGATATAAGGCACAGGAAACAGGCTTGCAGAACCTTGTCTCCCCGTTTCTGTATGCCTTCTCCAGCAGACATAGACAATTCTGGCCGTTGTAACAGGTGAAAACACAGTCTTTTCCTCCGACAATACTGGTCACAAGATCTCCATCCTTGTCGGAGTAGGCCACACCCTGCCGGTCAACAACTGCCTGCGCCTGTGCAGACATCTGTGGCCAGACTTTTCCCAGCGACTCCTCAATTTCGGCAATTTCATCGATGGTTACAGGCGCACCAGCATCGCCTTCCACACAACAGATGCCGTGACATTTCCCATAATCACAGCAAAAACGCTCAGTGATGATGTCGGATGACACCAAAACATTCCCTATTTCAATAATAGGAGGTAGATGGTTATTCATATTCTGCACAAGAATTAATAAAATTCACCATTTTATCGGCTCTATCCCGTAAGTTTCCAGGTATCTGTTGCACTGCGAGAAGTGATGATTGCCAAAGAATCCCCTATGGGCAGACAGCGGAGAAGGATGAACCGACTTCAGGATACAGTGGCGTGACGCGTCGATAAGAGCCGCCTTGCCCTGTGCATAACTTCCCCAAAGGATGAACACGACATGCTCACGTGCATCACTTAACTTCCTGATTACAGCGTCCGTGAAAGTCTCCCATCCACGCCGCTGGTGGCTTCCTGCCTGGTGCGCTCTTACTGTAAGGGTGGCGTTGAGCAACAATACGCCCTGTTCAGCCCAGCGCACGAGGCTTCCGCTTTGAGGCACAGTTGACCCCATGTCGTTCTGTATCTCCTTGAATATATTTACCAGAGACGGGGGAAACTGGACACCATCGCTCACGGAAAAACACAGTCCCTCTGCCTGTCCCGGCTCATGATAAGGGTCCTGCCCTATGATTACGACCTTCACGTTGTCAAAAGGGCAGAGATTGAAGGCATTGAAAATGAGTTTGCCCGGTGGATAACAAGTGTACTGCCTGTACTCCTGATGCACAAAAGCCACCAATTCATTGAAATAAGGCTTTGAAAACTCATCCTGAAGATGAGGCAGCCATGAAGACTCAATATTTACGCTCATATATAATATTCCAGTTTTCCTGCTATCTGTATCCTGCAAAAAACGGACAAGACAAAACAAGAGGATGCACTGGCCCTTTCCCGACCGTTGCATCCTCTTTTTCTCATTTATCCGATTTCATCGGTATTTTTCAGTCCACAATCAAGTTCTCGCCCGTCATGTCAGCAGGCTGTTCCAGCCCCATGATATGCAGGATGGAAGGAGCCACGTCTGCCAGACGTCCGTCCTTGACCGTTGCCGAGTTATTGTCGGTAACATAGATGAACGGAACAGGATTAAGTGAATGTGCGGTATTGGGCGAACCATCCTCATTGACAGCGTTGTCTGCATTACCATGGTCAGCAATGATGATGGCCTCATAGCCGTTGGCCTTGGCGGCCTCGATCACGTCACGCACACAATTGTCCACTGCATGTACAGCCTTGGCAATGGCATTGTAAACACCGGTGTGCCCCACCATGTCACCATTGGCGAAGTTAACGACGATGAAATCATATTGCTGTGTGCTGATGGCGCCCACCAGCTTGTCCTTCACCTCGTATGCACTCATTTCCGGCTTCAGGTCGTAGGTAGCCACCTTGGGCGAGGGGACCAGGATGCGGTCTTCTCCAGCAAAGGGTGCTTCACGGCCACCATTGAAGAAGAAGGTCACATGTGCATATTTCTCGGTCTCGGCTGTATGGAGCTGACGTTTTCCCTGCTTGCTCAGGTACTCGCCGAGTGTATCTCCCACATTCTCCTTGGGGAACAGGATATTCACGCCAGTAAATGATGCATCATACGGTGTCATGCAATAATACTGCAGTCCGGGAATGGTGTGCATACCCTCTTCAGGCATGTCCTGCTGTGTGAGCACCTGTGTGAGTTCCTTTGCACGGTCATTACGGAAATTGATGAAGATGACCACATCGCCCTCCTGGATGGTTCCACCGACCTTTGCATTGCTGATGGGCTTGATGAATTCATCGGTCACGCCTTCTTCATAGCTTTCCTCCATGGCCTTCACCATGCAGTCCGCCTTCCTGCCCTTGCCCTCCACAAGCAGGTCATAGGCTTCTTTCACACGATTCCACCGCTTGTCACGGTCCATGGCATAGAATCGTCCCACGATACTTGCTATGTGCGCACCGTTCTTCTCACAGACTTCGCCCAGCTGCCGGATAAATCCCACTCCACTCTTCGGGTCGGTGTCTCTACCGTCCATGAAACAGTGTACGAAGGTCTTTTCCAGGCCATATTCCTTAGCTATCTCCACCAGCCTGAACAAATGGTCAAGAGAAGAATGCACACCTCCGTCAGAGGTAAGTCCCATGAGGTGGAGTTTCTTCCCGTTTTCCTTGGCATAGCTGTAGGCAGCCACAATGCCCGGGTTCTTCAGTATGGAGCCGTCCTTGCATGCACGGTTGATTTTCACCAGGTCCTGATAGACCACGCGGCCTGCACCGATATTAAGGTGACCCACTTCAGAGTTGCCCATCTGTCCATCGGGCAATCCGACGTTTTCACCGGAAGCCTGCAACTGCGCATGTGCAGAAACAGCTGTGAGATAGTCCAGATAGGGTGTGGGCGTATTATAGATCACATCACCCTTGCCATGTTTTCCGATTCCCCATCCGTCGAGAATCATCAGAAGTGCTTTCTTTGCCATAATTTTGTCTTTGTTTGAAAATTCGCGGCAAAGTTACGACATTATCGTCAGTTGACAAAAAACAGGGCACAGAAATGCGTTTTTTTCGTCATCCGCATACCCATTGGCATCACTGGACCTTAAAGTCGGGAATAGTGAACCGGAAACTTCGGAAAGGTGAAGTATAATCTTCCGGAATGCGAAGTTCAATCTGCATTTCACGGCGTGAACACTATATTTCACGGCGTGAACACTATATTTCACGGCGTGAACACTATATTCCACGGCGTGAACACTATATTCCACGGCGTGAACACCACTTTTCAGTTAAGGACAGGAAACTTTTCTGTTAGCTTTTCCGAAGTTTTCAGTTAGCTGTTTCGGAAAATCGCCCTCGCCCTTTCCACCGTACAAGGATACATGGGAAGAGCGAGGGCAATGCTGTCCAGCAGACAGGTCCAGGCAAGACAGTTTCCGTCGGCCCTGACCAATATGGCTGCAGGCAAACGGCTATTTCAATGTCAGCTGATGCTTCCCGGCAGCCAGTTGCATGGTCCTTCCGGCCTCCTTCATGCCCGCTGGCACAGTGAATGTGGCGGTAGAACCTTCGGGCACCGTTATATCATACACCACCTTTTTCCCTTTCCATTGCCACGATGAAACAATTTCTCCATAGGGAGTGGTGTGGCGTGCCTCGAACTGCCGGAGTTCCTTCACGAAATTTGGACGCAACAGGATATTCCTGAATCCAGGAGCATTCTCGTCGGGGAAGATGCCTCCCAGACCCTTATAAGGCCATGCTCCGATTTCGCCGAACATGATATGGTTGTCCGAAATGTCCCGCGTGGCTTTCAGGTCCCAGTTCTCCAGCAAGGTGGTGGCTCCGTTCTTCACCCACCATCCCCATGAGGGATAGGTGTCCTGCACGGCCACTTTGTAGGCCAGGTCGGCATATCCGTTCTCGCTCAGCGCATTGAGTATGGCTTTTGCACCCAATACACCTACATCAAGATGGCAACCGGCTTCCCTGACCTTGGCGGCGAGGTTGTCGGCCACCTGCCGCACGCATTCTTCGGGAACAAGTCGCCACATCAGTGCCATGCTCAGCTCAGTCTGCGAACCTCCAGAGTAGCTTCCGTTCTGCCTGTCGAAGAATTTTGCGTTGATGGCTGCCTTCACCTCATCGGCCAGTGCCTTGTATCTGGCGGCATCGGCTTCATGACCCAGCAGTCGTGCTGCCTTGGACAGGATAGTGGCATCTACGAAGAAATAGACCGAAGAAGTGTATTCCTTGTTGGAAGGGGTCCTCACCGGCACCCAGTCGCCACGCCCCCATGTGGTGAGGTGGCCGTGGCTGGTTCTATCGACATAGTCCACATAGCGGCGCATGTTGTCGTAGCAGTCGCGCAACGGGCGTATATCTCCATAGAACAGGTAAAGCTGCCATGGAATGATGACAATGGTAGATGTCCAGTCCAGTCCGTTGTCTGTGCCATATCCCCAGCCGTCTGTAGGAACGATGTCGGGCAGCACGCCATTGGGCTGCTGTTCATCGCGGTGGTCACGCATCCATTTTTCATAGATGGTGAAGGCATCGAAACTGTAGAGCGCGGTTTCTATGGCCAGATGGCCATCGCCTGTCCAGCCGTTCTTCTCGCGCTGCGGGCAGTCTGTGGGATAGCCCATGAGATTGGAGAGATAGGCCTGGCGTGCGGCCGCGAAAATGCCGTTGAGCAACGGGTTTGACGAGCTAATGCTGCCCACCGTAGCCACATCGCTGTGCACGAAGTGGGCTTCCACGCTTTCCTTTGTAGGCTGGACCGAAGGTGGACATACAAGCTGCACATAGCGGAACCCCTTGTAGCTGAACCGTGCCCGGAAGGTGTCCTCTGCCCCGCTTAACGTGAGCAGGTCGGTCTGGAAAGGTTCATTCTGTTTGTCACCACGATAATAGACATCAATGTTCGAAGGGTCAAGCGAACCGTCGGCATGGAGCCGCTCACCATGGGCCACGCTCACCCTCGCACCGCTCTCACCCTTGAGCCGGACTGTGGTGATGCCGGCCATGTTGCGCCCGAAATCATAGACGTATGTCGAGTCGTTCACCTTCTGGAGCGACTGTGCCTTGACATGCTCCGTCAGGCGTATGGGCTGCATCTGCTGTGAAGAAATCTCGGGCGCAGGAGCCTGCCTGTAGCGCACGCCATGCCATTTGGAATCGTTGAATCCGGGTTCGTTCCACCCTTTCTGCAGCAGACGGAAGTCGAAATGTTCACCTGTGTAGATATTATTGTAGATAAGCCCACCCGAGGATGTACGCCATGACAGGTCGGTGCAGACAGTCTGCGTGGTACCGTCTGCATAGTCCAGACGCAGGTCCAGACAGAACGTGGGGCGGTTTCTCCATGGCGCGCGGTCAAAATCCCATACAGCCATGGCCTGATGGTTGTACCATCCGTTGCCCAGCACCACACCTATGGCGTTCTGTCCCTGCTGCAGCAAGGAGGTGACATCGAATGTCACATACTGGCAACGGCGGTCGTAGCGCGTGAATGCCGGATCAAGGAAATGGTCGCCCACAGTCTGTCCGTTGACAGACAGTTCGAAGAGTCCTCCCACAGCTATGTAGGCACGTGCCCTCTTCAACGGTTTCTCCAGAATGAATCCCTTGCGGAAATAAGGTGCCGGACGGTAGTCGCGGTCGTGGCTGTCTGAAATCCATGAGCCATGCCAGTTTTCCTGCCCCATCATTCCGGTCTCGAACCGGCTGATGTCCGAAACGGCATCCTTCCCATCGGCCGATACCGTCTGGACACGCCAGTAATAGGTCGTGAATGGATGGAGGACAGTACCCGCATACACACACGCGGGTTCTGCCGACTTCACCGCCCCGCTGTTCCACACACCGGCATTTCCGGAAGCCAGCCGGGCGGAATCGGTATCGACCATGAGCCTATAGGCCTGCTGCCCGCCTTCCGGTATCGACCAGCTGAAACGGGGAGCGACATCGTCAACGCCCAAGGGTTCCACGAGATGGTTCACACACAGGTTGCCCTGCTGGGCCTGTCCAGGCGCAGCGAGGGCACACACAAAAATAAAGGTCTGAATTTTTTTCATATTCGGCTTGATGTATAAATCTGAGTTCAATTTGATGCCGGCAAGTCCGCAGACCTGCCATAAACAATAAGGATATATGTACAAAAAGCAGTTTCCACCTTTTTTATATATAACCCTGTTTTCACGGATTTAGTGTATTGACCTATAGAAAAAAGCTATTGGCCCTTGTTTACTGTTTGTGGGAAATGTCATCATAGCCATATTCCATCACAGATTCAGTCAAAAAAGACACAGGATGCTCACGCACCCCGTGTCCGGTTGTCGGCTGTAAAAAACGTAAAAGCCGACTTAAAGAGAAAGTTATTGTATGTTTACGATGTTATCTGGCCACCTTCTTTCCGCCGACTATATAGATGCCCTTGCCAAGTGCATCGAGGTCAGTGCCTACATAACGGCCGTCAATACTGTAGATACGGTCTGGTTCGCCAGACTTGCTGGCAGAAGGAATGCGTATGCTCTCTATGCCGGTGCTTCCATTGTTTTTCACCTTGACCTCATCCAGGAAGAATACGGTGCCGGGCGTAAATGTGATGGTGACCACTCCCTGTCCACTGATGTTCACGCTGAACTCGTTCCATTTCCCGCTTTCCATAGTCAGCGATGACTGTTCGAAAGCGATGTCACCCGTTCCGCTCAACGTGAGCTTCGTGGCATCGGCTCCTGAACCGGACAATGGCGCAGCCATGAATGTAAGTATGGCATTGCCCATCAGTTCAAACTCCGGCGTGGTGATGGGTGCGCTACACATGGCACAGCAGTTGGCTCCACCCTTGCTGTCGCATTGCCAACCTGTCAAGTCGGGTGAGAATGCGGCCTGTCCGACATTGGAGTTACTGCCAATCTTGTTGAACACACCGTCATTGCCACCCTTGCCCACGCAGTTGTCAAACGACTCGTAGAACAGGACGCGCGTATCAAGCACGGCGAAATTAAACGAAACGGTAAGGTCTTCGGCAATGGCAATGTCTGTGATGGGCTTGTTCATGAAATTGGTGCCATCAGTGCTCTTCGCATAAGTGGTGGCAGCAGGTGTTGACTGGTTGGTCAACGCATTGTTCGTGCGGTAAGGATAGACATCACCAGTACATCCGGCAGGTGTGAATGTGTAATTGTTGTCTGCCGGTATGGGCGTACAGTGGGGATGGCCTAAACTGCTGGCATTTACCTTGTTGTTCGACCAGATGGACGACACGAAATCAACATGTGTCACGAGCAGCCCTGCCCCATACTGTGAGGAATCCCAACCTGTGCGCTGACGGTTCTCAAGGATATAATACTCATTGGCATTGGCATCATGGCGCACAATATAGACATCACCGTCTTCACTGATGGATTTCATACCGGTAATCTGGGCATTGGAAGTCAGTTCGATAGGTTCCTTCCATCCGGCATACACACGTTCCCAACCACAGAACTCGGCAGGACAATAGGAATTGCCAAGATAGCTGCCCTGATCCATGACCGACCAGAGACACATTCCGTAGTTGCCCGACGAACTGTTTTCCGTGTCATACATATCAGGGAATCCGAGACAGTGCGAAAACTCATGGCAAATAGTGCCGATGCCGTCAATGCGGTCATCAGTGGCCATCTCACACCCACAGGCGTAGGTGTTGAGCCTCATGCCATCAAGCGTAAGATACTGTCCGCTGACACTGGGGACGGTCGATTCATGAGGCCAGATGGTGTCTTCTCCACCTCCTGACGCCTCTCCCCTTCCTGCGTACAGGAAAAAGACCTGGTCAACCTCTCCGTCACCGTCCCAGTCATATTTCGTATAGTCCACCGTGGCATCAGCGGCCTTCAGGGTCTCCAGTACAAACTCACCCATATTCTTGGCTTTCGGGAAGCGAGAACTGCTGTCATTCCCACCATAATAGGCAGCATTATTGGGCAACTGTATGGGGCCGACAATGTCGAAGTTCAGGAGGAACTTTCCATAACTCTGGTCACGGAAATAGTCGCGTACAGAACCACGGAATCCTAATTCACTGGTGAAATCGTCTTTATTGAGAATGTCGTTATAGAGTGCCACGTCATGACCATCGCGGAACTTGACATCTGAAAATTCCACCAGTATGAGCAATCCACGCTGGCTTCCCTCATAAACGATATGGTCGCCACCGAGGGCCACACGCTGTGGTGCCTTGGCCATAGCCGCGTTTACACGTGTCTGTGAGGAAGCCCTCAGCTGATCGGCTTTTTCCTTGAGTGCAGTCATATCAGCCAACTGGTAAGTGGCGAGACGGTCGCTCTTCACGTATTTGTTGCCATCGGCGGCCAGCCAATAGCTGAGGAACTCGTCACCACAAAGCTCGGCATCCAGTTCGGTGCCGTCAGCCAGACGTATGGTCTGGTAAATGCCGCACTTAGCGGGAACTGCATTGGCACAGACAGCGAATAGCAGCAAACCGAAGGCTGCAAGGAGTCTTGACATTTTCATATTTTCTTTATAGTAAGGTTAGTTATCGGCGTATGTTTGTTTATAGAAAAGACATGAAGACGGAGAAACAACATGGCCTGCATGCTGTAACTCCGTCCTCATTCATGCTTTATAGACAGTATCTGGATTATTCAGAAATACGCACATTTGTAGTGAAATTCATTGTGCGAAGCAGTTGCTTCTTGTTGACTTGCTTTGCCTTTGTAGTCTTGCCCATCTTGGTTCTGATCTTGCGAGCCGGCACCTTGAACGACTTGGCGCCGCTTGCAAGTGCTTCAGGCAGATACATATAGACGGGAGCCTCGGAGTTGGCATAATAGAGACCATCCAAAGCATCGGCAGAGAACAGACAGTTGTCTATCGGGAATGTGAACAGGCCTTCTGCCAGCGTTCCACCTGCAATGCCCTTGGAACTGATTTCCTCAATCGTGTAACCATTTCCGTAATAATAGCCAGGCAGCGTGGCAAGATAGAAGTTACCCAGACTGCTTACATAAGCACCGGTCTTCTGGAGTTCTATGAACACATAGTCAGGATTCTCTGCATTGACATAGATGTAATGATCCTCGCTGTCATCATAATCCAAGCCATCAATTGCAAGAGGATAGACTTCCGGGCTATAAGGATTAACGAAACGGTAGAGACCCGGGGTTTCCGTGCTTTCCTGCACATCGCAATAGAATGAGATGGGCTGGAGCGGATTATCGTTTTCATCGACGAGGAACTGTGTTATCACAAAGTCAGTGAACCCGCCGGTTCCGATAGACCTCCACGGACTCTTGGACAACGTGAAGTTGATGGTCACATAGCTATAGTCCTGCGGTTCACCGCCTGCATAGGAAACGGCGACAATGGTGCATACTCCGCTGTAGTCGCAAGGTATTCTCACCTCACCGCTTTCTGTCACGGTCACAATCTGGACACTTCCATCAAGGATTCCGTTCAGTCCGAGGTCAGGATTGTTTCCTTCCACAATTGCCAACTTGACTTCATCCACATCAGCACCCATCGAAACCTTGGCCAATGCGTATGTGTTCTCATCCTTGGCAGCCAAAGCTCCTACATAATCCACTGATACAGTATAGTCCTTCGGGTCATATCCCGGGAAAGTGATGATGATGTCACCGTCCTGCTGCGAGTAGTTCCAGCCTCCAAGCCCGTCCATCCAATAGACTGGCGCAAGCTGTACCTGACCGGGCAAGCCGCTCTCCTGGTAAGAGAGCACACGGTTATATGTCCAGTATGCTTCCTCATCAAGACCCAGATCGTTGGGATGATAGCACTTGATATCCGTGTTGTAATCGTTGTATGTGTTGTAGAATCCGGTATTGAAATCCGGGAAATATACCAAATCGCTCATTGTCACAGGCACATCACCGATTGACATGCCGGGCTGCATGATGGTGAACTGGATATATTCACACTGATTGCCCTGTGTGGACCATGCCTCCGCTTCAATGGCTTCATCATAAGGATGCATCACACGGAAGACATTGGGCTGTTCAGTATTCTGCATGATTTCGACATCATATCCTTCCAGGTTCTCCATGCTGAATGCATCGACAATATGTCCTACACCTAAAGAAACATAAGGTGAAGGCACACCTGCGCTGAACGAATAGCTGGACATTCCGTAAGGAGTCGTATAGCTGACATCAGCCAAGGCTACCACAACATCCTTATAGTCATCGTATGTGAACTGTGCAGCATCGTAACCAACAGTCACATCTACAGTATTTGCACCATTGGCAAAAGTCACCTGCTCAGGAACAGAGAAGAGACTGTTCTCATCTCTGGTATCCAGTTTCACGGTCAGCTCACCGTCAGTCTTCACACGGTTCAGCTGGAAGGTGAAGCTGCTCGCCTTGGAGTCAAGGTCTTGCCTGGAAGGCAGTTCGTTGCTGAAATAGACCTGCTGGCCTTCCACCGTGGCCGGATTGTACTCGTAGTCATTGGTGCAGGATCCGAAGACGGATACCAGGACACCGGCACAGGCTACGTAGGCATATTTTAGATATTTCTTCATAATTCAAATGTTTTTTTATTGTTCTTATTGCTCAGTCCAGGGTGTATAAAGGTCTGACGGGTCAGGATTGTTCATACCCACAAGAGCCTGGTTGTTGTTGGCCTCTGTACGCACCATCACGTAGTTCATCCATGCCGGACGTCCTTCGGTGTTGAGACGTGTCAGCGGATCGTTCCAGTTGGTTCCGGGATAGCCACGTGTCACAGAGTAGTCCAGACGCTTGATATCGAAGAAGGTCTGTCCCTCGCCCCAGAGTTCCACACGCTTCTGGAACACGATTTCCTCAACCACATCATCGGTAGCTGTCACCTTGGTGCTGTACTTCGCGTCACGGTAAGTGGTCATGAAGGTCTTGAGCAGGCTCAAGCCTCTTGCTGCGTCCTGATGGGCGGCTGCCTCAGCCTCGATAAAGTACATTTCCTCTACACGCATTATGGGGAATGCAGAAGCGGCGCCAATCTGATAGTCTTCGGCGTTGCCCTGTGCAGGACGGAACTTGACAGCAGCATAGGCCGGCATGTTCTCCTCTGCCAGGTCAGCCACTTCAGGTATCTGGATGACCTTGCTGGCCAGCGGTGACCCTTCCGGAGCCTTGAACTCGAGCTTGCGGAAGTCGGTATCGCTGATGCGCTCGTACATGTTCTTGTCAATACAGTTGAAAGGCATGTTGGAAGCTCCGTAACCGGTGTATCCGAATGTCGTCTGATTGCTGAGCCATGAAGTCCAGTTGATGATACCGGTCTGGACCACATCATCCTCCGATGTCATCTGCGACCCCCACATCCACTTCGTGATGTCATTGAATCCGGTGCGGTAGTTGGTGCAGTCGGTTTCATTCATCGGGTCCACCGTAGCAGCATTGATGGCCAGACGGGCGTACTTCTCTGCGTTCACATAGTCTTCCATCCACATGTAGAGACGTGCCTTCAGACCATACACACAGCTCAGGTCAGGAAGCACCTTCCCACGGGTGTCGCTGAGGTTCACAATGTATTTCTCGGCGTTGTTGAGGTCGTTTTCAATGAATTCCTTCATTTCCTCACGCGTAGCGCGGGGATTGTTGGTAGCATCGGCCTGGCTCATCTCTGCCGTTGTGATAGGCACGGTGAGATGGAGCACGTCATTGCCATCGACATTGATGTTGCTGGTCCTGTCGTTGGGCAGGAACTCATAGCAGCGCGCCATGTCGAGATAGACCAATGCGCGGAAAGCGAGACCTGCCCCGAGATAGCCGAGCTGCGTATCGGTGGCGTTCTCGGGATTCACGGCACCCACCATATTGTTGGCGGCCAGTACGAACTCATTGTAATAATTGTAGATAAACTGTCCGAAGATGTAGCCGTCGCCCTGATACTGGTTGCGCGCCCAATAGTAGAAGTGGGAGCCGTAGTTGGTGGACGAATGGTTCAGGTCACCTGTCTGCAGGTCACGGATGTACATCATGGCGCCGTAGCCGAATCCATGGTGCCAGCCGTTGTCAGTGAAATGGTTGAAATATGCCGGCATGGCCATAAGGAACGATTCCGAAGAAGACGGCGACTGCTGTATCTGGTCTTCCGTGGCCACGGTTGTCGGCTCCGTCTCCTCCATACAGGAAGTGAACGAAGTCAGCAAGACGGCAGCCAAGCCCACGCCTAAAAAGCACTGATATATCTTTTTCATGTTCATATCTGTTCTTTGTTTGTTGCGATAATGTTGATGTTAGAATGTAACGGTAATACCTCCCGATATGGTGCGGATAGGACGATAGTAGGTGTTCGTGTTGCTACCCGTGATGCTCTGGCGCGGGTCGAGGCCCTGGCGCTTGGACCATGTCCAGACATTGTCGGCCACCACATAGAGGCGCAGTCCCTGCAGGTCGATCTTGCTCAGCCAGGACTTCGGCAGGGTGTAGCCCAGCGTAAGGTTGGAGAGTGTCAGATAAGAAGCATCGGTAAGGAAACGGTCTGAAGCGGCTGCCATGTAAGAGTCATTGAACTGCCAGCGGGGGATATTGCTGCCCAGGTTGTCCTTCGACCATGCGTTCAGCATGTCCACGTGGATGGCGCGTCCTGCGCTGCATCCCATGAGCGAAGCGTATGTCGCGTCATACACCTGTCCGCCGATCTGATACTGGAAGTCCACCGAGAAGTCAAAGCCTTTCCATGACACGCTTGTACCGAAACCGCCATATACATCGGGCAGCATGTCGCCGCAGAGATAATAGTCGGCATCGTTATAGACCGTTGTCGTGGTCTGTCCGACAACCTTGCGGTGCTTGGTGCCAAGGTAGGACTCGTCCACGCGGTTGCCCTTGTTGTCGTAATAGATGGCCTGGTTGTTCTCATCGGTCTCATACACATTCATGTAGAAGAGCGACAGTCCTGTTTCGGGATCCACGCCCGCATACTTCTTTGTATAATAGGTGTAGCGGCTCTCGCCTTCCTTGTAGAAATAGCTGCCGCTCGAATAGCCCAGACCGATACCGTCGTACCAGTTCTTCTTGCGCTCGTCGGCAAGTTTTGTCACCACGTTGTGGTTGGTGGTCAGGTTGGCATAGACATTCCATGTGAAGTCCTTTGTACGGATGACATCGGCATGGATATCCAGCTCCATACCCGTATTCTTCATGTTACCCACATTGTCATAGTAGCCGCTCCATCCGTAGCTCGGAGGCAGGGGCACCCACGACAGCATGTCGGTAGTGCGGTTGTTGTAGTATTCCACAGTACCCCAGATGCGTCCGTTGAGCACGGAGAAGTCGATACCGATGTTGAACTTGGCGTTCTTCTCCCATGAAATCTCACTGTTGCCGAGTGAGTTCGGGGTGAGCGATACGCTGTTGTTGGAGTTGGAAATGGAGAAATACTTCGTGTAGAGATAGCTGCCTATCTGGTCGTTACCGTTCTCACCGTAAGAGGCCTTCAGCTTGAGTTCATCTACCCAGGGCAGGTTGAACCAGCTTTCCTTGTTGATGAGCCATCCGGCACCGAATGACCAGAACGTGCCCCACCAGTTGTCGCTGCTGAAGCGTGAAGAAGCCTGGCGCATCACCGAAACCGAACCGAAGTAGCGGCTGTCGTAGTTGTACATGACGCGGCTGAGCCAAGATTCTGTATTGTACTCGCTCATGGAGGAGCTGGCACTGCCTGCAACAACCGCACCCGCCAGTTCCTTGTTGTACACGCTGAACTGGTTGGTCTTGTTGGCCCAGAGGTCATAGTCATAGGAACGGTAGTATTCGTGGCCGAGCATCACCTCGATGTCGTTCTTGCCGTAGGTCTGGTGCCAGTTCAGACGCTGCTGGTAGTTGTAGGACCATGTGCGACCGTGCTCCTTGGTCACGGCACCGTTGCTGGAAGCATACTGCCCGAAGAACGGGTTGGTGGTGGAAGTGTAACGGTATTCGTTGAGATACACGTTGTTGATCGATGTGAATGTGAAGCCGTAAGGCAGCGTGAGGTCGGCTATACCCGTTCCGTTGAATGTGTTGCCCTCGGTGTTGTTGGTGTCGAGGAGGTTGGCGGAAATCGGGTTGCTCTGGTTGAGGAACGGGCGGAAAGAAGTCACCGTGCCGTCACCGTAGTCGTAGCGTATGAGCCTTGACGTCTCGTCATAGATCTTGTTGCCGTTGGCATCGCGGATGTACATCGGGTAGATCGGGGCGATGTTGACAAAGGCGAAGGCATTGCCGCTGTCGCCGGAAGAGCCGTCGCTGCCCAGCGAGTTGTAGTTGTAGTGGCCATAGGACATGTTGCCCGAGAGCTTCAGCCATGACTTCACCTGGTAGTCGGCCTTCATGCGCGTGGTGATGCGCTTGTAGTCGGAAGCGGCGGTGATACCGTCGTTGCTCAGGTAGTTCACCGAGCCGTAGAATGTGCCGCGGTCAGTGGCGCCGTTGGCACTGATGGTATATTCCTGTCTCAGGCTGTTGTTGTAGATCTCGTCTTCCCAGTCATCGGGCGTGAGCCAGTATTCATTGCCTTTCCAGGAGTTGAGTCTTCCCAGCGTGGCGTTGGGGTTGAGCTTGCCGTTCTGTCCGATGAGCTGCTGTCCTTCGGGACTTAAGGTATAGACATTATATCCCAGGCCGTAGGTGTTGCTGTCGATGAGGTTGCTGTTGGCCCAGAGCCATGCCGAAGTCTCGTCCAGACCGTTCACGTCCATGGCATAGTTGTAAAGTCCCTTGTACCACATTTCGTAGTAGGCGGCAGGGTTCTTGATGGTCTCGTATTCGGGCACGGCCTTGGAGTTGCTGCCCCACTTGGCATCCACGGTGAGCGTTGCGCCCTGTCCGCGCTTGCCGCTCTTGGTGGTGATGAGGATGACACCGTTACCGCCTCGTGCACCGTAGAGTGCCGTAGAAGCGGCGTCCTTGAGCACGGTCATGCTCTCCACATCGGCCGGGTTGATGTTGTTCAGGCTTCCCGAATAGGGCGAGCCGTCGAGCACGATGAGCGGGTCGCTGTCGGAGTTGATCGAGTTCACACCACGGATGCGGATGGTAGGCGTGGAACCGGGCTGGCCGGAAGCGGTGTTGATCTGCACACCCGATGCCTTGCCTTTCAAGGCATCCACGGCATTGGTCACCTGCACCTTTCCTATCTCCTTGGAATCCACAATCGCTGCAGATCCGGTGAATGCCGACTTCTTCTGCGTACCGTAGGCAATGACCATCACCTCGTCAATGGAGTGCTGGTTGGCCTCGAGCACGACACGCATGTTGCGCGTGGCCTTCACGCGCTGCGGTTCCATACCGATGTAGCTGATCTCGAGCTGCGCGCCTTCATGCACGTTCAATGAGAACACGCCGTCCACGTCGGTCACGGTACCCGTATTCGTACCGACAACCTTCACGGATGCGCCGACTACCGGCTCACCGTCTTCTGACGACGTAACTACACCGGTGACTTTTGTCTGTGCCAGCGCCATTCCTATGCAGAGGAACAGGCCGACAAGCATCAATGTTAGTCTTTTTTCCATAAAAATCTCTCTAAACTTTTGTATAAATAAACTGTATATTTTTATTGTTTTTTATTTAAAAATGTTACAATCCGTATCTCTCAATCCGTTTTTTTTGCTAAATTCAAAGCCAGATGGGCAAACTCTGTACAACCTCCGCGCGGGAGGTTGACGTTTTTGGTACAAAACCATATTACATTGGCTACGGCAATGCCGACGTACGCGGATGCACGATAACCAAAACAAAATGATGAGGACAATGAAAATCGAATGGAACTTCAGACTGACGCTCGGAAATGCGGAAAGCAATTGCAACACCAGGCACGACAGGTCAGGGGACGGGACTCTTTTCTTCGAATCGGCACAGAAAGAAATTGAACTGGCACGTACGAACGGCCATTTCCGCACGGCCGACAACTACACGACTGCAGTCAACGTCTTCCGTGCATTTGTGCAGGACGGACAACTGTGCACGCACAGCATCACCGCAGACATCCTTGACGCTTTCCAGCAATGGCTGCTGCAGCGCAGCGTGTGCATGAACACCGTGTCCTGCTACATGCGGTGCCTGAGGGCCATATGCACACGCATGGGCATTGACCGGCAGATGTTTGCCGGGGTGTACACAGGCCGCATGCGCACCCTGAAACGCTCCATGGACATTGACGACCTGCGCAGGCTCCTGTGCGTGAAACTCCGTCCGGGGTCACGCATGGAACTGTTCCGCGACATCTTCATCTTCCAGTTCTGCTGTCTCGGCATGCCGTTCGTGGACATCGCGTTCCTGCGCAGGGAACAGATAGCAGACGGATTCATACGCTACGAACGCAGGAAAACCGGACAGCCCGTGGCCATAAAGCTGGAACCGCGCATCATGCAGCTCGTGGAGAAATACAGGGAGGACCGGAGCCCCTACGTGTTTCCCGTCATTCGTGAGAGCACACCGGAACTGCGCTACAGGGAATACAAGACGCAGCTGTGCGCCTACAACCACACGCTCAAGCGCATAGCGCGGAAAGCCGGCGTGGAGGGCAACCTCACCACCTATGTGGCGCGACACACCTGGGCCACACTGGCCTATCAGCAGAATGTGGAACTTAACACCATAGCCAAGGCCATGGGGCACACGAACCCCAACACCACCATGGTCTATATCAAGGAAATAGACAACAGCAACATTGCCACGGCCAACAGGAAGGTCATGCAGCTGCTCGGTGCCGAAGAGATGCCATGAGTGAAGCCCTCCGGAAAGTGCTGCAACCGGAAAATCAAAGTGTCAGTTTCAGAGCGTATTTTGTGACACTTTGATTTTCCGGGCCTTTCATGAAAAAGACCCTTTCCGCGCCAATACCGCGGAATGCAGAAAACATGGTCCGGAGAGGTGTTTTTGTAACTTACTGATAATCAATCGATTACAATTTAATGGATTTTCCCGTCCAGAAAACAGGCCTGATTTTAACTTAAATCCTGTTAATTTTCTGCACATTTTGACCGATTTGTGCAGTTTTTCGACCGTTTTTCGCGTCATTTTGCCTGGAAAACGGAATTTTCCCCGGTTTCCCTCCACATTCCGTCCGCTTTCCAGCCCTACGGCGACAACGCTCCGGGCGGAATGGAAAGTCGGGAAAAGTGAACTGGAAAGTTCCGGAAAGCGAACTGAAAAACCGGAAATCCTTCAGTTCAATCTATAGTTCACGCCGTGAACACTATATTCCACGCCGTGAACACTATATTTCACGGCGTGAACACTAGCTTTCACAACGTGAAACCGGCTTTTCAGTGAGCTTGTAACAGGTTGATACTTAGGTATTTGCAACTTTGCAGTTCAGTGTTTTCAACTTGTTTTCCAGGCTTTTCCGTGCTTTTCATGTGTTTTTGGCCATGAAAAGCAGTTCCGCAGGGCCGGTTTCCGCATCCTCCGGAATGGCCGGAGCTGTGCTTCCGGAAGCGCGGAAACAGGCCGTTTGCATTTGTTAACACACAGGAAAAGGCCGGAAATTGGCGTTTCAAGAGAAAATCCGCAAAATCAAAGTGTCACGAAAACGGTAAAAATCCTGACAAAGTGTCAAAACGGGTATTCCCTGCCTTTCCTTTCCCTCTCACAGTCCTATACCGGAACCGAGAACAGGCTTCCCTTCACACAGGCTGGAAAACTCACGTCCCGGTGAAATCATGTAAAACAGACTGCAGAATTACATAATGTCATAAAAACGATACTTTTCACGGCGAAATGTCAATGACATGATGTAAAAACTGGCAGATTTGGCTGAAGAAACTTACATTTTTTCAGAATCCTGTAAAAAACAATGACTTTTGTATATTCTTACAATTTTAATTCATTTGGCAAAAAATAGTGTCAATCTCTTAATAAAAAACCGTTCAAATCATCAAATTCTACTCTCTTTTTGGTATTATTTTGTTAATAAATGTTTAATAGGCGGCTGTTTAACAGTGTTTGTTTGGACGATTTGCAAAAATAGCCTAACTTTGCAGCCTGTTACTTTATATAAAGGTACTTCACGACCAAAACAAGACATGCACAACGGTTCAAGGTGGGCGCGGCCATGCGCAATCGGAGTGTCTGTATTAAAAAAATTAATTAAAAACGTCAACCTCCCGCGCGGAGGTTGTTCACACGCAGACGCTTATTCTACAGTCATAATAGGCAGCGATTCAGCAAGGCTGCGATTCATAGCTGATTAACAAACTTTTATGACATTATAAACGTAACGAAGCGAAAGAAAGTATATTCAAGCAAGTATATTTAATTTAGTTTAGAGAGATTTTATGGAAAAAAGACTGACTATGATTCTGTGGAGCATGTTCCTGTGTGTGGGAATGGCCTTTGCACAGACAGAGATTTCCGGTGTCATAGTATCTGAAGAAGACGGCGAGCCACTGGTTGGCGCGTCGGTGTTCCTGAAGGAATCGAAGACCGGAACGGTCTCCGACGTTGACGGAAATTTCTCCCTCAAGGCTCCCAAGGCCCACGCCACGATTGTGGTGAGCTACCTGGGCATGAAGACACAGACCTTGCAGGGCAAGAAAGGTATGCACATCGTGATGCAGCCCGAAGCCTCACAGCAGATTGAGGAAGTGGTGGTGACCGGTCTGGTGAAAACCGACAAGCGTCTGTTTACGGGCTCCACGACAAAAGTAAGCGCAGAGAAGGCCAAACTCGACGGTGTGGCCGACATCAGCCGTTCGCTCGAAGGCCGCGCAGCCGGTGTGTCGGTGCAGAACGTATCGGGTACATTCGGTACGGCGCCGAAGATACGCGTGCGTGGTGCCACATCTATCTACGGCTCGTCAAAGCCGCTGTGGGTGGTGGACGGCGTGATCATGGAAGACGTGACAGAGGTGGATGCCGATGCACTGTCGTCGGGTGATGCCGCAACACTGATTTCCAGTGCCATCGCCGGACTGAATGCCGATGACATCGAGAGCTTCCAGATCCTGAAGGACGGTTCGGCCACCTCTATCTACGGTGCACGCGCCATGTCGGGTGTGATCGTGGTAACGACCAAGAAGGGTAAGGCCGGCAACACCCGCATCAGCTACACTGGCGAATACACCATGCGCCTGAAACCCAGCTACAGCCAGTTCAATATCATGAACTCGCAGGAGCAGATGGACGTGTACAAGGAAATGTACAACAACGGCTTCTTCGGCTTCTCCAGCTCCTACCGCGCATCCAGCAGCGGCGTGTTCGGCAAGATGTACCACCTGATGAACCTCTACAACGAGTCGAACGGACAGTACGGGCTGCCCAACACCACGGAAGGCATGTACGGCTACCTGCGCGAGGCTGAGTACCGCAACACCAACTGGTTTGACGAACTGTTCTCCAACGCCATCTCGTCGAACCACTCCGTCAGCATGAGCACGGGTACGGACAAGGCACAGTACTATACCTCGTTCAGCTACATGAACGACCCGGGATGGTCGATGCAGAGCAAGGTGCAGCGATTCACCTCCAACATCAACGCGCTCTACAACCTCAACAAGCGCGTGTCACTCAATCTTATAGGCAACACCAGCTACCGCAAGCAGAAGGCACCGGGAACAAGCAACCAGGCCACCGACGTGGTGAACGGTGCAGTGAGCCGCGACTTCGACATCAACCCCTACTCCTACGCCATCAACAGCTCACGCACACTGGATGCCAACGAGTTCTACGTGCGCAACTACGCGCCGTTCAACATCAAGAACGAGCTGCGGAACAACTTCATGGACCTCGATGTGGTGGACCTGAAGTTCCAGGCTGAACTGAAGTACAAGCCCATCACAAAGGTGGAACTGTCAGCACTGGCCGCCTACAAATACTCCACGACAACACAGTCGCACTCCATCACCGAGCGGTCGAACCAGGCACTGGCCTTCCGCGCCATGGACGATGCCACCATGCGTGACAACAACCCCTGGCTCTATCTCGACCCGGACAACCCCAACTCGCTCAAGGAAAGCGTGCTGCCCGAAGGAGGTTTCTACAGGGAGACGAAGTACAGGATGAACAGCTGGGACTTCCGCGCTACGGCCGCCTACAACGACGTGTACAACGAGGACCACATCGTGAACGTGTTCGGAGGTATGGAAGTGAACAACATGAAACGTTCACGCTCCTTCTTCAACGGCGTGGGCATGCAGTACGAGATGGGCATGCTCGGAAGCTACGACTACCGCTTCTTCAAGCAGGCCAGCGAGGAGAACTCCATCTACTACTCACTGAACAACGGCTACAGCCGCGAGGTGTCGTTCTTCGGCACTGCCACCTATTCATGGAAAGGACGTTACACGGTGAACGGTACCGTGCGCTATGAAGGAAGCAACCGACTGGGCAAGGCCACCAGCGCACGCTGGCTGCCCACATGGAACATTTCCGGAGCATGGAACGCACACGAGGAGCCATGGTTCAACAAACTGAACAACGTGCTCTCACACGCCACGCTCAAGGCCAGCTACTCGCTCACGGGTGACAAGCCGGCCGTGACCAACGCACAGGTCATCATACAGAGCTACAACCCATGGAGACCGTTTACCAGCGACAAGGAGTCGGGACTGGACATCGCCAGCCTGGCCAACCCGGACCTGACCTACGAGAAAAAGCACGAGTTCAACATGGGCGTTGACCTCGGATTCCTGCACAACCGCATCAGCGTGGCCTTCGACTGGTACACCAGGAACAACTTCGACCTCATCGGACCGAAACGCACAAGCGGAGTGGGTGGGACCATCCTGAAATATGCCAACGTGGCCAGCATGAAGTCACATGGAGAGGAACTGACCATATCGACGAAGAACATCGCAACGAAGAACTTCACATGGAACACTGACTTCATCTTCTCGCACACCAAGAGCGAGGTGACGGAACTGGAAGCACGCAACCGCATCATCGACCTGATTTCGGGCAACGGCTTCACCATGGAAGGATTCCCCTACCGCGCCCTCTTCTCCATGGACTTCAAGGGACTGAACGAAAACGGCATCCCCACATTCATCAATGAAATGGGAGAACTGACCACCAGCGACATCAACTTCCAGTCGTACGTGACTGACTACCTGAAATACGAAGGGCCGACCGACCCCACCATCACCGGATCACTGGGCAATACGCTCGGCTACAAGGGATGGCACCTGAACGTGTTCATCACCTATTCGTTCGGAAACGTGGTGAGACTCGACCCGGCATTCAGCACAGGGTATTCCGACCTCACGGCCATGCCGAAGGAATTCATCAACCGCTGGGTGGTGGAAGGCGACGAGAAGAGAACGACCATCCCCACCATCGCCGACTACCGCATGATGCAGGAAGACAGGTATCTGGGACGCGCCTACAACGCATACAACTATTCTACTGAACGCATTGCAAAAGGCGACTTCATCCGCATGAAGGAGATATCATTGTCATACGATTTCCCGACAAAGTGGATCAGCCACCTCGGACTGAGCAGTGCCAGCGCAAAGCTGCAGGGAACAAACCTGTTCCTGATCTATTCCGACAAGAAACTCAACGGACAGGATCCTGAGTTCTTCAACGCCGGTGGTGTAGCCGTCCCCATGGCAAGACAGTTCACCTTCACCTTGAGATTAGGCATATAATAATAAGGTATATAACTGAACAAACAGAAAAAGATAATGAAGAAATATATTGGATATATAGCCCTTTGTGGGTGGGCACTCCTGTCACTCACGTCATGCGACAGCTTCCTGGACAAACTGCCCGATGACCGTGCAGAGATCGATGACGAGGGCAAGGTGGTGAGCCTGTTGGTGTCGGCCTACCCCACTGTGAACAATGTGCTGATTACAGAAATGAGCTCGGACAACATGACCGACAACGGGAAAAGCTGGTCCTATAGTCCGCTGCAGGACCAACTGTACCGCTTCAAGGATGTTGACGATGAAGGCAACGACTCTCCGCGCTCGGTATGGCAAGGCTACTACGGTGCCATTGCCACCTGCAACGAGGCACTTCAGGACATAGCGCTGCTGCCGGAAACCGCCACGCTGAAAGCTGCAAAGGCCGAAGCGTTGCTCTGCCGCGCCTACTCCATGTTCATGCTGGCCAACACCTTCTGCATGGCCTACAACCCGGAGAAGGCCGATGAATACCTGGGACTTCCCTATCCCAAAGAACCGGAACAGGGAATAGACACCAAATACGAGCGTGGCACGCTTGCTGAGCTCTACAAGAATATAGACGCTGACATCGAGGAGGCACTGCCACTCGTGAGCGACCAGAACTACAAGATTCCCAAATACCACTTCAACATCAAGGCCGCCTACGCCTTCGCCGCACGCTTCAACCTCTATTACATGAAGTATGAGAAGTGCATCGCCTATGCCAATATGGCTATCGGAGAAGACCCGGTGTCCTTGCTGCGCGACCTGTCGAAGTACGGCCAGTTCGGTTTCGATGACATCAGCAACCTCTACATCAATTCGTCGGAGCCCTGCAACCTGATGCTCATCCAGTCCTACTCCAGAGCCGGACTCTACTTCATGCCATACCCCTACAACCCCAGGTTCTCGCACAACAGTTCCATGTGCAGCTATGAAACAGTATGGGCTAACATGCCATGGGGTGGCGGTTCAGACCTGAACACACTCTACTACTCGACCATGCTCTATGGCAACAGCCAGCGTGTGGCCTTCCCCAAACTGGACCCGAAGTTCGAGTACACCGACAAGATCAACAATGTCGGCTTCTATCATCAGGTCCTCCCGGTCTTCACCGCCGACGAGACCGTGCTCTGCCGTGCAGAAGCCTACGCCATGCTGAAACAGTATGACAAGGCACTCAACGACGTGAACGCATGGATCACCACACACTGCGCTCCCCAGAAGGAATACAAAGACAAGGTGCTGGAGCGTCCGGTGCTGACCGTAAATATGGTGAACGAGTTCATGGACGAAGTGGAATACTCTGTTGTCGATCCCGAAAGCTCACGTGAACGTACCATCAGGAAGACCCTGCACCCACAGGGATTCAAGGTTGAAGAGGGCACACAGGAGAACGTCATCCAGACCATCCTGCACGTGCGCCGTCTTGAGACCCTGCACGACGGACTGCGCTTCTACGACCTCAAGCGTTACGGCATAGAATACGCCCACACCATCGCAGGTGAAAATTCAGCCATATTCAAGGCCGGCGACCTCAGAGGTGCCATACAGATACCTAACGATGTGGTCACCGCAGGCATCACAGCCAATCCCCGTTAAAGAAGAAAGGAAAAAAGAACAATGAAACAGATCAGTATATTCCTCATGTTACTCGCTGCCATGGCCTTTACCTCGTGCAGCGAAGACGACCTTGACCCGGAAAGCATCTTCAAGGATGAGACAATCGAGTTAAACGAGTTCGATGTGTGGCTGATGAACAACTTCAACATCCCCTACAACATCGAAGTGAAATACAAATACAACGACAAGGAGACCGACCAGTCCTATAACGTCGTGCCCGCCAAGCAGGTGAACTGCCAGGCCCTGGCCATGCTGCTCAAGCACGTATGGGTGGAAAGCTATGTGGAAATAGCCGGTAACGACTTCCTCAAGCTCTATGCGCCACGCGTGTTCCAGTTCATCGGTTCGTACATCTATGACGGACAGGGCAAGGTGATTCTCGGAACGGCAGAAGGCGGTCTGAAGATCATGCTCTACGGTGTCAACGGCCTTGACCTCGAGAATCCTCGCGTCAACGTGGACAATCCATACGAAAGCCATTCTGCAATGCCGGTTGACCTGAACTACTGGTATTTCCACACCATGCACCACGAGTTCTGCCACATCCTCACGCAGACCAAGAACTATCCCACGGATTTCCGTACCATCAGTTCCGGCAAATACCACTCTGCCGACTGGATAAACGTGAAGGACATCGACTCGGCAAAAGAAGGCTTCGTCACAGGCTATGCCAGTGGAGAATACAACGAGGACTTCGCAGAGACCTTTGCCTGCTATGTGACAAACAGCGAGGAAGGCTGGCAGAAGATCATAGACAATGCGGGCGAGGAAGGCGCAGACATCATCAACCAGAAGCTCACGATTGTGAAGAACTACTTCAGGGACAGCTGGAACATAGACATAAACAAACTGCGCGACATTGTGATCAGAAGATCCGCCGAAGCAGAGAAAATGGATTTGTACACTTTAAAATGACTGAACGATGAAAAAGACATTATATCATTTCCTGATGATGGCTCTCGGCCTTGTTTCGCTGGCCGCCTGTACACCTGAAGTGGATGAAATCTTCGACAAATCAGCCACAGACAGGGTTGAAGAAGCCAAGGCAAATGTGAAGGAGATACTCAAGTCCGCCAAAAACGGATGGCGCGTGGAATACTACGCTTCAACATCCTATGGTGGCTACAACGTACTCATGAAATTTGACGACGACAACGTGACGGTTGCCTCAGAGAAAGTAGGCAAGAACCATGTAGCCGGCTTCGATGCAGACGGGAAACTCATTACGACCACCTCACACTACAAGATTGCACAGAGCAAGGGCATCGTGCTGTCGTTCGACGAAATGAACGAGACCTTCCACTATTTCTCCGACCCGGCCAATGCCGACGGCATCGGCACCAACGGGACCGGAATGAGCGGCGACTTCGAGTTCAACGTGATGAACTACAGCAAGGAATGCATCGAACTGCGCGGAAAGAAGCACAACGCCCGCATCATGATGTATCCGATGAGTGAAAACGACAGCTGGGAGCAGTTCTACAAGGACATCAGCGCGACAGAACTGTACATGAGCTCATCCATCTACCAGTTCGTGGTCAAGGGGTCCGACCGCAAAGTAGTGGCACAGCAGAGCTACCACACCCTCCGCTTCCAATACTACAATGACGAGGAGGAACTCGTCACAGTCAGTGTGCCCTACATCATCCTGCGCGACGGCTACAAGTTCTACGACACCTATACCGTGGACGGTGTGGATATCACCGGACTGGAAAAGGGCGAGACGGAAGAATACTTCTACTTCACAGGAAACCATGACGCCTATCTGCTCACCTACATGCCGCCATTGGCCGAGACCATCAGCACCGGCATGTGGTTCATGACCTATGAGGACATGGGGCAGTATGCACAGCCGAAATGGGACTATATGCGCGAGAAGCTCAAGACTTCCGGCGCCAACGGCACCAAGAGCCGCCTCTACTGGGCCTTGATCGGCACATACAGCGGCAAGACGGCATTCCACATGCAGGCCGGCAGCGACTACTGCTACTACGGCATAAAGTGCACCAGCGTGGAGGACGACGAGAATGCCGTGACCATCAAGGTGAACACAGCCGTGTACAACAAGGCCGGAAAGACCTATTACACCAAATACGGAATGAAGGAAGCCATGGAGCCGTTTGTAGGCAAGTCAGGCAAGACATTCACCGTCCAGACCGACAACCGCCGCCATCCCTCCTACCTCATCCTTACCGACAAGAGCGACCCGAACAATGTCATCAAGCTCTGGGCAGAGGAGAAGATGTATCCGTATGGGAAACTGGATGAAGACGATTAAAACAATATCCGACATTCATAAACATTAAAAGGAATCCGGAACGGGAGGTGGCTGCTGCACACCGGAAAGCCACGACACGCCGTACGGCATGCAAGTGCCACCTTCCCCAGAAGGATCAATTATTAACCATTTAAAATTACTGTTATGAAGAAACTTTTACTTTCTGCATTCGCAGCGCTGACAGTCATGACTGCCGCTGCACAGTCCTACCGTCCTTTTGAAGGCGAGGCAAAGAGCCTGGTTTACAACAAGTACCAGCCCATGTCCGTAAAACAGGACCTGAACACCGAGAACATCACCCTCAAGGACTATTCCACCGTAAAGGCCGCCATCAAGCAAATGGCTCCGGCACAGAACGACATCTATGGAAAATACATAGAAACGAGCTTCGACGATGTTGTCGCATGTACCGCAACCGAGCTGAGCAGCTATGTTGAAACCGACGAGAACAACGTCGAGACAGAATACGTAAAGATGGTGGTTGGCGACGGCTATGCCGAAATCTACGGTATCTACGACCCTGAAACCGGTGTCATCAACTGTGGTGCACAGTATTGCTACGACCACGAAAAGTATGGGAAATTCGTCATCTACGGCCTGGACGATGAATGGAATACAATCACAGATCTCAGCTTCACCGTACAGGACGACGGCAGCATCTGGCTGGACCAGCCTATGTTCGTCATCATCATGGACGACTACACTGAGCAGCAGGGAAAGCTCCAGGTATGGAACTTCGGCTTCGGAACACAGCTTTCCAAAGTCAACGCGACAGAAAACACAGCTGCCAGCCTCCTTTCCGGAGGAAGCTTCCAGGACTGGGAGGACCGCGACTTTGACGTGGCAGTTGAAGACCTTGAAAGCTCTGTCAACGTGTATGGCTTTGAAGGCTTAGGTCTGGTCAGCATCGATGTCAATGAAGACGGTACAGTTTCCATGTCCACCGGTCAGGATCTTATATACATGCCGGAAAGCAATGACCCGGACGGTGTTTACGGCAACGAGCACATCATTGGAGTTACAGAAACAGAGGATGGCAAGATCAGAATCAATGACGATGCAACCGAAGTGACCGGAACCATCAGCGGCAACACCATCAACATCCCCGGCTACTTCGCCATCGCCTCAAACCCTGACAACAACGGTGCAAGATACTGGGTAGGCTACTTCCACAACGCCACCATCACCCTGAATGAAGGCAGCTTCGCAGCAGGTATCGAGGAACTCCGCCCGACCGTTGAAGACCGTCTGAAGAACACCAAGACCTACAACATCATGGGTCAGCAGGTGAACAAGAACGCCAAAGGCATTATCATCGTAAACGGCAAGAAATACTTGAATAAATAGTCAGATACGTCTTTTATTAGACATCTATTCCGCGCGGCAAGCGTCCAGTATGGCGATACTGGAACTTGCCGCTTTTTTTTTGCGGCATGGCGGACCCTTGCACACGGGGAAACAGCGTCCATGCCACATCGGCCAGGCACTTCAGGGAAACAGCAAAACGGAAAGTCCGGAAAAGCGAACTGAAAACTTCAGAAAAGCGAAGTGGAAGGTTTCCGACACTTAACGGCAAAATGCATTTCACGGCGTGAACACTATATTTCACGGCGTGAACACTATATCCCACGCCGTGAACACTATATCCCACGCCGTGAACTACAGATTGGCGTTCAGCCCTGGAAAGAATATACTTCGCTTTTCTGAAGTTTTCAGTTCGCTTTTCCGGACTTTCCTGTTGGCCTGTCCATCAATCCGGCCAACATGCCCTGCCATCCCAATTCCCTCCACCTCAGGAACAGGCCTTCCGCCATCCCACACCAATCAGCACAGACCAAAAAAATGCGACGGTGAACCAGTTTCACCGTCGCATTCTCCGAAATTATCCGTTCGGGCTGTGTGGCTGCGCTACTTCACCACCTTACGCCCGTTGACAATGTATATGCCATGCTGCAGGCTGTTGAGGTCCTTGCCCACATACCTTCCGCCGAGGTCAAAGACGCGGCCGTCCTGCTGTCTGCCTTGTTCCACGCTGATTTCGTCTATTCCCGTAGAACTGTTCTTCATCACAGCCACCTCATCAAGATACAGGCGTTTCTCCGGCACAAAGGTCAGCCTGCAGTTTCCCCATCCCGTGAGCTTGGCCGTAAAGGAACTCCACTTGCCATCCACCATCGTAAACACGTCCGGACTCACCGTCACGTCGCCGGTAGTCTGCACCTTGAGCGTTGTGCCGTCACCACTGTAGGGAGCTGCGAGGAACGACAGGTCGGCCGAACCGGCCACATAGAACTCCGGTGTAGTGGCCTCTCCCGCCGTGGTGTTGTTGCCGAAGAGCGCGCACTGGTCTGCACCGTACTTGCGCGTGGCCGTCCATCCTTCATTGTCAGGCTTGAAAGCCTTGTTCACTCCAGTAAACGTGCCGTTGTTGCCACCCGTTCCGGCACAGCCGTCAAATGTCTCATAGAAGATGTAGTAGTCCAGGTCATCGTCCATCATGAAATAGAAGCCGATGAGACCCTCATTGTCCCTCGTGATTCTTGTCACGGGCTTGTTCATGTTCTTTGTCCCGTCGGTATTCTTGTTGAAGAGGGTTGCGCCGGGTGTGGAATTGTTCACATAGTTGGCTTTCCCATACGGGAACAGGTCGGCCGCAATGTCATTGACATTTTCCACATAGCTGCCGTCGGCTGCGACAACCGTACACCTCTGGTGCGTGTTTCCTGAACTGGCCTCGGTCGTAGTGTTCACGTCATTGAAGGCCCACACCGTAGCGTCATAGTCCACATGCGTGACGAGCAGTCCCTCACCCATCAGGGCCGAATCCCATCCGTCCCGGCACCTGTTCTCGAGCATGAAGAACTCGTTCCTGTTGCCGTCATTATATATGATATAGGTATTGCCCTGCATGGTAATCGGCTCCATGCCGCTCACCACGACAGGTTCCTTGAGTTCTATCGGCTGCCTCCAGTTGATGTACATGCGCTCATAAGCCGTATATGAAGGCGGTGTGAAGCCTCCGTTCAGGTAGGCACCGTTGTCCATGATGCTCCACCAGCCCATGCCGTAGTTGGAATATTTCTTGTCATAGAAGTCGGGCAGTCCGAAACAATGCGTGAACTCATGGCAGATAGTACCTATTCCGGCAAGGGTGCCCGTTCCCCTCAGCTCACTGCTGCAGGCATAGGTCCTGACATAGACATTGTCGAGCAACTGGTTGATTTGCGAAGTGTGCGGCCACACCCGGTCGGGGTCGTCCTCTCCGCCCTGGTCGGCCTCTCCTTTTCCGGGATAGATCACGAACACCTGCTCCACTACCCCATCGCCGTCCCAGTCATAGTCCTGGAAATTGGTGTTTCCGTTCACCAGTCGGCAGGCCTCTGCAATCATTGTTCCGGCATACCTGTCAATGCCTCCGTTGTAGTTCTGTCCGTAATAGGCATAGTTCTTGGAGAGCGTGACAGGACCCCTGACATCAAACTCGAAGTCGAACTGCCCATCGCTCTGTGCCGAGAAATAGTCGCGTATGCTGCCCTGGAAGCCCAGCTGTGTGTCCACGAAATTCTCCTCGTTGGCAATGCGGTTGTAAAGTGCCTGGTCATGGCCGTCCTGGAATTTCAGGTCAGCGAACTCAGCCAGGATAATCAATCCCTTCTTGTGACCGGTGTAGTTGCCGCCCTGTCCGATGATCTTCTGCCTCGACTTGAGCACTCCCGACTGCCGCTCCACGCGCTGCCGCTCACAGTTCCTTACAAACTCGTCCAGGTCCAGCACCCGGTACATCCCAGTAGTCTCCACTTTCTGGTAAGCCGTTCCGTCTTCCGCTCTCCAGAAATGGCCGAATTCGTCTCCACACAGCTCCACACGCACCTGTCTGCCGTCTTCAGTGGTGACGGTCTTCCAGTTGCCCCGTTTCGCCGGAACGGCATTGGCCATTGCCGACATCATGAACAATGATGCCCATAAAAATAACTTTCTCATAGAAACTCTTCTTAATATAAAAACTTAATGATTCGTCTTTTCCTTTTTCACTCCTTGCCCACCGGCCAGGAGTTTTGAAGCGATAAAGTTACTCATTTACAGCGGTTTTGCCAAGGAAAACGGCCTATAACCAGCAAAAAGCGTACCTTTATCCCCCCTGTTCTCCCGTCTTCCTGCCCATGAATGCCACTTTTCCTGCAATATAGCTGCAGAAGGCCTCTTCGCCCAGCACCTCTATGTCGTCGAACAGTCCCAGCACAAACCGCCCTATGCCCAGGAAGCTCACCACGTCGGCCGAGAATATCCACCGCCCGCTGCCGTCATCGCTGATACAGGGTTCCGCCAGGGGATACTCTTCCACAAGCAGGTTGCGTGACAACTGTCCGAGGCGAAGGCTCACGTGGTGCTTCTCCTCGCCCGAGAACATGAACATGTCCGTGAACACCTGCTTGTGCTCTTCCTCATGGATCCACGGCACATCCATCAGCTCCACGCTTTCAATGCGCGCCAGCCTGAAGGTCTTGTTCGTATGCGAGCTGATTTCGTGGCAGCGCACATCATGTCCGCTGTTCATGAAGAGAAACGGCTCCACAATGCGGTCGCTCACGCTCCGGCTGTGGGGTGAAGAATAGTTTCTGAGCATGGCCATGCAATGCCTGTTCATGGCCTCTCTCAGCACCACGGTGTTGCGGTTCACGCGCTTGAGCAAGTCCGGATTCGATGTTCCGGCCAGATGATAGGTGCGCTCCAGCTTGGCCCTGACCACCTGCGTGCGATAGTCGTCGGGCACGGCATTTCCAAGCACGCTGTGCACAAATTCTGCCTCCTGCTGCGTGAGCGAGATGTTTTCATGGAGTCTCCTGAAAAAGGGCGACGAGGATTCAAGGTAGTAGCACGCGCCCTGCTTCACCAGATGAAATCCACAGTCACGCAGATATTCGAGATAGTAATACAGGTTCCTCCGCGTCACGCCCAGGATTCCAGCCAGCTGCTGTGCCGTATAGCGTCGTTTGGCATCGGCCAGTAGTACGATGAGGTCGAGTTCCCTCCCGTATTTGTCCATTCTCATGTCCTTGTGTGCCTTATGGTTATAGTTTCAGTCCTGGAACTCAAGCGACAGTTCGCCTGTTCCCAGCAGGTTGTAGCTCATACGGTGATAGGGCGTGGTGCCATACTGCCTGATGGCCTCGCGGTGGGCCTTGGTGGGATAGCCCTTGTTGCCGTCCCAGCCATACTGGGGGTGCTCCCTTGCCAAAGCGTTCATGTAGTCGTCTCGGAAGGTCTTGGCCAGTATGCTTGCCGCTGCTATCGACTGGTACTTGCCATCGCCCTTCACGATGGTGGTATAGGGCAGGTCGCGGTAGGGCGTAAAGCGATTGCCGTCCACGATGACGGCCTCCGGCCTCACCTTCAGTCCATCCAGCGCACGGTGCATGGCCAGGATGGAAGCGCGCAGGATGTTCATGCGGTCTATCTCCTCTGGCGTGACGATGCCTACCGCCCAGGCCACGGCTTCGCGCACAATCATCTCGCGCAGTTCGTATCTGCGTTTTTCAGTGAGCTGCTTGGAGTCGTTGAGCAGCGGACTGTCGAAACCGGATGGCAGCACCACAGCCGCGGCATAGACGCTCCCGGCCAGGCAGCCGCGTCCGGCCTCATCGCAACCGGCCTCTACCAGCCCTTCATAGTAGTGGTTTTTCAACATGGTTCTGTTCTGTAAACATTCTTGCCTCAGGGATAAACCTGCATCCACCGGGGCATGGGACAGGCCCAATGGACGCTGTCCCACGCTAACTGAACGCAAAAAACGCCGTTTTATTTCCCATCCTGCCACCATTATTGCCGCCATCCGGGAAGAAGTGCATCATCCAGCCCACACAAGCAAGACAGAGGGGCGGCAACCAGTCCGTTCCGTCCGGTGCAGGCTCTACATGGCCGTGGACGTTTCCAAGACAACATCGAATCATTAATAATGTTTAACAAACAAATCCTGAAATTGAAGTATTACTTCCATAAAGTCCGTTAATTTTGCCGGTGAAAGGAAGAAAAGCCCTCTCCCACATATCATCAGCAAACAGAAAATGAAAAAGAATATGGAAAAGAACATCACCGCCTGCACACAGAACAAGAGCACATCGGAACTGCTCACTGCCCTGACCAACACCTTCAAGTCCCCCGTTGAATGGCTGCGCCAATACTATTGCAGCGTGCTCAATCGCCCATTTACCATGCGCCAGACATTGCTCCTGGTCAACGCCCAGGCCGCATTCTTCTTCACCGTGTTCCCGGTAGCCGGCCCCTGGCTGCTACGGCTGGCCTGTGCGGTGTGGATGGTCCATGCACTGCTGAAATGCCGCAAGGAGATATAAAAGGGGACACCTTGCAGTCATCTTCCGGAAATATGACCTTTATCTAAGACTTCACTCCAATCTGCAGTTCACGGTGTAAACGCTATCATTCAACACCGTGAGCTACAGATTTCAACGGACACTATCCAGTTTTTCCGTTCGTTTTTCCAGACTTTTCACATAGCAATTCCAGATTTTCCTCCCAACCAAGAGAAAAACGGCTGCAAAAACCTGAAAACAAGGGTGTTAAGATTCCGTTCCAGCTTCTTTTTGAGAAAAATATGCATAAAAATGCAGCATTTTTGAACAAAAATTTTCGCATTAACAACAAAAAACTACATTCGCACGGATTTTATAGAGAGAGATTGTCCACATATCTGACTATTATAACATTATCAGTAAAGCTCAGTTGTATTCAATTATTCTATTTATTAATATCTTTTACTCAAAAAATGTATCTTATATGAGAAGATTTTACACATTCCTTTTTTCGCTGTGCCTGGTTCTTTCAGGCATCAGCCAGGCCATTGCAGCCGATGTGAACATCAAGTTGGTCATTGACGATGTGAACAGGGTGAAGGTCAGCCTGAACGGCACCGTGCAGGAGAATCTCACCACAGGAGAAAACCTGCTGGCAGTTGCCGAATACACCTACATGAACATCGAGACCACTGACGACAACTTCCTGACCGAGGTGAGCTATGCTTCGGAAGACGGAAGTGTGAGCGGACTCGAGACCATCTACAACATGTCCAGAACCTCCAGGAGCATATACGCCAGTCTGGAAGGCTACACCTGGACCATCACCTCTGCTCCGGCTAATGATCTGCGCGATGGCTATTGCACAATCATGGCCGACAATCCCGCCAATGTAGTGGTAAGGCGTTCCGAAACCTACAGCACGGTCAGCCTGGAAGGCGAAACGACCACCGTGAGGTACATCAAGAGCAAAGAACTTCCGCTGATGATCCAGCCGACCGGATCCAAGCCGCTCTATGAGGTGTCCGTTAACGACCAGGTGTTGCCATTCTCCAACAGCATGTACACCGTGACCCCCGAAGACGGCGATGTCATCAAGATTACGACCGTCTTCCCCGATACCCCGGTCGATGTGAAGTTCAACTTTGAAAATGAAGAGGGCAAGGGTATTGTGTCCAGCGTGACTGTGGACGGAACTGACATGACCAGCTCCATCTTGAAGATTTCCAAGTGATGATGGGCACAACCGTGGGAATCTCGTTCAACGTCAACGACTACAAACTCAACTCCTTCAAAGTGAACGGTACAGCAGTAAACGTGAACAACTACTATTCGTTTACAGCAATTGAAGCGACAACCATTGACATCGATGCAGAACCTTACGGCACCTACAACGCAACCATAAACATAGACCATCCGGAGTGCGTCACCGTGTATAAAGGCTACTATTCGGAATACAGTAACAACGTAGTAATTCCCACTCCGGAGAACTCGAACACCGTTGCCATTCCTGAGAACAACCGCTACATCTCCATCATAGCCAATCCCGGATGCTACATCAGCTCGGTAAATGACGGCACAAACGAACTGACCTCCAACGGTGGCATGTACTACTTTGAAGTGCAAGAAGGCATGGTGGTGAACGTTTCCGCCGGTGCAATAGAACGCAACCAGAAGGCTATCATCTACATCGGTCGTGAACCGTCTGCCCTCACCTACTTCAGCCTTTCACGCACCAAAGAATATCGCGAAGAGTCCATCACCGCAAACGGCGGCTATAACGAGGTGATGTTCTACGAGGGAGACAATCCCTTCTACACTTCCTGGTATGACAGCAACCTCCAGACACAGGACGGACATGTCTATGTGAACGGCAGCGAAATAGGCACACGCTACGGTAGCCCTGCCAACTACATGTTCACCCTGGGCGATGGTGACGTGGTGAAGATATTCCCCTCGGAGACACCCGAAAGCTATGAGGTGAGCTTCACGCTCAACGGTGTACCGGCCAGCGACATCAGCCTGGTGGCCGACCGTATCAACTCGCCCGAGAACTGGACAGACGGACTGACCGTACTGCAAGGCACAGAACTCAGCCTGACACCTGCAGAAGGCACTGAGATAACAGTGACCGTGAACGGAGAGGATATCACTACAGCAGAGGGCGCGTTCACCTTCACCGTCAATGCAGCCAGTGCAGTAAGCATCAGCGAAGCCACCGCCATAGGCAGTATCAATGCCGTCACCACCGGCAACAACGTATATAATCTGCAGGGCATTCGCATACTGAAGAATGCCAGCGATAGCCAGATTGGACAGCTCCCTGCAGGCATATACATCATGAACGGCAAGAAGATTATCGTACACTAATCACTCAATCATAAAACTTTTATCTAAAGCAACAGCGAAAGGGAAAGCTATAAGGCTTTCTCTTTCATGTTGCGTTTCTACTAAGCAAAATCATCAACCGGAAAAGATATAATGAAAAGACTTTTCATCACCGCATTGCTGGCCAGTTCGTTGTTTTCCGCCTCCGCACAACAGGGACTGGACCTCATCAGCCGGGCACAGCTGCACAACATGAAACTGGCGCAGAAAAACATGGACAATGACCAGTATTACACGCGCTATCGAAACTGAAAACCACTTTGGGCGTTCCCGAGCAGCACACACTGGGCATTGTACGTCTGTCTGACGGAAGCACAGAAGACGATCTGAAGTCAGCAAGAGTGAACGTGCTACGCAGCCGCTATGGATTTGCCTTCGTGTCGATGCCCGTTGACGATGTAGAACGCGTGGCATCGCTCAAGAGCGTGAAAAGACTGCAACTGGCCCGCCCGGTCAAGGCAAAGATGCTGAACGCCCGGAAGTCATCGGGTGTGGAGAACATACACCAGGGAATAGGACTCGAACAGGCTTATACGGGCAAAGGAGTGGTCTGCGGTATCGTGGATACAGGCCTGGATCCCAACCACATCAACTTCCTCGACAGCGAGGGAAAGTCGCGTGTGGGATTCCTCGGACACCTCACCATCAACCAGAACGCCACCAGCGATGCCGACCTGCTGAAAGAGAAATTCTATGACCGTGAAAGCATGGCAAACTTCACGACCGATGACCGTTCGACCTATCACGGCACCCACACCATGGGCACCATGGCAGGCGGATACAGAGGAACGGCCACTGTGGCCATAGCCAACAGCGACCTGAAGACCTCCACCCTGGAGGAAATGCCCAACCCCTACTATGGAGTGGCCTACGATGCTGACATCGCGGCCGCCTGTGGCGACCTGTATGACGCCATCATCGCTTATGGAGTGGACTACATCATACAATATGCTGAGCAGCAAGGAAAGCCCTATGTCATCAATCTCTCGCTGGGCAGCAACAGTGGCCCACACGACGGGAAAGGTCTCATAGACCAATTCCTCGATGCATGCGCCGAAAAGGCCAATGCCATCATCTGCGTAGCGGCAGGAAACGAAGGCGACATGAAGATAGCCTTGAACAAGACCCTTACAGCCGAGGACACAGAAGTGAAGACTTTTATAGAAGGCTATGATTACAACAACGGAAGTAAGACCACTTACACGCGCGCGGGCAGTGTGGCCATATACAGCAACGACGAGACTCCGTTTACCGTAACGGCAGTAATCTATAACAACAGCAGGAACAGAGTGGCCAAGACCTATGGCGTAGAGACACAAGAAGAAATGAGCACAGGAAAATACTGGGTAAGTTCATCCAATTATCAGGAATCAGATGCCGACATCGAAGACATGACCCTGGGCACCTATTTTGACGGCTATATAGGCATTGGAGGGATGGTCGATGAGGACAGCAAACGCTACTATGCCGTGGTGGACTACCAGCTTTTCAACAATACGGTGACCAACGCTGACGGCACACGTACCATAGGATTCATCGTGACCGGTAGCGAAGGACAGCGCATTGACGTGTTCTGCGATGGGGAGTTCTCATGGCTCAGCAATAATGGGATAGACGGCTGGGAAGACGGATCGACCAATGGCACCATCAGTGACATGGCCACAGGAAACAACATCCTGGCCGTAGGCTCATACAACACCAGCTCCTACTGGGGATGCGTTGATGGACAAGTCTATACGGCAGCCTACAACATCTCATCAGGAGAAATCACAGAGTTCTCATCCTATGGAACACTCATAGACGGACGCAACCTGCCCCACGTATGCGCTCCGGGTGCAGCCATTATATCCTCCTACAACCGTTACTACACACCGGGCACATCAGAAGTGGCAGCGAAGGTAAGCGGTGAGGTAAGAGACAACAACTAGGGATGGTCCATCGGAACATCCATGGCCACCCCTCATGTAGCCGGAGGCATTGCACTGTGGCTGGAAGCAGACCCAACACTGACCATTGACGACGTGAAGGAAATCATAGAGAAAACCGCCATCAAAGACGAATATGTGCTCATGGCCGATCCCGTACAGGCCGGTGCCGGAAAGTTCAATGCCTATGAGGGACTGGAAGAGGTCATCAGAAGAGCGACAGGAATAGGCACCATCACAGCCGACAGGCAGCGGACGGTATTCACACAGGTGGGCGACAGAGCATTCAAGGTGTTCCTCGGCGGTGCACGCCAACTGAAATGCACTGTATGTACCATCTCAGGCGTGTCAATAATGACACAGACCACATCAGGCGACGAGACTCTGCTCGATGTGTCGTCATTGGCAAAAGGAACTTACATCATCAGTGTCAACGGCCACAGCTCAAAAATTGTGCTTACCGATTAGGAATCCCTATACATTATATAATATATAATTATATCAAACACATAATCATCATAGTTATGAAGAAGAAGATTATCCTATGTCAGCCTAATCAAACTATAATTGCAGAATTTATAA
>JBJEHA010000010.1:0-73163 GCA_051875605.1 Prevotella sp. | reverse complement strand
ATCGCGGTTTTGAGACCGAAAAACCTGAGTTTTTGCCCCGAAACAGTTAAGTTTTACCTCAAAAACACTTAAGTGCCGGAACGAAAATAGTTAACTAATTTTTCAGAAACAGTTAAGTGTTTCCCCCCTAACACTTAACTAATTTTTCCGTTTTGTGCAAAAAACGGACAATTTACACTTATTAACATGAAAATCGGCTCAAAACCACCGTTTTTTCAAGACCACTGAAAATCAAAGTGTAAGCAAAACCGTTAAAATTCTGACACTTTGATTTTTTGAGTCCAACTCAGCTTCCGGAAGCAGAAAACTGCCGGGAATGCCGCTGGGGGTGTGGGCGTCCCGCCCGCACATTGCCAGACAGCCCAGTCAATGTCACCTTGACGCTTTGCTGTGTTACGGTTCAGAAGTGCGGGCGAGACGCCCACACCCCCAGCAACTGCACCAGGACATGTCTCCATATAGGGGTCTCTCCCCATCCCTCTCCAAGAGAGAGGAAAAACAGAGGGAAGGCCAGCTGTGGCAAAGCTGGACAAGCGTTGCGGAAAAACTGACATGAAAAAAAAATCTCCTGAATAGGTTAAACATTCTTAAAATCACGTCCAAAATTGCCCAACAATATCCTGAAGACCGGGAAAATGACTATCTTTGCGTGAAAATGTATTCATACATAAAAGAAAGGACAACTATATGGTCAAACAGATACTCACATTAGCATTTACGGCAGCCCTGTGCTTCGGGACACCGGTTTCTGCAAATGCAGCACACGCAATAGAAATCATAGACAATGATTTCCAGGGCATAGAAATCAGCGTGACCGACTCACGCGTACACATTTCCGGAGCCAACGGCCAGGTGCTTTACATTTATAATGTAGCCGGAGTGTGCGTCATGCAAGTCAAGGTGGACGGACATGAGAAGACCTACGACCTGAGCCTTCCAAAAGGCTGCTACATCCTGAAAGTGGGTAAGGTAACCCGGAAAATCTCCATCAGGTAAAAGAGGATTCCCCATCAGACAACAACTAATAGAAGGCGGAACATCTGTTTGCATTATGCTGACACAGGTGTTCCGCCTGTTTTTGGGAGATAGCCACCACCCTGCCCGCCCCTACAGTGAAGACCATCCATGGCCTGAAGAAACAGGGGAAACGGATTTTCCAGACACACAATGACCGTTTACGGATTTTTTATTGTAACTTTGGCCTGTTTTTCCAGGAAACGCCCCGGACAACAAGACACATTTGAATGAAAGAAACAGCATCCTGCCGATTGTCCCCCATACACCATACTCTGTGCCATCTGGTGCAGTGCATCATCTGCGCCACAATAGTGATGGCAGCAGTGGGCTGTAGCGACAAACGTGATGGACACGAGGAAATCACGTTGGAGTCCTTCAGTGGTCTGGCAGACCCACAGTTCAGAATGGACACAGAGGACGTGCGCAAGGGCGTGCTCCACATGGTACGCGAAGACACCTCATCGCTCTTCGCCGACAGACAGGCAAAACGGCACTACCGTTCGGGTGGCCGTCTGCTGTGGATAGACCGGCATGGCGTGAGACAGGAAGCCGACACCCTGCTCCGCTATCTGAAGGAGGTGGGAGACATGGGATTCACGCCACGCTCCTTCCGGACGGAGCACATCGCCGAAGACCTGCAACGCGCCCGGACGCTCCGCTTTGACAGTACGGGGAACTGCATACAGGCCGTCATGGCGCGACTTGAGTATAACCTGACCAAGGCCTATGTAAACTATGTGACGGGACTGCAATTCGGATTTGTCAACCCAGGACGGCTGCTCAACCGCATTGACCCGGTAGCGGGAGACTCTACAGGCAGGGAGTTCCAGCGATTGTTCGACATACCAGTGAAGCGACCGGACGAAGCCTACTGCACGTCCTTGCTCGACAAGGTGAGACAGGACAGTGCCGCCATACTTATCCGCCAGGCGCAACCACGGAGTGCATTCTACCGGCAGCTGAAGGATGCCTTTGCACAATCAGCCACCAGGGACGAGCGCATCCGGGCACTCTGCAACATGGAACGATGCCGCTGGAAGACCGATGACCAGCCGGAAATGCACGACAAATATGTCATGGTGAACATAGCCGCCCAGCAGCTTGAAGCCGTAGATGGAGACAGCACACTCACCATGCGCATTGTGTGCGGTGCGATGAAAACCAAGACCCCACTGCTCACCAGCCGCATGATGCGCATAGATGTCAATCCTCAATGGATCATACCGCGCAGCATTGTGGAACATGAGGTAATGCACCACGTGGGCGACAGTGCCTATTTCGCACGCAACAACTACTTCGTGATGGAACGGCAATCGGGGAAACGCATTCCACAAGAAGAAGTCACTGCGCAGCTGCTCAAGGACAAAGGATATCTCGTGGTACAGGAAGGAGGCGAAGGCAATTCGCTCGGACGAATCATATTCCGTTTCGACAACAACTTCTCAGTATTCCTGCACGACACCTCCAACCCGGCAGCCTTCGCACGCAGCAGACGCACCATATCACATGGATGCGTGCGGGTGGAAAAGCCCTTTGAATTGGCCAGATTCCTGTTAGGGCCCGGAAACGGAGAGACACTCGACAGGATAGACTACTCCATGAAAGCCGACCTGCACGCCCTGGCCGACCCCAACACACCCCAAACGGAGAAGCCTGACAGGAAAAAACTCATCAACAGTGTGAAGGTGGAGCCACAAGTCCCGCTCTATATAGCCTATTATACACTTTATCCCGACCGTGAAAACAAGGGACGGCTCCGCAAGTATGAGGACATATATGGCTATGACAACCTGATCTACAAACAGCTGACGGCATTCATGAAATGACGGGAGACAACGAAAACATACCAGACAGACAGCACGACCTGAGGAAAGAGTTTTCCGGAGCAGTCAGGAAATACAGCGAACCGCTGTATTGGACCATACGTCGCATAGTCATCTCACACGATGATGCCAATGACGTGCTGCAGAACGTGTTCCTGAAAGCCTGGGACCGGCTCGATGACTTCAGAGAACAGTCGAAAATATCCACCTGGCTCTACCGCATCGCCATCAATGAAGCACTCGACTTCATGCGCAGGAAAAAAAACAGGTTGTCAATAGACGGAGAAGAAGAATTGAACCTGGCATCAAGACTCATGGCCGATGCCTATTTCGACGGTGACGAGACTGAAGCACAACTGCAGGAAGCCATAGCCTCCCTGCCCGATGTACAGCGGACAGTCTTCAATCTCAGATATTTCGATGAAATGAAATATGCAGATATCAGCAAACTCCTGCATACATCGGAAGGAGCACTTAAAGCCAGCTACCATCTGGCAGTGAAAAAAATTACCGAGTATTTCAAACACCACGACTAAACCATCGGCAGTTTGAAACGTCACATACTTAAAATAAAAGAAGACATGGAATCAGAAGAACTCTGGCTGAAACAGAATTTCGGCAAAAAACAACCGTTCAGGGTGCCCGATGGCTACTTTGAGCAGTTTGAGACACAGCTGATGGAACATCTGCCCGAAAAGGCAGGAAACGCACAGGTGGTGAAAATGGGCGTTTGGAGGAAACTGCGTCCGGTCATCACTGCCGCTGCATGTGCATGCATCGCCGTCTTCGGCACATTCTTCTACATGAACCAGACATTCAACGAGGCAGCAACAGCTCCCGAGCCCGATGCCGGACAAGACATGGCCACTGCAATATATACCTCCATTGATGCAGCAGCAGACTATGCCATGATAGACAATGATGACATATATGCCCTAATGGCAGACTACTGAAAAAATCGCAGCTATGTTCAGAAAACACATACTCTTCCTGGCCACGCTGCTTGTGGCACTCACTGTCGATGCACAGCGCCCGAACGGTTTCAACCCGGAACAGTTCGAACGCGAACTGGAACAGTTTATCGTGACAGAGGCTGGTCTTAGTCCCGCAGAAGCCTCACAGTTTTTCCCGCTCTATCGCGAAATGCGAAAAAAACAGCTGACCATATTCAATCAAGACCGCATGGACAGGTTTGTAAACATGACGGACGAAAAAGAATGTGCCAAAGCTATCAAACAGAAAGACGAGAATGAAATTGAACAGAAAGAAATCCAACGCGACTATCACAACAAGTTCATGAGAGTGCTTTCCGCACAGAAAGTGCTGCGCATCATCAAAGCCGAAGACAAGTTCCACAGACAATTCTTCAAACGGACAGCCAAGCGTGAACATGCAAGGAAATAAGCCGATGCAGCGATATTTCATCTACTTTTCCTATGACGGGACCAACTACCACGGCTGGCAAATACAGCCAAATGGAAACTCTGTGCAGGCTGAACTACAGAAAGCACTGGGCATATTGATCAGGAAAGAAGTGAACGTAGTGGGGGCAGGACGCACAGATGCCGGTGTACACGCACGCAGAATGGCAGCTCACTTTGACCATGAATCCGCATTGGACTGTGAACACATGGCATATCGACTTAACCGGATTCTTCCCAGGGATATTGCTGTTGACAGGATGGAACCGGTGAGCACAGAAATGCACGCACGCTTCAGCGCAAAAAGCAGAACCTATCATTATTATATCCATACAAGGAAAAATCCTTTCAATAGAATCTATTCGTGTGAACTGCACTATCCACTTGACTTCAATGCAATGAACGAGGCTGCGTCCCATCTGCTGGAAGCAAGCGACTTCGGTGCTTTCTGCAAGTCGCACACAGACGTGAAGACAACAATCTGCCGTATTGACGAAGCCAGATGGGTGGACGATGGCAACGGGAACTGGCATTTCGTGATTACAGCCAACAGATTCCTGCGCAATATGGTACGTGCTGTTGTAGGCACATTGATCGAAGTTGGACGGGGACGCATGAATATCGATGATTTCGACCGAGTCGTAGCCGGGAAATCACGGACTGAAGCAGGGGAAAGCATGCCGGGGCACGCACTTTTCCTGGAAGACGTGGTTTACTGAACACCGACAATAAAAGCAACATAACATGTGGTTGATTCTGGCATTCTGTTCCGCCGCACTTCTGGGATTCTACGATGTATTCAAGAAGCACGCCCTATCGTCTAATGCCGTTTTGCCCGTACTGTTTCTCAATACAGTATTTTCATCTCTAATATTCTCCACATTCATCATACTTTCTCTAACAACCGATTGTCTGGACGGAACAGTCTTCCAAGTAACATCCGGTGGCTGGGAAACACACAAGTATATCCTTCTGAAAAGCCTAATCGTACTGTCATCATGGCTTTTTGGCTATATGGCCATGAAACATCTGCCCCTGACCATTGTCGGTCCTGTCAACGCTACCCGTCCTGTCATGACCTTAATTGGGGCTGTCATGGTATTCGGTGAGCATCTTAACACATATCAGGTTATAGGTGTCGTCCTTGCCATTATTTCCTTCTTTCTTCTGAGTCACAGTGGACGAAAGGAAGGAATAGATTTCAGACATAACAAGTGGATATACTTCCTTGTACTATCAGCCTTACTGGGAGCCGTAAGCGGACTATATGACAAATATCTGATGGCAAGCACGGCAGACGGCGGAATAGGCATTGACCGTATGTGCGTGCAAAGTTGGTACAACATCTACCAAATGATGCTGATGGGACTGATGCTATTGTTGATATGGAAACCTAAGCGTAAGAAAACGACACCATTCAACTGGCGATGGTCCATTGTGGGAATCAGCGTATTTCTATGTACAGCAGACTTCATCTATTTCTATTCCCTAAGTCTTCCAGGCGCCATGATTTCCATCATATCCATGGTGCGACGCAGCAGCGTTGTCGTAAGTTTCCTGTTCGGTGCTGCCATATTCCATGAAAAGAACCTCAAAGGCAAAGCCATTGACTTATTGCTGGTATTGCTGGGCATGCTGTTCCTGTATATCGGTAGCCACTAAGTTGTAAAACCCAAATGACAAAAAGACAGGATAAAAGCTGAAAAAGTATCAATTTATCAAAACTGCTGACATTTCATTTCACCTTTTCCATATATTTTCGTACCTTTGCAGCGAAATGAAAGTTTAAGCTATTTTTATGGCACGTAATATATTCAGAGGATTGGGCGTTGCCCTTATCACACCCTTTACTCCAGACGGACAAATCGATTACAAATCCCTTAAAAGGCTTGTAGAATATCAATTGCAGAACGGAGCAGATTTTCTATGTATTCTGGCAACGACAGGAGAAACACCATGTCTGTCTAAAGAAGAGAAAACAGAAATCAAGAATCTTGTTGTAGATATCAACAAAGGCAGGGTACCCATCCTTATGGGATGCGGAGGCTTTAATACCATGGCCGTTGTCGAAGAACTTAAAGCCACAGACTGGACCGGAATAGACGGCGTTCTCAGTGTATGTCCTTACTACAACAAACCCTCACAAGAAGGACTATACCAGCATTTCAAGACCTTGGCAGAAGCCAGCCCACTGCCTGTTGTCCTTTACAATGTTCCCGGACGGACAGGAATCAATATGAAATCTTCCACAACCATACGCCTGGCCAATGACTGTGAAAACATTGTAGCCATCAAGGAAGCCAGTGGTAGTCTTGAACAGGTCGATGAAATTATCAAGGGAAAGCCAAATCGCTTTGATGTGCTCAGCGGTGATGATGCCTTGACATTTTCCATGGTTGCCAGCGGTGCAGCCGGTGCCATTTCCGTTATTGGCAATGCTTTACCAAAGGAATTTTCCCGCATGATTCGACTTGAATTCAAAGGTGAGTATGAACCGGCACGGAAAATACACCACCGCTTCACAGAACTGTATTCATTGCTTTTCGTTGACGGGAATCCCGCAGGTGTAAAAGCATTACTCCACGAAATGGGGTTCATAGAGAACGTCCTGCGACTGCCGCTGGTTCCGACCAGGCTGACCACCCTGCAGCGCATTACCAATATACTGAAAGAACTGAAAATTTAACTTATACCCTCCTTGCGGTATGTTCGCCATCATACGGACATACCGTTTTTTATGGTCATGAAAAGCTATCAATGGGCACTACTGTGCTTCTTGCTTCTTTCACTTTTCTTCCTCAATCTATTGACTGGAAGTGTCAGAATTCCAGCGAACGAAGTCCTTCGCATCATTATAGGTGAAGAGGGGACAAAAGAGAGCTGGCATTTCATTGTACTTGACTCACGTCTTCCGCAGGCCCTGACTGCCGTCCTTTGCGGTGCGTCACTATCTGTCAGTGGCTTACTGCTTCAGGCTGCCTTCCGCAACCCTTTAGCCGGTCCATCAGTATTCGGAGTCAGCAGCGGTGCAGCTTTAGGTGTTGCTATTGTCATGCTTGTTTCCGGCGGTGCACTGTCCATAGGCATTTTCACTGCATTCGGTTTCATTGCAGCCTTAATAGCCGCGTTCATTGGAGCTATGGCAGTAATATCTATCATTTATTTTTTTGCTTCCTTCGTCAGGAATGCAATCATGCTACTGATTATCGGTATCATGGTCGGCTACATGACCTCATCAGCCATCATGCTACTCAACTGCATGGCCGACAATGCCAGTCTCCGTTCATACGTGACATGGGGTATGGGTAGCTTTAGTGGAGTAACAATGGATTTGATACCTTTGTTCTCAATTATCGTATTGATAGGCCTAACCCTGTCTGCCATCATGGTAAAATCCCTGAACATACTGTTACTGGGTGAACAATATGCCGAGAATCTGGGAATCGACACACAGCATATTTTCAAAATGATACTGCTGATTACAGGATTGCTAACGGCTATAGCGACTGCATTCTGTGGACCTGTTGCGTTCATTGGTCTGGCAGTCCCTCATCTTGCAAGGCTACTGTTCAAAAGCGATGACTACCACATCCTGCTTCCTGCAACTATCCTACTCGGGGCAATTGTCGCATTGGCATGCAATATCGTATGTACATTGCCATCCCAAGGACAGGTCATACCGCTCAATGCGGTGACACCACTTATTGGTGCCCCCGTCGTTATCTATGTCATCCTGCATGGAAACCGCTGACATCCGTTAGGACAACCCCTCCATGAACCAACATGTTATATCCCTTTCACAAACATTTTTTTGCATTTCTGCACGATTTTACGTAAGTTTGCAAGACTAAATCCAATGAATCATGAACGAAAAAGAACGCATTCTTCAGCTTCGCAATGAACTGCATCAGCACAATTATAACTATTATGTGAAGAACGCTCCTGAAATCTCCGACTTCGACTTTGACCAACTCATGCGCGAGCTTCAAGAACTGGAGGCACGACATCCTGAACTACAGGATCCCAACTCACCTACACAACGCGTGGGCAGTGACCTGACAGAAGGATTCGTACAGGTGAGTCATAGATATCCCATGCTCTCACTGGCCAACACCTACAACCGGCAAGAAGTATCTGAATGGTATGACAGTGTCAGAAAAGGCCTGGGGGGATCAGCTTTTGAAGTATGTTGCGAACTGAAATATGACGGACTATCCATTTCACTTATTTATGAACATGGCCGTCTGAAACAGGCTGTAACCCGTGGCGATGGAGTACATGGCGATGACGTAACGGCCAACGTGAAGACCATCCGTTCCATCCCGCTGGTACTTTCCGGACAAGGCTATCCTGCCTCATTTGAAATACGTGGAGAGATTCTCATGCCATGGAATATATTTGAGCATCTGAATGCCGAACGCGAGGCAGCCGAGGAACCTCTTTTTGCCAATCCACGCAACGCTGCAAGCGGAACGCTCAAGAGCCAAAGTTCAAGGCTCGTAGCATCCAGACGCCTTGACGCCTACCTATACTATCTTCTTGGAAAGCAGTTACCTTCCGACGGGCACTATGAAAACCTGCAACAGGCGGCCAGCTGGGGATTCAAGATCAGCCAAGGAATGAAAAAAGCCGCGACACTTGACGAGATTTTCCAATTCATCGAGCATTGGGACATTGCCAGGAAAACGCTACCCGTAGCCACTGACGGAATAGTGCTCAAGGTCAATTCTCTCAGCCAACAGCGCACGTTGGGATTCACGGCAAAGAGTCCACGCTGGGCCATCGCCTACAAGTTCAAGGCAGAACGCGCATGCACACAGTTGCGCGAAGTGACCTATCAGGTAGGACGAACCGGTGCCGTCACTCCCGTAGCCAACATGGATCCAGTCCAGTTAGCCGGTACAACTGTGAAACGCGCTACACTGAACAATGAGGACTTCATCCGCAGTTTCGACCTGCATCTCGGTGACTATGTCTATGTGGAGAAAGGTGGTGAAATCATACCCAAGATTGTCGGGGTGGAGACAACCCGACGACCCGAGAACGCACCGGCTGTCCGGTTCATTGACCACTGTCCTGAATGCGGTACTCCATTGGTGCGCTATGAAGGAGAAGCTGCTTACTACTGTCCGAACGACACAGGATGCCCGCCACAGATCAAGGGACGCATCGAGCACTTCATCGCACGCAAGGCCATGAACATCGACTCGCTCGGGCCTGAGACCATTGACGAATATTTCAGGCGCGGACTCGTCCGTAACGTAGCCGACCTCTACCGTATTTCCGTACAGGACATCAATGGCGACGGCAACCGGGAGCGGTCGGCACAGAAAATCGTACGCGGCATTGAAGCCTCCAAGTCCATACCCTTTGAGCGTGTGGTCTTTGCATTAGGCATCCGTTTTGTCGGCGAGACCTCTGCCCGTCTGCTGGCACGGCATTTCAAGTCAATCGACGCACTCATGTCCGCAGGAGCTGAAGAACTCATGGAAATAGAAGGAATCGGAGCGGTCATGGCACGCAGTGTGATAGACTATTTCCACGTTCCTGCCAATCTGGAAATCATTGAACGCCTACGCGCCTACGGACTGCAAATGGCCATCAGTTCCGACAGCCTGACCGCCACTTCAGACCGTCTGCAAGGCATGAGCATTGTCATCAGCGGTGTATTCAGCAAACACAGCCGAGACGAATACAAAGCCATGATAGAACAGCATGGAGGCAAGAACGTAGGCTCCATCAGCGGAAAGACATCGTTCATCCTGGCTGGTGACAACATGGGACCTTCCAAATTGCAGAAAGCAGAGAAGCTGGGCGTGCGCATCGTCAGCGAAGAAGAATTCCTCGCTATGCTGGACTGACAACAGGACTCGGACAATAAGGAAACATAAAGACCGGCATCCGCAGGGAAAACCATCCAGGATGCCGGTCTTTTTTTCATGAAAAAAGCAGACACACCTGTTTATTGCAGCAATGTGTGTCTGCTTTCCTTTACGGCAGTCTGCCTTCAGACTGTCCTATTTCTCCACGCGATAGCTTCCGGCTGTGTACTCTTTGGCAGCACTCTCACCCGGCAACGTCACAGAAGCAGTAGCGCCCTTCGGAACAGTGAAGTTCCAGATCCATTTGTCGCCCTCATACTTCCATTCACTCCTGATGAGTCCGGCCGCCGATTTATATTCCGCCTTCACAAAGCCAAGACGCTTGTCTGGAACAGGCTTCATGATAATGTGCCTGAAGCCAGGCTGATCCGTATCGGCGGCTATTCCAGCCATGGTCTCCCACATCCATTCGCACACAGCACCATAGGCATAATGGTTGAAGCTGTTCATGCCCTGCGGTCCCATGCCCTTGTCTATCATATAGCTGTTCCAGCGTTCCCAGATTGTTGTGGCACCATTGTCCACAGAATACAGCCAGCTGGGGTTCTTGCGCTGGAAAAGCAGTTCATAAGCAATGTCCACCATACCGTTTTCCGTGAGCGTGCCCATGAGGATTGATGTGCCCAGGAATCCCGTCTGCAGACAATTGCCATGGTCGGCAAAGTTCTTGCGCAGCCGGGCAATCATATTCTCCTTGGCCTTCCCTTCCACCAGCAGGTTCTTCAAGGCAAAGAGAGCCGGTGTCTGCATAGTGTTGAGGATGTCGGTCTTGAAAGTCCCGTCACCATTGAGGAACTGCTCACGCAGATAGGCCCGTGCCGCTTCCTCCATGGCTTCATACTTGGCGGCATTGCGTCCGGTAGCCCTGGCCATGTCACGCATCATGCCGGCATCCATGCACCAGTAGCTGGCACACAGGTAATTCCAATATACATAGGTCTCGGGACGATTGACATGATTGCCGTTCTCGTCCACCATCCGTATGCTGCCTCCACAGCTCTCCAGCGGCTCGTAGCTCAGCCAGTCGGCCCACTGGAAATTGTCGTTCTCGGCAGCCAGCGCGTGGTGGTCGTACTTGGTTTCATTGATATGGTCCATGAACTTCTCCATAGAAGCCCAGCTCTCATCTACAATACTGTTGTCGCCGAACTGTTTCCATACCACCCACGGCACGATGACGCCGGCGTCAGCCCATCCCACACGGCACATGTCGGTAGGAGCCGCGCCATACTGTGCCAGCGGAGCCACACCAGGATAGCTGCCGTGCTCATTCTGCGTGTCACGCATGTCACGCAGCCACTTGTGGAAGAAGCGGTCAGTGTTGGCAAAGAACGTACCCGTCTCCGAGAACACCTGCGTATCGGCCGTCCACCCCAACCGCTCGTTGCGCTGCGGACAGTCGGTAGGCACGGAGAGATAGTTGGAAAGCTGCCCCCATACGGTGTTGGAAATGAGGCGGTTGACCAGTTCGTTGCCTGTCGTGAGCTTTCCGGTTTCCATGTCCTTCGAAATGGATGTCACGGGTACAGACTTGATGGACTTGATACGCACCTCATCCGTTGCCATGACCGAAACGAAACGATAGCCATAGAACGTGCACTGCGGATGGTAGGCCACATAACCGTCATTCTTCGCAAACGTATAGTGCAGCAACATGCCTATATCCGGAATGCGGAGATTCAGACGGTGGCAACTGCCTTCCGGCCCATCCATGCCACGGCTCTTGGCACCGTTGCCGTCGTTGAGCAGCTCGGCTGGCAGACAGGTCAGGCGTGTACCCTCCTTTGCACTGAACTCAAACGAAGGCACAGCCGCACAGTTCTGGCCGAAGTCCACCACCAGCGTCTCGCCCGGATGCACCACCATTTCCTCGCCGTCAGCATATTCGCGCTTCACGACTATCTTGCCATAAGCCTCATCCGTTGCACCCGTCACATCCTGCCAGACATATGCCTTCTGCGGACTGAGCGCAAGGTCCTCACGCAAATAGATTTCCGCACCCTCCGAAGGCAATATCTCACCCCGGAACTCCGTATTCACCTCTGGCGTCGAAAGCTTCTCCGGAGTAGCGTAGCCCGGCAGTTCACGCGCATCATACTCCTCACCGTCAAAGATGGCCGCATGCTTCACCGGACCGGCTATTCCAGCCTTCCAGTCAGCAGTGTTCGTACCGAAATGTCTCTTGCTTCCGTCTGCAAACGTCAGTTCAAGCACACCCCTGAAAGCCACTTTCTTGCCAATCATCCCGTCATGGCCTCCAGGAGTCACGATCTTGTCGGCCCACCAGCCCGGTGTCACCTGCACGGAGAAGACATTTTCCTCACCGGCCTTGGTGGCCATAGCCTTGGTGACATCGTAAGTAAAAGAACGCTTGGTCTTTTCATAATGTGTGAAACCGGGCTTCAGGATTTCCTTGCCGACAGGCTGCCCGTTCACGAACAGCTGATAGACACCCAGCCCGGCAGTCATCCACTGTGCCTTGACCACCTTCTTGTCGTTGCGCACCGTGGAGAGAAACCAGCTGGCACCGTCGGCGGCACGCTCGTTCGCGCCCTGAACAGCTCCCGTGACCACTGGCGCATTGGCCGCAGAGATCCATTCGCACTTGTTCCACAAGCCATTGTCGAGCGCAGCCGTGCGCTTCACGCCGTCGGCCCTCCCAGAAGAGCCACAGCCCGCTGCCGACAGCAACGTCATGCCGACAGCCAAAGTCTTAAGAAAGAAATTCTTCATGTTTTTGTATGTTTTTCTATGCGCAGCACTATATATTATTAATGTGTCATTATGGCCAACGGCCACCGTTCTGCCATGCCGGTGATTCCACACAACCCCGCGCTGCGTTACAAAGGTTAATATGAAAAGGTTCAGGCAATGCAAAGTTACGAAAAACTCTTCACATACCGACAACTTCCGCACGCTTTTTCTACCCACATGAGTGGGAATGCTCATCCGGCAAGTCAGAATGGCAAGTCTGTGTAGCACGCTACGTCCAAACCATCATTTGCCAGCGAAGGCAAACAAGAGTCCATCAATTGTATGTCCTTGATTTTTGAACGGTATTTGCAGAACAGCTGCTGTTCGTCTAGTTCCTCACGTCTGCGCCTGCTCATTTCAACGAAATCCTGTTCCTGGTCAATCCCCAGGAAACGGCGACCCAGGAGATTGGCGGCAATTCCTGTTGTCGAGCTTCCGCAAAACGGGTCGAGCACCCATTCTCCCTGCCGGGTTGAAGCCATGATGATTCTGGCCAACAAGGCAAGAGGCTTCTGCGTGGGATGCTTCCCGCATGACTTTTCCCACGGAGCAATAGCGGGCAGATGCCACACATCCGTCATCTGCCTGTCGCCGTTTATCTTTCTCATCAGGTCATAATTGAAATAGTGGGGGTTCCTCTCGCTTTTACGCGCCCAGATGATGAACTCCGTGCTATAGGTGAAATAGCGGCACGAAATGTTGGGCGGTGGATTGGTCTTGGCCCATGTCACCACGTTCAGAATCTTATAGCCCAGTTCCGTCAGACAGTTTGCCACGGAAAAGATGTTGTGATACGTTCCGGAAATCCAGATAGTGCCGTTGTCCCTGAGCTTGTCACGACATAGGCTGAGCCAACCCCTGTTGAAATCCATCATCTCCTGCTGGCTCTTTCCCTTGTCCCACTCTCCCTTGTCCACGCTCACGATCCTGCCCGACTGGACACTGATACCTCCATTTGAGAGAAAATAAGGAGGGTCGGCAAAAATACAGCTGAACTTGAAGTCAAACTCACGCAGCAGCTGGAAACAGTCACCGTGGAGCAAAGTGAAATCGTGATTGGAGGATTTGTAGTAGGACTCTATCATTTTCCAAAAAGCTTGATAATTATCTCTTCCAGCATTCCATGCTTCAACAAGTAGAAATTCAATAAATAATCCAAATGCCTGAACCCTTTTGTCAGTTGGTTTGTAGCCTTTGACCAACAATTGCCATCTGTAACTAAGCCGAAACATATGCCATCCGCAGCCAAATCATTCTGACGGTTAATATACGAATCTATAATCTCCTCTGGCTTTGATCCTGTACCATTGTAAAAGTTCACCTCAAAATTGATGGCTTTCTTTTGCATTCGGTCAACTAATATGAAATCTGCCTTTCTGTTGGCAATATCCTCTGATATATCCATACCATAATCCCTAAGTACCTTGAATTGTTTCTGAAGCAACAATTCAAGGTTATATTTCTTGCATATCTTCTCAAATAGTGGTTGACAAGCTAGTTCAAATGCTTTGCCTCCCCTGTTCTTTCTGCCATTGGAATCCATACCGACCAACACACCAGCTATATAATCCAATGTGCTTTTCTCTATTATGTTTTGATACAAATGCTTCAAACCCATTTGAACAAAGAAATCATAATACTTCTTTATGTCCTTTTCGTCAATATTTCCAAGAGACTTAGAAAAGCTATAAACCAGATGGTCTTCCTTATCCAATTCTTCCTGAATGATAATCAGTTTATCCCTGTCTTTGTACAGCTTCTCCCTGTCGCTCTTTGCCAATCCGAATAAAAACGGAAACAGTAATATTACACTGGGAAGTTTCGTGACAAGTGTGCGGAACTTTTCTTCAAAGGAATCGTCGTCACAACAGATTAATATATCCATTGCATGAATTTCAACAAGATAGTCCTGAAAGCCCGCAACATTACTCCAATCAACATAGTAGTTGAAACCGCGATTTGTGTGCAGGACATTATCCATGAATGTTTTTGCTAACACCTGAGGCTGTAAACCAAGATATTTCATTTGTTTAATTCGGATTAATTAGTTGAACTGTATGCTAAAAAGGAATATTCGGACAACAATTGTAGTTCCGTATAAGAAGTTCCGAGATTTTCCCTCGTTTTGAAGCTACCGCATTCACACTTCTCGATGCCCATACTCTTTCTATTCTATAGTCAATAAACAGGTCATCAAAAAAGCGGTCTATTCCATCCTTTCCTAAGCAATCGGAATTGCTCAACATGAAATTCACCCCAAGTTCATCTAATCTATCGCAGAATATCTTTAAACGGATTTGTTCATCGTCATTAAAACTTTCTTTGGTATAATCATTGAAACTTGAAGTATTGCTCAAAGGTCTGTATGGAGGGTCGAAATAAAAGAATGTATTGCCGTTTATTTTCGTAAAAGTCTGCTCGAAGTCTCCTGTCATTATCTGCACTTTCTGTAAAAGCGAACTGTCTGCATAAATAGTAGCAGCATCACATATTGTTGGCGATACATATTTTCCAAATGGCACATTGAACTTTCCCGATTTGTTTACTCGGAAAAGACCATTAAAACAAGTTCTATTGAGAAAAAAGAATAATGTCGTATTTTCTATTTCATCTGAAGGTTTTGAATTGAACCTTTCGCGCTGTAGAAGGTAAAAATCTTTTCGTCCTTCTTCCGTGTGCAATCCATAGTATTCTGACTGTATTTTTTCAAGAGACTTGACCAATTCCGCAGGATTATCCCTCACGACTTTGTAGCATAAAGTCAGGTCTGGATTAATATCATTGATAACCGCAGATTTAATGTTCGGATATGTCTGCAACATATGAAACAGCATGGCACCGCCACCTACAAAAGGTTCTATGTAAGTAACATTCTCCCTTTTCGTAAAATCATTCGGAAGCAGTGCTTCAAGCTGCTCTGTGAGCTGTTGTTTTCCACCTACCCATTTAATGAAAGGCTTTGCTTTTGCCATTTTCATATCACTGTACTTCTAACAATTGCTTTTTAATCATGCAAAGATAATCATTTTTTTCAGTTCCTGCGGTTTCCGCGGCAGTTTCTTCCGGCACATTCAGGTTTTCTGCACCAGGTGTCCAGCGTCTTTTTCCAGCCACTGGAGGGCTGTGCTACGCCGACCGGAGGGGAAAGTCCGGAACAGTGAAGCGGAAAGTTCCGGAAAGCGAACCGGAAAGGCGGAAAGGGTGAAGGGAAAAGTCCAGTTCACGGCGTGAACACTATAGTTCACACTGTGAACACTATATTTCACGGCGTGAACACTATATTTCACGGCGTGAACTGGAGATTGCACTTAAGCGCGGAAAACCTTTCACTTCGCTTTTCCGAAGTTTTTCCTTCACTGTTTCCAACTTTCCTCCTGAAACATTTGGAAGTCCGGTCTGTTTTGTTTATCTTTGTGGATGGAATACCGTCATCTATCTATTACGACACAGCAGGGTTCAGCCCTGAGCATTGTTTTCAGTAACATTACCGTTTCACTATTTAAATCTAACAGACTATGGCAAATTATGTTATGCAGGAGTGCAATCTCCAACAGGAAGACGGCCGCAAGTGTCTCTATCCGCGACTGATTGGACTGAGGTCCATGGAAAACGACCAGCTGATAGAACACATCAGCTCCACAGCAGGATTCTCCAAGGGGGTGGTGGCAGGTGTACTGACCGCGCTGCCTCAGGCCATGAGGCTATGGATGAGCACGGGCTACTCGGTGAAGATCGACGGGCTGGGCAGGTTCACGCCCACGCTTGAGCTGAGGCCGGGAGCCGAGCGTGAGGAGTCGGAGCAGACCGGTTCGCACCGCAACGCATCGAGCATCAGGGTGGGCAGCATCAGCTACAGGCCTGACCCGGCGTTCGTGAACGACGTGAACCTCAACACGCGGCTCGAGCGGTCGGCCACGGTGAAGACCATCCGCTCCGGGCAGTCGCAGCTGACCGAGGACGGGCGCAAGGCCGCGCTCATGGACTTTCTGGCGCAGCATCCCTACGCCAGCCTGTCGGACTACATGCGGCTGACGGGCCTGAAGCACAGCACGGCATGGCGTGAGCTTCGGCGATGGGTTTCCGAACCCGAATCACCTCTCACCACAGTGGGCAAATACTCGCACAAGGTGTATGCGCTGAAAGAAGATGTGGAACAGACAAGATAAAGCCAGGAAAGGATGAAAATCATAGTATCAGACGAGATTGCGGGCGTTTGTCCAGGATTTGTGGGTGCCTGTATCGAGGCACAGGTGGTGAACACGCCCTGTTCAGAGGCACTGTGGCAGGAGATTGCGCGCGTGGAGACCGACATGCGCGGCCGGCTCACCACGGAGTCGCTGAAGGATGTGCCGGGCATTGCTGCCACCCGCCGCGTGTATCGTGCCTGTGGCAAGGACCCTTCGCGCTACCGCCCGTCGGCCGAGGCCCTGGTGCGCCGTGTGCTGCAGGGCAAGCCGCTCTACCGGGTAGATACGCTCGTGGACCTGGTCAATCTGGCCAGCATGGTGAGCGGCTACAGTATCGGCGCTTTCGATGCCGACAGGTTCGAGGGCGACACGCTCACCCTGGGTATAGGACGCGAGGGTGAGCCCTACGAGGGCATCGGGCGCGGACTGCTCAACATTGCCGGGCTGCCCGTTTACCGCGATGCGGATGGAGGTGTGGGCACGCCCACAAGCGACCATGAGCGCACGAAAATCAGGCCGCAGACGCGCCACATCGTGGTGCTTGTCAACGGCTACGACGGCAATGCCGGCAGCGTGGGCGAAACAGCCGCATACATAGCCCGGCTGCTGCGCGACTACGGACAGGCCTGCGGTCTCGACTGGTATCTCTACCGCTGAGTGTACAGGATGCGGTCCACCAGCACGCGGTCGGCACCCGTCCAGTTCAGCGACTGAAGCTCTTCGGGCAGCAGCCACAGTGCCTTGAGGTGCTCGAAGAGCTTGAACTCTCCAGCCCCACCCTTACAGAGAAAGGCTGTAAGCGTGATGCTGAAGTCGGGATAGTCATATTCCACTGTGGCCAGTTCACGGCCTACGTAGATGTCCCAGTCCATTTCCTCCCTGATTTCCCTGATGAGCGCATCGCGCAGCGGTTCGCCCTCCCTTACCTTTCCGCCCGGAAACTCCCAGTGCTCGGTGATGTAGTCCAGGTGTGAACGGCAACGCTGCGTACACAGATAGCGGCCATCCTGCTCCACAACGGCGGCCACCACATTCAGGTGCTCTTTTTCCATAACTTTTACGGTTTTCCTTTCCACGGTCCCTGCCCCCTCACACCCGCTGTGCGCATGGACAGGGCTTCCTTTTTGCGATTAGACAGCTGCAAACATACAAATAATTAAGGATTAATAGGAGCGGACAGGCTTTTTTTGCTACATTTGCGCCATCAATTGTTAAAAAAGGAAATGATATGGGAGTTGTAATCGGCATAGACGTAGGCATCAGCACGACAAAGATAGTGGGCATAGGACCCGACGGGCTTGTGGTATCACCCATCCGCATCAAGGCCACCGACCCGGTGACATCGCTCTACGGCGCATTCGGCAAGTATCTCTACGACAACAGGATCTCGCTTGCCGACGTGGAGCAGGTGATGCTCACGGGCGTGGGAAGCGCGTACATAGACAAGCCCGTCTATGGCCTGCCCACAGCGAAAGCACAGGAATTCCTGGCCGACGGCCTGGGCGCACGTTTCGACACCAGCCTGGAACGCATGATGGTGGTGAGCATGGGCACGGGCACGTCCATCGTGAAATGCGACGGCAGCCACATAGAGCACATCGGGGGCATAGGCATAGGCGGCGGAACCCTTCAGGGACTGTCCCGGCTGCTGCTCAAGACCGATGACATCAAGCAGGTCTCCGCACTGGCTGAAGAGGGCGACATTTCCCACATCAACGTGCTTATCAGCGACATCAGCGCCAACCCCCTGCCCGGACTGCCCATGGATGCCATCGCATCGCTGTGGGGCAACGCCAAGAGCAACGCATCGCGCGAGGACATCGCCCTGGGGCTTATCTGGATGGTGCTGCAGTCCATCTGCAGCGCGTCCATACTGTCGTCCCTGGGCAGCGGCATCCGCGAGTTCGTCATGATAGGCAACCTGGCCATGCTTCCGCTGTGCCAGCGCGTGTTTCCTGCAACGGAACGGCTCTACGGCGTGAAGTTCCACATACCGCAGCACGCGGAATTCTGCACAGCCATAGGCGCCGCCCTGTGCCATATCCAGGGAAAGGACGGATGATCCGAGGCGGGAGGGCAGCGACCGCAGACAGCAAGCGTAACGGCCACAGGCAGCCCGCGCCGGGACGTTGCAGCATAAGGGAAACGGGCAAAAGAAAAGTGGAGAGCTCCAGTGTGGTGACCGGAACTCTCCACTTTTCCTGTATCTATGGAAACGGATGGATCAGAGCACGTGCAGTTCTCCCAGCAGGAAGAGCATGGAATAGCCCAGCACGAGGCCGATCACACCCATGGTGATACCTATCTTCATCATCTCTTCCTGCTTCACCAGGCCCGTGGAATGGGCGATGGCGTTCGGAGGCGTACTGATGGGCAGTGTCATGGCCACGGAAGCAGCGATGGCGATGCCGATGAGCACGGTGGGTGTGCCGCCGATGCTGGCAAGCGACGGACCCATGCCCTTGCAAACCACAGCGAGGATGGGCACGAGCAGTGCCGCGGTTGCAGTGTTGGAGATGAAGTTGGAAAGGATGTAGCAGATGAGACCAGATATGAGCAGGATGACAACAGGCGACCAGGAAGCGAACGGTATGCTCTCGATGGCGTTCTCGGCCAGTCCCGACTCGTTGAGTGCCAGTCCGAGGGCAAAGCCTCCTGCCACCATCCAGATGACACTCCAGTTGATTTCCTGCAGGTCCCTGCCCGTGATGACTCCCGTGAATGCAAACACCGCGATGGGCACCATGGCCACGGTGTTGGAACCTACGCCGGTCTTCTTGTCGAACACCCAGAGCAGCACGGTAGCGATGAAGGTCACGGCCACGACCACCGTGCGCCAGTTGTGCTGCACCTCACCCTCGATTTCCAGCTCTATGGTCTTCTTCGTGAAGGGGAAGAACCTGAGCAGCAACAGCCATCCGATGAGCAGCAGGACAATGGTAAGCGGCAGCATGAAGGCCATCCACTCGCCGAAACCGAGGTTCATGTTCAGCCCGTCCGGATCGTTCAGGTATTTCTGCACGATGGCGTTGGGCGGCGTTCCGATGATTGTGCCCATACCGCCGATGTTGGCAGCCACGGGGATGGCCAGCGTAAGGGCCACACGGCCTTTTCCTTCAGGGGGCAGTGCCTTGAACACCGGTGTCAGGAAGGTGAGCATCATGGCAGCGGTGGCGGTGTTGCTGACAAACATGGAGAAGACACCCGTGATGAGGATGAACCCGAGCAGCACATACTCACTCTTCGTCCCGAAGGGCTTGAGCAGGGTGCGTGCCAGCAGCACGTCAAGCCCCGACTTGGTGGCGGCAATGGCCAGCGTGAACCCACCGAGGAAAAGGATGATGATGGGGTCGGCAAAGGTGGCCATAAGTGCCTTGTAGCTGATGAGTTCCTCCTTCTCTATTCCGGTGCGGAAGATATTGAACGAGTTGTCCGACACCGTGAGCAGCAACAGGCCGATGATCGAGACGGAAGTGGCCCATGAGGGAATGGCTTCCGTCACCCACAGGATGGTGGCGAAGGCGAAGACGGCAATGACGCGCTCCTGCACTACAGTCAGCCCATCAATGCCGTAGGCATCAAGAGGCAGGTTCCACAGTATGGCCGTAACGACGACAGCCACTGCAAACATGACGAGCTTACGCATGGAAAGCGTGCCGTCAAGTGTGTTTCTTTTTTCTTTAGACATTTTGATATTCTTGTTTTGATGATGTGTTCCTGATTGCACACCGTCCCCGCCCTTCGACCGGTTCTTTTGCAAGGCAGTTGTGGGGGGTGTATGGTGGAGGTGTTCTGAAAACGGGTGCAAAGGTAACAAAAAACGGAGAGATAATCATGGTTTTCCCCTTTTATTTTAATAATAGGTACAGGCATGTTCCGGTTTTCGGGACATGTGGGCACAGTATCTCTGCATGACGGTGGCCTAACGTATGTTGCCGGACTCCCCACCTTATTTAGTATATACTTCAACTGTCAGGGATGCCACTGGGGGTGTGGGCGTCTCGCCCGCACATCGCCAGGCAGTCACCGTGACACCTTATTGCCGGATGATTTGACAAGTGCGGGCGAGACACCCACACCCTCAGTGGCATCCTCTACAGTTTTTACTAGCGGAAACCGAATAGGGTTCAGAAATCAAAGTGTCAGAAATTTAACAGTTTTACTTACACTTTGATTTTTCGGTATGTTGGAAATCGGGCTGTTTTGAGCCGGTTTTCATGTTAATATGTGCAAAAATCCGGTTTTTGCACAAAACGGGAAAACAGTTAACTAATTTCATTTCTGCACTTAAGTGTTTTTGATGCAAAACTTAACTGTTTTGGGCAAAAAATTAGGTCTTTCGGCCTCAAAACCTCAATTTTCCGGCTTCATCAAATATCCACTACCATTCCCTCATCGGCCAGCTGAGTGCAGGGGAATATGGCCTGTGCCTCCTGCAAGAGCACCTGTTCATCGGCATAGCGCGAACTGAAATGACCCAGCAGCAGGTGTTTCACTCCGGCATCCCGGGCCACTTTTGCAGCCTCTCCGGCTGTGCTGTGATAATAGAGCCTTGCCCTGGACTTATCGGCCGTGGCGTATGTGGCCTCATGATAGAGCAGGTCGGCTCCGGCAATCCTTTCGTGCAGCCGCGGCATGTAGCGTGTATCACTGCAATAGGCATAGGTACGTGGAGCATCTGCAGGGCGCGTGAGCCTTTCGTTGGCTATGGCCTGTCCGTCGGGCGTGGTCCAGGAAGCCCCGTTCTTGATGTTCCCCACCTGTGACAGCGGTATGTTGTAGAAGTCGAGCATGTCGCGCCGTATGTGGGGCAGTCCCGGTTTTTCGCGGAACAGGAATCCGCAGCAGGGCACACGGTGGTCAAGGGGTATGGTCTGCACGCTGACGCTGCGGTCTTCATAGACCGTTTCCGCTACAGCAGTGTCTATGGGATGGAACTCCACGGCATATCCCAGTCCGGTGCAGAACAGGCCGATCTGTGCCCTGAGCATGGGGCCGAGTAACTCGGGCGCGTAGATATGGAGCGGAGCCGTACGGCCGAGCATGCCGAAAGTGGAGATAAGGCCGATAAGCCCGAAACAATGGTCGCCATGGATATGGGAAATGAAGACGGCCGTGAGCTGGGTGAACCTGATATGCGTGCGTCTGAGCCTCACCTGTGTGCCCTCCCCGCAATCGACCATGAACATTTTCCCCCTCACCTCCACGATTTGCGAGGTGGTGTTATGACGGAACGTGGGTAGCGCACTGCCGCAACCCAGAATATGTAGTCTGAAAGGTGTCATCAGTGGGAATCGGGAACGATGGCAACGTGCTGTCGCCTGTAAAGATAGATGCCGTCGGCGTTCTCCAGGTAGAGCGAATCGGCGCCGAGCGTGTTGATGCGGAAGGTATCGCTGTTGAACACGATATTCCCGTTGTGTATTTTCCATGTGGTCCAGGGTCGTGTCTCGGCCTTGATGTGCGACTGCACGGTTCCTCCCTCGAGGATGTCGAAATTCTTGTCTATGCTGGTCCACTTGCCAAGCAAAGAGGTCAGGTTGATAACCTTTTCGGCCACGTTTTCCCCGTCACACCGGGCAGCGATGACAGCTACCCTGTCGCCGGCCATGAGTCCGCCCTGCACATCGGTGCGGTTGTCGCTGGCATCCATGAGTGAGAGGACGAGGGTGTCACCGGCATCGGTGACAAGCTGTAGGCTGTTCATGCTGGTGCCGTCGCCAATGATGCCGTAACGTGTGGAGTCGGGTGTCGAGGGCGGGACGCTGTCTTCCACGACCGTCTGGGAAACGGTTTTCTGTCTGCCGCATCCGATGGCCAGCAAAAGGGCCATAAGACAGGATGCAAAGAGTGCTGCTTTCTTCATTATAGTAGTTTATTTACGGGAATACAGATGTTCTATTGCTCTTCCAAACCTTTTGCTTCGTTCCACAATGCGTCCATTTCCTGGAGTGTCATGTCATGGACAGACTTCCCCGACTGCGCCGCCTGCCGCTCTATATAGTTGAACCGGCGCATGAATTTCTGGTTGGTGTGTTCCAGTGCATTGTCAGGATTGAGATGATAAAGGCGCGCCGCATTGATGACACTGAACAGGAAATCGCCCAGCTCGGCTTCAGACCTGCGCTTGTCGCCCTTCCGCAGCTCGACTTCAAGTTCACCGAGTTCCTCGCGCACCTTGGCCCATACGTCGCCGGCATCTTCCCAGTCAAATCCGGCATTGCGCGCCTTGTCCTGTATGCGATAGGCCTTGATGAGCGAGGGCAGCGATGCGGGCACACCGGCCAGCACACTTCTGTTGCCGTCTTTTTCCTTGAGTTTAAGCTGCTCCCAGTTTTCCAGCACCTGCTCCACAGTGGACCCGTCCTGTTCCCTCTCCTGGCCTTCCTGTCCGTAAGGCAGCGGCCTGGGCTGTTCCACACCGATTTGGGAAGGATGATAGACATGCGGATGGCGGAAGATGAGCTTGTCGGTGAGATGCGCACACACGTCGGCCACATCGAACTGGCCTTTTTCCTCGCCTATACGGGCATAGAAACATACATGCAGCAGCACGTCGCCAAGTTCCTTGCAGATGTTGGACTCGTCGTCCTTGATTAAAGCGTCACAAAGTTCGTAGGTTTCCTCTATGGTATTCGGCCTGAGGCTTTCGTTGGTCTGTTTCCGATCCCAGGGACATTTCTCGCGCAACTGGTCGAGAACATCCAGCAGACGACCGAAAGCTGCCATTTTCTGTTCTTTCGTATGCATAGAATATGATAAATTTGTGCAAAAGTACAACAATTCCATGGATTTTTAGTAATTTTGCACGGTTTTTTGCACTTATCCTGACACATGTGCATAAAAGTAAGGATAGAGGCTGACACACAGATATTTGGAACAATTGTCTAAACAGAAGAATAGAATTATGGAATTAGCAAGCAAATATGACCCGCAGGCCGTGGAGTCGAAATGGTATCAATACTGGCTTGACAACAAGCTGTTCAGCAGTAGGCCCGACAACAGGGAGCCCTATACCATCGTCATTCCGCCGCCAAATGTGACGGGTGTGCTCCACATGGGACACATGCTCAATAACACCATTCAGGATATACTCGTGCGCCGTGCCCGCATGGAAGGCAAGAATGCCTGCTGGGTGCCGGGAACCGACCATGCCTCCATCGCCACCGAGGCCAAGGTGGTGAAAAGGCTGGCAGAACAGGGCATCAAGAAGCATGACCTCACACGAGAGGAATTCCTGAAGCACGCATGGGACTGGACGCATGAGCACGGCGGAATCATCCTGAAGCAACTCCGGAGACTGGGTGCATCATGCGACTGGGACCGCACGGCCTTCACCATGGACGACAGCCGTTCGCAAAGTGTCATCAAGGTGTTTGTTGACCTTTACAACAAGGGACTGATCTACCGTGGACTGCGCATGGTAAACTGGGATCCCAAGGCACAGACCGCACTGAGCAATGAAGAGGTAGTGTATAAGGAGGAACAATCGAAACTGTATCACCTGAAATACTATGTGGCAGAGGAATGCTGCGGCACAGATGCAGAGAACGCCGGCGAGGGGAACATCATACACAAGGACGGGAAAGGCTATTATGCCGTTGTGGCAACAACACGCCCGGAAACCATCATGGGCGATACCGCCATGTGCATCAATCCCAAAGACCCGAAGAACCAATGGCTCAAGGGAAAGAAAGTCATTGTGCCGCTGGTGGGCCGTGTCATCCCTGTCATTGAAGACCGCTATGTTGACATCGAGTTCGGGACAGGTTGCCTGAAGGTCACTCCCGCACACGACACCAATGACTATATGCTGGGCAAGACACATAACCTGGAAACTATCGACATTTTCAATGCCGACGGAACCATTTCAGAACAGTCTCCGCTCTATGTGGGCATGGACCGCTTCGATTGCCGCAAGCAAATCGTAAAGGATCTCGAAGCCGCCGGGCTGATGGAGCGCATCGAGGACTACACGAACAAGGTGGGATATTCTGAACGCAATCCGGACACAGCCATCGAACCGCGGCTCTCACTGCAGTGGTTCCTCAAGATGCAGCATTTCGCTGACATTGCGTTGCCGCCAGTTGTCAACGGTGAAATGAATTTCTATCCTGCCAAGTACAAGACCACATACAAGAACTGGCTAGAGAACATACAGGACTGGTGCATCTCCCGGCAACTCTGGTGGGGACACCGCATTCCGGCCTATTATTACGGTGACGAACAGTATGTCGTGGCCGAGACAGCCGAGGAAGCACTCGAGCTGGCCCGCAAGCAGAGCGGCAACGCTGATCTGAAAGCAGAGGACCTGCGCCAGGACGATGATGCCTTGGACACATGGTTCTCGTCGTGGCTCTGGCCCATCTCGCTGTTCGATGGCATCAATAATCCCGGCAACGAAGAAATCAGCTATTATTATCCCACCAGCGACCTTGTTACTGCTCCCGACATCATTTTCTTCTGGGTGGCACGCATGATCATGGCCGGCGAAGAATATATGGGCAAGTTCCCCTTCAGGAATGTTTACTTCACAGGAATCGTGCGCGACAAGCTCGGACGCAAGATGTCAAAACAACTCGGAAACTCGCCCGACCCCATCGACCTGATCAACAAGTTCGGCGCCGATGGCGTACGCATGGGTATGATGCTCTCTGCACCGGCTGGCAACGATATTCTTTTTGACGAGGCATTGTGCGAACAGGGACGCAACTTCAACAACAAGATATGGAATGCCTACCGTTTGGTCAAGGGATGGGAAACCGTGGAGTCAGAACAGCCCGCCGCCAACAGGGTCGCGGTCAGATGGTTTGAGGCGAAACTCAAGGAGACGAACAAGGAAATCAACGACCTGTTCAGAAAATACCGCATTTCCGAAGCCCTCATGGCGGTCTATCGCCTTTTCTGGGACGAGTTCTCGAGCTGGTATCTGGAAATGGTCAAACCCGACTACCAGAAGCCTCTCGACAGAGCCACCTACGATGCTACACTGAATTTCTTCGAGACCTTGCTCAAGATGCTCCATCCATTCATGCCGTTCATCACGGAAGAACTGTGGCAGAACATCTACGACCGCAAGCCCGGCGAATCCATCATGCGCGACAAGCTCGAGATGGCAGAACCTGCCGATGAAGACCGGAAAATCTCAGCCGACATTGAAGTGCTCAAACAGGTAGTGGGCGGAGTACGCACCATACGCAACCAGAAAAACATATCACCACGCGAAGCGCTCAAGCTCCAGGCTGTAGGAGCCAATATGCTTGAAGCCTACAACAGCGTACTTACGAAGATGGCTCACCTTGAAAGCATCGAAACCGTGGAAGAGAAAGACTCCACTGCATCAGCGTTCATGGTAGGCACATCCGAGTTTGCCGTTCCCTTGGGAGACAAGATAGATGTGGCTGCAGAGATAGAAAAAGCAGAAGCACAGCTCAAGCACCTTGAAGGATTCCTCGCCGGCGTGCGCAAGAAGCTGGCCAACGAGAAGTTCGTTGCCCATGCGCCTGAAGCCGTTGTCACATTGGAAAGGAAGAAAGAAAGCGACTCGGTTGAGAAAATCGCTGCACTGAAGGAGACTATCGCTGCGCTCAAGGGAGAATAGCCTGAAAACAGAACAATCATACGGATGAAATCATTTGCCTATGCACTGATTCTGGCACTGGTCATTACAGCCTGCAGTGACCATGAAGAGAAACCAATCAAGGAGGACGCCAACAACGCCCTCCTTGTTTTCATGCCCTATACAGGAGACAGCCGAAACCTCTACGAGAACTTCAAGCTGAATCTCCATGACATGGAAAGGGCCATCAAGGAAAAAGGCGGACTGGGCGACAACACCGTCCTGGTGTTCATCTCATCCTCATCATCTAAAAGCGACTTTTTCCGCATACGCTATGAACGCGGGCAATGTATTCACGACACGCTCAGGACTTACCTGCAGAACAACTACACCACTGCCGACGGAATTGCGCAACTGATGAGCGAGATGAAAGGACTGGCCAAAGCCAAGAGCTACGGTATGGTCATCGGATGTCACGGTGAAGGATGGATTCCGAAAAGCTCGAGGAAGAACATCAGCACACGCTATTTCGGGGGCACTTCGGCGGCATACAGAATTGACGTGAGCGACTTTGCACAAGGTCTCGCCGATGCCGGACTGCACCTGCGCTACCTGCTGTTCGACGACTGCTACATGTCGGGCATAGAAGTGGCATACGAGCTCAGGGGCATCACCGACTATCTCATTGCATCAACCAGCGAGATCATGGCCTACGGCATGCCCTACCACAAGATACTCCCGGCACTGCTCGACACTCCCGACTACGAAAAAATATGCACGGAATTCCTCAACTTCTACAACGCCTATACCGTCAACGGGAAAAGCTATCCTTACGGTGCAATCGGAGTGACCGACTGTAGGGTGGCGAACGAAATGGCCACAACTATGAAACAGGTGAATGCCCTGTGCAGCCTCGACCCCGACAGACTGCAGGACATACAGGACCTTGACGGCGGCCACTGGAATCCAACCGTATATTTCGACTTCGGCGACTATCTGCAGAAACTGTGTGAAGACCATCCCGACATGCTCCGCAGCCTGCAGGATCTCCTGCAGCGCTTAGTGCCCTACAAGGCATGTACGGAGAACATCTATTCCGAAGCATCCGGACAACCCGTTCCAGTAAACAGTTTCTCGGGCATCACTATTTCCGACCCGTCAGTGAACAGCTACGTCCTGTCCACCAAACAGCAGACTGCCTGGTGGCTGGCCACACACTGACCTGTCCTGCTCCATTCCTCACGAAAGAAAAGGCAATTGCACGGCATCCATTTTCCGGGAACCGTGCAATTGCCTTTTCCTGTTTTCCCTTCCATACAGCCGCATGCCCGCATCCGCATAGCATCGCGGCCATCGGTCAGAAAGAATAGTTGAAGTTCATGGACATGGTCTGCTTGAACTGCCAGTAGCCATGGTGATCATCACGGCGCACATTGTCATCGAAGCGCGGGTAGAAATACATTGTGGCATTGATATACTTGTTGACCGTGAACCTGAGCGTATTCTCGTTTTCTATCCTTGTACCCTTGTATGAAGTGATGGCGTAGATGCGCGCATTGTAAACAACATTCTTGACCACGTTCCACTGCAGGTTGACCGTAAGCTCCGAACCGAAATTGTCCTTGAAATGGTCACCGGCCGGCACACCATACCGCGGAGCCAGTTCCCCACGCTTCACATACGTGAAGTTATAGGCGAACGGAGCCATGTTGACATTTCCCGACACGCGCCCCTTGAACCAGCTGATGCTGTACTTCATACCGATAGAGAGTGCCGTGGTGAGCGGGGAGAGGAAGTTGGAGGCCACTGTCTCGCTGTTATAGTTGAGCTGTCTGCATACCTGCGATGCAGCCGTGAGTTGCAAGGAGTAGTCCCAATGCTTGACGGCATTGAGCAGCAGGTTGCTGGTCAGCCGGACAGGATTCTCGGTAATTCTCATCTTGTGTACCTTCTCGCTTTCCGCCTTGGACAGACCCAGCCTGACATTCAGCTGGTTGTTGAACTGTATCTTGCGCTTGTTGTTGTAATTGGCATTGAGCGTGAGCACGTTTGTGGCCGAAAAAGAGTTTTCACCTCCCTGGAACCAGTTGCCCGAGAAGCAGTATTGGTTCATGCCTATACTCATGGAACACGAATAGTTCCAGAAGTTAGGCCGTCTGACCACAAGCTCCAGGTCTCTCACAGGACTGTCCGTGACCGTAGGCGCCACCTTTTCCACAATGTCCACCGTCGGTGCGACCAGCTGCCTGTCGCTCTCAAGGATGGGGTCCACCACGTCAAGCTGGCTCTGCGTGCCCTGCACCAGGTCAGGCCGCCTGTAGTACAGCGAAAGCAGGACATCGTCCACTCCATATTCATCGGGCGACTCATCCATCCGCAGCCTGCTGGTGGCAATGTCATGATAGAACGTGATGGGCACGAACAACCGGTAGTACTTGCTGTCTATGTTGCCCAGCACCAGCCCGAGGGAGTCGGTCAGATGCTGCAGCGAATCCACCTTCCGTCCGAACATGGCCAGCGAATCGACATAGGCCTTCACGAGTTCCGGCACACTGTCGGTCTCTTCAGTGGCCACGGTCTTCTTCCGGCTCTGTGCACCGGCCTGCACGCCGGTAAAAAGCAGGAGCAAAAGCAGTAGTGAATATCTGATGTGCATACTTGTCTCTATCGTCTCTAATGGGCACAATGCTGTTCCGGAGCTCACCAGGTGATGCCTGGGTGTTATCCCGAGGTATGGCCTATCTTCTGCAAAGATAATGCAAGCCGAGAGCAGAATCGCCAAGCTTGCTTGAGCGTTATGCAGAGGTGCAGCTTATCTTCTGCAAAGGTAGGCAAAAATAGCACACTGCCAAACAAAATCACTGAAAAGTTGGCCTCATCCGGCTATCTCCGCCGACCCGAAGCAGCGATGGTGGTCGCGGTCATAGACCACGCAGAACTGTCCGGGTGCCACACCCTGCAGGGGCTTTTCCGTACAGACATCATAAGAGCCGTCGGGACGCAGCTGCATGTGGGCGATGTGGAAGTCGGGCGTATGGCGTATCTTGAGCGTCACATCGGAAAGTTCCACCTCACGGGTAAGATAGTGGAAGCTGTGTATGCGGAAACGGTCGGTATAGGCTTCCTGCGGGTCATAGCCACGGCTCACATAAAGAATGTTCCGCTCCATGTCCTTGCGCACAGCATACCATGGGCCGCCGCCGAAGCCCAGCCCGTGACGCTGTCCGATGGTGTGGAACCACAGTCCGCGGTGGCTGCCCAGCCTTTTTCCCGTAGCCAGGTCAATCACATCGCCCGGACATTCACCGAGATAGCGGCGTATGTACTCATTGTAGTTGATCTTGCCGAGAAAGCATATCCCTTGCGAATCGCGCCTGCGCGCGCTGGCCAGATGCTCCCTTTCTGCAATGGCCCTGACTTCCTGCTTGGTGTAGCCGCCAATGGGGAACAGGGCCTTGCGCAGCTGCCATCCGTGGATCTGTGCCAGGAAGTCGGTCTGGTCCTTCACGGGATCCGGACTGGTAGTGAGCCACTTGTCCTGCCCGTCCCATTCTGTCTGCGCATAGTGACCTGTGGCGATGAGGTCATAACCATGACCGGCCTTTTCGTCGAATGCACCAAACTTGATGAGCCTGTTGCACATGACATCGGGGTTGGGCGTGCAGCCTGAACGCACCTTCTCAAGCGTGTAGCGTGTCACCTGGTCCCAATACTCGCGGTGGCAGTCCACCACCTCCAGCCTGCACCCGTACCGGGCGGCCACGGCGGCAGCCATCTCCATATCCTCTTCCGATGAGCAGTCCCACTCGGTCTGTTCCTCCGGACCAATCTTTATGTAGAAGCAGTCGGGATGCAGCCCGAGACGGGCCAGTTCGCACACGACTACAGAACTGTCCACTCCACCGGAGAGCAGCACGGCAATGCGCTTGTCGCTGATTTCATTGATGTCCATTATTATATATATGTATATTGAAGCATAGGATGTGTGCGTGCAAAATTACAATAAAAAGCGGAAAAAGCCATGTGAAAAGTTGAAAACAGCGAACAGGAGTGTACCGAGGCTGCGCTTCAAGAGCGTGGTCGCAGGACTGCCCCGCTCCATTGCAGCACCACTCTTCCCAAAGGAAGAAGAGAGGGACACCCTAACCCTCCCGGTGGGAGGGGACGATTGTTTGAGGGCATTTTGGGGCGAGAAATCATTTGATGCAGAAATCAAAGTGTCAGAATTTTAACGCTTTTGCTTACACTTTGATTTTCAGGGGTCTTGGAAAAACGGTGGTTTTGAGCCGATTTTCATGTTAATAAGTGTAAAATGCCGGTTTTTTGCACAAAACGGAAAAATCAGTTAAGTGTTAGGGGGGAAACACTTAACTGTTTCCAGAAAATTAGTTAACTATTTTCGTCCTGGCACTTAACTGTTTTTGAGGTAAAACTTAACTGTTTCGGGGCAAAAACTCAGGTTTTTCGGCCTCAAAACCGCGATTTTCCGGCCAAAAGTGCGGAAAATGGGGGCTGAAAACTGCACAAATCGCGCGTTTTGTGCACGAATTTAACGGATTTTAGGTTAAAATCGGGCGGTTTTCATTAACACTTCACGCCTGTAAAAACTTATCACGTTGATTATCAAAGGTTTACAAAACAGTCATCTGAAACCCGGAATTTCCGCTGGCGCGTAAAAATCTGCTTTCGCCGGATTCTTCAGAAATGGCCCGAAAATCAAAGTGTAAGCAAAAGTGTTAAAAAAGTGACACTTTGATTTTGGGTCTGATTCAATTCCCGAAAGCAGAAAACCGCTGGGGGTGTGGGCGTCCCGCCCGCACATTGCCAGGCAACTCAGTTACTTTCACCATGATGCCTTGCTGCAAGTGGGTGCTGCAAGTGCGGGCGGGACGCCCACACCCCCAGTGGCTGCGCACGGACGGTCTCGCATAAAGAGGGTACTCTGCAAGCAGGAAGCAATCCGGTCGGATATACAGAAAAAAGAGGTCATTCCCGAAAGTAGAATAATGTCTAATGGATTCCCAGGAAAATCCCTCTCAAGCAGTTGTCCTCCCTTCCTCCGGAAGGGGTCAGGGTGAGTCTCAGACAAAAATCACGCGCTTTACGGATGTGGCAGAAAGATTATCGCGTTTTTTGTGTACTTTTGCACCCATGAAAACGGTGAAAGCAAAGAAAAACCTCGGCCAGCACTTCCTGACCGACCTGAACATCGCCGCAGCGATAGCCGACACGGTGGATGCCTGTGAAGACCTGCCCATACTGGAGATAGGGCCGGGCATGGGCGTGCTCACACAGTTCCTGGCCAAGAAAGGCAGGACGCTCAAGGCGGTGGAGATAGACCGCGAATCGGTGGCATGGCTCCACGAGCACATTCCCGCACTGCACGGCAGCATCATCAGCGACGATTTCCTGCGCATGGACCTCAACGACGTGTTCGAAGGCAAGCCGTTCGTGCTCACAGGCAACTACCCCTATGACATCTCCTCGCAGATATTCTTCAAGATGCTCGACTACCGCCAGCTCATCCCCTGCTGCACGGGCATGATACAGCGTGAAGTGGCACTGCGCATCGCCTCGAAGCCGGGCAACAAAGCCTACGGCATCCTTTCGGTCATGATACAGGCATGGTATGATGTGGAATACCTCTTCACGGTGGATGAACACGTGTTCAACCCGCCACCCAAGGTAAAGAGCGCGGTGATACGCATGACACGCAACAGCACCGAGCACCTGGGCTGCGACGAGGAACTGTTCAGGCGGGTGGTGAAAGCCGTGTTCAACCAGCGGCGAAAGATGCTACGCGTGAGCCTCAGGCAGCTCACGGCAGGAAAGGACATGGAACCGGCCTTCTGGGAACACCCCATGATGACGCAACGGCCGGAACAGCTCAGCGTGGAGGAGTTCGTGGAACTCACCAACCTCGTGGCAAAGGCCATAGACTAAAAAAAACGCCCATTTGTTGCATATCTCACGGAGAATGCCTAAATTTGTGCGAAGAACATCTATACAACCGAAAATATGATTGACGTAAAACAAACACTGAACGGGGCTGAAGAGCGCATGGAAATGGCAGCCATGTACCTGGAAGAACAGCTTGCCCGCATCCGCGCCGGACGTGCCAACGTGGCCATCCTCGACGGAGTGAGAGTGAATTCGTATGGTTCGATGGTGCCGTTGAACCAAGTGGCCAACGTCTCCGTGCCCGATGCACGCACCATAGCCATCAGGCCATGGGACAAGAAAGCCATACGCGACATAGAGAAAGCCATCATGGACAGCGATGTGGGCATCACACCCGAAAACAACGGCGAAATCATCAGGCTCGGCATACCGCAGCCCACAGAGGAGCGCAGAAAGGAACTCGTGAAGCAGTGCAACAAGATAGGCGAGAAAAGCAAGGTGGAAGTGCGCAACGTGCGCGGAGAAATCAAGGACAAGCTGAAGAAAGCCATCAAGGACGGACTGTCCGAGGACAACGAGAAGGATGCCGAGCTGGAACTCCAGAAAATACACGACAAGTACATCAAGAAAATAGACGAACTCCTGGCCGACAAGACCAAGGAAATCATGACCGTATAGGAAAGTGGCAACAGGCGGACTGGTCATAAGAAACACCGGAAGCTGGTACACCGTGCTCACCGACGAGGGCAAGAGCATGGACTGCAAGGTCAAGGGGAACTTCCGCCTCAAAGGCATCAGAAGCACAAACCCCGTGGCCGTGGGCGACCGCGTGGAAATACAGCCCGCCGGCGACGGCACAGCCTTCATCACCGGCATCAGGGACAGGCGCAACTACATCATACGCAAGTCGCAGAACCTCTCGAAGCAGAGCCACATCATAGCCGCCAACGTGGACCAGGCTTTCCTCATGGTCACAGTGAACTATCCGCAGACCTCCACCACGTTCATAGACCGATTCCTGGCCTCGGCCGAAGCCTATAGCGTGCCGGTGGTACTGGTGTTCAACAAGACCGACATCCTCTCCGACGAGGAACGGCACTACCAGGAACTGATGATGGAACTCTACCGCACCGTGGGCTATGAGTGCATACCCGTATCGGCCACCACAGGGGAAGGTACGGCACAGCTCAGCAAGCTGCTCGGCGGAAAGATAACACTGCTTTCCGGAAACAGCGGAGTGGGAAAATCCACACTCATCAACAGTCTGCTACCCGGAACCAACCTGCGCACGGCTGCCATCAGCTATGCCCACAACACAGGCATGCACACCACCACCTTCAGCGAGATGATCGCTCTGCCGGAAGGCGGCTACGTGATAGACACACCGGGCATAAAAGGGTTCGGAACCTTTGACATGGAGCCGGAAGAACTGACCAGCTACTTCAAGGAAATCTTCAGGTTCTCCAAAAACTGCCGGTTCAGCAACTGCACACACACGCACGAACCGGGATGTGCAGTGCTCAAGGCGCTGGAAGAGCATTATATAGCACAAAGCAGATACCAAAGCTATCTGTCCATGCTGCAGGATAAAGACGAAAACAAGTACCGGGAAGCCTATTGACTTCCCGGCACTTGTCTTATACAGTTGCGGTTACACAATCTCTTCCCCACAGCAAGGACACCCGCACCGGGTCAGAAACTATATGCACAATACAAGGACAGGCTACGGTCTCCCAACCGGAAGGACGAAGCCAGCGTGCCTCCAGTATGCTTGCGCGCAAACTGGCGGTAGGGATTGCCGGCAAAAAGACCCACTACCTCATTGACCGGATCGACAAGGAATGCCACGACATTGCCCAACAATGACGAATTCCAGAGCCTGTAGCCATTGGCGGCAATGTGCAGCTTCAGCCGGTAGAAGCGTTCACCGATCAGACTGCCCACCAATGGCGTGATAAACAGGTCCTGCCAGGATGGACGCTCCATGAAGGCTTCGATGCCGAACTCCCAGCCTATGGTGGAGACACAGGCACTGTAGAGCATGGACTGCCAGAAACTGAACCCCTGCGAACGCACTCCCATGAAATAGACAGCACCGGCGTAGGGATGGAGAATGTAGTTGAAGTAGAACTTGTCGTGGTCCCAGTCAAGCCCCTGCTTGATGACATGCTTGTGCCAACGCTTGAATAACGGAACATCCTGCAGCTCGGCACGGTTCCACGACGTGGCATCTTCTGGCAGACACTCCAGAACTGCCAAAGTACCGACAAAACAGCCTCCCAGCACAGCCGTATTCAGCCAAAGCCCCTTCCAATTGGGAGCAATGCTGTCCGGAACGGCTGAAATTTCCGTGGAACACAATGGCATGCCCTGTGCTGAAACAGGATATGGGCATAGCAGGGAAACGATAACAGGAAAGAGTCTGTAGAGTCCGTGTATTCTGTTCATGAGTGTCTGGTTTTTACGGTTTCTCCCAATCCTGTACAGACCGGGTACGCCTTACGGCCATGCAAAAATACGAATACACACCGGTATGGATGTGTTCCGGAAGTAGCCGATGTTGGACCAGATTCACCCCAATAGGGAAAACGTGGACTTTCAGGACAGGAAAACGGGTTTTCGGGACAGAAAGAACTGAATTTCAGAACAGTGGAAATTCCGGACAAGAAAAGGCGGGCAAGGGAATGAACAAACGTGGACTTCAATCCACCACACTCATTCCCTTGCCCGCCTCTATTGTTTACTGGCGGTTATGTCCCGGTCACTTCAGTGAACGGATCCACGACACGATATCATTGAGCACATCCTCAGACATGGTTTCCTCCAGTATCGCGTATTCTACCACGCCACCGCTTTGGGCATGCTGGAACAGATGATTGAGTCTGGCATAGCCCTTCACAAGATTCAACTCATTGACAGGAAGATGCTTCCTGATGGCCTCAAGATTAGTCTGCACAGTCACTTGCATATCCAGTTCGCCATTCAAAGCAAACACCGGACAATGTGTGGCCGCTATAGCTTCAGCAGGATTGTAAGAACAGAAATAGCTTAGCCATGGATCGGACTTGACCTTGACCGACTCGCGGATGTCCTGGGCTGTGACATGGTGCGCAAGACCCTGACGCTGCAAGACCATGTTGTTCTGTTCTGCAAGAATCGTATCGCCACAGACTCCCGTTCCTGCCATACTGATGACAAAATCGGCCAATTGCCTTGCACCAAGCATGAAACCGATGGTACCGCCTTCACTATGCCCTAACACACCCACAGCCGAAAACTCATTCCGGCCACGCAGATATTCTAAAGCCGATGCGGCATCCCACATGAACACCTCGGTTGTAGCAGACTCCACTGAACCCGTTGACTTTCCACAGCCACGGTCATCATAACGCAGGGAGGCGATGCCGTTTCGCGCCAGCCAATCGGACAGAACCAGAAACGGCTTATGCCCGAAGAGCGTCTCATCCCGATCCTGTAAACCACTCCCGGAGACGAGAACGACTACAGGAAAACATCCGTCGGCTAACCGCTTCTGAGGGATGGTGAGCGTACCGGACAGCAGAGCATTGTCTCTGGGATTTGTGAACACAATCTCTTCTGTGGCATAACCATACGGCGGCTGTGGAGTCTGTGGCCTGACCAAAGGCTTGATTTCGGTCGGCATGAGCTCTATCTTGAAAGGCATCCCCATCTGACGGAACACTCCGGTGATTTTTCCCTGAATCAACCTGCCGTTAAAAGACGCTCCCAACGCAGGAATGGATATGCTCACAGAATCTGCACTCAACAAATTGTTTTCTGCCTCAATACCGTATGCGCCCTGGTCAGGACTGTCCATGGAAGAACACTCTTCACTGAAATGGAACACCAAGGTCAGTTCCTTTCCACCTGCATGAAGCTGACCTTCCCACGCACCATACACAGACTGCGCATAGACTGAAATCGAACCTGCGATAACCAGCAGATTCAGAAGGAAGACTGTTCTCATGTCCTGATTTTGCAGTTCATCGTGCATTACGTATCATGACACTGAAAATAAAGACCACCAACAACAAGATGGCCGCAACAACAAAGACAAGGACATGAGGGAACATATCCGGCCGGTAAAGCGTAAGATTGATATATAGAAACAGAAAGGCCATGATGATGCCGTCAATCCTGTGCAGCCGGGCTGCCAGTTGGCACTGTCTCAGGCTTTTCACCTTCACCGGAAGATGCACTATCTCAGAATCGGGTCTGTATGCAGAATACAGATAAAGGGCAGGAAGCAGACTGCCCAAAATTGGAAACAAGATGAAAACATAACTTCCCCATCCATCAGGATTCCCCTTCAGGTCGTAATGCGTAGGTATGTTTTCCGTACCGTGAACTAACAGCAGGGCGGTTGTCACCCATTCTGCCAGGACAAGGAGAAGTACAGTCACTTCCATCACAGTTGCTTCCAATGTACGAGGCATCTGTCTTCCCCTCTTCCATTTTTTAGGCAATAACTGTCAAATGGATTCATTCTCTTTATTCTGTTTGGCTTGATTGTTTTTCAGTCTTCCGCTCTTGCGCAAAGCTTCATTGATGATCCATTGAAGCTGACCGTTGGTGGACCGGAACTCATCAGCAGCCCACGCTTCAATGGCGTTCATTGTTGCAGCATCTATACGCAGCACGAAACTCTTCGTTTTCTTTTCTTCTGCCATTATGATATCTTAATGATTCAGCGTACCTGTGTTCACAACCGGCTGAGCCTGCTCATCTCCACAAAGTACGACCAGCAGGTTGCTCACCATGGCAGCCTTCTTGTCCTCATCAAGTTCCACAACACCTTCCTCGCTTAGTTTATGCAAGGCCATCTTTACCATCGAGACTGCACCCTCTACAATCTTTTCCCGCGCCGATATGATGGCTGTTGCCTGCTGACGGCGCAACATGACAGCTGCAATTTCAGGCGCATAGGCCAGATAATTGATGCGGGCTTCCACAACTTCTATACCGGCCATTGCCAGACGTTCATCCATGTGCTGTTCCAATACAGTATTTATTTCGTCACTGCCGTCACGCAAAGTCAGTTCCTCCTTTCCACCTTCACCTTCATCATAGGCATACTGGCCCGCGACCTGACGCAAGGCTGCATCAGCCTGGATTCTGACAAACTGCTCCAACGCACTCATTATACCTGCGGCACCAGAACCGGCAACTTCGTCCCCGGCTTTCTGCTGAGCCATGGTCTGTGCATCAATCTCAAACATAGCCTTATACGAATCCTTCAGTTTCCATACCAGCACCATTCCTATTATAATAGGGTTGCCAGTCTTGTCATTCACCTTTATTGGCTCTGCATCCAGATTGCGTGCACGCAGAGAAAGTTTCTTGGCCAGCAGAAACGGATTCACCCAATAATAACCCGGCTTAGTAAAAGTGCCCCTGTAATTGCCGAAGAATATCATGACCCTGGCTTCATTCGGTTCAAGCATAATGAATCCTGCCCACATGAACAAAGTGGAAATCAGCAGGACTATACCCAGTCCAACCAGCCAGTTCTCTTCCATAATACCGAAAACCAACACGACAATGCCCAGTACGGTCAGCAACAGATTAGCAAACAGCATAAGGAATCCGTTCAGTGTGGTTCCTTCATACGCAAACTCCTTTTCTTTTTCCATGATTATGGACGTTTAAAGTAAATGAATTAAAATAATAATATCAAATTGATATTGCAAAGTTATCATTTTATTTAAACAATCCAACAAAGGCCGTGAACAATTAATATACATTAACAAAAGTATGGCGATAAAAAAAGTGAGATATCTTTAAAGACACCTCACTCTACAAATATGGTTGCAGTCCAGCAATTATCTCATAAAAGCCTATTTCACTGCATATTTCTTTCCATCGACAATATATACGCCCTTGCCGAGTCCATTCAAGTCATTTCCGGAGACATGACTGCGCCGCTGGCGTCCGTCGAGACCATACACCTTATGGTCTTTTGCAGCTGTCTCCATCTCAAAATTTTCTATACCCGAAGTCTGGAGCTTATTCATCTCGTGTACTGCAAGCATGGCATATTCCGAAGCGAAAGCCAACTGATGGAATCCTTTCGTCTTGGTATTTTCTCCCCATCCTCCAAGCAAGTCGATGGGCAGGAACCCTTCCTGCAGATAATTGTCATAAGCATAATCCAGATTGGTCTGGAACGAAGTCAGCGCCCTAGGCACCTTGTACTCTTCCTCGGGCACGAAGGCATACATTTCCACGTACGAACGCATAAGAACATCATTGAACCAGGCATTGAATCCCGAAGTTGTCGAAGCATCGGTCGGGAACTGGTAATAGATTTTCCCATTGATTCTGCGTCCTGTGGCAAAAGCAGAGAAGCTGCCCGGTCCATAGTCTTTCATGTCTGAAAGATAGTTGCTTTCTTCCGTCACGCGGTAGAGGTCAGCAGCTCCTGAGATCATTGTACCCGTATTATAAGTGAAATAGCTTCCACCCGGGTTTCCTATGTCCTGATGCGCACGGTATTTCACACCATTCACAGTGACGTACAAGATATCACCCGTCGATGCCCATGCCGCGTCATAAAACACATTTTTCGTAGTGTTCAGCAGAGCCTTGCGCTGCCAGTCATATACCTTGATGGCAAAATCAAGATAATAGTCTGCCCTGTTCTCAGCGGTCTTCACTCTTGTCTCATCGGCATCAATGGTATAATGCAGTACCTGCGATGTCTTGTCCTTGTATATTTCATGAAGCCATACCAAGGGTGAGATAATCGGGCCGTTGCTGCAGGAATGCTTGGAAGTATATCCGGGACCCCATGTGATGCCGCCGTAGTCTTCGCCATTGGCATCCGGATAGCAATCCCATCCGTCAAGCACATAATCTGTCAGATTGACCGCCTTGGTCAGATAAGATTCCACGCCGGTGAGCTTGTAGGAGCGGAGCAGTTCCCTGATGATCCATTCCTGGTCGTCATATACATTTTCTATTCCGCTTACGGTTGCACCGCCCTTGAAACTCGACCTGTGCACACCATACACGTCCCAGGACGCCGTTCGGGTATAGGAAACAAGTCCCGTAAGCCTTCCTCTGTAATAGTCAAGGTTTGTGTAGAGGTCGGCCAGCAGTTCCACATAGCGGTCATGGTTCTGTTCATAAAGGTCAGGATTCGTTCCCTTCAGCGCCTCAAGTGCCTCAAGCACCGAGTTCGTTGCCTCCAGCGCAGCTGTATATGGCCACACATCTGCAGTGCCTTCCGACTGCAAGGTCTCCATGTTGAACGTGTCGCCCATCTTCATGCTTGACCCGGTAAAACACTTATCCACAGTTCCATCGAGCAGGGCCATGGCACGTGTCACATTGCGCACGGCGAGTTCCGTCCCTGAAGTCTCCTCGGAAGTTCCCTGCGCTCCTGCGCCACAGGCCAAGAGCACCAAAGACAAAGATAATAATATTTTTTTCATTATTGCATGTAGGTTTTAGTTTACCATTTCAGTCAGTTTCAATTGTCCCCTTCCCGTATAGAGTCAACTAAAACAAAATAAGGATTGCTTGTAATAATATTGAGGAAAAGTCGGGATGACAAGACTCGAACTTGCGACCTCACGCCCCCCAGACGCGTGCGCTAACCAACTGCGCTACATCCCGTTTTTTTGCAAATGCGGTTGCAAAGGTACACACTTCGGTCGAATTATCCAAATTTATCGGCCACTTTTTTCCGGACATACAAAAAAACAGGCGGAAAACAGGCGGAAAGCCCTGCCGTTCCGACCTGTTGCATTATAATATAAAAGCGAAAAGCCCCCTCCGCATCCCAAGGATGGCGGAGGAGGCCTGCACTACGCTATGCGGCTCACCTTTTCAGTTCCTTGTCCACATAGCTTTTCAGTCCGAACACTGCACCCGCGAACATGAGCGTCTGTGCGAAGTAGTTGAGCACCGAAGCCTCTATCACTCCTTCCGGAGGCATGAAAAAGCTGATGGCCGACAGTGCCATTCCCGTTGCCAGCACGATGAGTGCCGTCAGGGTCTGTACGTTCTGTTTCTCCATTGTCTTCACCTTTCTTCGATGCCTTCCATTCATTCACCTGCCTGTCCGTCCGCGCTGCCCGTGCCTTCCGTCTCCTGTCCTGGAGCGGCAGTTTCCTGCTGCGGGTCATTTTCGTTGACCAGCCTGATGTTGCTGTTCAGATGTTCCTGCAGTCTCTTGCTCTGGCGGAACTGCACGGACATGCGGTAGATGCTTTTGGCACCGGCATCCTTCTCGTCCTCCTCGGCATGGCTGTTGGCACTGAGATAGAGTGTGCCCAGGTTGCCCAGCTGTATGCTGTGGCCATTGCAGACCCACACCTCTATCTGCTGCGCGATGGCATAGAAGGCGGCCGACACGTTGGAGCGTGTCATGCCCGCCATCTGTGCGGCGTGGCTGATGATTTCCTCTACCGGTATGCAAGAGTAGCGCACGGGCCGTGTTACATACATTTCCGAATCCAGATAAGCGATGCGCCTGGCATCCTTCTTCACGATTATTGTTCCCATAATTTCAATTGTTTTTTGATTGTTGTTGTTGTTTGTTATTGAACACTATGCCGACCACCAGCTCTACGAGCCTGGCCAGCGCGGCGAGCCACCTCGGGCGGCCTGCGCCGTTTTTCCTTGTCTGCTTCATTGTCTTTTCCGTTATACATTTAAATATGTATTCTGCCTGTTTCCCTGTCCGTGCCATAAGGCCATTCATGTTCTCCCGGGAGCCCATGCCACGTCCGGAATGTCAACAAACCACGATCTCTATCCGCTCAGCGTTGCCCGCGGCTCTGTCTATCAGTTCCGCCAGCTGTCTGAATGTCTGTCGCGAGCGTGTCAGCATACCATGGTTTGTGTAGAGACCCACGAGGATGCAGCCTCTCGTGTCGGCTACCGTGTTGCCGGGATGGATCATCACCCCTGTGAACATCGGAACATCCAACAGATAGGGCATCATCCTGCGGTACGTCCTGGACGGGCTGAGCCTGACCTCATAGGTTCCTTCAGGCACCGCTGTCCGTCCCATCACCTTCTGTTCTTTCTGCCAGTCTATGCAGCGCGGCTCGAGGCTGTTGCCTATCCACACGCCGTTGACTGTCAGCTCACCCACCGTGAACTGTTCGCCCCGGTAGATGCGTTTCAGGACCATTCTCATGATGCACTTGTCTTTGTTTTACATAATGTCAATGAACGTCTGTCTGTTTCCGGAGGATTCCGGACCGTCTTCCCGACCTTTGACACCGCAAAGTTAAGCACACATTTTACGGTGGCAATGGACAGCATACCGGTTTGGCCCCAAAATACTTTCATGCAACCCGGATGCAACCCGGATGCAATCCTTACAGCTGCTGATTGCAGTTTCCATGCAACCCGGCAAAAGGAGACGGCCAGCCCTTTACATCATTTCCGTGGCTTCACGTCTATCAATATACCCTTCCGCATAGTCGGGACACCGGTCCATTCCTCTTCTGAGAACACCGTCTGGCTCCCCCCATTTTTCTCTCTGGTATCTTTCCTGGCCGCGATTGATTCCTCATCATACCATGACGGGCAAACCGTTCCCTCTGTTCCTCCGGAATTGAATACAAACATTCCCCCATCGGTCATATCGGCAGTAACATAGACCTTGCACGGATTTATCAAGCATAACCAAACATTCTGCGGTGTTTTTCAGGGAAAGGCTATTCGCATGGAGCCACCACCCTGCTTGACTCTACCACATTATTAATTTATATATTGACTCAACTTTCGGATACGACTTGTCTCTCTGTATATACACGACCGGATTGCCTCCTGCTTGCGGAACACCCTCTTTATGCGAGACCGTGCGGGCGTAGCTGCTGGGGGTGTGGGCGTCTCGCCCGCACTTTCCGCATCCACTTGCAACAAAGCATCATGGTGACATTAAAACTGAGTTGCCTGGCAATGTGCGGGCGGGACGCCCACACCCCCAACGGCAGACCCGACAGCTTTTCACCTTCGGAATTTGAATTGTATTCGGAAATCAAAGTGTCAGTTTTTTAACACTTTTGCTTACACTTTGATTTTCGGGCCATTTCTGAAGAATCGGGCAAGAGCGGATTTTTGCACGCCAGCGGAGATTTCCGGTTTCAGATGGCTATTTTGTAAACCGTTGATAATCAACGGGATAAATTTTTAAAGACCGAAAGTGTTAATAAAAACCATCCAATTTTAACCTAAAATCCGTTAAATTCGTGCACAAAACACGTGATTTGTGCAGTTTTCTGCCCCCATTTTCCGCACTTTTGGCCGGAAAATCGCAGTTTTGAGGCCGAAAAAACAAAGTTTTTGCCCCGAAACAGTTAAGTTTTTCCTCAAAAACAGTTAAGTGCCAGGACGAAAATAGTTAACTAATTTTCCGGAAACAGTTAAGTGTTTCCCCCCTAACACTTAACTGATTTTTCCGTTTTGTGCAAAAAACCGACAATTTACACTTATTAACACGAAAATCAGCCCTAAACTGCCTGTTTTGAAAGACCCCGGAAAATCAAAGTGTAAGCAAAACCATCAAATTTCTGACATTTTGATTCTGAGCCCTATTCGATTTCCACTAGTAAAAAACTCTGTAGAGGATGCCGCTGGGAGTGTGGGCGTCCCGCCCACACTTGTCAAATCATCCGGCAATAAGGTATCACGGTGACTGCCTGGCGATGTGCGGGCGAGACGCCCACACCCCCAGCGGCATCCTCTACAGTTTTTTACTTCCGGAAGCTGAACCAGAAATACAGACACTTACCATTTTACCGTGAGTTCGACAAATCCCCAACAAACTCTCTGTGTGTCCTGATGGCCAGATGCAGCTTATCAGCATGAATTCATGCCTTTGACATGGCTGAATCACGGTGGCAAAGCCCTCCGAGCCACATGGCCTTGCAAAGAAAGACGAATAAAGACAAACACAGCCACTGCCTTCAGACCATAACACGGTGATGATATTGATAAGTCCGGAAATACTAATGTTTATTAAACCATATATAATGTGAAAAAAAATGGCTACTTTTGCAGGAAAAAACATGACATACACCATAACTCCCCCAAAAAGACTAAAGGCCGACATCACGCTGCCGGCCTCCAAGAGCATCAGCAACCGTGCGCTGGTCATCCACGCCCTGTCCGGCGGAAACGTGGTACCGCAGAACCTTTCCGACTGTGATGACACGGAGGTGATGGTCCGCGCCCTTTCCGCCCTCCCGCTGACCATAGACATCAAGGCTGCCGGCACGGCCATGCGTTTCCTGACAGCCTATCTCGCAGTGACACAGGGAGAACGTACCATCACCGGGACGGAACGGATGCGCCACCGACCCATCGGTGTGCTGGTCAACGCCCTGCGCTATCTGGGGGCAGACATCAGCTACGTGGCGGAGGAAGGATTTCCGCCATTGCGCATACGCGGCAAGGAGCTGGAAGGTGGAAGCCTGGAAATGGCGGGCAACGTCAGCTCACAGTACATATCCGCCCTGCTCATGATTGGCCCGGCACTGCGCAAGGGACTGACACTGCATCTCACGGGCGGCATCATCTCCAAGCCCTACATTGACCTGACCCTGTGGATGATGCGCGAGTTCGGCGCCGATGCCGAATGGAGTGACCAGTGCACCATCTGCGTGAAACCGAGACGCTACCGCCAGCGCCCCTACTTCATAGAGAGCGACTGGAGCGCGGCCTCGTACTGGTATGAAATGATGGCACTCGCAGGAGGCGACAGTCCGGCCGTGAAACTGAACGGGCTGGCCGACGGCTCGAAACAGGGCGATTCGGTGACACGCTACATCGCCTCGCTGCTCGGGGTGAAGACCTCGTTCTGCGACACATCGCAAGGCGGCATGTCGGCAGTGACGCTCAGGAAGAATCCCACCCACCTGCCACGGCTCGACTACGACTTCATAGGGTCGCCCGACCTGGCACAGACCTTCGTGGTCTGCTGTGCGCTGAAAGGAATGCCTTTCAGGTTTACCGGACTGGGCAGCCTGAAAATCAAGGAGACCGACCGCATAGAGGCCCTGAAGACAGAACTGCTCAAGCTGGGCTATGTGCTGAAAAGCGAGGCCGAACGGCCGGGACTGCCCGACAGCATACTGAGCTGGGACGGCGAGCGGTGTGCAGCCTCCTTCGCACCCATCGACACCTATGAAGACCATCGCATGGCCATGGCCTTCGCACCCGCCGCACTGGTCTATCCGGGCATCAGGATCAACCACCCCGAGGTGGTGTCGAAATCCTACCCCGGGTTCTGGGACGACCTGCGCAAGGCCGGATTCGGCATAACGGAAAGCAAGACGGACGCATGACCCGGCCCCGACAGCCGCAAACCGCACACAAGGATTCATGAAAACGGAAACAAACCCGCAGCAGGCATCAGGCACATGCCCCACCACGGAAGGGCGTGGCGGATGCAGCAGCTGCCTACAGGAATGCAGCATGGAGGCCGCCACACAGCCCATAGAGTATTTTGAGGACGAGGAACTTGATGCCTACGCCCACAGACCCTCAGCAGCCTACAGCGACGAGGAGGCCGAGGAGTTCCGCGAGGTACTCTATACCATGCGTCCCGACGAGGTGGCCGACTGGTGCCGAAGCCTCACCCTGCGCGGCATTGCACTGCCCGACCAGGTGAAGGACGAAGCCCTGCTGCTGATGGAAAGACAAACCAGAGAATGAGCATTTTCGAATATACCTTCTTCCAGTATGCCATAGCCGGTTCGCTGCTGGCCAGCATCGTGTGCGGCTTCATCGGCACCTACATCGTGAGCCGCCGGCTGGTGTTCATCAGTGGCGGACTGACCCACGCCTCGTTCGGCGGCATAGGCATCGGAGTGTTCCTGGGCATCAACCCCGTGTTCTCGGCCATGGTCTTCGCCGTGCTGAGCGCATTCGGCGTGCAGTGGCTCTCGAAAGACGGCAACGTGCGCGAAGACTCGGCTATCGCCGTGTTCTGGACGCTCGGCATGAGCCTGGGCATCCTGTTCTGCTTCCTCACCCCGGGATTCATGCCCGACATGCCCTCCTTCCTCTTCGGAAGCATCCTGTCGGTCAGTCCCGCCGACCTGTGGGTGCTCGGTCTGCTCACCGCCATAGTGGCCACAGCCTTCGGCCTGCTCATGCGCCCCATCATGAGCATCGCCTTCGACCCCGCCTTCGCCCGTTCGCAACGGTTGCCCGTGACAGCCATAGAATATCTCATGATGGCACTCATAGCACTGACCATCGTGGCCACGCTCCGGCTGGTGGGCATCGTGCTGGCCATCAGCCTGCTCACCATTCCGCAGATGACAGCCAACCTCATCTCCGGCGACTTCAGGCGCATCATTGTGCTGAGCATGGCCATAGGCTGGGCCGACTGTCTGGCCGGACTTGCCATATCCTACACACTGAACGTGCCCTCGGGAGCGGCCATCATTTTCGCCAGCATCATGTTTTACGCCGTGGTAAAGGCAATAAAACACACGGTTTACAAGTTAAATATACGTGAAACTGCATAAGACAAGACATATAGCAGCATGGCTGACCATTGCCGCCCTACTGGTGAGCGTGGGATGCAGCACACAGAAGAACACGGCGAAGTCGCGCTGGTGGCACTCCTTCAATGCCCGCTACAACACCTACTATAATGCCTCCCTGGCCTACATAGACGGATCCACGGAAAAGGAAAACGGCAACAAGGACAACTTCACGGAAATGATTCCGCTCTACACCGTGGGCAACAAGAACAGCCGGGAACTGGGAAAAGGCAACTTTGACAAGGCCATAGAGAAATGCCAGAAAGCCATCAAGCTGCACAGCATAAAGAAACGCCCCGTGTGGGACAAGAAACGGAGGAAGACGGAAAAGGACATCGAATGGCTCAATCGCAAGGAATACAATCCGTTCCTGTGGAAAGCGTGGATGCTCATGGGACGGTCGCAATTCTACCAGGGGGCATTCGACGAGGCCGCATCCACCTTCTCCTACATGAGCCGTCTCTACCATACACAGCCAGCCATCTACGGCAGGGCACGCGCATGGCTGGCCAAATGCTACATAGAACAGGACTGGCTCTACGATGCCGAAGACGTAATCAGGAACATGAGCCGTGACTCCATACACTGGCGCGCCAAGAAGGAATGGGACTATACCTACGCCGACTACTATATACACACCGGCGACTATGAAAAGGCCATAGAATACCTGCACAAGGTCATCAAGCACGAAATGAGACGCAAGCAGAAAGCCCGCGAATGGTACCTGATGGGACAGCTGCAAGCAGCCCTCGGCAGAAAGGACCTGGCCATGAAAGCCTACAGGAACGTGGTGAAGCAAAGCCCACCCTACGAAGTGGAGTTCAACGCGCGCATCGCCATGACCGAAGTGATGTCAGACGGACAGGCCAGGAAAATGATCAGCCGACTGAAAAGGATGGCTGCATCCGACAAGAACAAGGACTATCTGGACCAGGTGTATTATGCCATCGGAAACATACACCTCAACCAGAAAGACACAGCCAGTGCCATCAGCGCATACGAAAAAGGGAACAGTAAGGCCACACGAAACGGAGTGGAGAAAGGCGTACTGCTGCTCAAGCTGGGCGACCTGTACTGGGCACAGGAAAAATACAACGATGCACAACGCTGCTACGGCGAAGCCATAGGCATGCTCGACAAGGAACGCAAGGACTACAAACAACTCGCACAACGGTCGAAAGTGCTCGATGAACTGGTGCCCTATACCGATGCCGTACATCTGCAGGATTCGCTGCAGGAACTGGCAAAAATGGATGAGAAGGAACGAAACGCCGCCATAGACCGCGTGATAGAGGCACTGAAGAAAAAGGAAAAGGAGGAACGCGACCGGCTGGCCGAGGAAAACGCACAGAACGTCATGGCACAGAACAGCAGCAGGGGAAACGCCAACAACATACAGAACCCCACTCCTGCGACACCAGCAACACAACAGAACGGGCTGTGGTACTTCTACAATCCCATGGCCGTAAACCAGGGAAAGGCCACGTTCCAGAAACAATGGGGGAAACGTGACAACGTGGATGACTGGCAACGGGTGAACAAGACCGTGGTGGCAACGGCGCAAGAGACTGAACTCACAGAAGCCCAGCTGGACTCCATAGCACGGGTGGAAGCACTGGAGGATTCGCTCAGCCAGGTGGCAGACAGTGCGCAGAACGACCCACACAAGCGCGAATACTATCTGGCACAGATTCCTTTCACAGAGGAACAGGTAGCTGCCAGCGATGCAATCATCATGGACGGGCTGTATAATTCCGGCGTTATATTCAAGGATAAGCTCGACAATCTCCCGCTAAGCGAAAAGGCACTCAGAAGACTGACTGACCAATACCCCGAATACCCCGCCATGGCTAATGCCTATTATCATCTGTTCCTGCTCTATTCCAGGAAAGACGAACACGCCATTGCAGCGACATACGTGGACAGGCTGAAAGCTGACTACCCGGACAATGAATGGACAACGTTGCTCACCGACCCCTACTTCGTGGAAAACGCACGGTTCGGCGAACATATCGAGGACTCGCTCTATGCCGCGACCTATACGGCATTCAAGGAAGAACGGTATGGCGAGGTAAAAGCCAATACCACGATTTCACAAAGAAGATTCCCGCTGGGTGCAAACCGCGACAAATTCATCTTCATAGGCGGTCTGGGAAAACTCAACGATGGCATGGCAGAGGAGTGTCTTGCTGACATGAATACCATTGTGGAGAAATATCCCAAGAGTGAACTTGCTGAAATGGCGGGCATGATTATCAACGGCGTGAAGGCCGGAAAACAACTGAAAGGCGGTAAATTTGACATAGGAAACGTGTGGGAACGACGGGCGGTAGCGCTGAATGAGAACGACTCGACCGCAGCACAAGACCTGTCGCCGGAACGAAACACTGATTTCGTGTTCATGCTGGCTTATCTGCCGGACTCGGTGAATGAAAACAAGCTGCTGTTTGAACTGGCAAAATACAATTTCACGAACTACATGGTGAGAAACTTCGACATCACCATAGAAAACATTGACGGACTGCACCGCATGCTGGTCACAGGATTCCGGAACTATGATGAAGTCTTGCAATACACACGCCAACTATACAAACAGCCGGCAGTGGTGAAACAACTGGGAAATAGCCGCACCGTGCTGGTCAGCGACATCAACCTGCCATTGCTGGGCAACAGGTTCAGCTATGATGACTATCTGGAATTCTACGAAAAAAGCTTTGCACCACTCGAGATCAGCACACTGGAACTGTTGGCTGAACCGGCTGAAATAACCATAGAGGAAGACAACCGGTCTGCATCGCCTACCAAAGAAGAACTGGACGACCTTATGGACAAAGGATTCTTCATGGGCGGTGGCGATGAGGACAGTCACGAAAATCTGGGGACAGAAATAGAAATGCCCATTGATGAAAACAACGATGGGACAAAGGAAGAAACCGTGATTCCAATAGAAGAACCGGTAACAGGAACGGAAACAGACAACGGAAGTACGACTATTCCGACAGAACAGCCCCAAACAGAAAAAAAGAATCCAGTAAACAAAAACGAGGTGGAAAGCGGAACAACGGTAATCCCGGACGAAGGACAACCTGTGAAGCAGAATACCGAACGCACAACCGTAATAGAACAAACAGAACAAAAACCACAAACGACTACCCAAACGGTCAAGTCTGGCAGCTCCCAACCACAAACGGCAACAAAGGCGCCGACACTCAACAAGGCCACAACAGCCCAAACGGGGACTGCCCGACAGAAAACCGAAACAAAGAAAACAGTGCAGAAAACAGATACAACGCAAAAGAAATCCACGCCAAAGAAGCAAGACGATGACACCATCTACTTCGATGAAGAGGACAACGGCACTGCAACGGGAAACAAGAAGAAAGAAAAGAAAAACCAGAAAGACAAATACGATCTGGATGACGAATACTATGACTTGGAGGGGTTCTAACAGTATATGAATAATGGATTATTACTTTGGGTGGACGATGAAATCGAGCTTCTGAAAGCCCACATCATTTTCCTGGAGAAAAAGGGATATGAGGTGATTACGGCCAACAACGGGACGGATGCAATAGACCAATGCAGCCAGCATACGTTTGACCTTATCCTGCTTGATGAAATGATGCCCGGACTAACCGGACTGGAAACCCTGCAGAAAATCAAGGAGATATATCCGGCCACACCTGTTGTCATGGTGACGAAAAGCGAAGAAGAAAACATCATGGACCAAGCCATCGGGTCTAAAATCGCCGACTACCTCATCAAGCCAGTCAACCCGAGCCAGATTCTCCTCACACTCAAGAAGAACATCCACCAGAAACAGATTGTCACAGAAGTGACCCAGACAGGCTATCGGCAGGATTTCCAGGAAATTTCCATGCAGATCATGGAATGCAGTACCTTCGAGAACTGGGTTGACATATATAAACGCCTGGTTCACTGGGAACTGGAACTCAGTGGAACAGACAGTACCATGACCGAAATGCTGAGCATGCAGAAAGAAGAAGCGAATCTGGGGTTTGCCAAATACATAAAGAAAAATTACATGGACTGGGTCGATCCACAACACATGTTCACAGCCAAGCCCGGAGAGCGTCCAGTCATGAGCACTGATATATTCAAGACCAAGGTATTCCCGCTGCTGAGCCAAGGGCAGAAGGTTTTCCTGATTGTCATAGACAATTTCCGCTACGACCAATGGAGAATGCTATCTAAAGAAACAAGCGACCTTTTCGACATAGAAGAGGAACTGTATATGAGTATTCTCCCTACAGCCACACAATATGCGCGAAATGCCATATTCAGCGGACTGATGCCCAACAAAATTGCCGAGATGTTTCCACATCTTTGGGTGGACGAAGACGAAGAAGAGGGGAAAAACCTGAATGAAGAACCTCTCATACAGACACAAGTTGAACGGTTCAGAAGACATGACACCTTCAGCTATCACAAGATCAATGACTCTGCAGCCGGTGAACGCTATATGGAACGGCTTCAACAACTGAAGAAGAACGACCTGAATGTCGTTGTGGTAAACTTCATCGATATGCTTTCCCATGCACGTACAGAATCGAAGATGGTGCGTGAACTGGCAAACAGCGAATCGGCTTACCGTAGCCTTACTGTCAGCTGGTTCCGGCATTCCATCATGTCAGAACTGCTCAAAGCACTGGCCCAAAGCGATGTAAAGATCATCATTACAACAGACCACGGAAGCGTAAGAGCATCGAGACCGGTAAAAATCATAGGTGACCGCAACACCAATACCAATTTACGCTATAAACTGGGCAAGAACCTCAACTACAATCCTAAGGAAGTGTTTGTAATAAAAGAACCGGCTAAAGCACAATTGCCGTCTCCCAACCTGAGCACATCGTATGTCTTTGCCACAAACGACTCGTTCTTTGCCTATCCCAACAACTATAACTATTATGTCTCATATTATAAAGATACATTTCAGCATGGGGGCATCTCCATGGAAGAAATGCTTATTCCACTCATAACACTGACCCCAAGAAAAAGGAACTGAAGAACTATGGAAAGACTTACAATACACACCATTGGTGATATACAGCAGGAAGCGAAACAGTTTGTTGAAAACATGGATGGACACACCGTCTTCGCTTTCTACGGAAAGATGGGAGCGGGAAAGACAACGTTCATCAAAGCCGTATGCGAATGTCTGGGAGTTGAGGACAATGTAACCTCACCTACATTTGCCATTGTCAATGAATATCAGTCAAGAGCCACCGGGCAAGACATCTATCATTTTGATTTCTATCGAATAAAAAAAATTGAAGAAGTCTATGATATGGGCTACGAAGACTATTTCTACAGTGGGAATATATGCTTTATAGAATGGCCCGAACTCATTGAAGAACTGCTGCCGGAAGATGCTATACGCATAAGCATAAATGAACTTCCCGATGGATCACGCAGTATAGAAACAATGTAATTTACGCCTTTGAAAGCAAAAGTTCTGTGCCGCAACCGTACACTAAACAGATGTAGAGGCGAAAAAACCGACTGTTTGTTTTGTAGTTATCCCAACTTAGCGTACCTTTGCACAAAATTTTTAAAATATTAACAATACAGAAATCCAAAGCAATGACAGAAGAAAGACCAGTCGAGGAGAAGAAAAGTCTGAGTTTCGTTGAGCAACTTGTAGAGAACGACCTGGCAGAGGGAAAGAATGGAGGACGCATACAGACCCGTTTCCCGCCAGAGCCCAATGGCTATCTGCACATAGGACATGCCAAGGCCATCTGCATGGATTTTGGTGTGGCAGAAAAATACAATGGAGTTTGCAACCTGCGCTTCGATGACACCAATCCCACGAAGGAGAACACTGAATACGTGGAAAACATCATGGGAGACATTGCTTGGTTAGGCTTTAAGTGGGGCAACGTATATTATGCTTCCGACTATTTCGACCAGCTATGGGACTTTGCACTATGGCTCATTGACAAAGGACTTGCCTATGTCGATGAACAGACATCTGAACAGATAAAAGAGCAGAAAGGCACACCTACCATGCCCGGCACCGAATCACCGTTCCGCAATCGCCCCATTGAAGAAAACAGGGAACTGTTCATGAAAATGAACACTCCGGAAGCCGTTGAGGGCAGCATGGTGCTCAGGGCAAAACTTGACATGGCCAATCCGAACATGCACTTCCGCGATCCGGTCATCTACCGCATAATACATACGCCCCATCATCGTACCGGAACGAAATGGCACGCCTACCCCATGTACGATTTTGCCCATGGACAAAGCGACTATTTCGAAGGAGTAACCCATTCCATCTGCACGCTCGAGTTCGTTCCTCACCGTCCCCTGTATGACAAGTTCATAGACTTCCTGAAAGAAAAGAACGGAGAGACAGAAAACCTGAACGATTTCCGGCCAAGACAGATAGAGTTCAACCGATTGAACCTGACCTATACTGTCATGAGCAAGAGAAAACTGCTCGCACTGGTTACCGAAGGTCGCGTAGGCGGATGGGACGACCCACGTATGCCCACCATCAGCGGCATGCGTCGCAGAGGCTATTCACCGGAAAGCATACGCATGTTCATCGACTCCATCGGATATACGAAATTTGACGCACTTAACGATGTTGCCCTGCTCGAAGCCGCAGTGCGCAATGACCTGAACAAACGCGCGCTAAGGGTATCAGCCGTGCTTGACCCGGTCAAACTCGTCATCACGAACTATCCCGACGGACAGACAGAAGAAATGGAGGCTGTGAACAATCCGGAGAACGAGGCTGACGGCACACATACCATTACTTTCAGCAAGAACCTCTGGATCGAACGAGAGGACTTCATGGAAGACGCTCCGAAGAAGTTCTTCCGCCTGTCCCCAGGCAAGGAAGTAAGGCTGAAGAACGCATATATCGTGAAATGCACCGGCTGCACAAAAGACGCCAACGGGCATATTACTGAAATCCAGGCCGAATACGACCCGACAAGCAAGAGCGGAATGGAAGGTGCCAACCGCAAGGTGAAAGGAACGCTCCACTGGGTATCAGCAGACCATTGCCAAAAGGCTCAGGTACGCATCTATGACCGTCTGTTCAACGTGGAAGACCCTTCGGCCGACGAACGCGATTTCCGCGAATTGCTCAATCCCGAAAGCCTGAAAACCATCGACAACTGCTATGTGGAAGAATTTGCAGCAGGAAGAAAGCCCGGCGAGTATCTCCAGTTCCAAAGAATCGGCTATTTCATGGCCGACCCGGACTCTTCCGATGAGCAGCTCATTTTCAACAAGACAGTAGGACTGAAAGACACCTGGGCCAAGCAGAAAGCATAAATGGCACACGACAGATATTTCGAGAAAAAGGAATTCAAGGATAAACTGAATCAATACGAAAACGCACGGAAACAAGAGAAATTCGTGTATTTAGAATCGGATGACCTGACCGACATTGCCGAATACTATGAAGCAAACGGCAATGTTGACCAGGCCACTGAGACTTTATCCTATGCGCTGAGCATTTTCCCCGGCGCCACCCAACCGCTTGTATTCAGGGCACGCATTGCACTGGTCTATGCCAAGGATATAGCGCTGGCCGACTCATTCGCCGAGCAGATAACAGACAAACAGGACCTCAGCTACCATTACATCAAGGCTGAAATCATGATTGCAGACGGGCGCGAGGAGGATGCCAACGCCTATCTGCATGAAAAGCTGGAAACCATTGACAATGAAGACCGTCCGGACTTCGTGCTTGATGTATCAACGCTCTTTGCGGACTATAGTCTCATGGAAAAGGCACAGGAATGGCTGGAACTGTCGGACGAACCGGAACTGGCAGACTACAAGGAACTGCAAGGCCGGATAGCTTTCGGAAACGGGAACTATGAGGAAAGCGAACACATATACAACCAGCTGCTTGACGAATATCCCTATTCCAACCACTACTGGAACAGCCTGGCTTCAGTGCAGTACACGCACAGCCGCATCAATGACTCCATAGAGAGCAGCGAGTTCTCCATCGCGATAGACCCGGAAGACGACGAGGCCATCCTGAACAAAGCCAACGGGCTCTTCGCCCTCGGCAACTACGAAGAGGCACTGAAATACTACATCAGGTACTCCACACTGCGGCCAAAGGAAGTCATCGGCTACCTGTTCCAGGGCAATGCCTACATGAACATGGAAAAGTTCGGAGAAGCCATGGACGCATACACCAAGGCACTGGCCATTGCCAAGGACAACTCGCCCCAGCTGATTGAAATCTATCAGGAACTGGCTTTCACAGAATCAAGGCTCGACCATCTGGACAAAGCCCTGTATTACGTGGACAAAGCCTACGAACTGGCAGAAAGCGAGAAAAACGAACTGCTCATCCTGAAAGGCTACCTGTTACTGGAACACGACCTGACAAAGGAAGCCTACAGCTGCTTCCTCAAAGCCATGGCTGCATCCAGGAACTCGGCCAGCATAGTGCTGCGCATCGCTGTCTGCTTCTACGACTGCGGCCACCTGAAAACAGCATACCGCATATTCAAGTACCTGCTACACACAGACAAAAGGGAAAACGAAGACGAGGGATACGCCTACATGGCCGCCTGTTGCAAGATGATGGAAAAACAAGACGAATACCTTGAATACCTGAAAACTGCCTGCGAACGGAATCCGCATGAAGCCAGGATGGTCTTCTCGGACTCATTCCCACCCGGCATCGACCCCATAGACTACTATGATTACGCCTCAAAGCACACCATCTAAAGCATACTACAGAACAAAATGAACTGGATATCATCATTACTGGGAAACCTCAACTACGGTACAGTGTTCTTCCTGATGCTGCTTGAAAGCACCGTCATACCCGTACCCTCAGAACTTGTCGTCGCACCGGCCGCCTACCATGCCGCAGCGGGAAACATAGACGTATTCCTCGTCATCCTCTTTGCAACAATAGGAGCCGACTGCGGAGCAACCATCAACTACGTATGCGGATACTACCTGGGCCGTCCCATCATTTACCGCTTTGCCAACAGCAAATGGGGAAAAATGTGCCTGCTCAACCAGGAGAAAGTGGAAAAAAGCGAACGCTATTTCGACAATCACGGAATGGTGGCCACTATCACCGGCCGTCTTCTCCCCGGCATCCGCCACCTCATATCCATTCCTGCCGGTCTCGCGAAAATGAACTACTGGAAATTCCTGCTCTACACAACCATTGGCGCAGGAGCATGGAACTGCATCCTCGCCGCCATGGGCTGGTATCTGCATGCAGTGGTGCCGGAAGACCAGCTCAACGACAAGATCCTTGAATACGGGGAATACATCAAATGGGGACTGGTCGGAATCGTCCTGGCCGTAGCACTCTTCTTTGTGGCAAGGCACTACCTGAAGAAGAAAGACAGATAAAGCCCATACTCAGCACAGCAGTGGCTTGCCTGTACAGAAGGGGCAAGCCCATACAGGATTGCCGTAAGGGAACATTTCTCCCAGGAGTAGTTCCCTCACGGCAATGCCAATGTAAACAAGAACGCACGAACCGTGCACACACCTTCCACCACACGCCCATCCCTTTAGCAGGATGATGGATTCAGGAGACAAACTTCAGACAAGGAGCCTCGTTTCTTGATTTTACAAAATGTCAGTTTTTTAACGGTTTTTCTTACACTTTGATTTTCCGGCCATTTCTGAAGAATCGGGCGAAAGCGGATTTTTGCGCGCCAGCGGAAATTTTCGGTTTCAGAGGACTATTTTGTAAACCGTTGATAATCAATGGGATAGGTTTTTGTAGATGCAAAGTGTTAACAAAATTCTCCCGATTTTAACCTAAAATCCGTTAAATTCTTGCACAAACTGGCCGATTTGTGCAGTTTTCAGCCCCCATTTTTCACACTTTTGGCCAGAAAATCACAGTTTTGAGGCCGAAAAACATAGGTTTTTGCCCCGAAACAGTTAAGTTTTTCCTCAAAAACACTTAAGTGTCAGGACGAAAATAGTTAACTAATTTTCTGGAAACAGTTAAGTGTTTCCCCCCTAACACTTAACTAATTTTTCCGTTTTGTGCAAAAAACCGACATTTTACACTTATTAACACGGAAATCGGATCAAAACCGCCTGTTTTTGAACACACCGAAAAATCAAAGTGTCAGAAAAACCGTTAAAATTCTGACACTTTGATTTTCGGAATACGCATCGACTCCCGGAAAGAGGAGACTGTCGTGACTGCCACTGGGGGTGTGGGCGTCCCGCCCGCACATTGCCAGGCAGTTCAGGTAATATCACCACGATGCTTTGTTGCTGGTCGGCGCGGGAAGTGCGGGCGAGACGCCCACACCCCCAGCTATGTCCCCGAGAGTTTTTTCACCTACAAAGGTTGTCCTTTTTTGCAAATTATGGCGTAAAAAATAACACTCGTGTCGTGTGATTTCAGATTTTATGACTATTTTTGCAAATATAACAAGCATATACTCCCGAAGAATACCCCAAATATGGGGACGATCTTAAGCCACTTCTAAAGTGGACGCAGATTATATTTTAACCAAATTACCCACCAATGAAATCAAGACTAATCAGTATGGTGCTGTTTATGTACGTATCGGCATTGGCAGCAATGGCTCAAAGCTACACGATTTACTACGACAACTCGGCTACCCAATGGGAAACCGTAGGCATTCACTATTGGAGTGACCCCAGCACTAATTGGCCCGGAGTGGAAATGGAATATGTGAGCGGCGACATTTGGTCATATACATTCCCACAGGACCCTTCAAGTTTGGATGGCATGCTGTTTAAACACGGTTCGCTCTTGGGCGACAATTACCAAACCGCCGACTACAAGGGTTATCCGATACCGGGACACCTGTATAAAGGTGCCGGCGGCGCAAAAGGGGAAGTAACCGATGAGGGCGTTTACACACCAGAACCCACAGAGCAGGAAGCCATAGTAACAGCCACACCAAAATCAGGCACACGTTTCTCAGACGAGGTTACAGTTACCTTGACAGTGAACCCTGTGGTAGATATCCACTACACCATAGACGGCACTACACCCACCACAGACTCTCCGGTCTATACCGACCCATTTACGTTTACGGCTACCACCGAACTGCGTACGCTTACCGTAACTGCCGAGGGTTTGGAAAATAGCCAGACGTTCACATACACCAAACGCACTGTCATACCTGTAGAGAACAATACGCTCTCCACCGATTACTACCGCGTGAACCCAGACGGAAAAAGAGGCAGCAACCGCACCGTGAACACCCAATTTACCAAATACCCTAACACTAACTACCAATGTCGCGCCGATAATGCACTCTCCAACTGGACCGACGACGACCTGATTTGCCAAGGCGTGGCACGCGACATAGCATCGGCATTCAAAGGCAAGCATGAATATCCCGTAATCGACTCCTATGCTATCTATGCAGCCTACGATGCCGAAAACCTCTATCTCGGAGTGCAATATGTGTATTCCGTGTGGGATGAAGCAGGCGACGGAAAATCAGACAACGACAGACATCGCCCATGGATGATGGACGGACGCCTGATGCTGGCTTTCGACCTCTTTGCCGACAAGGATTTTGAAGGCTTGCTCAATAATGGCAACACCATCTGGGACGATGACGGCAAATACAATGTGATGAACAACGGTACAGACTGCATCTGGCTCGGAAACACCAAACCTATGGTGGGCACACCAGCTCTCTTCTTCCCAGGAACCGACGGCACTGTCGATTACAACGACCCTACGACATGCGTAGTGCTGGGCACCGAACCTTACTATGGCGTAGCTGACGGACTGCTGCCTTGCATAGAACACATTTGGGGACAAGGCGAATTTGGCTACGACCCGGAAGAACTGCGCACCAACGAGGGATTTGTTGACCTCATAGACGAAGTGGATCGCGGAAAACACTGTTTCTACGAATGGAAGTTCCCGCTGTCGAAACTCGGCATCACTGAGCAGCATATAAAAAACAACGGCATCGGCGTGATGGTAATAGACACCTACGGACAAGGCGCCATCGGTTGCACCCCCTACGATCCCACCGTGTTCGACAATGCTTCAGCTTCCTACTCCAAAGATCCATCCACAAGCGCAGAAAAAGAAGATATGGACATATTCACCTTCAAACACGCACGCATTGGAGGCAAAGTCGCGACTTCGGTAGCACCTACCACCACCGATACTGAGGCCCCCGCAGAATACTTCACAATTGAAGGACGGCGCGTAAACAAGCCTTCTCATGGCATTTACATCGTTCGTAATGGCTCTGCAGTAAGCAAAGTGATTCTGTAGATACACATGCTGGTCAAACAAAAAAGAGACTGCACCATAATCAGTACAGTCTCTCTTTTTCTTTTCCTGACAAGCCTCCCTGGCTGGTCTGGAATACGTAAGGAATCATAACAATGCCTTGAACTTTTCCTCAAGCGTGGCCTTTGAAGCAGCGCCAACGAACTTGTCCACCAGCTGTCCTCCCTTGAAGAACAGGATTGTCGGAATATTCCTTACACCAAATTCCATGGCGATATCATCGTTTTCCTCGACATCACATTTGCCTACAACGATTCTACCGTCGTATTCATTGGCCAGCTCCGACACAATCGGTGCAATCATACGACAAGGGCCACACCAAGTAGCCCACAGGTCCACTACCAAGGGCAACTCACCGTTCTTATAACTCTCGAAATTCTGGGTTGTGATTGTTACTTCCATTTCTTTATAGTTTTTATTCCTGCAAAGTTAATCAATTAATATTACTGTTACAAACATCGCATGAAGTTTAATTGATTTTATACTTCATTACCTCACTTCCATCAATAAAGGAAAGCAGGTCTCCGGTAACGTTAACGGAATTTCCCTGACTGTACAGTTCCACATTGGTGTTAGTTTCCGTATCATGCAATGTAACGAACAATTCCGTTGTGCCGGGATTCTTTGTGACCAGCGTTGACAGTTCATTGACCACCGTATCGTCCAGCCCTTCGCTTTCTATGGTTATTGTAAGCCTGTGCAGCTCGTGCTCCTTGACATCATTCAGGAACTTGACATCCTGGATTTTCAGTTCATAACGGTCTGAATTCCTGAACCTCTGTACACTCTTTGCCGTCACAAATACAGTATATCCTTCCTTGAACATGCTTTCCCACCGTGTCCAGTCCATGCCGAAAAGGGCGATTTCCCCGGAACGTCCATAGTCCTCTATCGTGACAAATCCAAAAGGCATATTGGTCTTGGAAGACCATCTGGAAACACAGCTTTTCACGATACCTCCAAAAGTAATGATCTCGCTTGAGGCCAGCGACTTGAGGTCTGCGTCCTTTCCTACTTCATCACAATGGTTTGTACACATGTGCTCAAGCACCACCCTGTAATCGTCAAGCGGATGTGCAGACAAATAGATTCCCACAAGGTCACGCTCCTTGTTCAGCCTGTCTATTGTGCTCCACGGCATGGCCTTTGGTATCGGCGGAGTTGCGATTTCCACGGAATTGAACCCTCCGAACAGGGAATTCTGGGCCTGAGCCTTTTCCGTCTGGTATAACTGTCCGTATCTGACAAGTGCATCCAGGAAACAGTCTCCCTTGCTGTTTTTCTCCACAAAGCATTCACGGTCCACGCCAAAACTGTCAAAGCCTCCACTCAACGCGAGGCTTTCAAAGGCCTTCTTGTTGACAGCCGAAAGGTTCACACGCTGCGCGAAATCAAAGATGTCCTTATATACGCCGTTCTTCTCCCGTTCATCAATAATGGCCTGAGCAGCAGCATCTCCCATTCCCTTTATGGCAGCCAATCCGAAACGTATCTCGCCCTTCTTGTTGGCACTGAACTTCTGGCGGCTCTCATTCACATCCGGTCCCAGACACTTTATGCCCATGGCCTTGCATTCCCCCATCAGCTTAGTGATTTCAGTAATGTTGTCCAAGTTCCGGCTCATGTTCCCAGCCATATACTCCGCCGGATAGTGCGCCTTCAGGTAAGCTGTCTGATAGGATACCCAGGAATAACATGTAGCATGGCTCTTGTTGAAAGCGTATGATGCGAATTTCTCCCAGTCTCCCCATATTTTCTCCAGAACTTTCGGGTCATGTCCGTTTTTCTGACCACCTTGTATAAACTTTGGCTTCATGGCATCGACTATGGCCTTTTTCTTCTTTCCCATAGCCTTTCTCAAGGCATCACTTTCGCCACGGGTGAAGTCAGCCAATTGTCTCGACAAGAGCATCACCTGTTCCTGATATACCGTAATACCGTATGTGTCCTTAAGGTATTTTTCCATGCAGGGTATATCATACTTGATTTCCTCGTTACCGTTTTTCCTGGCTATGAACGATGGAATATAATCCATAGGTCCAGGGCGATACAAGGCATTCATGGCTATAAGGTCCTCAAAAACCGTGGGTTTCAGTTCCCTTAAATATTTCTGCATGCCCGGAGACTCAAACTGGAACGTGCCCACAGTCTTTCCCTGCTGATATAGCTCATAAGTCATTGGGTCGTCAATTGGTATGGTATCCAAGTCTACATCTATGCCTTCTGTGATCTTGATATTCTCCACCGCTTCCTTCAGTATAGACAATGTCTTCAAGCCCAGGAAGTCCATCTTGATCAGTCCGGTTTCCTCTATGACATGCCCATCATACTGTGTGGCCAGGAGTTTATGCCCCGGATCCGACTTGTCCTCAGCCGTACTCACAGGAACCCAGTCACTGATAGCATCGCGGCAGATGATTGTACCACAAGCGTGAATACCCGTTCCCCGGACAGTCCCTTCCAGCATCCTGGCATATTTTATGGTATGGCTCATCTTGAGATCGCTGCTGGCCTCCGCATCCCGAAGTTCGGGCACATATTTTATGGCGTTTGGCAAATTCATCTTCGCACCATCCGGCAAACGGTCCGGGATGGCTTTACACAACCTGTTGGACACCTCCAAAGGCAACTGCTCCACTCTTGCAACATCCTTAATGGAGTTTTTTGTCGCCATGGTACCATAGGTAATGATATGAGCCACCTTGTCGTGTCCATACTTGTTTTCAACCCATTCCAGCACCTTTCCTCGTCCGTCATCATCGAAGTCAGTGTCAATATCGGGCAAGGAGATGCGGTCCGGATTGAGAAAACGCTCAAACAGCAAGTCATATTTGATGGGGTCTATTTTTGTAATGCCTAAACAGTAGGCCACAACCGACCCAGCCGCCGATCCACGGCCTGGCCCTACCATCACTCCCAACTGGTCACGCGCCGAGTTGATGAAATCCTGCACGATGAGGAAGTAGCCTGGGAAACCCATCGTCTTCATGATATGCAGCTCAAAACGCACGCGGTCATCTACCTCCTTAGGAAGAGGGTCACCATAAAGCTTCCTTGCACCGTCATAGGCCAGTTTTCCCAAATAGTCGGCCTCGAACTTGATGCGATACAGTTTTTCAAATCCACCCAGCCTGGCAATTTTCTTCTTTCCCTCCTCTTCAGACAGAGGATTCTGACCATTTTCGTCTGTAGTAAATTCATCGAACAACTGCTTCTCGGAATACTTCCTGCGCACATCTTCCTCCGTCCCGAACGACTCAGGTATGGGGAAGAACGGCATAATCGGTTCATGGTCTATACTATAGACATCCACCTTGTCTAGTATTTCCAAAGTGTTAGCCATGGCCTCCGGTACATCAGCGAAGACCTCATACATTTCCTCTTTGGTCTTGAACCATTCCTGCTTGGAATAGAGCATACGCGTCGGGTCATCGAGATTCTTTCCGGTAGAGATGCACAGCAGGTGGTCATGGGCCTCTGCATTCTCCTCATCCACAAAATGCGCATCATTGGTACATACCAGCTTTATGCCGTATTCACTGGCCAGTTCCATAATCACCTTATTAGCCTTTTGCTGCAACGGATAGGTTTCCCGATTGGCCCTGATGGAAGGGTCTTTCACCTCATGGCGTTGCAGCTCTAAATAGTAGTCGTCACCGAACACGCGCTTATACCACTCTATGGCTTCACGCGCCCCCGCAATGTCATCTTTCAGGATTTTATGCGGCACTTCACCGGCGATACAGGCAGAGCACACAATCAGGTCTTCATGAAACCGCTCCAGGTCGGCCCTGTCCGTTCGCGGACGCATATAGTAACCATCTACCCATGCTCTGGACACCAGCTTCACAAGATTATGGTAGCCATTGTAGTTCTTGGCCAGCACAATCAGGTGGTAGCCTCCCATGTCGCCCAAATCCTTCTGCTTCCTTTCCTTCTCAGCATGAGCCACGTACATCTCACAGCCGAAGATAGGCTTGAAAGGCTCTTTTCCCTGCTCCTTGAGCTTGCCGTTGACCTTGTTGCAATAATTGAAAAACTCCTTGATGCCGAACATGTTGCCATGGTCAGTGATAGCCATGCCACGCATGCCGTTCCCGACAGCCTTGTCAACAAGGCGCTGAATACTCGACTGGCCATCAAGAATAGAATAATAAGTGTGGACGTGCAGATGAACGAAATCTTCCATGTATTCTATAATGCTTTTCCTTAAGAAGGCGTCAAAGTTACAGCATTAAGCCGACATAGACAAGCCCTCCCCCCTTTTTCTACTGAAAATTTGCTCAATCGGCAAAAAACCCTTACCTTTGCAAAAATTTATCCGTACCCACTATCCTATGATGAAAAATATAAAGAGATTCAAGAAAATACGCATTCACCGAGAAGGTACCGACACACTGGTCTATGGATTCATAGCCTTTGCAGCCATAGCCATTCTGCTATGGAGATACATTGATTCAAAAATCCCGTTCTGGATATTTTTCCTGGTCATAGGTACAGTCTATGCTGTTGTCGTGAATTTCTTCCGTTGTCCCATCCGCTATTTCCAGCAAGAAGACACCGACAAAATCGTTGTCGCACCCGCTGATGGGCGCATTGTGGTCATTGAAGAAGTAGAAGAAAACCGCTATTTCCACGACAAACGCATCATGGTGAGCATTTTCATGAGCCTTTTCAACGTACATGCCAACTGGTTTCCGGTTGACGGTAAAGTCAAGTTTGTGAGTCACCGCAACGGCAACTACCATAAGGCATGGCTTCCGAAAGCCAGTGAGGAAAACGAACAGGCCGACATCATGATTACTACACCCGATGGCACAGACATCCTCTGCCGGCAAATTGCCGGAGCTGTAGCACGCAGGATTGTCACCTATGCCAAGGAGGGGGAGGACTGCTACATCGACGAGCATCTGGGCTTCATCAAATTCGGTTCACGCGTGGACCTGTTCCTACCACTCGGAACAGAGATATGCGTGAAGATGGGACAGGCTACAACCGGTGACCAGACCATTGTGGCCAAGCTGAAATGAAACGAACTTCCAGGTTCACTATGATCAAGAAACATATTCCCAACACCCTGACTTGCTGCAACTTGCTTTCAGGCTGTCTTGCCACGTACCAGGCCATGTCCTGCGACATGGAACGGGCACTCATATTCATCATCATCGGTGCAGCATTCGATTTCTTCGATGGCCTCAGCGCACGTCTGCTCAACGTCTCCTCACCAATAGGCAAGGAACTGGACTCGCTGGCCGACAACATCACCTTCGGGTTTGCACCAGCAACCATGGTCTGCAACGAGCTCTGCAACGTCAACGCACCCGGTTTGCCCGAATTCGCCATCAGCTACGTTCCCTTCATCGGACTGCTCATAGCGGCCTTCTCTGCACTGCGTCTGGCTAAATTCAATCTGGATACACGGCAAGCCACATCATTCATAGGGCTCCCTACTCCTGCCAACGCCTTATTCTGGGCTGCACTCATCACAGCACATGGCAAGGCCATTGAATGCCTTGACTGGGCCATGCCCGCCATCATTGCACTGATTCTGCTTAGCTGTTGGCTGCTCGTGGCCGAGATTCCCATGTTCGCGCTGAAATTCAAGCACTGGGGCATCAAAGGCAACGAGGTGCGCTATTTCTTCCTTGCCGTATCTGCTGCACTCCTGCTCCTGATTGGAGTGATAGAAAGCCTTCCGGTCATCGTAGTGCTCTACATCCTGCTTTCCATCACACTGTGGCTATGGCCTGGAAAGAGCACAGGAAAGACAGCATAACCATCCATCTGAAAACAAACAAAGACACATGTTCATCATCAAGTTCATCTTACTCGTCATCCTGTTCTTCTGCCTGCTCGGCGTGGTCTATTTCATCCGCATGATAAGAGGAATCGGCCAACAGGCACGAAACTTCACGCGACAAGGCAGCGAGAAGAGAAGCAACAGCACACAGCATACGAACACTACCACGCACACTTCAACACAGAAGCGGAAAATCATTCCCAAAGACGAAGGGGAATACGTGGATTTTGAATGACTGGAACACGCCAAACAGGCACACATAACGGAGAAGTGCCGGAAAGACCGCAATCCTTCCGGCACTTTTTTCATTTCTGCGCACAACAACGTAAAGAATCATGAAAAGTACAAATTCGGGAAAAGCTAACTGGAATCTCCGGAAAAGCTAACTGGAATCTCCGGTAAGACACAGTATATTCTCCATTTCACGCCGTGAACACTATATTTCACACCGTGAACACTATATTTCACGCCGTGAACACTATATTTCACGCCGTGAAATGGAAATCAGGATTAAGCTTTACAAACAATTTTCTTCATTCTCCCAAAGTTTCCAGTTCACTTTTCCAAAATTTCCTTTTAGGCTGTCCGTCATCCGGCCCTGTATGCTCTTCCGACGGGCATCCACATGGACACGAAAAAAGGCCGGAGCACCGTGATGGAACTTCCACCCTGATGCTCCGACCCATGAAGAGGAAACGGTCAGAACCGACCGCTGCCTATCGGAATTACCGGTTAATGCGTATCTTGCGCTGGATAGCCTTTCCGCTGGCTATGGCCTTCACCACATACACGCCTGTGGGCAGACCGTTCAGGTTGACCGTATTTCCGGAAGCCTGAGCCACTACGCTACCCGCAGCCGACACAATGGCCACGTTCTCTACACCTTCTCCGACAACAGTAAGCCGGTTGTCGCCCTGACGCAAAGTGATGTCAGCCATAGCTGTAGGCGACTGCACACCGGTTCCACTGAGATAGAAGATATTCTGTGCACCCACTATTACACCTTCTATTTCCTTATAATAGGTGTCAACACTGATGGTATGAGCATCAGTATCCGTCTGTGGGAAATTGAAGACATACGAAGTTTCCTCGATTCTGTTGTCAGTACGCTTTATGCCGTCAACGTTCACGTCATAGCCTATCACCGGCAACTGCACACCTGTATGGGACTTGATGTTCAGACCCATCATCCAGTTGGCATAGATACCAGACTGAGCAATGCTCTCCCAGGTTTCCCCATCGAGCGAGTAGAGGTCTGAATAGCCAGTCACAGCCACTTGCTTGTCCACAGCAATGGCATAAGAATAAGGTGTCACATCATAGCAGTCAATGACAAGCATGTACTGTGCGCCCTTTTCGATGTTAACAGGATTGTCGAGCTTTACCGTGTTCCACTCTCCTACAGTATAGTCAACGATTTCCTGCTCTACCACCTGCTGGTTGTCCTTATAGATCATGATGGTGAATGTTGCATCGGACAAGGGATAGAAGTTCACCGACTCGATGCAGTAATCATTATAGCTTTTCAGCATACTGCTGGGATAAATCACACCTGCCATGAGCCCGAAAGCATTGGATTCCGGTCCCTGTACGCCCTTGCTTGAAGGAGTGTCTCCACTATAGGATATGAGTTTCTCGTCATAGTCTTTCGGCTCTTCCCATGTAGCGTTGACCTGTGTTCCGCTCACGGTAGTGGCAACTACGTCAACCCCCTTGAGGCAGTCAAAGTTGTTGATGATCTCAACCTGTGTATTCACGATCTCTGAGGTGCGTCCATCGGCATAGGTTGCATTGACACCCAGAGTATGTGTGCCTTCCGGATCTATATTGTAGATATTTGTTCCTGTTGCCGCTGTGCTGCTGATGAGATTGTCATCGAGATATATGCCATAGGATGTCACTTCATCAATGTTGTCAGGAGCGTCAGCCGGTGCCAGGATGGCATTGATAAGCCACTGTGTGCGGTAGAGATAACCACCGGTAGCCGACATTTCACTGATGGAATAGAAATCGATCTCGCTGGTCTGGCGCAACAGGTCAGACCATTGTTCTGTAGCGTGACCGAAGTCCATACCGGTCACATTCATCGTGGCGTTGGAAGCCGTCACTTCTATGGCCACAATCAGTTCTCCCTGTGGCAGATCCTGCGGGGTAGTGAGCTTCACGATGTTCCATGTGCCATAGTTGAGCGTCTGTGTGATGTTCTGCGTGTACAGTTTCTTCAATGCACCTGTCTCGTCATAGGTGTAAAGGTTCACCTTCCAGCCACTCTGTGCACTCATGGGATAGAAAGCCACACTGCGGAGCTTGTGTCCGGCATAGGCAGCCACCTCTTCAGCACTGAAACGGATGGCGTTCTCAAAGCTCAGTCCGCTGACAGACACACCGAAACCCTGGATATTGGCTTCTTCCATATTGACATAGCACTTGTTGACAAGATTGCTGAGCGGAGCCTGCCACTGGAAGTAGGCGTTGTTGTAGCCCATCTGCCTAGCATAGAGATTGTAAGGTGCCGAGACCTTGTTCTCTGCAATGGTGACGGTTGCGGCATCCGACTGCGATGATTCACCGCCGGTATGGATGGCGCTGACCGTATAGCTATAGGTCTGGTAAGCCAGGTTAGCATCTACATAGGATGTTGTGGTCACAGGCTGCGTATTGAGCTTCACACCATCACGATATACATTGTAGCCGGTGATGCCGGTGGCTCCAACGGGGGCATACCATGTCAGCTTGGCTGCAGGAATGCCGTTGAGCTGTTCAGCCTTGAGGTCGAGCGGCTTCACTTCGTCTGCATTGATATTCAGCTTGATGACCATGGAACGCATGGCTGTATCAAGGTCGTAATAGAGCAATCCGAGAAGCGTACCGTCTGCCGAGATGTTCTGCGCACGGAAAATCTGGTAGTAATCAGTTCCTTCAAGCACGTAGATGCCAAGCGTGGAAAGGTCGATACCGAGTGAAGTGAGATAGTCTTCCACATACTGCCCCTGTCCGTTTACATAGATGATACCGCGACCGCTTTGTTCACCCACGATGGTTTCGTTGTCGCTGATGTCGAAGATCTCGAAGTTGCCTTCAGCATCCAAGGCCTTGACTGTGCCTACATTTCCCGTCTCGATATCATAGACACAGCGCAGTATGGGGTCGGTAGAAGAAGAGTCCCATCCACCCCAGAAAAGGATTTTCTTGCCATCGGAAGTGAATTTCTTTCCTGTGCACCATGGACTTTCTGATTCGGAAAGCCACACGCTGGTGCCATCAGGCTTCCAGTAAATGGCACGGCGGTTCTTGTTCTGCTTCCACCCTGCAGCAGCCTTTCCATCAGGAGAAATGGCATAGGGCATGGAGATGCCTGTGGTCTCGAGCGCACGGTCGATCTTGCCGTCTTTCCAGATGTAGGGCAGATACTGTGATATACCTGTACAGATTGTACCCGAAATGTAGTGTCCGTCAGGGGTAATGGAATAGGCATAACCGTCCTTCACGCTCAAATCAGGCAGTTCCAGGCGATGCCATGCACCGTTGGAATAATAGCCGGGCAGGGCCACACCTGCTCCATTCTCAGCATAGTCGTAATCGGTATAGAGACCGGCCACGACACCATCATTTGAAATGCTCCATGCCTCGGAGGGGTCGGCAGAGCTGAGCAGTTCTATGACACCGGTCTGTAGATTCCAGCGGAAACCGTAGTTTGTGTAACTGTAGTCATTGTAAACACCGCACGCCCAATTACCGTTCTGCGAAAACGCTATAATCTGGTAGTCCTCAGGACTGGTCATGACAAGCGGTGCATTGTCAGCATACGTCAAAGCCGTCAGTCCAAGGAACAGGCTGAACAGCATTTTTCTTAATTTGTTCATAATAGTTTAGATAGAAAAAAAATAAAAAGCCCCTGAGTTTTCCAGGACGGGAAACCCGGGGGCTTTTGGTTATTGGATTACTTCAAGTTCACCTTATAGGCGTTGGTCTTGCCATTCTTCTCCACGCAAATCACGTATGTGCCGGGAGCGAGGTTCCTCAAGTCAACGGTGCTTGTTCCGTTGGCCTTCAGGGCGCGTGCGCCGCTGGCAGCGAATACGGTCACGTTGGCATTGTCGTTCAGCGTCACGATGCGGTCGTTGTAGGTAAATGCCACACCGGATGAGGTGACAACATTGCTGATGCCCGTAGAAATCATGCGGTCAAGGTCGGCCAATGCAACTGTAATCGTTTCAGAGAAGGCCTTTCCGTATTTGTATCTTGTCAATACATACACGTCAGTCTGATCCATGTAGAAGTTGCCTTCAAGCTGTGTTGCAGTAGCGTCGTCTGTAGTGGCTTCAGCAATCTGTGCAGCATCGAAGTAGAGTTCGTTGCTGATGAAGCCGTAGTCCTCCATATCGGTGGGGTTCACCCAGCTGATGGTGCCGTACTTCTCTTCAGAGAGTTCCAGGCCAGTGCCCACCATCTCTTTTCTTGCCGATACCAGCGACAGGTCTGTAACAGCAGGCAGCTCAACATTCAGCTCAACAGCCTGCGGAGTAGAGATATAATAGCCGGTCCATGTCATGTTTTCAGGATCGAGTTCGTCACCTGAACCGATGAGGGGCTGTATGAAGTAGTCATGCTCGCCGTTCTTCAGGCCTTCGTCAGTGTATTGGCATGTGAAACTTTCAAAATCAAGCAGATTCATGATTGCATCCTCAACGATCTTCTTGCCGTCGCGGTAGATAGCTGCACGGCAAGCCTGACTGTAGGCGGCATTGGGCACAGTGAAGGACACATTGACATTGTTGATGCCATTCTCTGCTTCCTCAACATTTGACTCGACAACAGTCATGTCAAACATTCCGCTGAAGTCCTGATAAGCCGACACGATAGGTGTGCCCTGCCTATACCATGAGCCATCGAAGTAGGTTTCCTCTACGGCTTTCACCTTGTTGGGGTCGCCATCGACATCGGTATAGGTAATGCGCAGTTCCGGAACTGGCTGACCCTGTCCGTCGAAATAGTATTTGGTATAGAGCCTCAGGGTAGTTCCCTCATAACTCCATTCCTCTGCAGAGGTCGTCTGAGGCATAGAACCTCCGGATTCAGGATCTTCCACCATTACCATGTGCACCTCAGAGGCTTTGTTGCCGTTTTCATCATAGACGATGGCAGCGGTATAATTGTAGCTCTCGTAATCCGGGCTTGTGGATACATAAGCAGTAGGCTTGTTCAGTGCGATGAAGTCGAAATACTCCCACTTCTGCACGACATTGCCGGTATTGGCATTCAGTCTGGTCTTCACTACGATGTTGCCTTCCTCATCATATTCGTAAGTGAACTTCTCGTTGCCGATGATCTCGCTCACGAGCTGGTTGGCCGAATTGTATTCGTAGGTGTTTTCAGAAACCTTCTTCAGTGCCATGTCGCCGAAGTCATACAGGCCATACTGGAAGCGTTCGGACTTGGTCATGTTGCCGAACTCATCGAACGAGTTCTTGGTGTAGTACATCAGCTCATAGTCCTGCGGCTCGTTGAGGTCGTTGTAAGTCCTTCCGTATTCTGCGATACGTGCTACCTTGTTGTCGGTGTTGTAGAAGTAGATGTCCTTCTTCATGTCCACATCGGTAGATACATAGCCCATATAGTCGCCATAGTAGGTCTTGCTCACGAGCATATGAGACTCCTCGGTTACCGGTTTCTCCACGGTCTCACCGTCTTCCGATGATATGCTGGCTGTCATGCCATAGAGCGGGTTGGCCAGTTCACCCTTCTTCTCGATGGTCTTGGCCTCGAGGTCGATGTAGAGCACGGTGCTGTTGGCTACGTAATAGATGCCCTTGCCATCGGCCTTCACCATTGCGCTGTTGGTATATGAGTAAGGAGCTTTCACCTCTGTGTTCTCCACCAGTTTTGTCAGGCTATAGTCCTCGCCCACCTCATATACATTGGGATAGTAGTAGTCGGCGTTCTGGATGAGATAAAGCTTGCCGTCGTTGCTGCAGGCAAGTGTGGTATAGCTGCCCTCAAAGCGTGTAAGCTCAGTCAGCGAACCGTTGGTCTGGTCCACGCTGTAAAGTGCAGTCATGTAGTCATCGATTTCATCCACATAGACCTGCTCCATGCCGTAGAGCACATCTGCCACAGCATTGTAGGCCATACCGTTTATCATGCTGCCGGGCTTGCCGTAGCCATAGGAGAAGTCGTTCACGGTCACCACCTTGCCGGTAGTGAAGTTGATGGTGTTGAAGCTTACCGTGCCGTAGTCATCGCCCAGGAAGGCGAAATACTTGTTGCCAGCCGAAGCTCCGCACTTGAAGTCGGCGAACTCGCCGTCGAGCTGCACACCGTCAGGTGTAGTTGTCTTCTCGTCCGCGTTCACCTCGGAAATGTTGATGGTGGTGGTGCGGTTGCCCAGCGACCATGAGGAGAGCACACCGTGTGCCACCACGATATTGCTGATATATTCGTCCACATCATCGAGGTTCACGGGGAGTTTCTCCGATACCACGACATTGCCGTTGGCATAGTGGCTCACGATATAGAAGTTCTGGAGCTTCCTTGAAGGAGAATCCCAGGGAAGGTCTGCACTCGATACCGTTCCGTCTTCGAATTCAACAAAAGTGTTCTTGCTGGCTTCCTTGGTGCCAGACATATAGGTGAACCATATTTCGTTCTTCACGAAACCGTCGTCTGCGCTGTGCTCCGGGTTGGTCCAGGCAAGCACCACGTGCCTGAGATTCTCCGTCTGCTCGGTGTCCTCATTATAGAATGTCTCGAGCCATGCCCGCTTGAACTTGAGGTCGGTCACCGGAGACAGGTTCAGGTCAACATTGAGGGTAACGATTTCAGAAACCGTGAGCGGAGTCCAGACCACATCTTCCTCCATCTCGTCGGCCACGCCCATGATGGGCTGCACATAGTATTCGTGCTCACCTTGCAGCACGCCTTCGTCAACCACCTTGCAGAGGCCGCTTTCGTTGTCATAGCATTCTGCCAGTGTTGCTTCCTTCACGATGTGTCCGTCGCGATATACCACGAACTTGCACTGGTACGTGCCTACCTGTGCGAAAGCGGGGGCAGAGAACTCCACATTCACATTGCCGATTGCAGCCGGATCCTGTGTGGCAGCAATGTGGTCGATGGCAGCCACCTCCTCAATGCCCTCAGGCATGCTTACCCATTCCTCCACCACAGGAAGGCCGCCCACGTTCCACTCGCCGGTAGAAGAGAGCCATGAGTAGCTTGTGACCAGCGTCTGGTTGGGGTTGCCTTCATATATCTCGTAGGTTTTCCTTGAACTGTTCACCGGATCCTTGGTAGCAGACCCGCTGCCCTGCTTGATCCATTCCTTCAGGACGTTGTTCTCGTCATAATAATAGGTCTCGATGATGTTCACGTATTCCGTGAGCTCGTCATCGAGCGAGGCGGTAGGACGCTTGTAGAGCGTGCGCACCACGGTGTGCGCATCGTCATCGTATTCAAAGATGGCCTTTGAAGAGAACTTGACATCGTCACTGCCTTTGACCAGTTCCTCCACTACACGGCCTTGGGCATCGTAAGTGTAGTGCCTGTACTCGGAAATAGTACCATTGTAGCTGTTCGACTTCACACGTGTCACCAACTGTCCGTTTTTGTTGTAGGTGTAATCGTAGGTGTAAGTCGTGCTGACATTCTTCAGCAGCTGGTTCTGGCTGTTGTAGGTCTTCACCGAGTCGGTAGATACGAACTTGAAGCCGTATTCGCCATGGTTGTACACACCCCACTGCCACTTCTCCGTTGTGGCAATGGTGTTCTCGCCATCCTGCACATAGGACGTTCTCCACGAATAGTTCAGGGTAAACGTCTGTGTAGTACCCCGCTTGTACTCGTTGGCTCTCATGATGCGGCCCTGATTGTCATACAGGTAGGAGGTCTTAGCCGTTATACCGGTGGCTTCGCCCATAACGTCGCCAAGGGTATAGCGGGTGACAAGCCTACGTGTGACATCGCCGTCTTCTGCGTTAGCCGTGACCTTGACTCCAAAGACCAGGAGCAATGCCATGACTGTCAATTGTAGAAATTGTTTCATAAAAATTTAATTAATATAAAGATTAATAATCTAAAATCCAAACTGAAAATGTCCTTGCAAAAAAAATCGGATCGAGAAACCCCAAAAACCTTTCTCTGACAATTTGATAGCGAAACTCTCTTTTCGATTGCAAAAGTACAAAATAAAACGATAACGGCTTCACTTTTTGTCAAAAAAAATGACAAATTAATAAAAATCAGGTATGGTTTTCACGCCGTATGAAGCATGGGAACCGGCAAAATGGAACCACAGACAGCCTCGCGCGAACAGCAGAAGAAGAGAGGGCACTCCAAGAACCTATAAAAGAAGTGAAGACAAAGCCAATCGCCAACGATGGCCTGAAAGGGTTTTATCGGAAGGCTATGGTAATTGATTCAACTTTCGGAAATGACCAGTCTCTCTACTATAATAATATGTATTCGACCTGATCATCGTCCGCTTGTGGAATATTCATTTCATATAGGCTGTCCAGGCGCAGCCACTGGGGGTGTGGGCGTCTCGCCCGCACTTCTGAACCGTAACACAGCAAAGCGTCAAGGTGGCATTAACTGTCTGGCAATGTGCGGGCGGGACGCCCACACCCCCAGCGACATTCCCGGCAGTTTTCTGCTTCCGGAAGCTGAGTTGGACTCAAAATCAAAGTGTCAGAAATTTAACGGTTTTGCTGACACTTTGATTTTCCGTGGTCTTTCAAAACAGGCGGTTTTGAGCCGTTTTTCGTGTTAATAAGTGTAAATTGTCGGTTTTTTGCACAAAACGGAAAAATCAGTTAAGTGTTAGGGGGGGAACACTTAACTGTTTCTGAAAAATTAGTTAACTATTTTCGTTCCGGCACTTAAGTGTTTTTGAGGAAAAACTTAACTGTTTCGGGGCAAAAACCTATGTTTTTCGGCCTCAAAACCGCGATTTTCCGGCCAAAAGTGCGAAAAATGGGGGCTGAAAACT
>JBJEHA010000009.1:0-4073 GCA_051875605.1 Prevotella sp. | reverse complement strand
ATCTTTGTAACAAAAAATAAGAGAAAGAACAGCCCCTTCCAAAGTTCGTTCTTTCTCTTCACACAGTGTAATCCACATGCGGTGCCAAAACAGGATCTGTGTCCTACACATTACGGCTATCCTGCATCTATGGATTCATACACACATAACTATGATAAGAAAAAACTCTCTGTTTATCAAGCTTTTTAAGATAAAAACTTCATCAAAATCTCTGTTTGAGCAGTTCATGTCACTTGTAAGACCTGAACTTGAGACCTGTCCGGTCTGTGGTTCCTCCGGAAATCTCCATGTCCACTGTTACTATAAACGGTATCTGATCGACTTCATTGGTGGAAAAAGTGTCCGGCATGAGGCCACCGTCCTTCGCTGTATCTGTGACAGCTGTGGCTCTTCCCATGCCATCCTTCCGGATTTCATCATCCCTTACTGTTCCTACAGTCTGTTCTTTCTCCTGCGCGTCCTTGGTGAATATTTCATGCACCTGTATACGGTTGAGAAACTGTGCGAACGCTTTTCCCTTTCTTCCAGACAGCTCTATAAATGGCTGAATCTATGGGAAAAGCACAAATCCGGGTGGTTGGGTTTCTTAAGCAGCCTGGAAACTCCAGATAAAGGCTTTCTTTTCTCACTCAGCAGGAGCAGGCATGCCTCGGGCTTTACCTCTGGTTTTTTCCGCACCTTTGGTTTTTCCTTCCTCCAGTCACATGCCAATCCAAAAACTGCTGTTTCCTGTCAGGTGGTCTTTGCCCCCGATTATCTTTTTTCGCCGACCACTTAACCATGCACATGACTTCGTCACTGCTCCCATTTATGATGGTCTCATCATAAAAAAGGAGGATATTTTCATGACACAAGAAGACGAAGTTTTAAAAAATGCTGCCGCAACCGCTGAATTCAGGTTTGGTCTCATAGCTCCTGTCATCCAGGGGCTTTTTCCTGATGCATCAGCCACTGCTTACTACAAACGCATTGCACAGAAGGAATTCACGCTTCCTGACGGCACTGTAAAAAAATTCAGCTACAAGACCATTGAAGACTGGAACACCCGGTACAAACGCCACGGGCTTGAAGGACTCATGCCGGCTGTCCGCTCGGATAAAGGTACTTCCAGGGCATTAAACGACGAAGCTATCCTGCAGATTTTCCGGATCAAGGAGGATTTTCCACGTATCAATGCCACACAGATCCACCAGAAACTCATACAGGACAATTTCATTCCTGCCACTGTCAGTGTGGATTCCGTACAACGTTTCATACGCAGCAACAACCTCAAATCAGCCAGAAATCCGAATCTTCGTGACCGGAAAGCCTTTGAAGAGGACTCCTTTGGAAAAATGTGGCAGGCTGACACCTGTTACATTGCACACATCACGGAAGACGGAGTTACCCGGCAGGTCTACTGCATGGCCATTATTGATGACCACTCCCGCATGCTCGTAGGCGCACAGATGTTTTACCATGACAATGCCTTAAACTTCCAGAAGGTCTTAAAGGATGCCATCGCCACCTACGGATGTGTTCCATCAAAGCTTCTGGTCGATAATGGTGGTCCCTATGCCAACGAGCAGCTCTCCATGATCTGTGTTTCCCTTGGCATCAGCCTTATCCACACAAAAGTGAGGGATGGTGCCAGTAAAGGAAAATCAGAACGCCAGTGGTTAAGCATGAAAACTACGTGGATCCACACCATCGACACCCGGAAAATAAATTCCCTTGACGAATTTAACGGAATGCTTAAAGACTATGTGCGAAAGTATAATAATTCCGTCCATTCCGGCATTGGCACCACCCCCATGGAACGTTTCCAGAAAACCTCCGGGGATGCCCGCCATCCCCTGTCACGGGAATGGCTGGATGACTGTTTTTATAACCGTATCACCCGCAAGGTACGAAATGATGCCACCGTCTCCATCTTCAATCAATCCTATGATGTCCCCATGCAGTTCATCGGCATGAAGGTGGATATCCGTTTCCTTCCGGAAGATATGGACAGTGCCTACATCCTTTATGAAGACACGAAATCCCCTATTCACAAAACCAACAAAATCGATAACTGCCACACGAAACGCAGCAATCGAAATCCGCTTGATTACTCTAAGATTGGAGGTAATGACTAATGTTCAACTCTTTTTATGGTTTAAAATCCAACCCGTTTGACAAACAGCAGTTTCCTGAAAATGACTGTTTCCGTTCCCATGATTTTGAACAGATGACTGCAAGGCTCAACTTTCTGAAGGAAACACGGGGCATTGGTGTTTTTACCGCCAGACCCGGCATGGGAAAATCCTTCGCTTTACGATGCTTTGCCAAAAGCCTCAATCCAAACATGTACCACATGGAATATATCTGCCTTTCCACGGTGAGTGTCTCTGATTTTTACAAGGAATTCTGTCAGGTTCTCGGTGTCAGTGACAAAGGCGGTAAGACCGGGATGTTCCGTTCCATACAGGATCAGATCTACTATCTTTACAAGGAAAAACGCCAGCCGCTTCTTCTTGCCGTAGACGAAGCACAGTATCTGAATACCGGGATCCTCAACGATATAAAAATGCTCATGAATTATGGATATGATTCCCTCAACTGTTTTACCCTTATCCTCTGTGGCGAATCCTATCTTCAGGACACTCTGCGCAAACCGGTTCACGAAGCTCTCAACCAGCGCATCACTATCCGTTACAACTATGAAGGTCTCTCTGACTCTGAAGTCCCGGAATACATAAAACACAAGTTAAAGTGTGCCGGTGCGGCACCTTCCATCATCAGCGATTCCGCATTATCTGCTGTCCATGGTTATGTTCAGGGCAATCCCCGTATCATCGATAACATCATGACAGACGCTCTTAACATCGGCTCCCAGATGAAAAAACAGGTCATTGACGGGGAAGTCATCCATGCAGCAGTGACCAACCAGAATCCACTTGCATAGGAGGCATGGCCATATGATTTTTCAATGCAATACCGGCAGAACCGTCGGAAAGAAAACCTGGACCGGTGACATCCGGCTTCTTGTCTATACCTCTTTTCATTACGAAGCTGTCATAACAGCAAGGGGCACTTCTTTTCATGTAATTGCTGGGGAATACCAGAATGGAAACTATCTGTGTGTTCCAAACATGGATTTCGGCTGTGAGCTTTCCCACTTTTCAGATACCTTTTGGAATGCTGAGAGGATCCGGCAGCATCTCGACAATCCGGTCGATGTGGAAAGTCTTGTCTGTGGAATAAAAGCACTTTCCCTATTTGATGAAGTTATTTGATTTTCAATGTTCAAGGTCACGAGCTGCTCGTGGCCTTATTTCAATCCGGCCATAGCTGAACTGAAATAAGCCCGCGATAATCTGCGGTGCCACCCGATATAAAATGCTTTTACCTCATTAACCGCAGACTGTGACAGGTATTTCCACCTTATATAATCTGCGGAAATCACCTGAGATAATCTGCGGTTTGACACATATTATCAATGTCATCTTTTAGAGTAATATGAAGCTCGGCAAAGTCCTTCATTCCTTTTAAATAAGCAATGCGTGTAATTCTGGCAGTATACCTGCTAAAAATCTCTTCCATTTTAAGCCTTTCCTGTTTTGGCAAGTTATCAATAATATTATAAAATTCCTTCTCCATTTCCTGCAATTCTTTGTCTTGTGCCATTGCAGGGTAACAGTTTTGCGTATCGTCTTCTAAAACTTTTTTAATTAACATATTTATTCCCTCCACTTTAATCATCTGTTTCTACCAACTCGCACAAAATGCCCTGTGGTAACACATATTTTACAATGCCCTTTGCCGTGTCACCAATACGGTCATAAAGCCTTCCAGCGCTCATACTCTCTCCCTGTACAGTGTAAGGGCTGTTAGCCACATAACCCACTAACCCCAGTCCATCCATCTCTACCTTGATGGCTTCCTTGTCAAATTCATTATCCGGCTCCTTTACCAGTTTAACTTCCATCTTCGGCTCGAAGTATTCCTGTCCGTAATGATGCTTTGTACCTGCGATTGTAAAATAGATTTTATCCATAGTCCTTTCCTCCTTTATCTCTTCGCATTATGATGCAAACTGTTTTTCTTCTGAT
>JBJEHA010000008.1:0-23400 GCA_051875605.1 Prevotella sp. | reverse complement strand
CTTGAACCCCACGCCCAGTTCGTTGGCGATGATGTTGCTCAGTGTGGTCTTTCCCAGTCCGGGAGGGCCGTGGAGCAGTGTATGGTCGAGCGGTTCGCCCCTGTACTTTGCCGCCTCCACGAACACCTCAAGGTTCTCCACCACCTTCTGCTGTCCGCTGAAATCGCTGAACCGTAACGGGCGCAAGGCATTCTCGAAATCGCGTTCGGCCTTTGATACCCCCTCTTGTCTGATGTCGAAATCGTTTGTCATGATTGCAAATTTAAGCATTTTTCACCTACGTCCGAAAAAAGCGGGGCTAAAAGTGGAGAAAGTGGCGGGCAGATGCGGTCAAAACGGGAAAAAGCCTTAATTTTGCAGGAAACATGCAGAAGAAACAAAGATGAGAACAGGGCTTTTTCCCGGCAGTTTCGACCCCTTCACCATCGGGCACCGCTCCGTGCTCGACCGTGCGCTGACACTGTTTGACAAGGTGGTTGTAGGTGTTGGCGTGAATGTGGGCAAGTGCAGCCTGCTCAGTGCCGAAGAGCGTGTGGAGGCCATACGCCGCCTCTATGCCCATGACGACAGGGTGGAGGTGGTGGCCTATGAAGGGCTGACCGTGGACCTGGCCCGGCGTTGCGGTGCGCGCTTCATTGTCAAGGGCGTGAGGAGCGTGCGCGACTACGAGTATGAGCGTGAGCAGGCCGATGTGAACCGCCGTATCAGCGGAGTGGAGACCATCCTGCTCATGGCCGAGCCGGGGCTGGAATGCGTGTCCTCTTCGCTGGTCAGGGAACTGAAGGCCTTCGGGCGCGATGTCAAGGCCTTCCTGCCGGAACAGTCCTGAGAACGCTCCTGCAGGCAATCATGAACAGACAACACTCAGAACACAGGAACAATGATAACCTACAACGCAGAAGGCGTGCGCATGCCGAAGATAAAGAGGCGCGAAGTAAGCAGATGGATCAAGGCGGTGGCCGCAGGATACGGGAGAAAGGTAGGAGAGGTGGGCTATCTCTTCGTGGACGACGCGAAGATCCTTGAAGTGAACAGGGAGTACCTGAACCACGATTTCTATACCGACATCATCACTTTCGACTATGACGAGGGACTGACCATCAACGGAGACATCGTCATCAGCCTCGATACCGTGGCATCCAACGCAAAGCTCTTCGGAAAGGACTATGAGGAGGAACTCTACCGTGTCATCATCCACGGCATACTGCACCTGTGCGGCATCGACGACAAGGGGCCTGGTGAGCGAGAGCTGATGGAGGCGGCCGAGAACAAGGCACTGGCCATGAGAAACTGAGTTTTCCGGGACAATGTTCTGCACGGTGCGGGTTTGCAACCCGGTTGCATCGATTTATCCTTACCTTTGCAGAGGAAAAGTCCTAAAAACAGCGGAACAATGGAAAATGGAAAAGCATGCTGTGGCCATTGCAGTTGTCACAGCACTTCAGCAAACAGCTTGTGGAAACCGTCGCTTTCTGCCTTGATGCTGGCAGGAGGACTGGTGGCTCATGCGCGCGGAATGGCACTGGCCGATAACCAATGGGTGGGGCTGGCCTACTATCTGCTGGCATTCCTGCCTGTGGGGTGGGATGTGCTCAGGGAAGCCGCGGAAGGCATAGGCCACGGCGATTTCTTCACAGAACATACGCTCATGTCGCTTGCGGCCATCGGTGCCTTCTGCATAGGCGAATATCCGGAGGCAGTGGCCGTGGTGCTGCTCTATCAGGTGGGAGAATATCTTCAGGAAAAAGCAGTAGGCCATGCACGCGGCCACATCGCGTCGCTTGCAGCACTGCGTCCCGACCGTGCCCGCCGTGTGGTGGAGGACAATGGAAAGGAAAGCAGGGAACTGTGCCGTCCCGAAGACCTGGGCATAGGCGAGACGGTGGAGGTGAAGGTGGGCGAACGCGTGCCTGTGGATGGTGTGTTGCTGACCGAGGCCTCGCCTTTCGATACGGCTGCACTGACCGGAGAGTCATTGCCGAGGGTCATCGGGAAGGGCGATGAGGTGCTGGCCGGCATGTGCCCCTCCGGCCATGTTGTGCGTATAAGGACCTCGCGTCCGGCTTCGGATTCGGCAGTGGCGCGCGTGCTCCACATGGTGGAGGAGGCCTCAGCCCGGAAAGCGCCTGCAGAACTGGCCATACGCAGGTTTGCACGCATCTATACGCCAGTGGTGTTCGCGCTCGCATTGCTTGTGGTGCTGGTGCCCTGGCTGTCAGGCTGGCTGCTGTCCGGTTCCAGCTTTTCATTCAGCGAATGGCTGCACCGGGCATTGGTGTTCCTGGTGATTTCCTGCCCGTGTGCGTTGGTCATCAGTGTGCCGTTGAGCTATTTCGCCGGCATAGGCGTGGCATCGAGGCGTGGCATTCTCTTCAAGGGCAGTAACTGTCTGGATGCGGTGACAGGTCTGGATGCGGTGGCGTTCGACAAGACCGGCACGCTCACGACGGATGTGTTCTCGGTCAGCTCCACGCGTGGACTGAATCCGATGGAGCAACAGGCTGTAGCCGCAGTGGAGGCATACAGCAGCCATCCCGTGGCCAAGGCCATCGTGGAACATGTGAAGTGGATGGGGCTGTCGGCTTCTCTGCCCGTGGACAGTGTGGAGGAAATGGCAGGTTTCGGCATGAAGGCCGATGTGGAAGGCCATGAATGGACAATAGGAACCCTGCGCCTGATGGAGCGTGAGGGAATAGTGTTCCCCGTACAGCTCAGGGAAGAGCCTTGCACGCTGGTGGCCTGTGCCAGGAACGGGGTGTATGTGGGGTGTATATTGCTGAACACGGCACTGAAGCCTGATGCACAGGAAGCGGTAGGCAGCCTGAGGGAACTGGGCATTGCCCATACTGCCGTGTTCTCCGGCGACAAGCAGGAACTGGTGGCCGATGTGGCCCGCCAGCTTGGAATAGATGAATATGCGGGCGACCTGTTGCCTGGCGACAAGGTGGGCCGTGTGGAGACCATGCAGCAACAAGGCCGCAAGGTGGCTTTTGTGGGAGACGGCATTAACGATGCTCCGGTCCTGGCCATGAGCGATGTGGGATTTGCCATGGGCGCACTGGGAAGCGATGTGGCTGTCGAGGCTGCCGATGTGGTCATACGTTCTGACCAGCCATCCAAGGTGGCCGAAGCGATTGCCATAGGACGGTCAACCCGGCGCACCGTGAAGCAGAACATCGCGTTTGCCATTGGCGTGAAAGCTGTGGTCATGGTGTTGGGCGTATGTGGGTTGGCCAATATGTGGGAAGCGGTGTTTGCCGATACCGGTGTGGCTTTACTTGCCGTGATCCATGCCACGCGTCCGCTTCTGGCAGGAAACAAATGAACCATGTATATATATAATATGTATAACCAGCTGAGCTTGAATTTTCTCCATGAGTGCTGACGAACAGTTCTACCTGCATAAGCTGGAACACCGTGGCATAAAGCCGACAGCTCTGCGTCTGCTGATACTGAAGGCCATGATGAGGGGCGATGAGACCGTGTCATTACCGGCGTTGGAACGCCTGTTGCCCACGGTGGACAAATCCACCATATCGCGCACGCTCTCGCTGTTCCTGTTCCACAGGCTGGTCCATGCCGTTGATGACGGGTCGGGCAGCGTGAAGTACGCTGTCTGTTCTGATGAATGCGACTGTTCGGTGGCCGATGAACATACTCATTTCTATTGTGAGCATTGTCACCGTACATTCTGTCTGAAGCAGATCGCCGTGCCGGTTGTGGAGTTGCCGGCAGGATTCATGCTCACCTCGGTGAACTATGTGCTGAAAGGGCTCTGTCCGGCATGTTCGGAGCGTGAACGTCAAAAATACTGATAAACTGCTGCAAATTATGTTAAGAAAACGTGTGTAGGGAAGACATTTATAGGATTTTTCCATACCTTTATGCCCGTAAAAACTTTTCTAACAATAGTCAGAATATGAAAATCAGGAATCTTAAAGTGACTGCCTTGTTCATGGCGGTCTGTCTGCTCACCAGTTCGTGTGTGGGCTCATTCGGTTTGTTCAACAAGCTGGCTTCATGGAACAAGGGAGCCACGGGCAGCAAGTTTCTCAATGAGATTATCTTTATACTCATCTCTCCAGCCTATGCTGTAGTGTCTGTCGTGGATTTGCTCGTGTTGAACACCATAGAGTTCTGGAGTGGTGACAATCCCATGGCCAGCAATGTGGGAAAGACGCAGCAGATGAAGGGCAAGGACGGCAAGTATTATGCTGTGAAGACCTTGAAGGATGGTTATGAAATTACCCGGCCTGACGGCGAGATGGTGAAGTTTGTCTATGATAAGGAGAACGATTCCTGGTCGCAGATACAGAATGGAGAGACGAAGGAAATGTTCCGCTTCAATGAAGACGGTTCCATCCAGGCCAGTCTGCCCGATGGCGGGAAGCTCACGGTTAATCCGGATGAGGCCGGACTGTTCCAGGTGAGAATGGCCGTGAACGGTGCTACGTTCTGGGCTATGCGATGAAGTCCATGAAGCGGGTTGCCGTCAGGCAATGGCAATGAATAAGAAAGGCTCCCTTCCGTGAGGCAATCGGAAAGGAGCCTTTTTCTTTGTGCCAGATGGCCGGTGCTTTCAGCTGATGACGAGTGAGACAAGCCGTTGCGGATGGAAAATTTCCTGTGCTACTTCTTGGATCTGCGAGGCTGTGATACCATCAATGACCCTGCACACCTCGTCCAGGTCTTTTTCGCGGCCATAGCAAAGAAGGTGCCGTCCCATGTCAATGGCCGCATTCTCCCGGTTGTCGGCAGCAATGCGCAGTTGGCCTTTTACCTGTCGCTTGGCAGCGAAAAGCTCATCAGGGGTCAGGCGTTGCTGCATAAGTGTATCCAGTTCTTTGCGGACAAGCTGCATGCAGCGTTCTCTGTCATGGCTGTCGCAACCGAAGTAAATGCCCCATGTGCCTTTGTCGCTGTAGTTGAAACTATAGCTTTCCACAGTATAGACCAAGGCATTGCGTTCCCGTAGGCTCACATTGAGGCGTGAATTCATGCCCGGTCCTCCAAGCAGGTTGTTGAGCAGGAACAGTGGCATTCGTCTGTCATCATGGCGGTTATAGCTTCCGCATCCCATCATGACATGTGTCTGGTGGGTATGCTGAAGCAGTTCGTACTGTCCTTCTCCTGTTTCCATCAGCTGGTATTTCCGTTGGCTGTCAGTATGGTCCAATGGTGGAGCGGGAAGGTCAATGGTTGGAATGATGGTATCCAGTCTGGCATATTGCTGCTCCAGGCTATCTACCACAATTTTCATATCAACGTTTCCTGATACGAAGAATACCATGTTTTCTGGCCTGTAATGTTTTCGTGCAAAGCGTAGGGTATCCGCTCCACAGAAGCTACGCACCCGGTTCTCCGTTCCCAGAATGTTGTGCCCTAAAGGATGCCCCCGGAAGATAATATTCTCGAACTCATCGAATATCAGGTCAGGCGGTGAGTCTAAACAGCTGTCTATTTCATCGCAAACGACTTCCTTCTCCTTCCCGATTTCCTTTTCAGGATATGTGGATGCGTTTACAATATCGGTAAGCAGGTCAATGGCCAGCCCGATATGTTCATTGAGCAAGGCGGCATAATAAACAGTGTTTTCCTTGTTGGTATAGGCATTCAGCTCACCGCCCACACACTCCAGTCCGTTGATGATGTCCCATGCCTTACGCCGTTTTGTTCCTTTGAAGGTTGTATGTTCCACGAAATGTGCCAGTCCCTCTTCCCCGGGCAGTTCGTGTCTGGAACCGGTGCCTATGACATATCCGCAATAGACCACGGGCGACGGGTCTTGCCGGTGTATGATGCGCAGTCCGTTTTTCAGTGTATATATGCTGTCATGTGTCATAATGGCTGCAAAAGTAGGGAAAAAGTCAAAAGTGCACAAATCATTTTCCCTTTTCGCGCTGTGAAAAGGGATGTATGCGCTTTTTTTTATGTAAATTTGCACGCTCATTCTACAATCAACCGACAAAATCTTCATTGGGAAATATGAGAAAAGCCATAGGAATCGGAGAAACCATTCTCGACATCGTATTCCGGGAATCACAGCCAATAGCGGCCGTACCAGGAGGTTCTGTGTTCAATGCCATGGTTTCTTTGGGGCGTGCAGGTGCCAGTTCTGTTTTCATTTCAGACACCGCGGCCGACAGGGTAGGCGATTTCATCAGTCAGTTCATGTCGGACAATGGTATTGATACAGCGTATATGAATACGGACAGGCATGCCAAGTCGCCCATTTCACTGGCATTTCTCGATGAAGAGAACAATGCCGACTATATTTTCTATAAAACCATACAGGAAGCGCAGCCTGATGTGCTTTTGCCTGAAATAAGCCCCGATGACGTGTTGCTCATAGGTTCTTACTATGCAGTGGATTCCAGGACACGCCAACGTGTGCTTTCCTTGCTGGAAAGAGCAAAGGAGTCCGGAGCCATTGTCTATTATGATGTGAATTTCCGCATGGCACACAAAAACGATGTCATGCGCATTACACCAAATCTGATAGAAAACCTGGAATTTGCCGACATTGTACGTGGTAGCCGTGAGGATTTCAGTGTCATTTACAGGAAAGACAATCCTGACAGTGTTTACCGTTCCGACATCTCCTTCTATTGCAAGCGGCTCATCTATACTGACGGTGCACAGCCTGCGGTGCTGATGGCCGACGGTGGGTTGCGCAGGGTCTATGAACCGAAGTCCACGCAGGTGGTGAGTACGATAGGAGCCGGTGACAACTTCAATGCCGGATTCATATACGGGCTGCTCAAGCTCGGTATCAGGCGTGCAGACCTGGAAGGTGGTCTGACTGCAGAACAATGGGATGCCCTCATGGGCTATGCCATGGATTTTGCAGCAGAAAGCTGTAGGGGACTGGCCAACTATGTTTCAGAGGATTTCGTCAACCGTTTGGGAAAGCTCTGAAATTACAGTCCTGCCGGTTGATTCCGGCAACCGGTACAGTACTTTTGTTCATCAGCCATGAATTATCAACCTTTTATACAATGTTAGTATGAGAACAATCACACGCGACATTTTCTATGTTGGTGTCAACGACCGCAACAAGGCCTTGTTTGAGGGACTGTGGCCTTTGCCTAACGGTGTTTCCTACAATTCCTATCTTATTGTCGATGAAAAGGTTTGCCTGATTGATACTGTCCAGGCCGACTTCTTCATCCAGTTCATGGAAAATATCAGAGAGGTCATCGGCAATCGCCCTATTGATTATCTTGTTGTCAATCACATGGAACCCGACCACAGTGGCTCACTGGCACTCATCAAGCAGTTTTATCCTGATGTGAAGATTGTGGGCAACAAGAAGACCTTCGGCATGATGCAGGGATTCTATGGATTGCAGGAGCCGGGAATGGAAGTGAAGGACGGTGAGACGCTGCCGTTGGGGCAACACTGTCTGAAATTCGTGTTTACGCCGATGGTACACTGGCCGGAAACCATGGTAACGCTTGACCAGACCACGGGCACACTCTTTTCCGGTGATGCCTTTGGATGTTTCGGTGCGCTCAACGGAGGAATAGTAGATACCCATATCAGCTGCGACAGTTTCTGGCTGGAAATGGTTCGCTATTACAGCAACATTGTGGGGAAATACGGTATTCCTGTACAGAATGCGCTGAAGAAGCTTGCAGGAATCCATCTGGAGTACATCTGTTCCACGCACGGGCCAGTGTGGCATGAAAACATCGGTAGGGTGGTGGATATGTATGACCGCATGTCGAAATACCAGACAAAACCGGGACTGGTCATCTGCTATGGCACCATGTATGGCAACACAGAGCGTATGGCAGAGCATATCGCGAGGGCGGCCAGTGGGGCTGGATTGAAGGATATCGTGCTCTATAATGTTTCCAAGACACATCATTCCTATATCCTGCGTGACATTTTCCGTTATCAAGGGCTTATTGTAGGCGCACCGACTTATAATGCAGGTCTCTATCATGAGATGGATGTCCTGCTTTCTGAAATCGCCAATCGCGACATAAAGCACCATTTCATCGGATGGTTCGGCTCTCATGGATGGGCCGGGAAGGCTGTGCCGAAGATCAAGGAATGGAACGACGAACGTCTGCATTTCGAGCCGGTAGGTACGGCTGTTGACATGAAGCAGGCTCTCAACAGCCAGACCCAGCAGGCGTGTGAACAATTAGGGCGGGATATGGCCATCCGGTTGCTTCAGGAACTATGAGCATGGACAGGGAATCTATCGGGAAACAGAATTCGAGGCTCATTGACCTGCTCCGCTTCCCGCTTATTGCAGCGGTGATATTCATCCATACCGACTTGCGTCCTTATCTGGAGCAGTCGGAAGAATGGCCTGTATTCTCTCATGTGATGCAGTTTTTCATCGACTGCCTGTGTTCTAACGCCGTACCCATGTTCTTTCTCTTTTCCGGATACCTGTTCTTCCGCAACATGGACGAACAGCCGATGACTCTGGCCATATATGGAAGGAAGCTGAAGAGCAGGGTGCGCTCGTTGCTTGTGCCCTATATCCTGTGGAACATCATCTACCTGTTGGCCATAGCTGTATTGCAGAGACTGTTTCCAGGCTTTTCCCTCTTGCTCCACAAGCAATTGTCCACCTGTGTCCCGTCCGACTTCATATACATTTTCTGGGACATCAGCCGCATCACAGGCCTTCCTACCGACCAGCGGGCCTGTCTGGTAGGGCAGTTCTGGTTCCTGCAGTGCCTCATGGTCATGTGTCTGCTGTCTCCTGTCATCTATTATGCTGTGCGTCGTCTGCGCTTCCTTTTCGTGGTGCTTGTGGCTATACCTCCGTTTCTGGGATATATGCCTGACATTCCGGGGTTCCATACGCAGGCATTGTTCTATTTTGTGCTCGGCGCATGGCTGACCATGGAGAGGCGCACGCTGGCCTACACCTCAAGGAAGGTACTCGTTCCCTGTGCGGTGTATGTGGCATTGACCGGGTTCATGGGCTGGGATTTCAGGCCTTTCGGGTCGGAACTGCTGTTCATGCGCACATTTTGCCTGGCCATTGTCATCAACGGTGTGACGGCATTATGGCTGAAGGCTCATCCCGATGCACGCGGAGGGGAACTGGCGCGCAGCACATTCTTCATTTTCGCCATGCACCGTTTTCTCACGGCATCTTTCAACAAGTCGGTTTTCGCAGGATTCATTCCGGTTCACAGCGACCTTGTTGCGCTGTTGGTCAACTTGGCCGGTTCCACAGTCTCCCTGTACCTTTGCCTGGTCTGCTACCGCATGGCTATCCGCCTTCTGCCCCGTGCCACGGCTGTCTTGTCCGGTGGCCGCTGAAGCATTCCCTAAAAACAACCCGATACAATGGATTTCAGGACAATCACCTACAAACTGAACAGCGGAAAGAATCCGAAGTTCGTCTATTACCTGCAGAGCTACCTCAAGCTCTGTGTCCCACGCCCTTTGCTACGTGCATGGCGTGGAAAACGTCTGAAAAAGGCGATGGAATCGCCCGATTCTGAATATATGTCCGACAGGGTGGACTATTACAACCGCCTGTCTTCCGACCTGCACATGGATGAGCGGAAATGGCTTAGCGAAAGTGTGCAGTTGAGGCATCAGCCACGTCTGAGACAGAAAGTCTATTACCTTGATGCCTTTGCCACGGCGCGCTGGTTTCCACGCCATCTGCGCTGGAAACTGCTGCCGGGCGACATCACTCATGTGCCCGATGTGCCCTCCGTCCTCAAAAGCCGTCCCATAGACGGCGACAATGCCAACTCCGTGCTGCTGAAACTCAACCGTGTGCGCCATTTCATCTATGTGGACGACCGGCTGCCGTTTGCCGAAAAGAAGGACATGGCCGTGTTCCGCGGAAAGGTGAAGGACAAGGACTGCCGCCGGCTGTTCATGGAGAGATTCTTCGGCCATCCGCGCGTGGATGCCGGAATCATCGACCGCATGGAGTCGGAGTGGAGGACACCGAAAATGTCTATCAGTGAACATCTGCAATACAGATATGTCATGGCGCTTGAAGGCAACGATGTGGCTTCTAACCTGAAATGGGTCATGTCCAGCCATTCCATCGCCGTCATGCCCAAGCCACGCTTCGAGACATGGTTCATGGAGGGCCGTCTCATCGGCGGTTACCACTATATCGAGGTGAAGCCCGACTTTTCTGACCTGATAGAGAAACTGGACTATTATTCGTCGCATCTTGACGAGGCCGAGGAAATCATCCGCCATGCCAACGACTATGTCAGCCAGTTCAGGGACAGCAGAAGGGAATCCCTAATAGAAATGATGGTGCTCGACAAGTATTTCCGTCTTACGAACAAGACCACACCATAGACGCTGTCAGTTCATAGTGTCTTCGGACAGAAGAGGCTGGATTCACCCTGTATGGTAGCTCCGGCCTTTTCTGTTTTGGCATACGGCATCTTTGCTGCTGTGGCGCGTGTACAGACTACAGTCTGGTGGCATCCTTTAGGTACGTACAGTTGATGTTGTTTTTTGCAATGTGTCAGTTTTTTAACACTTTTGCTTACACTTTGATTTTTCGTGGTGTTCAAAAAAAAGATGGTTTTGAGCCGATTTTCATGTTAATAAGTGCAAAAAGTCGGATTTTTGCACAAAACGGAAAAATCAGTTAAGTGTTAGGGGGGAAACACTTAACTGTTTCCAGAAAATTAGTTAACTATTTTCGTCCTGGCACTTAAGTGTTTTTGAGGTAAAACTTAACTGTTTCGGGGCAAAAACCTGTGTTTTTCGGCCTCAAAAACCCCATTTTCCGGCCAAAAGTGCGGAAAATGGGGGCTAAAAACTGCACAAATTGGCTGTTTTGTGCACGAATTTAACGGATTTTAGGTTAAAATCAGCCGATTTTTATTAACACTTTCCGGTCGTAAAAACTTATCCCATTGATAATCAATGGTTTGCAAAATAGCCGTCTGGAATCCGGAATTTCCGTTTGCGCGCAAAAAGCAGCTCTTGCCCGACTCTTTAAAAAGAGGCTGAAAATCAAAGTGTAAGCAAAAGTGTTAAAAAACTGGCACTTTGATTTTAGCCTAATGCTTCGGCAATTTCGCTCAGGCTGGAAGCCACAACCAGCTGGTGCTCGAATCCCGGTCTCAGTACGCCCGTCTGCTGCAGGGCAGTGAACAGCTGCAGCAACGGATTCCAGAACCCTTTCATGTTGTAGAGTATGACCTGTTTGTGGTGGTAGCCGATAGAAGCCGATGCCAACACAGTGAAGATTTCATCGAGCGTACCCACACCGCCCGGCAGGGCAATGATGGCATCGCTTTTGCCCACGAGCAGGTCCTTGCGGTCGCTCAGGTTGTCGCAGTGAATGCGCACGTCAACGTAGTCGGACACTTTCCCCCCCCTTTCAACGATGCTGGGTATGATGCCTATGGTTCGTCCGCCTTCCCGGTGTGCCGCCTTGGCCACACATTCCATAAGCCCCATGTTGCAGCCTCCGAAAACGATGGAATGGCCGTTTTTCGCCAGCCATGCGCCGAGTTCTTCCGTCAGGGTGAAGAAATCCGGGTCTATATGGCTGTTGGCCGAGCAGAAAATGCAGATGTTCATGTCTGTAAGGATTTGTTTTCCGAGAGCACAAAAGTAGTTTTTTTGCGTGAATCAGCAAAATATAGTTCCCGAAAGTTCCATAACCCGTTGATTTTTACTAAATTTGCACCCTGATTTTGCACATGTGGCGAAGCGGCGTCTTTGTTGAGGTGGTTTTGCCGGAGCCGTTTGGGGCTTGACGGGTAATGCTTTTTTGAAGTGCATGGATTCTATTTTTGCGGAAACGCCGTTCCGCGTACATTAAAATCAATCATCAATTGAAGACATTTGAAGAACTGGGCGTGAGCGAGGAGATTCGTCGCGCCATTGAGGAACTGGGCTTTGAACAACCAATGCCCGTACAGGAAGAAGTCATCCCCTATCTGCTGGGTCATGGAAACGATGTCATAGCCCTGGCCCAGACGGGAACAGGCAAGACGGCGGCTTTCGGCATACCGCTGCTCCAGCGCATTGATGCCGAGAACCGCACCACGCAGGCACTCATCCTGAGTCCCACGCGTGAGCTGTGCCTCCAGATAGCCGATGACCTGAAGGATTTCTCCAAGTATATCAAGGGCATCAACATCGTGGCGGTATATGGCGGCACGTCGATTGTCAACCAGATCCACGCGCTCAAGCATGGCGCGCAGATCATCGTGGCCACTCCTGGCCGTCTTATCGACCTGATGAATCGCGGCGTGGCCAAGCTGGACAATGTGGCCAACGTGGTGCTTGACGAGGCTGACGAAATGCTCAACATGGGATTCTCGGAAAGCATAAACGAAATATTCGAGGGCATACCGACTGAGAGGAACACGCTGCTGTTCTCGGCTACCATGAGCAAGGAAATCGAGAAAATCGCGCTCAACTACCTGCACGACCACAAGGAAATCGTGGTGGGCAGCCGCAACGAGGGAGCGGAAAACGTGAACCATATCTACTATCTGGTGAATGCCAAGGACAAGTATCTCGCATTGAAGCGCATCGTGGACTTCTATCCGCGCATCTTCGCCATCATCTTCTGCAGGACGAAGATAGAGACACAGGAGATCGCAGACAAGCTGATCCGCGATGGCTACAATGCCGAGTCGCTTCACGGAGACTTGTCGCAGCAGCAGCGCGACCTGACCATGCAGAAGTTCCGCAACCATCTGACACAGTTGCTTGTGGCTACAGACGTGGCTGCACGCGGGCTGGACGTGAACGACCTGACCCATGTCATCAACTTCGGTCTGCCTGACGACATAGAGAACTATACCCACCGTAGCGGACGAACGGGCAGGGCCGGGAAGAAGGGCACATCCATCAGCATCATCCACACACGCGAAAAAAACAAGGTGAGAGCCATCGAGAAGGTCATAGGCAAGCAGTTCGTGGACGGCGACCTGCCTTCTCCGAAGGAAATCTGCAAGAAACAGCTGTTCAAGGCAATCGATGAAATCGAGAAGGTTGACGTGAACGATGATGAAATCGCTCCTTTCATGGACGACATCAACCGCCATTTCGAATTTGTCGATAAGGAAGACATACTGAAGAAAATCGTCAGCCTGGAGTTCGGACGCTTCCTGGCCTACTATGCCGATGCACCGGAAATAGTGAAGCCCACCAGTGAGCGCAGGAAGCGCGATGAGGGCGGAAAGGAAAGCCGCAAGAGCGGTGGAGGAAGGTCGAGGAAAGCGGAAAGAGGATACAGAAGGCTTTTCATAAACCTGGGCAAGACCGATGGCTTCTATCCGGGAGAGGTGATGCAGTTCATCAACCGCCACATGCACGGACGGCAGGAGGTGGGACACATCGACTTGCTCAGCAAGTTCTCGTACATAGAGGTCCCCGAGGCGGATGCAGAAAGGGTCATCGAGGCACTGGACGGTACGACCTACAAGAACCGGAGCGTGAGATGCAACGATGCAGACACACCCGCAGGAGAGCGTGAGTCCAAGCGTAGGGGAAGGAAGAAAGCCGAAAAGGACGAAGCACCGTACGAGAAGCGGACGAAAGGACGCAAGGCTACCAGGGAGCGCGAAACGTACAGGGAAAGCGGGAAGAAAGACGACTGGAGGCAGTTCTTCAACAATCCCAACATGAAGTTCAAAGGCGAAGAGCCGGACTTCAGCGAGGACGGATGGGCCATCCGGAAACCGAGAAAAAAGAAAAAATAATCATGTATTCAGATGGACTTCTGCAAGGCCATGGTCTTGTGGAGGTCCATCTTTTTTTACCATAGCCTTGTCGTTAAGGAAAACAGCAATTAAAACCTGACCTCATACCGGAACAATGGAACCAAGATCTTTTTCAGTATTGGCGTGTGCGGCATTATTGTCCGTTGCGTGCAGTAAGTCTCCCCGTCAAGGGCAGAGCGGTCCTGAAGCTGAAATGTGCCTGGAGAGGGCGCAGGAGTTCTCGGCCAGGTCGCAGACCGATTCAGCTTTGTATTATCTGGACAAGGGACTTGCGGTTGTTGATGGAAACGACACGTTGCGCGCATATCTCTATGCAGAAAAGGGAACGGCACTGCTGATGTCGGGTCGTCCGTCCGAAGCCATTGGCTGGTGCAGGAAGTCCATTGAACTGGGCGAAAGGCTCAAGGACGACGAGGTGCTGGTGAACCAGTATTCCACATTGGGTATATGCTACCGCAGGTCTGGCTATCCTGATTCGGCACTGGTGGCCTACAGGCACGGTCTGGCTGTGTCGAAGCGCATAGATGCACCGGACTATGTGGCGAATCTGTACAATAACATTGCGGTCATCTATACGGAAACGGACCGATGGAATGAGGGAATCTCCTATGCACGGCTTGCCGAGCAGTGGGGTGTCAAGGCCAACGACGATGTGGAGCGTTACTCTGCCTTGGCAACCTTGGCTTCGGCGAGAATCAGACAGAAGCGTTATGATGAGGCTGTCCGTACAATCAATCCCCATTTCATCGCTATTGTCCGAACGGGCAGTACGCCGCTGATATTGAAATGTGCTTCCCCTTTGCTCAAGGCTTATGTCTTGCTGGGCAAGACCGGTCCTGCCCACCGTGTCATGGATACAGTACGTCCGTATCTTGAACAAGTTCCGCCGGAAAGTGCAGGAGCGATAGGAATACGCGAGATAGAAGCGTCCATGCTCCATGCAGAGGGACGCTGGAAGGAGGAACTGGCCTTATGGAAAGGGCTGGACACGGTGTGCCGCATCAACCGTGGCATTCCAGAGGAAAAGGTCTTTTATTCGCAGGCAGTATGCTACCGCAATATAGGCGCAGAAGGCATGGCCTGCCAGCTGATGGAGAGAGCCTATCAGGCAGTTGACTCCACGAAGAATTCGGATGTGGGGAAACAGTTGAGCGAGTTCAGCGTGCGTTTCAGGACACAGGAAAAGGAACTCCGGATTGTGCGGCTGGAGAAGGAGAAGGCTGAACAGAGGGCGCGGTTCCTGTATGCCGTCTGGCTGCTGGCGACGGTTGTCATTGTGCTGGTGGGTGTGGTGCTCTATATTCTCTACCGCAGGAAACTCGCCCGCCAGTCTGGAGAAATCCTCATGAAACGCAAGTACATAGAAGGACTGGAGAGCGAACGTGCTCGTCTGTCCAAGGAATTGCACGACGGCGTATGCAATGACCTGCTCGGTCTGGGCTATCTGTTCGAGGGCGGGAATGCGGAGAAGGGCTGTAAGGAACTTGCGCGCATCCGCTCCGAGGTGAGGCTTATTTCCCATGAGCTGATGCCGCCGCGTTTCGGGAAGTCCGATTTACATGAGATCCTGTCCGACTATATTGGCCATTATCCGTTGCCCGGCTGTGAGACCCGTCTGGTTGTCTGTCCGCAGGACTTTGACTGGAAGAGGGTCGGTGAGCATGTGGCCTATGAAATCTACCGCATTGTGCAGGAATACATGAACAATGTGGTGAAACACAGCAAGGCGACGCATGTTGATGTGCGCCTGAAGGCGCAGGAAAGGCTGCTTCTGGAACTGGAGAATGATGGAGTCGCTGAAGCTGCCTGTCCGGACAGGAAGGGAATAGGATTGCGCACGGTGGAAGACAGGGTCAGGAGTATCGGCGGGACATGCGAGCATATCTTTCGGGAAGGGCATTATCTCATGCTCCTGTCCATTCCCTTGCATGATAGGTTCTCCGGGTTAAACGAAAATAGATACTGAAATGGCAGACAATAAACGCATTCTTCTTGTCGATGACCATCCGATGGTGCTGTGTGGCATTGAGTCGCTTTTTGCCAGGGAACTGCCGCAATACAGGCTGCTCAAGGCAGACAGTGGCAGAAAGGCAGCCGGACTGGCAGAAAAAACAGGCATAGACATGGCCATTGTAGATGTGGAGTTGCCTGACATGGACGGTCTGCAGCTCATCGCGCAACTGCGTGCTCTCCAGCCTGACATGCGCTTCATTGTCCATACCATGCACGAAGAACCCTGGATGAGCCGGGAACTTGCCGAAGCTGGAGTAAACGCCATTGTGCTCAAGGGCGACCAGCCCGGTGAACTGCTCATGGCGGTGGAATCCATGGCTATGGGCATGGAGTTCTTCAGCCACAGGTTCCTTTCGTTGGCGGAATGCTCCCATCCGCTGCTTACCGGTCGTGAGCTGGACATCATCAGGCTGATGGCCGACGGACTTTCCTCCAGCGTCATTGCCGACCGGCTGTTCATCAGTGTCAATACAGTGGAGTACCACCGCAAGCGCATCATGCGAAAGCTACAGGCTGCCAACAGTGTGGACATGGTGAGAAAGGCCATGCAAAAAGGTTTTCTGCGCCCATGAAAGCCCTACGGTTTTCCGTGGTTTCCTGTTCTGTTTCCCCTACTGAAAACGGTAGTTTTGAGTGGCCAGTGGTCAATTATTTAACTTCTGGCGGTTTCTTTTGTTCTTTTATGTGCTATTTTTGTAAGAAGAAAATACTTCATAGCATATAGATACCCGATATGAATAAGCCTGAAAGCCTCTTGATTACCCCACGCGAACTTGAAATCCTGAAACTTCTTTCACAAGGGCTGTGCTCTAACGAGATAGCCGGCCGCTTGTACATTTCCGGCAATACCGTGGAGTATCACCGTAAGCGGTTGCTTGCGAAGACAGCCACGCGCAATGCGGCCGAACTGGTGGGCTTTGCCTACAGGGAAGGGCTTTTGAAGGATATCCGCGGTCATCAGTGACAGGAGGCGGAAGGGGTCCATGCAAAGTGTTGTCGGCTGGACGGCAGATGCATAGACCCTTTCCATACGAAAGGGGGACATGTCCGTCTGTGGCATGTCCCCCTTTTCCGTGATTGTATGGTGCTGGCCTGTTGCCGTCGCGTCATTTCACTTCCCAGATATCGTTTGTTTCCAGCAGCTCCGAGAAGCAGTGGTATTTTTTCTGTGCCTTTACCTCCTCGATCTGTGCGTTCACCGCCTCGTCGTAGGTAGGGGCTTCCACATCGCGTATCACGCCGAGCGCGACCGGGAATCCCGGCTGGTTGTCCATCAGGGCCAGTTTCATCTGCAATGTGTGGTCATCGCTGTGGGCATCGTGTACCAGGATGTCGTTGATGGTCACACCACCTTCGCCGATGCGCACCACCTTCAGCTCGAATCCCATCTGTATGAGTCCGAATTCGTTGTTTTCTCCGAAGACCAGCGGCTGTCCGTGCTTCACGTAGATGGCATGCCGGCTGCGCCCTTCCTTGGTATATACGGGGTCATAGGCACCGTTGTTGAAGATGACGCAGTTCTGCAGTATCTCGCAGACGGAGGCTCCCTTGTGGCGGTAGGCGGCTTTCAGTATCTCCACCGTTCCCGGCCCGTCGTTGGCCACGGCGCGTGCGAAGAAGTGGCCGCGTGCGCCGAAGCACAGCTCAGCCGGGCGGAACGGTTCCTCCACAGTGCCGTATGGGCTTGATTTCGACACGAATCCGCGCGGGCTTGTGGGCGAGTACTGTCCTTTGGTCAGTCCGTAGATGCGGTTGTTCAGCAGCACCATGTTCAGGTCTATGTTCCGCCGCATGGCGTGTATGAAATGGTTTCCTCCGATGGCCAGTCCGTCACCGTCGCCGCTCACCTGCCATACGGCCAGTTCCGGGTTCACCACCTTGGTGCCTGTGGCCACTGCGGCGGCACGTCCGTGTATGGTCTGCATGGCGTAGGTGTTCATGTAGTAGGGCAGTCGGCTGGAGCATCCTATGCCCGATATGACACAGGTCTGGTGGGGTGGCACGCCGATTTCGGCCATGGCCTTGTGCAGGGATGCCAGGAAGAAGTGGTCTCCGCATCCCGGGCACCAGCGTGGCTGCCCTTTCTTGAAGTCGGATGCGGTGTATGCAGGCTGTATGATGTTCTCGCCCGTCTGTGTGTCCGGTCTGTATGAATTGTTGTCCATGATGAATTCCGTTTTTTCAGTTCTCGTCTATAATCTGTCCGAAGTGCCTTGTCAGCTCGGCCACCACAAAGGGCTGTCCTTTCACCTGGTTGAACTGCAGGGGCACGAATCCGTTGACCTTTGCGCGCAGGTATGCGGCAAACTGTCCGAGGTTCTGCTCGGCCACCACTACTTTCCTGTAGCCTTTCAGCACCTCTGCGGCGTTCCTGGGCAGCGGGTTGATGTATTCGAAGTGGGCGAGTGCCACCTTGCGTCCTTCCGCCCGCATTTCCTGCATGGTGGAGTAGAGGTGGCCGAAGGTGCCTCCGAAGCCTACGATGAGCAGGTCGGCATCGTCCTTGTCGCCCAGCACCTCCACGTCGGGCACTTCTATGCGTTCTATCTTTTCTGCGCGCAGGTGGTCCATCAGGTCATGGTTTTCCGGCTCTGTGCTGATGGCTCCCGTGCGTCCGTCCTTTTCCAGTCCGCCCAGGATGTGCATGAACCCTTCCTGTCCGGGCAGTGCCCAGAAGCGCGCCATGGTCTGCGGGTCGCGCTCGTAGGGAGTGTAGTGGCCTTTCATTTCCGGCAGGGCGAAGTGCGGGTGTATCTCCGGCAGCGCGCCGATTTCCGGCAGCCGCCATGCGGCCGATCCGTTGGCGATATAGGCATCGGTCAGCAGCACCACCGGGGTCAGGTGTTCCAGTGCTGTCTTTGCAGCCATATAGGCGGCTTCAAAGCAGTTGGTGGGGCTGGTGGCTGCAATTACGGGCATGGGGCTTTCCCCGTTGCGGCCGTAGAGCACCTGCAGCAGGTCGGTCTGTTCGCTCTTGGTGGGAAGGCCCGTGGAAGGGCCGCCGCGCTGCACGTCGATGACCACTAACGGCAGTTCGTCGATGACGGCCAGGTTGATGGCCTCCGACTTCAGGCAGATGCCGGGCCCTGAGGTGGATGTGGCGGCCAGGGCTCCGGCGAACGATGCACCGACCGCGCTGGCACAGGCCGATATCTCGTCTTCGCACTGCACGGTGATTACGCCGAGCGACTTGTGCTTTGCCAGTTCGTGCAGTATGTCGGTGGCCGGTGTGATGGGATAGCTGCCCAGGTAGAGCTTCAGCCCGGCGCGCTCGGCAGCGGCCATGAGCCCATAGGCCGTAGCCTTGTTGCCCGTGATGTCCATATAGCGTCCGGGCACCTTGTTCCTGGTTTCTATGCGGTAGGTCGATGGCACGTTGGCGTGGACATTGTGTCCGTAGTCATATCCCGCGTTCACCACCTTGATGTTGTTTTCCGCCACGGCGGGTTTCCTGGCGAACTTCTCGCGCAGGAACGCGGCCACCAGCGCGGTGTCGCGGTTGAACAGCCAGCACACCAGTCCCAGGGCAAACATGTTGCGGCACTTGAGCACCGACTTGTGGTCCATGCCCGAGTCTTCCAGGCAGTCCTTCACCATCTGCGTGATGGGGCAGGCCACAACGCGGTCAGGGTCGATGCCCATCTCGCCCAGATAGTCGGTGGTGCTGAACTGCGCTTTCTGAAGGTCTTTCTCCGTGAAGGCATCGGTGTCTATGATGATGGTGGCCTGTGGCTTGGCGTAGCGGTACTGCGTCTTCAGTGCGGCGGCGTTCATGGCCACGAGCACGTCGCAGAGGTCGCCGGGAGTATAGACCGGTCCCTGCCCGATGTGTACCTGAAAACCTGAAACGCCTGTCAGGGAGCCTTGCGGGGCGCGGATGTCGGCCGGATAGTCCGGAAAGGTGGAAATGCCGTTGCCCACTGTTGCCGATACTGTGGAAAAAATGTTACCGGCCAGCTGCATGCCGTCGCCGGAGTCGCCCGAAAACCGGACGACGACCTGTTCAAGGTCCTGTATCTCCAGTTGTTCTGCCATGGTTCTGAATTCTAAAGAATGTGATTGTGTCTTGTTAAAACGTTAATAGTGAAATTTGAAAACAGTATGGCTGCAAATTTATAAATTATATTTCTACACCAAAAAGAAAGTGAAAAAAAATTGTATAAATAACCACAAAATGCTTTCCACGCTGTTCCGGAAGTCCATTTTCCGTGGTTTCTGAGGGGTTGATGAGGCCTATTTTCTACATAACCATGTCATGACATTCTGTAAGCATTTCCATTGTTTTTCTTACATTCTGTCAAATGCTGATACACTTTCAACAGCATGTTTCTTATAAACAAGCTGAAAATCAGTGTTAAAATCATTAGATTGTCAATTGATTGTAAATCAATGTATTAATAGATGGAAGTGTTAATGTGTTTACATATATTAAGTTAAAATCATGGTCAAAATGTTAATATATAGTGCCTGTTTCCTCGAAAATGAGCAGATTTCACGGAAAATCCATGGGAAGACGTGCAGGAAACGGCAAATGGAAAGTCCGTAAAAGTGAACTGGAAAACCGGAAAAAGTGAACATAAAAGTTGGAAGGACTTGAGTGCAATCTGCATTTCACGGTGTGAACACTATAGTTAACGGCGTGAACACTATATTTCACGGCGTGAACTATAGTGTTCACACCGTGAAATGAACTTTAGAGTTCACCGTCTCCAACTTTCCAGTTCGCTTTCCCGGACTTTTCAGTTTACTCTTTTCCTTTTTATAATTCACTGATAATCAGTATATTACAAACTTCACCCATCATTATTGTGAACTTACGGAATGTCCGGATTCCTGTTTCCTGCTCTGTAGAAACAGGATGGGGTGTCAGGATTTAGTGAAAAACAGGCAACTGTGGTCTTGTTTTTCTGGTAATTTAGTCCATCTTGCGGATGGCGTGTCTGAAGGATTGTTGCACAAAAACAGCGATTTGTGCAGGAAACAGCGTGATTTAACATTTTCCGGCCAAGGCAGCATGGTTTTCTGGCTATATGGTGAAAAACTGTAAGTAAAAAAAAACCTCTTTTTGCTGACATTCTGTCAATCCGGTCTGATGGCTGAAAATCCTTTCTTCGGACGCTTTTGTCCGGGACTTCTGTTTTATACCTTGTCTTAACGACTATTTGCACATGGATATATAATAAGGTATATGTTCACATAACTCTGATTATCAATGTGTTTATGGTGTATGCTGGTAGTAGAATGCAAATGCAAAACTTTTAACAAAAATTAGTTTTATTATGTATATTTTCAAGGGAAATTCGTACTTTTGTGCCGTAATGTATAATTACTGTGAATATTCGTGAAGAATCGGACAGGTAAATAGTTGTAAGTATTAAAATCTTTCAAAAATCAATGGCGTTGAACTGTACAACTTTAGTCTTGCATGTGAAAGAGGGTTATGAGGACCGCAGGATCCACATGGAACGGATGCTGAAAGCGCATGGAATCAGCTTTGAGTACATACTCGATGGTGACATGTGTGACATTACGGAGGAGATACTTGACAGGTATTTCACCGGCGAAACCATGCACCAGGTATCTCCCCACACATCGTGTGCGCTGAAGCACCTTTATGCGTGTGAGTATATTGTGAAGAACAACCTCAAGGGTGCGCTTGTCCTGGAGGATGACATGGAACTGTATGCCAATTTCGATACGGTGTTCGGCAAATGTCTTGAGGAGATTGACCGGAGGCAGCTGCAGGCACCGCTTGTGGCGTTCGACGACAGTAACCTGCGCTTCGTGCCCCGCAGCCAGCGTCGCAAGGGCATCTTTCTCTATCCGGCGCAGCGTGACCGCTATACGGGCTGCCTGTATTACAGCTATGGTGTGGCGAAACAGATTCTGGACTATGTGGCGGAGCATAAATGCGACCTGTTCATAGACGGTTTCCACACGGCACTCATCGGGCGGATTGGACTGCACTACTACTGGAGCCACCCTACCATTGCATCGCAGGGCACGCACAACGGCCTGTTTGCTTCGTCCATCAATGCCGACTATGCCCGGAAGCAGGGCTACAGGGCAAGGGCGTGGTATTTCAAGCTGCTGTACAAGAAACTGCTTTACTTTTTCAGATAGGCATGCCTTGCTGCCGTCGTATCCACGACAGGTGAGGTGAGGGCGAGGGCAATGAAAACCCCGGTCCGGCACACAGTTCTCGTGTGTCAGGCCGGGGTTCGCTATATGTGTGCGGGTCTGTTGTGCGTGGCTTCCCGGATGGCTGTCAGATCTGGCTGAGCTGTCGTTTCAGCTTGTCTATGAATGTGTCTGCCATCTCCTTGCTGAAGCAGAGTGGCGGCAGCAGTCGCAGGATGTTTGTGGAGGCACATCCCGTGAAGATGTGGTCGTCGAAGAGCAGTCGCGAGCGCACGTCCTTGTGGGGGATGTCGAGTTCGATGCCTATCATGAGTCCACGTCCGCGAACATCGGTGATATGTTTCTCTGTCTGTTGCAGTTCCTTGAGCTGGTCGAGGAGATAGTCGCCCACCTCACGTGCGTTCTCCACGAGATTCTCCTGCTCCATCACGTCGATGACTGCAAGTGCAGCTGTACAAGCAAGATGGTTGCCGCCGAAGGTGGTGCCCAATTGTCCGTATTCGGGCTTGAATTCCGGCGAGATAAGCACTGCTCCCATGGGGAATCCGTTGCCTATGCCCTTGGCGCAGGTGATGATGTCGGGACGGATGTCGAGCCACTGGTGGGCGAAGAACTTACCGCTACGGCCATATCCGCATTGTATCTCGTCGCAGATGAGCACTGCCCCGTATTTCTTGCAAAGCTCATGCAATGCCTGTGCAAACTCGGGAGTGGCGAGACGTATGCCGCCCACACCCTGTATGCACTCGATGATACATGCACACACGTCGCCCTTTGCCAATTCCTTCTCCCAAGCCTCGATGTCGTTGAGCGGGAGATAGGTGGTATGTCCGTTGGCATTGATGGGGGCGATAATCTTGGGATTATTGGTCACCTCCACTGCCAATGACGTGCGTCCGTGGAATGCCTTTTCGACAGACAAAACGCGGGTGCGACCTGTATGGAATGATGCCAACTTCAGAGCATTCTCATTAGCCTCAGCACCACTGTTGATGAGGAAGAGCTGGTAGTCGTCATAACCGCTGATTTTGCCAAGACGCTCTGCCAACTGTTGTTGCAAGGTGTTGATGACCGAGTTGGAGTAGAATCCCAACTTGTTCAACTGTGCGGTCATCATCTCCACATAGTGGGGATGGCAATGACCGATGCTGATAACGGCATGTCCGCCATAGATGTCAAGATATTCCTGACCCTTGTCGTCCCATACCTTACAGCCCTTTCCCTGTACGATATTAATATTGAATAATGGATATACGTCGAATAACTGCATTTTTCTTAACTGATTAATTTGTTAGAATCCGTTTGCCTTCAGTCTCAGTCCTGCTGCTTCATCTATGCCAAACATTATGTTCATGTTCTGAACAGCCTGTCCCACGGCACCCTTCAGGAGGTTGTCGATAGTAGATGTGACGAGCAGTTTGTCGCCATACTTATCGCAGTGTACGAGAGCCTTGTTGGTGTTCACCACCTGCTTCATGTCGATAGCCTTATCCACATAGTGGGTGAATCGTGCATCCTTGTAGAATGCCTTGTA
>JBJEHA010000007.1:0-23586 GCA_051875605.1 Prevotella sp. | reverse complement strand
AACTGTTTCCAGAAAATTAGTTAACTATTTTCGTTCCGGCACTTAAGTGTTTTTGGGGTAAAACTTAACTGTTTCGGGGCAAAAACTCAGGTTTTCCGACCTCAAAACCGCGATTTTCCGGCCAAAAGTGCGAAAAATGGAGGCTGAAAACTGCACAAACCGGCTGTTTTGTGCATGAATTTAACAGATTTTAGGTTAAAATCGGGCGTTTTTTGTTAACACTTTCCGACTGTAAAAACTTATCCTGCTGATTATCAACAGTTTATAAAACAAGCCTCTGAAACCCGAATTTTCCGCTGGCGAACAAAAATCCGGTCTCGCCTGATTTTTCGGAAAAGGCCGGAAAATCAAAGTGCAAGCAAAAGTGTTAAAATTCTGACACTTTGTAAAATCCACCTTCTCAGATTCCGCGCCTGTTCCATTCCTTTCCCGTCTCTTCCACCCTGCACCAGTGGAAATTAATTTGTGTAAAACCTGGCGTTAACTCACGGAAAATCATTATCTTTGCACGATTTTTCAATATTCATTCATATACAAACGTTACATTCAACATCAACATGGACAAAGTAAGTTACGCCTTAGGGCTCGGTATAGGCCGCCAGTTCCAGCAGATGGGTGCAGACAGCCTGAACATCGACGACTTCGCACAGGCCATCAAGGACATCCTGGACGGAGCATCACTCAAGGTGACCGAAGCAGAGGCGCAGACCATCGTGAACGATTTCTTCCGCAAACAAGAAGCCAAACAGCGCGCCGCCGCTGCCGAGAAGCACAAAGACAACAAGGAGGCCGGAGAACGCTACCTGAAGGAGAACGCTGCCAAGGAAGGCGTGGTGACACTGCCCAGCGGGCTCCAATACAAAGTGCTCTCCGAAGGACACGGACGCAAGCCGAAGGCCACGGACAGCGTGAAATGCCACTACGAGGGCATGCTCATTGACGGCACGATGTTCGACAGTTCCGTACAGCGCGGCGAACCGGCCACATTCCCCCTGAACGGTGTCATAGCCGGCTGGACAGAAGGACTGCAGCTCATGCAGGAAGGTGCCAAGTACCGCTTCTTCATACCCTACCACCTGGGCTACGGGGAGCGTGGCGCAGGGCAGTCTATCCCCCCGTTCTCCACACTGCTCTTCGATGTCGAGCTGATAGAGGTGGTGTAGAAGACACCGCCACGTGATGAAAGAAAACAGAACATAAACATAACACACAGACAAGAAAGAAAATGAAAAAAATCAGTTTCGCAGCCGCTATGGCTATTGCTGTTGCCGCCCTCACGTCATGCGGCAACTCCACATCCAAACCCAGTTTGAAGAACGATGTCGATACACTGAGCTACACCATGGGCCTCGCCCAGTCTCAGGGCCTGACAGACTATCTCGTGCAGATGGATATAGACACCACCTACATGGCACAGTTCATCAAAGGTCTGAACGACGGTGCCAACGCCGGTGACGACAAGAAGAAGGCCGCCTACTACATGGGCATCCAGATCGGCCAGCAGATTTCCAACCGCATGATCAAGAACGTGAACCGCGAAATCTTCGGCGATGACTCCACCAAGACCATCTCACTGAAGAACTTCATGGCCGGATTCGTTACCGGCGCAACAGGCAAGAAAGGCCTCATGAGCACCGAACAGGCCATGGAAATGGTACAGCTGAAAATGGTCACCGTGAAGAACAAATACATGGAAAAGCAGTACGGACCCAACAAGAAAGCCGGTGAGGAATATCTCGCCGCAAAGGCCAAGGAAGCCGGTGTGAAGTCCCTCCCCTCAGGAGTGCTCTACAAAGTGGTGAAAGAAGGTGATGGCCCGATGCCCGCCGACACCTCACTCGTGACCGTGAACTACGTGGGCAAGACCATCGACGGCAATGTGTTCGACAGCTCCTTCAACCGCAAGGACCCCAGCAACCCCAACAAGAACATGCCCGCCAAGATGAGAGCCAACCAGGTAATCAAAGGCTGGACAGAAGCACTGGTACACATGCCCCTCGGCTCGGTATGGGAAATCTACATCCCGCAGGAACTGGCCTACGGCTCACGTGAACAGTCCAACATCAAGCCCTTCTCTGCACTCGTCTTCAAGATCGAGCTGATCGGCGTAGATGGCAAGAGCGTTGCTCCTACCTGGACCGAGAAACCGACCAAGTAAGGACAAAGCTACACAGAAAAGAATCCGGCAGCCAAGGCCAAATGGCAAAGGCTGACAAAGAAAACACACCAAACCGGGTGTGCCACAGTCATGGACCACAAAGCACAGACTGAAGGCACACCCTTTTCAAAACCCCTCAAAACAGAAAAAACAATGAAAAAGACAACCCTTTTCATCCTGCTGCTCTGCGCCGGGACGGCCTTCGCCGCAACACCGGACAAGAAGAAACAGAAGACAGCCAAGCAGCAGCAACCGCAGCCCGTACAGCTCACCACACCCTCCGACTCACTCAGCTACGCCGCCGGTGTAGCCGCCACAAGAGGACTGCTGGAATTCATACAGAACGAATACAAGGTGGACACAGCCTACATGGCAAAGTTCGTGGAAGGATTCAACGATGCCATAGCCCACGCCACAGAACCCGAATACGCCGCCTTCAACGCCGGCGCCACAATTGCCAAGATGGTGAACGAGCGCATCATGCCCTCAACCATCAAGCAGTTTGAAGGCACAGACTACAACATCAGCCAGGACCTCTTCATCCGCGGATTCGTGGCCGCCATATCAGGCGACAAGTCCATCTATACCGAAGAGACCGCCAACACGCTCTACATGAACACCACCAAGGCAGAAAAGGAAAAGAAAGAAGCCGCCTACAAAAGCGCGAACGAGGAATGGCTGCAACAGAACGCCACCAAGGAAGGCGTGAAGACCACACCGAGCGGACTTCAATACAAGGTAATCAAACAGGGAGAGGGCATCGTGCCCAAGAGCACTGACAAGGTGACCGTGAAATACAAAGGCACACTCATAGACGGCACCGAATTCGACAGCTCCTACAAACGCACGCCCGACACCAACGAGTTCCGCGCCGACCAGGTGATAAAAGGATGGACAGAAGCACTGACCATGATGCCCGCAGGAAGCACATGGGAACTCTACATCCCGCAGGAACTGGCCTACGGGTCGCGTCCGGCAGGAAAGATACAGCCCTACTCCACACTCATCTTCACCGTGGAACTGGTAAGCGTGGAACAGGAAAAGCCCGCAGAGGAACCTGTCAAGGAAGAACCGAAGGTGACAGACATGATCAAACTGACACCGGCCCAGAAAATCAAGAAATAAAAACAGGCCACAGACGGGAATACCCGAAAGCGACAAGACATGCAGACAAAAAGACTGTACATTGAGACCTACGGCTGCCAGATGAACGTGGCCGACTCCGAGGTGGTAGCCTCGGTCATGAAAATGGCCGGATATGAAACCTGTGACAACGAGGACGAGGCAGACGCCATATTCCTGAACACCTGTTCGGTGAGGGAAAACGCCGAAAACAAGATATACAACAGGCTGGACACACTGAACGCCACAAGGAAAAAAGGACGGAAGCTGATTCTCGGAGTGCTGGGCTGCATGGCAGAACGCGTGAAGGAAGACCTCATCAACAACCACCATGCAGACCTTGTGGCCGGACCCGATGCCTACCTGAACCTGCCTGACCTCATAGCACAGGCCGAAATGGGCGGGAAAGCCATCAACATAGAGCTATCGACCACGGAAACCTACCGCAACATCGTGCCGCAACGCATCAGCGCAGGACGCATTGGAGGCTACGTGAGCATCATGCGTGGATGCAACAACTTCTGCCACTACTGTATCGTACCCTATACACGCGGACGCGAACGCTCACGCGATGTGGAAAGCATTCTGCGCGAGGTGGCCGACCTCAAGGAAAAGGGATTCCACGAGGTGACACTGCTCGGACAGAACGTGAACTCCTACCGCTTTGAAAATGCAGCCGGTGTGCAGACAGACTTCCCCACCCTGCTGCGCATGGTGGCCGAAAGCGTGCCCGACATGCGCATACGCTTCACGACCTCCCATCCCAAGGACATGAGCGACGACACGCTCCACGTCATTGCCGACATGCCTAACGTATGCCGGCACATACACCTGCCCGTGCAGAGTGGAAGCGACCGCATACTGAAGCTCATGAACAGGAAATACACACGGGAATGGTACCTCGGACGCGTTGAAGCCATCAGACGCATCATACCCGACTGCGGACTCTCAACGGACATATTCGTGGGCTACCACAGCGAGACAGAAGAAGACCACAGGCTGTCGCTCTCGCTGATGCGTGAAGTGGGCTACGACTCGGCATTCATGTTCAAGTACAGTGAACGACCCGGCACATACGCCTCGAAACATCTGCCTGATGATGTGCCCGAAGAGGTGAAGATAGAAAGGCTGAACGAACTGATACATCTGCAGACCGAGATGTCGGCTCAAGCCAACCGGCGCGATGAAGGCAAGACATTCGATGTGCTGGTGGAAGGGTTCAGCAAACGCAGCAGGGAACAGCTGTGCGGGAGGTCTGAACAGAACAAGATGGTGGTGTTCGACAAAGGCACACACCACATCGGGGAGACTGTCAGGCTCCGCATCACAGGCTCTACCAGTGCCACACTCATGGGCGAAGCTGTCATGGACTGAACAACCGGTATCCAGCACGAGCTACAAAAAATACCACAACGGGAATGTCTGTGCATCCCTTTGTGGTATTTTTTATTTTATATGACCGGAAAACGGCCATACGGAAATACATTGCTATTTCACGAACTTCTTGCCTCCGCTAATGAAAATGCCGTGGGGCAACGATGAAATATCGGCTGTAGTGCCCATGTTGATTCCACTAAGGCTATAGACCGACTGAGATCCTTTTTGCATGCCTACAGTCTGTATGCCCGTGGAAACTACCTCTTCACCATATACATCAAAGTTATAGATGCGGCTTGTGTGCGCATTCACCCCGTCCTCAAGGTGAGGAACGACGAACTTCACGTATCTCCCTGTCACGGGTTTATCCAGTTCATCGGTCTTTGTGCTCTCACTGCCCACACCAGTCCTGTCAACAACCTTCGTCCAGCAGGTGTTGCCATCGCCCTGAGGCGTGATGAGAGACAAGTCCGGCATTTCCTCGCTCACAAAGACCTGGTAAGCATCCATGTTCTCATCAATGGCCAGGTTCTTGCAGTCGTGTATCACGAACCTTGAAATGTCATAGGCCTTTTCCAGGTCAATTACCGCAAACTTGTACGGGTCGGAATTCATGTCTGCCTTGTAGAAACACCATTTCGCATTCTGGTCCGTATAGTTGTTGTCGAGAAGGTTAAGTGCCGTTTCGCGCTCATGGGTGGAGTCATAGAATTTCAGTATGGTCTTTCCTGCGCTCACTATTCCATCTCTTTCTATCTCACCGGAGAACTCTCCGTAGATGTCAACACCATAGATGCGGATGGCATTTTCGTTAGCTCCATTGTCGGTGCGGATGCCACGCGTAAGCACCATCTTGATATATCGCGCTTCTGGCTGGTTCTCGAGCAAGTCTGATTTCACATCAACACTGCCTTGATCGGTCTTGTGCACCTGCAATGTCCAGTCTGCATCGTCAGTCCCCGTAGTACTGGTGTAGATCCAGTACTCGGGTACATTTCCGTTGCCACTCTCAAAAGGTGCCACATCGCGGAAGTCAATACGGCTGATCTTATAGTAGTCCATCAGCTCGAATATGACCCACGGCCTTTCTGTTGACGTATCACACCACTTCTTCCTGGAGTTTATGTAACTGTAGTTCAGATAGAACGGACTTTCATCGTTGTTGGTGCAGCCGCTGTATGAATGGATGGTGCAACGCAGCTTACCCGCACCGTTGGCCGGGAACGCGTTGATCACTCCCTCAGGGACGAAAGGGGACACGGGTTCTCCTATCCTCTTGCTTGCAGCAGGGTCATATACGGCCACTGCCACCTTGGAGTCGGCACAGCCATAATAGAGGAACCATTTGCCATCCTTATAGACAAGACCTTCCACGAAGACAGTGCCTGCCGCATACTGGCCGCTCTTCTCATAGCTGTCCATCGGACGGAAGAACGCGTTGTCCAGACGGTCCTTGACAACCATAGGATTGGACTTGTCGAAGAGTATCTGCCCGGCTGCATAAGTGGCTGCCGGATAGTTCTGGTCCATCCTGTTGAAGTCGCTGCTGTTCTTGCCGTTATATACCAGCACGATACCGTCGCCGGTGACAATGGCCGGAGGGCCACATTCTGTCAATGCGCTGTCGAAATGCTTACTGCGCGTATCCACCAGATGGATGATGTTTCCACTTTCATCGCATACGGGTTTCCAGTGTATGGCATCATCGCTGGTTGCAGCGGCCACATACTCTTCACCCCAATACATGAAATACTTGCCGTTGAGCTTGGTCATGACCTGCTTGTTGTCCTTGATTTCCGTCACGATAGAACCGGACTTGCAGAACATATCCTTGAATTTCCCATCGTAGGCATCAGAAAACGCGGGACCGTGATGAACCCAATTGTACAGGTCTGTTGAGGTGGCAATGGACAGACGTGCCATGTTGTTATTCCACGATGTGTAGGTCATGACATAAGTACCGTCCTCCATCTCAACCACACGGGGATCCTCGCATCCACCTTTCCACTCGTATGTGGCGGAAATATCGGAGCCATCAGGATACATCACCGGCACCGGACTGCGATAGTCAATGTGTATGCCATCCTCACTGGTAGCCAGACCGATACGCGAAGTGCGATGGCCAAGACCGGCCGAGGGGTTGTCTTCTGCGCGATAAAGGATATAGACAGAACCATCCTTTACCACTGCGGCAGGATTGAACGTGTCGGCACACTCCCACAGCACGTCTTTCTGGGCGTGAGGACAGTAGAACGTGGTCGTTGTCAAAGGCTCGACCAACGGGTTGCATCCTTCTGGCCTTACAAATCCGCCCAACGCCCATGACGGGAGCGTGTTGTCATTGGTTTCTGCGGCCTGGACCGAAAGCATGCTGTTCATTCCCGATAAAATCATTATGGCCAGGAAGTACAGTCTGATTATAAATTTCTTCATACCTAAATCTTCGTTATTTTACAATTTTCTTTCCACCGATGATGTATATTCCTCTGGGCAATGTCTGCAAATCGTTGGCCATGCCCACCTTTATGCCCTGCAGGTTATAGACGGCACCGTCTGTCCTGTCAACACCGCTGTGGACCGGGGAAATGCCGGACGTGCCCTCACCCGTCAGGTACTTGACGGCATAGGAACTGTAATTTGTCAATGACGTGCCCAGATAGGCATGGAAGGGATTGCCTGTAGCATCGTCCTGTTTCACGAAGTTCAAGCCGTCGGCATCAAGGATGTAAGCATTCTGCAGCGGGCTGAAGTCGTATGTTCCCACTAAATGGGTATCTACGGTTGTGGTCTTCAGATTGTCGGTCGTCTCCACCAGAACGTCTGTTCCACTGAATGTCACCGTCTTCCCGGTATGATTAAACTGACTGCCGTTAAGGTCGCCAGCGCAACCGATAAGATAAGGCGTATTGGCTTCGCACTCGTCTATATACTTGTTAAAGGATATCGTATTGGTGCGGCGACCCGACTCCTGCTTGATGAAAAGGCTCTTTCCCTCATCCTCCGCACTGTGGAACCAGTCGATTCCGGCATCATCCACACTCACTTTCTGTATGGCAAACGGAACGACCAGCGTTGACCATGTCGGAATGTTCTCACGTGTGTATGAGGCTTCCTTGGCCGTGAACTGCATAGGAATATACAGAGAGTTGCCGTCCACGAACTTAGCCTGCTCTGCCGTGTTTCCGAACACGATATTGGAAATCTTCTTGCGCCATATTGTCAGCGTGCGTGAAGGAACATTGGCGCCCTCATCGAAATACACCACCATGTTGGGATTATAGTCATCGCCCAATGAGAATGTCGAAGGATTGGAACCTGCAAAATATACAGCCATCATGTCCTTGGTGGCAGCAACAGGTACAGTGGTCGATAACTTCAGTTCCTGGACATTTCCTTCAGCATCCCAATAACAGTTGGCATTGAGCAGCTTGTATGTGGAGAAGAACGCATCGGACGTCTTTGTGGTTCTGGACAGAATGAACTCGTGTGAGCCCAGTGATGACACCTTGAACTTATATACGATGTCCTTTGTCTCATTGGCATCAATGGTTATCATGTTGCCGGAACTGCGCACACCGTCAATGAACATATAGGTTTCGCCATAGAAGTCCCCACCATTGTTGGTGATGTTGAAGACCACCTTCTGCCATTGGTCGATTGTACTGGTACCTTCCAAGGTCAAGGAATTGACAACGAGGTCGAAACCCTGTCCGGGATATACAGAAACGCTCATCTCGTCGCCGCTTATTACCAGCACAAGATAGTAGTCGTCTGCATGGAGGTCCGGCAGCCATTCGGATGTACCGGCCTTCCTGCTTATGCCCTTCACGTAATAAGTGCCGTCAGCAATGCCTGATTCGACAGTGATGGAAGCTGACTTGGTATAATTGTTCTGAGGATTGTATGTAGCCGACTGGAAGGCCAATTCACTGGCCACCACCTGACCGTCTGCATCACAGATCCTGAACGCATGGTCAATGCTGTAGCTATGAAGCAAGGTATTGTGAAGGTTGGCAGAGAACGACAGCTTGAACGAGCCGTCTGTAGAACGGAGCACCTTGGTAGTTGAACAGCTGTAATTCGATATGGACAGGCGCACTACCTCATTGTCAACGCTGCCGTCATTAGGATGCACATTGATGACCACTCCCTGCCCCATGGAATAGCCGTTGGCATCGTTGCTTCCCCCAATGCCCTGAGAGTCCGGCGCCATGACCGTAAGGACGAAATAGCCGTCGCAATAGCCGCCCCATCCCCAGTTCATGTGGAAAAGGCCGTCCTCATATCCGTCACATACGAACTCATGGCCGCCTGTCCGCTCATAGTTGTCGGCATTCATGAGAATGGGGCGTCCGGCCGCCAGCTCACCATACAGCAGGTCTTCCCATTCCCTGTAGGTGTAGTTTGTCTGGGAGGCATGATAAATGTCAGGATTATAATCATAATAGTCCCTGAAAGCCCCCAACGTATTGGTCACACCGGCTCCTGAAGACGCTCCATATCCCATCTTTACCGAATAGCCCACATACTTCATCAGCTCTGCCACGGCATTCTTTTCCTCAGCCGTAGAACTGCTGTTATAGACATCCGTCATCTTGTCCCACTGGAACGTCACCGGAGGAAGTTCCGGCATGGTGCGGCTGTTGCCACTCCAGTTATATGAATAGGACGGTATTGCTGTCGTCTGGGCCTGCGGCCATTTCCAGTAATACATGATCTGGGCCATGGCAGTAGCCACACAACCTGTGGCGCTATGCTCATAGGTATAGCCGTTGGCCACATAAGAAGGTGTCTGCAGGTTGTACGGGTCACCCTGATTCCATCTTGAGGTCACGAGCGGCTCAATGGCATTCTTGGTCTCTACAGCAGCCACATCATTCACCGTGAGGTTTTTCTCCTGCACAGTATTCGACTCTATCAGGCCGATGACATGGCTCAGGTTGGAAAGCCAGTCCTTCAGAGCCTCCGGCATGTTGTCGGGATCTATGGCACCATTGTCCGAATAGCCCAGGATAGGCTGGGTCCTGTCGCTGGCGGAAGCAATGACATAGCCTCCGGCATCAGCAATGTTGAAGGCATAGAATCCGTCTGAAAGCCCAGTCTCCTCAAGTGGAGTCTCACGGATAGAAATGACCTTGGACATACCTGTCGCCTTCCTGGCATTCAGGAAATTTCTGGCATTCTGCAAGGCATCTGACTTGGAAATCGGGCCGGCCATGCCATTCAGGCTGCACAAAGCAAGAAAAAACAGTAATATCTTTTTCATTGATAAAGCATTTTGTTAATTGGTTACGGTAACATTATAGGTCTGTGCTGAATCGCATTGGATGATGGCGTACCTGCCTCTGGAGACGCAGGAAACGGAAATCCGGAAAGGCTAAGTGGAAAGTCCGGAAAAGCAAAGTAAAATCTTTCCTGAACCAAACACAATTCTGCTTTTCACAGCGTGAAAACTATCTTTCACGGCGTGGGAACTATCTTTCACAGCGTGAAAACTATCTTTCACGGCGTGAAAAGCAGATTATACTTAAGCGATGAGAACCTTTCAGTTCGCCCTTACGAAGTCTTCAGTTCGCTTTTCCTGTTTTTCCGAATAGCCAAAGAAGGTCGCCAACAGGCAAAACCTGTCAACGGCCTTCTGAGTGTCATTAGCGATTCCTAATTATTTGCAGTGTCTCCTGCGCTTTCCCATCCGGTAGTCTGGACCATCTGTTTGTCACGGTTGACTTCCTCCTGCGGAATCGGGAAGAATGTCATGCGTTTCGAGAACACACGTGTCTGCTGGACAATGCGCTTGTAGAAGTTCACGTTCTTGTTCTCATCCGTCTGACCAACGTTATTGACATTGAATCCGGTCATGTCGCCACCTTCTCCGCCTTTATGATAAGAAGGATAGATCCATCCGTCTGTCATTTCCGGCCCGTCAGTACGCCATTTGCCTTCTGCGACGCCCCAACGGCGCACGTCAAAGTAGTGCTTGCTCTCATAAGCGAGTTCAAGAATGCGCTCACGGTAAATGGCCTTCAGGACTGTTTCCTGGTCATAAGCCGGCAGGGAGACACGCTCCTTGCCGCGTGCATCCGTACTATTGTCGCTGGCACTGACAGCATACTCCGGCAAACCGGCACGGCTGCGGATATAGTTCATATAGGTGATGGCCTCCTCCAGCTCTCCAAGCTCTGCACAAGCCTCAGCATAGTTAAGATAGACCTCGCCCAGACGCAGAACCATTGACATGTCCCAGTTGCTCTCCTTTGAATAATAGAGCTTGCGGCAGATGGTACCGAAAATAGGATAGTCATGGGTTACGCCGTTGGATCCGGAATTGCCGTTGTACTGCATCTGGACAGCTGCATTTCCCTGGAAATCCCACAAACGGTTCTGGAAGGTCACTGCCAGATAGAAGCGTGACTCGCGGTTATAGAACTGCTTCATGATGGAAGTAGGTCCCTGATAGCTGATGGCGCCGCCCGACGTGGCCTGCTGGAAATACTGGTAACCTGAAATCGGGTCCTTGTAGGCTGTTGTCTGGATAATGGCGCTGCTACCGCGAGAAGCTGTGGGAGGATCGGACGTGTCATAAGTGAAATAGTCGGGATCCTTCTCAATGCTCAGACCTTTGTTCGTGAAATACAGGTCTATGAATTCCAGCGGAATCGTATAGGCGCCGCCGCCTTTATCGTAACTGCTTGCAAGTCCGCTGAAACGAGGTACCATGGAATAGACTTCATTGCTTGAATTCGGACGTCCGTAGATCATTTCCTCATTGCTTGAAGAAGCCATGCTGGCATAGAAGATAGACTTGAACGGGCATGACTCCCTGATATTGCTGACCTGCTGGCCTGTCACGTCACGCAGAACCAGCTTGAACCTGCCATTGTCGATAATCGCCTTGGCCGCCTTCTTGGCATCCTCCCACTTCTTGCTGTCGCGCGCCTGCGGGAAAAGCTTCGTTCCGTCCTGGTTGGCCAGGTTCATGTAATAGGTATCACCATTGAACACATAGCTTGCACGGTAAAGATAGGCCTCGGCAAGAAATGCCTGGACAGCCTCCTTGGTGAAATTGCCCTTGGTCTGGGAATTATAGGCATCCTGTGCATCGAACTGTGAAAGCAAATGGCCTTCATCAAGCACCGACTGGTATTCGCTGATGATATAGTCGAAGCATTCGTCAACCGTATTACGTGCCAACTGGGAGTTCTCCAGTGGGTCATCCACATTGCTCACCATATCTCCAATCAGAGGTACAGGCCCATATTCCTTGACAAGATTGAAATAGAAGAAAGCACGCAAGGCGCGGCATTCAGCCTTTGTTGCCTCTTTCTCCTCACTGTCCATAGCGTCACATTTGTCCACATTGTCCAGGAACACATTTGCATACTGTATTCCCTTATAATACTGTTTCCACAAACGCTCGACAAATCCTGTCGATGTAGTCATACTGCCTTGTATGATGTCATGTGTCTCCACCCAGTCCCACGGCAGATAGCCTTCAATGGTACCGGGGCCCCAGAACATGGCAGTCCCACCGGCATACCGGTTGGTATTATCCGGGACAAATGAATAGACATTGGTCAGCCATCCCAGGGTCATGCCTCGATTGGAGAACACATCCTCCAATGAAGTCGCGTTATTGGGCACATCATCGAAATAATCATCACAAGAAGTTAGGCTGAACAAGCCTGCTGCCACAAACAATACTCCTAAAATATTTCTTTTCATAAGTAATATCCTGTTTATTAATTTCATTGAATCCCTGTCGATTAAAGGTCAAAACTTACACCAATTGAGAAAGTTCTTACATTAGGATAAGAAATACCATTACTGGTGTTCAACTCAGGATCCCAAAGCTTGAATTTGCTCCATGTGAAGACATTCTCTCCCATAAGATAGAAACGTCCTCCCTGAAGCACAGCGCCCTTCCATGATTTCGGGAAATAATAAGATATTGTGAACTGCTTCAGACGCAGGAAACTCATATCGCGTTTCCACCATGTACTTGCAACATAGTTGTTCTCATTGGAAGGATCTGTAGCACCCCATGCCAAACGAGGATAGAACACATCTGTGTTTGTCGGGTCGTCTGGACTCCAACGGTTGGTAATGTTGGAGTAAAGCGTTCCGCCACCACTTGAGCTTTGGAATGGCATGATACCGTTTCCGCTGAGAATGCGGTCAGCATCGGCTGTACCCTGGAACAAGATGCCCAGACCGATATTCTTGTAACGGAAATCACCGCCAAATCCATAATAGATGGCAGGAAGGTCACCGCGGCTGATACAGGTCTGGTCGTAATCGTCAATATGACCATCACCGTTCAGGTCCTTGTACATGATGTCGCCAGGCTTGACAAGCTGTCCGGGATACGATTCACCGAACTGGGTGATATTGCGTTCCTTGATCTGTTCTTCACTTGTATAGAGACCTTCTGCAACATATCCCCATGAAGCCAGCACATTATGTCCACGTCTGTCCAGCCAAGGATAGGCCGGTTCAGCCTGAGCATTCTCTATCACCTCGTCCTTGTTGTAGGCAATGTTACCGCGCAAGGAGATCAGCCAGTCCTTGCCGAACTGATGGTTGTATTCAAATGAAGCCTCGATACCCTTATTGTCAACAACACCTACGTTTGCATAAGGATTGGTTTCAAAGCCATTGATGAAAGGCATATTGGCACGCTCTACAAAAATCTTTGTACGGTGCTCCTTGAAAAGGTCCACGACAATCGTAAGGTCATCCTTAAAAAGATTCATTTCAATACCCAGGTCTTGCTTGTGCACCTTCGACCACTGCGGCTTATAGCCGTAAGAAGAATAGTACCAGCTGCCGGAAGCGCCGTTCCGTGTCCAGTAGTTCGAATAGGAACCTCCAGCATTTGACATCTTAGTGAAGTAGCTGAAACGGTCGCCAGACGAATCATTACCCACATAACCATTAGAATAACGTATTTTCATGAATGAGATGATGTTGGATATCGGCTTCCACCAAGGCTCATTTGAAGGCACCCAGCCAATGGCCCATGCAGGGAAGAATCCGAAACGGTGTCCTGGCTCGAAATTCTCGGAACCGGTATAGCCGCCATTGAACTCTGCAAAATAACGGTTGTCATAATCGTATGTCAAACGCATAGAGAGACTCTGCTGCTTATACGGCAACGTTGAGAACAGGCTACCGCTATTGGCATCCAGATAATTCCTGAGATTGAACAGGACCAGACCACTGACATTATGCTTTCTTGCAAATGTGCGCTTGTAGTCAAGTGCTGTTTCAAAATAGAAGGTACGATATACCCACTTGTCGGATGTCACAGACATATCCGAGTTGCCTTTATACTGCTCTGTGAGTTTGATGTTTCCATCCTCGTCATAAAGATATTCATCATCAACCCATGTGCCGGTAGTAGGATCAAGCGTTGCCGAAGGAGACCATGTACTGTCGTCAACACGATAGTAAATAGACTGTGTGTTCTTCACGTCGAATGATACCAATGCTCTCCAGCTTAATCCCTTACTCCAGTTCCAGAACCCAAGATCCTGGGTCAATTTCAGGTTGGTGTTTATCTGGGTGTTATGCTGACGCTGGTAACCTCTTCGTGTCAACGTAACCCAAGGCGAATCCAGCTCTCTGTTGTCAGGTGATATTCCAGGATTCTCTCCGTTGGGGTATTGTACCGGATAAATTACAGGATTGGTCTGCATGGCCTTGCTGAAGATTGTGCTCAAGGACTCGGCAGGATAATTTCCGCTTGTCAACCATCCACTGACACCAATGTCAACATTTGTGGTTTTTGTGGCTTTCAGGTTCACATTGGTCAGGAAATTATAGCGGTCGTAGGTGATTTCTGAACTGTAATCCTGCTTCTTGTCCGTCTTGGTAAGACCCTTTTCTGTATAATATGACAAAGATACATAGTAAGTTGCATTGGGCGCGCCACCACGTATATTTACGTTATATCGACGGTTATAGCCATATTTGTGATAAAGCTCGTCCATCCAGTCAACATTCGGATAAAGATATTTGTTGATGGTACGGTCACCCCTTACAGATTCAGCATAAGCCTGTTCCTCAGGAGTCAGTCTCATGCCATTGGCAATCTTTGTATTCGTTATATATCTATCAGAATAATATATGCTTCCCTTTGAATTCTGGTATGCCTCATTCACGGCATTCATGTATTCAATGCCATCCACCAGCTCCGGCGTACGGGTCAGGCTGGTAATGCCCTGATAGATATCAAAGGAGAATTTGGGCTTGCCCACAATACCGGGTTTTGTCTTGATAATGATTACACCATTACCACCACGCACGCCATATACAGCTGTTGATGCAGCGTCTTTCAATACTGTAATGGATTCAATGTCTTCCGGATCCAACTGATTGAAGTTACGCTCAATACCATCAACAAGCACAAGAGGACCTTCGTTACGGTTGGTCAGTGTGGAAAGACCGCGTACCCATATATCGGCATCATCCTGTCCAGGAACACCTGTTCGCTGCACTGCGACAACACCCGATACACGACCAGCAAGGATTGTACTCATGTTGGCCACAGGTGCCTTGACATGCTCCATCTTCAGAGACGACTGTGCACCGAGAACCGAGACTTTCTTCTGGGTTGTATAACCCGTCACCACAACTTCGTCAAGCTTGCTCACCTGCTCTTTCAACACAAAGTCAACCAATGTATTGTTAGCATTGCGTTCCTCATCAGTGAAACCCATATAAGTAGCAACGAGGGTGGAGCCTTTCTTCACTGTGATGTTATAAGTACCATTGACATCTGTCACTGTACGGTTCTGGGTTCCTTTCTCTGTTACGACAACGCCAAGCAAAGGCTCACCGTTTACATCCTGTACACGGCCGGTTACGTTTATTGTTTGAGCTAACGCTGGAAGAGAAAGAAACAGCACTAACAGGAGTGCCAGACTCCTATAGTATCTTTTCTTAAACAAATTACTCATATTATTAAGTTATAGGCCAGATCAATTATTATAAGTCAAATAAAAAGAGGATATGTTGCCATAGGCAGCACATCCTCTTTAAAAAGATTATTTATTTATCAGCTTATATGACTTTATAGCTCCGTGAGCAGCTACATTCACCACATATACACCGGCTCCCGGCAGATTCACGGTTACAGTGTTGCCACTGGCAACCTTGTTGGCAACCTGCTGGCCAGCAATGTTGTAAACAGAAACCTTGGCCGACTGCGCCAGACCTTCCACTGTAAGCGTGTTGTTGCCAGCATATACAGTGTAGTGAGCCTCTGCCTTGTCATTGTCCACAACGCTTTCGATACCTGTCAGGACCTCATCGGAAACTGTGACTTTCTTCAGAACCGGATACTTGTATTCTGAAGCAGCGTTAATTGTCCAGATATTATCAAAGTCCCAGTCAATTCCGGTATAAGTGCCGACCTGCTGCAATGTTGCAGGATTTGCAGAAGCTGCAGCCACAACACTGCCGCCTTCGTATGTCTCATTCTTTGAAGGCCATTCGGTAGAACCGTTCATAACAGCACTTGAATTGTAGATGTTGTCAGAGAAAGTCACGATACCCAGAGCAGTGTCACCGGCTCCGTTACCTGCGATAAACGGTGCAGCAACATGAGGAGAACCATCACCTGTAGAAGAGCAGTCACCAATCGACACGCAGTTGGTAATTGTCACAGGAGCCTTTTCCTTGTCAATCAAACCGACAAAGCCACCAGACCAGCCACGGTAGGTGCAGGATACATTTACATTAGAGTAGCTCTTCCGGATGTCAACTCCACCTTCAAGAGAAATACCGAAGAAACCACCAGCCTGGCTGTATGCTTCTACAGTACCTACAACATAGCTGTTGGTAACTGTGATGCCATCAGGATCACCAGCCAGCATACCTACGTGGTCACAACCCGTAACTGTGCCGACAATAGCAACCTGATCAAGAGTAGCAGAACCGGCACCGATCAAACCAACATGCTTTGCACCGTTACCATTAGCACCACCGTTGATATACAGTTTCTGGAACGAGATGTTGGAAATCCGGGCTCCAGAGGTCTTACCGAACAGACCCTTGTCTGATTCGTTCACCTTTGCTGTAAAGTCGAGCGAAATGTTCTTCACAGTATGTCCGTCACCGTCAATGATACCAGAGAACGTTGTCGTACCGTCATTACAGAAACCATTGAAGTCCTGGCCAGCCATGTCAATGTCGGCAACCAGCTTATAAATACCTGCAGGATTCTTCTTGATGTTGATGAAGTCTTCCGGAGTTGCAATCTGCTTGGATTCACCGGACATTACAACATATACTCCAAAGGTATTGCCTCCGTCAATCGTGAACAGACTGTTGATTGCCTCATCAAAAGCTATCGAGAAATGAGCAGTACCGGCACCATTGTAGCTGCCTTCCTCATCACCTGCCCAGATAGCCTGTTCGCCTTCGTCATTCATAGCATAGTCTTCACCGTCAGTCTGAGTTACAGATATATTCTGACCCCAAGAACCCAACATCATGGTTGAACCATATCCATAGACATACTTTTCTGTACCTTCCTGGTAAACCAGTGTGATGTCTTCTTCCGGCAGACCGATGATTCTGGTCTTCAGAGGAGCATTCATCCAGTTCAGAACCGGAAGCATCTTGCCTTCTGCATTAGCCATGAACTTCCAGGTATTGGAGAAGTCCCATCCCAGTGTCGAGCTGATCCAGCTCTGTGAACGGGCATCAGCCTGAGTAACAATAGCGCCGTTGTCACTGTCAGCATCGTTCAGGCCAGAAACCTGAACACCATTCACTGAAGTATAGTCTGTCACATAGTTATTGGACAGAGTCATGCTGCGTCCTGCCAGTGCAATGATTGTATTGCCATTAGAGTTAGACAGTGTAACCGGAGCAACCAGACAGTTCTGGATAGTAGAAGGATTGCTGTCACTATCAAGCAGTGAAACCACACCAGTAACGTTGGTCTTGCTTGATGAAGCAACTGTACCGCAGAACAAGCAGTTCTGGATAACGCCACCGTTCAGCACACCGGCAATACCACCAGCCTGATAAGAACGGGTATAGATTTCAGCATTCGACAAGCAGTCGGTTACCAGACCGCCTTTTACGTCACCAACAAATGAAGCCACATGGTCGCGACCCTCAATGTAGCTGTTTGAAACAACGCAGTTTGTGATAGTTCCCTGTGTAAGGGTTCCGACAAAAGCAGCAGTATTGGCATTACCTACAATGTTGGCATCTTCAATACCGAGGTTCTTGATTTCAGTTCCGGAGAACTCGGCAATGAAGGCAGCACGGTCCTGGTTGGCATTGTTGAAGCTGAGGTTGCGGATGTAGTGACCCTGACCGTCAATAGAACCCGAGAAGGTTGTAATCGGCCTGAATTCAACGTCAGTCATATCAATATCCGCAGTGAGTTTGAAGTCTCCGCTGGGGTTATCTCTAAGTTTCTCAATATCTGCAGCTGTAGAAATGGTAAGGTCCATGTCTGCAACGGTGATGGTGTAAGAAGCAGTGTAGGCTTTCGTATATCCATCAGCAGCAGTAGAGAATGTCACAATAGCAGTTCCGGCCTTTACGAATGTCAGTGTTGTTCCACTCACGCTGATCACGCTTTCATCGCTGCTGGAAATAGAAACAGCCTTACCCATTGAACTGACGGGATTCGTTTCAAGGACGTTTCCGGTATAAACCGATGCAGGTATATTAACGGTATAAATGTAGTCTCCATCAAAGGGCACCGACATACCTGCAAGCACAGGATATTTACCGTTCTGCAATGACCAGTTGCTCGTCTCCCAGCCAATTTGAGTATATGTTGCAGGCAGCTTCAATTCCTCATCCGCTGTGATTACACCATTATGCTCCTCAGACATAGTGGATTGGTCGATTACGTTGCCATTTCTGTCAAGGATTACAGTGTTTTCAGAAACGAGGTTCTGGCTTGATACCAGGATTGAATTATCATCCAATGGACCACCTGCAATGGCATGAGTATAACGCTTGCCTACCGAGACAGGCTCATCATCGATATTACCGATGAGGGTTGAAGCCATACATACGTTTCCAGTAACTGTGGTTGTACCACCTTCATAGAAACCTACAATACCGCCAGTACCACCCCATGCGTTGACATATACCTTTCCTGCGAAAAGGTTGTATTGCAGAGTGTTGTTGCCTTTGGCCCATCCTGCGATACCACCGCCCTGATAACCGGTGCTATAGACATAGGCCGTTGACAGACAGTTGCTGATGGTGGAAGATCCGTCACCGGCATCACCGGCAATACCACCGACATGGTCGTTACCACTGACGTATCCAGAGGTCATGACCTTTGAGGCAGAAGCGCCACCAGTCAGACGTCCGACAAGAATACCTACATGCTGAGCAGCCTCAATCCTTGCAGCTTCAATGCGTACGTCTGTCAGCGTACCGCCATTCACATAACCGAACAGACCAGCGTAGTTGTACGCTGTGTCGTTGATTTTCAGGCCCTTGACTGTGTGGCCCTGTCCATTGAATGTACCGGTAAAAGGAGCTGCCTCCGTACCGATAGGTGTCCATGAACCCTCCAGAGTGATGTCTGCTGTCAGCACATAGTCACCTGCGAGGTCGTTAGAGATAGCGACCAGACCTGCAGCATCAGAAATCTGCGTCTGGGCAAATCCCAACGTTGAGGTTGCAACAGCTATAGCCATTGCCAAGCACCTCTTGAAATGTAAACGCTTAAACATAATTTTTTTGGATTAATTAATAATAAAAAGTGTTATTGGATAACAAGTCTCTTCGTATTTGAATAGAGTATGCGCCCTTCTTTCCGTGAACTGACCCTATACAGATACAGACCGGCAGGAATATCTGGTGTCCACGTAAAGGAGCACAGCCCTTGGCCTTTGGTCTGGAAAGGCCTGTCGCTGACCTTTTTCCCCATCAGGTCAAAGACCTCGACATACACCTTCTGCATGCCATCCGGCAATTCGCATTGCACGGTTGTGCTTTCCCTGAACGGGTTAGGATAGTTGCCCATCAGCCTGATGGGATAATTGCCGTCCACAGTTTCCGTGCTTCCAATTCCGGTGGTATTGTCGTTTTTGCCATAAAGTGCAAACTCATAGATGCGTGTGGTATATCCATTCTGTTCACCCTGCACCATCTGCAGACGGAAACGGCTGGCTTTGATGGGTTCGGACATGCCGCGCACCACCTTGTTCTCTGTGTTGTCAGACACTTCATCGGCGTCCTTCCAGCTGCCGTTGTCATAATACTGTAGCTTGAATGCCTTGCTGATGTATCCTGTCTGTTCACATCCTGCATTGAGCACCATCCACTTGCACACCTCCACTGGTTCCGGATAATCATACTCCAGCCACGGTGTCTTGCTCTGTGTATCCTTGGCACACCACTTTGTAGCGGCATTGTTGTCGGCTGCAAAATCACCCTTTTCGCTGCTGTTGGCATAACAGCTTGCCGTGATTTTTGTAGGAACAAGATACTTTCCACAGCCATCGGTGTCTCCACCCAGCTCTGTATAGTCCAAGTATGTATTGACGGCAGTAAGTGCCTTCACATCATCGGCCTCATTGTCTGAAAGGGTTGCTGCAAGCACATACAGACTGCCATCATCAGGCAGGATCACCTCATCCACTCCATCGGCCAGCGGAATCATATACTTATAAATGTACAGGAATTCATAGGTCACGTCTGCTGCCGAAGCAACCTGGTGGCAATGGGTGGCCGTAAGTGCCACATCGTCCTTGCGATATACGGTTTCGTTTGTAAACTGGCTCTCTATCTGTCCTATGTTCCCTCCATAATAGGGAATGGTGTAGGCATAGTCGGCCGCTCCGGCCTTGAATCCGGCCACGGCTCCGTTCTTGTCGGTGCATACGGCCAGCACATAGAGCTTGTCCTGTCCGTCCTGCCTGTCGAGTTTCAGGGTCTGTCCGCCACACCTCAGTGCGTTGTTCTTCCCGTCAGTCCTGTCACCCATGGCAAATGTCACGCCGTCTGCGGTCAGTACATCGCTGATGAGTTCTGCCGGATAGGCATAAGCTATGGAAGAGGTGGCATCGCCACGGTTTGTGTTGTAGCTCATTATATCTGCATTATAGTCCAGCTCCACCGGAGTATCGAGTGTGGCAGAAGGAGCCTCGGCCAATGCGGCCAGACGCACGGCAAACGTCCTGGGCTGGTATCTGCCTATGCTGAACGACAGTTCCCTACCTGTATAGGCCACCTCTCCGAGCGGCTCCTCCAGTCCGTTGACTTCGCGTGCCGAAGTGATTTCGGCCGGGAAGGTGAGTTTCACATCCTGCTGGCTTTCACCCGTCCACTCATAGACCCTGACAATCAGTTCATCGCCCATCTCCGCCTTTTTCAGTGCCTTGATGGCCACCTTGTCGGTATTCAGCTCAACAAACGGAAAAGCCCTGCCCAGTCCGCCATCATGCTTAGGTGCCGTGAAGGCCACCAGTGGCTGGTTGAGCTCTGCAGCCTGTATCTGGGTGTTCTGGTTCCAGGTGCCCTTGTGCGGATACAGGGCATAGGTGAACTTATTGACACCCAAGTCCTGCATAGCCTGATAAGAGTAGTTGCCGTCTGTAAAAGGTGTATGGATAAGCGTGAGGCGCAGGTTGCCATCCTCTGGCATATCCCATCCGTACTTGCAGTCGTTGAGCACAGACACGCCATAGCTTCCCGTGTTGGATGTCAGGTCGGCCCACTGGTGTCCCTGCATTTCATACAGTGAAGAGGTGCTCACACCTCTCTGAAGCGTACCGAGCGACAGGTCGTATGTCACCTTGGAGGCAGAAAGGCGGAACAGCGGGAACAGCACCTTGAGCATGGTGTTCCGGGTCTGCCAGTCCACCTCGTTCACGCATTCCACCCTGTCGTTCAGTGCATTCATCCTCACATGGTGCACATAGCGCGAGCCGTTTTTCGATCGGCTGATGCGGAAGCCCTTGCGCAGCGGCCCGTTTTCCTCGACACTCACCTCCACCTCTTCATCTACAATGGCAAAGGGCGTTCCGTTATCGCTTTCCCATGTTATCTCCCATGCGGGCCACGTTGTGGAATTGTCCTCCAACAGCTGCCACTGCATGCTTCCGAGTATCTTCTTGTTATCGGCCTTGTGGGTCAGACCGCTCATGTCGCCCTGTTCGTTGATGGTAATGCTGTAGTTGGCATTCTCCAGCTTCAGCGTGGCAGCGTCTATCTGCACACTGGAGGTCAGCGTGGAAGGTTCTCCGAACTGCACGTCATAGACAGCATAGCCCAGCGACGGCACAGTGGCGGCGAAAATGATGCTGACCCTGCCTGTAGAGGCATCGTAGGCATTGACCTGCGACAGCACCTCTTCTCCATCCTTATTATATACGCGCACGCCCGCGGGTTCCGATGCCACTTCTATTTCTGCTTCCACCACATCGGTACGGTACTGCGACAGGGGGTTGTAAACCACAACCGGCACGCCCGTCACCTGTGTGTCCAGCAAGCGGGCTGTAGCGCCTACCGCCGTGCGGAAGGCATTGGCGAACATCTTGTTGGCTATGACATATTCGTTCTTCGAATAGAAATTGGCCTTGGGTATGGATGTTCCCGTGATGCCGTCATGATGGGCCTGCCAGATGTTCCTTGTCCATGCCTCCCTCAGTTCCTCCGTGGGATAGCTGCCTGCTGCCAGCCAATAGGCCATTGACGAAGCCTTCTCCGCGGCATCGGCCAGCAGCTCGTTCTTGCGGTTGTAGAGCTTGAACACGCTCTGCGAGGTATAGGCGCCCACGCCATGCACGCGCATGGGCAGTTCACCGTCGTAGATCTGGTATTTGTCATTGCGGTAAAGATCCATGTAGTCGAAGATGTCATCGGGCGTGCTCATTTCCACCTTCACCGGTCCTGCGCCCTGGACGCTGTAGTCCAGCCAGTAGGGGGTGTTCTCTCCTGTAGAGCCAGCCTCGTCCTTCAGTCCGCCTCCATGGTCACTGCGCGGTCCCACATAGCGCACCTCTGCCGCCAGCCCATATTTGCTGTAGTTGTCGGCAATGGTGTTTTCCATGTCAGTGTCGCTGCTCATGTCCTTGTTGTAGTCTTCATGGGAATCGTAGGCATGGGGCTTGTAGATGGCGTAGATCTGCGAACCGTCCACTCCCTGCCACACTCCCCACGGTGCCAGCTGTCCGTACTGCGCGCTTCCCCACGACAGCTTGGCCGTGTGGAACCCTTTCATGCCGCAGTGCCTGGCCAGCGAGGGCAGACTGTAGGGAAACCCGAAGCAGTCGGGCAGCATGATGTCGTATCCGCCACGCACGCCGAACTCCTGTTCGTAGAACACATGCCCGTAGAGCCAGTTGCGCATGATGGATTCTGCGGAGGACACCATCACGTCGCAGGCATCAACCCCGCAACCCGACACGTGCCATTTTCCGGCAGCAATGTACTGCTTCAACCGGGCATAGTCATCGGGATAATATTCTTTCATCCACTGATACTTGATGGCGCCTTCATAGTTGAGGTTGAAGTTGGCATACTTGTCCATCAGGCTGAAGTTCTGCCTCATCGTGTTCTTGACATACTCGTTGATGGTCGTCTTCACGTCCCAGTTCCACTGCGTGTCAAGATGGGTGTTGGAAATGAAGAACAGCGTCTTGGTATCAGCCTGTCCGCTTGCCGGAAGGGCAAGAACGCCAGACAGGCCAATACCTACAGATACATAGAGAGCCTTCTGGAAGAAGCTCCCATGCAGAAACAGTTTTTTAACAATCCTCATAATAATACTCACTCCATGCTAAAAGCAATCAATCATGATACTAAACTTCAGAAAGAATAGCTCAGAATACAGGTTTGTTGTTTGTTTGTTTATTGTTGTAAGATCTACAGCTATACTTCTTGTCAAGAGGTATGAAGGCTACCAGATTTTCTGGCACAAAAATACTTATAAT
>JBJEHA010000006.1:0-77186 GCA_051875605.1 Prevotella sp. | reverse complement strand
CGCTGATTCCTGCGCGCTCTGCCCAGCGCTGCGAACCAATCTTTGTAATCTGCTGAGGTGTGCGGATACCTGCCACAACGTCCTCACCCTGTGCGTTGACGAGATACTCGCCATTGAACAGGTTCTCGCCATTACCGGCATCACGGCTGAAGCATACACCAGTAGCCGAGGTGTCGCCCATGTTACCGAATACCATTGCCATAACGCTGACGGCTGTACCCCACTCGTCGGGAATACCCTCCATCTTGCGGTAGAGGATGGCACGCTCGTTCATCCAGCTGCGGAACACGGCGCAGATGGCACCCCACAACTGCTCGATGGGATCGTCGGGGAAGTCCTTGCCTGTGCGCTCCTTGATGGCGGTCTTGAACAGTGTGACAAGCTTCTTGAGCTCATCCACCGACAAGTCCTTGTCGAGCTTCACGCCACGCTCAGCCTTAACCTTCTCGATAATCTCCTCGAACGGGTCGATGTCTTCCTTGTTCACCGGCTTCATCTCGAGCACCACGTCGCCGTACATCTGAACGAAACGGCGATATGAGTCATAAACGAAGTGGGGGTTGTTGGTCTTAGCCACAAGTCCCTCTGCCACCTCGTCGTTAAGACCGAGGTTGAGGATTGTGTCCATCATACCAGGCATTGAAGCACGCGCACCCGAGCGAACGCTCACGAGCAGCGGGTTCTTCACATCGCCAAACTTGGAGTTCATCAGCTCTTCTGTGTGCTTAACGGCTGCATTCACTTCGTTTTGAAGAATTTCTTTAATCTTCTCTTGACCCACTTGATAGTATTCGTTACAGCAGGAGGTTGTAATGGTAAATCCCGGAGGAACAGGAACGCCAATAAGGTTCATCTCGGCAAGGTTTGCTCCCTTTCCACCAAGTTCCTCACGCATTTTTGCATTACCTTCGGCCTTTCCGTTACCAAAGGTATATACTCTTTTTTCGCTCATAGTTAATTTAAGATATTATTAGTTTCTATAATTCATTTTTGCTACTTGCAAAGATACAGCAATTTTTAAAACATCACAAAAAATTTAAAGAAAAACTGCCATGTCCACATTACATTTATTGTTTGCTACTTCAAATCACATTTTTTTGAATGATTCTACGCCTTTGTATGGTGATAGATAAAAAGTTCATCAATGGGGCTTTTGAGTATTTTTGCAATCCGAATTCCTGTTTGTAAAGCTGCGTTATTCAGTTGTTTTTTGTATATTTCAGCCATACTGCCTACAATACCTATTTTTAGGTCGTTTCTATGATATGGATATATGTTGGATTTGAAAAAATCCATAAAATTCTGTTCTACAAGTTTTTCGATAATTTCACAGTCTATATGTTTGTTGATATAAGGTGACAGGGAAGCTAGGAAGCGATTTGGGGCAGGTCGTTTATAGACTTTGTTGATAATATCATTCAATGAGCATGACATCTCTTTCTCAAAATCGTTTTTAATATATTCCGGCAATTTGTTTTTATACATGGCGTTTATGAACAGTTTACCTAATACAGCACCACTTCCCTCATCCCCGAGAATAAATCCAAGTGCAGGAATGTTTGCACAAATGTGCCTGCCATCATATAGGCACGAATTGGATCCTGTACCAAGAATACATGCTATACCTTCACTGCTATGAAATAATGCTCTTGCTGCACCTAATATGTCGCTTCCTATTTCCATTATGCTGGCATTAGGAAAAATTTTATTTAAAAGTTCTTTCATGATTAAAGAACCTTCCGTATTACAGCCAGTTCCATAAAAATAAATGCATGCCGTCCAATCTTTACAATCTTTTATTTTGTCTGTTATTCCAAGTTCTAACATCCGTAGTGGCAGCATGTTAAGTTTCTCTTCAATATATGATAGAGGTTGAACTGCGGGATTCATTCCTTCCGTTTTCATGCGGAATATTTTTCCAAAAATGTCAGCTACTATCCAGTCTGTTTTAGTGCTTCCGCAGTCAGCGATTATGGTGTAATGTTTCATGTTATATTAGTATGGAGAATTCATTATGATTCTTCAAATGGATCTTTGATAATCAAAAAAAGGTGTTACCCATAAGGGAAACACCTTGTTTTTCTTTCACATTCAGAAAAATTAAGCTTCATCAGAAGGTGCTGATTCTTCTGCAGGTGCTGTTTCTGCTGCTTCTGCTTCTGCCTTTGCAGCTGCTTCTGCTTCTGCCTTTGCAGCTGCTTCTGCTGCCTTTTTCTCAGCAACTTTCTTGGCGATAGCCTCGTTTACTTTCTTTTCGGCTTCAAGTTCCTTGGCAGCGGCATCCTTTTTGGATTTTGCATTGCTCACGCGGATGGCCTCCAAGCCTTTCAGCTTGTCAGCTTTCCATGCATCGAATTTGGCGTTAGCTGTTGCCTCGTCAAATGCGCCTTTACGTACACCTGTGAGCAGATGCTTCATCATGTAAACGCCTTCACGCTTGAGGATGTTGCGAACGGTGTCTGTGGGTTGTGCACCAACATTTACCCAATGAAGGGCGCGTTCAAAGTTCAAATCTACAGTAGCAGGATCGGTGTTTGGATTGTATGTACCGATTTTCTCAGTGAATCTACCATCTCGTGGTGCTCTTGCGTCTGCGATGACAATACGATAGAATGCGTAATTCTTGTGTCCACCGCGTTGCAGTCTGATTTTTGTTGCCATTTTTTGAATTTTTAGGTTTGAAATAACTGCCATCTCGTGACAGCGGCTGCAAAATTACAAATTTTTAGCTGTAATGATGTTTTATTTTCTTTTTAGAACTTAAAGATTAACCATTATTAACAAAACTCCTGTACGATTAACTTCGTTTATCATGAATTATCCCCCGACTCACGTCGAGGGATAACAAATAACACAAACACAAAATATGACTCGCATCTTGCAAGCCATTTATTCTTGCTGGTATCGGGCGGAATCACATGATACCGTCTTCACGCAGTTTCACTTGCCATTTCCAGGCTGTGGCCAAAACCTCTTCTAATGGAGTATCGGCTTTCCATCCAAGTACGTTGTTTGCTTTGTCCACATTGCCCCAAACCTTTTCTATATCTCCTTCTCTGCGTGGTGCATATTCCCAGTTTACTTTGACACCGGTGGCTTTTTCAAATCCCTGGACCACTTCCAATGTTGAAACTCCACGTCCTGTACCAATATTGAAATATTCAATGGGTTCAGTCTCTTGGTCAAGTACACGTGCCATGGCTGCCACATGCGCTTTGGCAAGATCCACTACGTATATATAATCGCGAATACATGTTCCATCGGGTGTGTTGTAATCGTTTCCGAATATCTTCAGTTGTTTGCGGATACCGATAGCAGTCTGGGTAACAAACGGAATCAGGTTCATTGGTACACCATTGGGAAGTTCACCGATTAAAGCTGAGGGATGCGCACCGATAGGATTGAAATAGCGCAAGATGATTGATTTGATTGCTGCACCGCTGTGTATGTAGTCGTAGATGATTTCCTCATTGATTTGTTTGGTGTTTCCATAAGGGGAAAGTGCTTTCTGTATAGGCGCATTTTCTGTTACAGGAAGATTTTCCTTAGACGGCTGTCCATATACAGTGCAGCTTGATGAGAATATAATACCCTTAACATTGTATTTGGGCATTAGTTCCAGCAGGTTAACCAAAGAAATGATATTGTTACGATAATAAAGCAGCGGTTTTTCCACGCTTTCTCCTACAGCCTTTGATGCGGCGAAATGAATGATACCCTCAATTTGGGGATATTTTGCGAATACGGCCTCAGTCGCATTGAAGTCGCGCAAATCTACCTTTTCAAATGCGGGGCGAATACCTGTGATTTTTTCAATACCGTCAAGCACTTCAATTTTGGAGTTCGACAGGTCATCAACAATTACAACGTTGTAGCCAGCCTGTTGCAGTTCAACCGTTGTGTGCGATCCGATGAATCCGGTTCCACCGGTCACTAAAATTGTCTGTTTCATAAATGCTATTGTTTATTGATTAGTGAGTATCTATGTTATTGCCACAATGTTCTCAGGCCGCTTTCCAGCCCATTGAATCCCATGAATGCAAGCGATAATATGCCTGCCACAATCAATACGATTCCCATACCTTGCATGGCTTTTGGCACTTTCACGAGTGAAAGCTGTTCGCGTAGTCCGGCAAACACCACCAGGGCCAATGCAAAGCCAATGGCTGTGGAAAAAGCGTAGATGATACTTTGCAGCAATGAGTAGTCCCGTTGTATTACAAGTATGGCAACACCCAGTACAGCACAGTTGGTCGTGATAAGTGGCAGGAAAATCCCTAAAGCCTGATACAGTGCAGGTGAGATTTTTTTCAGGACGATCTCCACCATCTGAACCAGGGAAGCTATTACCAGAATGAATGCCAGGGTCTGCAGGTATTCCAGGTGCAGTGGATTCAGGACATAGGTCTGGAGCAAGAATGTCACCACCGTGGCCAGTGTCAGCACGAACGCCACGGCTCCACCCATTCCCATGGCTGTTTCTATTTTCCTGGACACGCCGAGGAAAGGGCAGATTCCCAGAAATTGTGACAGCACGATGTTGTTCACGAATATGGCGGAGATAAAAATCAGCAAATATTCCATATTTACATTATATTTATGCGTGTCTGTATTTGTTGACGAGGGCAATGAGGTAGCCCAGTGTGATGAATGCCCCCGGTGGCAGTATGAACAGCAGGATGTTAGTAGCCTCCGGTAGCAAGCGTAATCCAAACAATGCGCCTGCTCCCAGCAGTTCCCGTGCCATGCCCAGTGATGTCAGTCCGATAGTAAATCCCATTCCAATGCCAATGCCGTCGAACATACTTGCAAAAGGCGTGTTCTTACAGGCAAAGGCTTCTGCACGGCCCAGAATGATGCAGTTCACGACAATCAGTGGAATATATAGCCCCAGAGCCTTGTCTATTGAGGGCAGATAGGCTTTCATGAGCAATTGCAGCACCGTTACAAATGTTGCTATGACTACGACAAACACAGGTATGCGTACCTTGTCGGGTGTAATCGACTTGATGGTAGAGATGACCACATTTGAACAAATCAGTACAAATGTTGTGGCCAATCCCATGAACAGTCCGTTGAGGGCCGATGTTGTCGTGGCAAGTGTGGGACACATGCCAAGTAGCAGCACGAAAATGGGATTTTCCTTGCCTATGCCGTTCGCTATGATATTCAGATATTTTTTCATGTCTCAGTCCTTTTCCCCTTGTTTGAATGATTCAAATGCCTGGTTAACAGCTTTTAGAAAAGCACGCGATGTAATGGTCGATGCGGTTATTGCATCGACTTCTCCACCGTCTTTTCTTACACACAGTCCTTTGTCCTGGATTTTTTTACCGATGATGCTGCCTTTTCCGTCAGCCTGGAACCAGTTGTCTGCCTTTGCACCCAGTCCGGGAGTTTCGTTCGAGTCAAGGACAGTGTATCCGCAGATGGTTCCGTCAGGCCCGAATCCTACCAGTATCTTGAGCATGCCGCCATAACCGTTTGCCGAGCTTTCCACCGCTGCCCCCAACGTGTTCCCTTTCGGGTCTTCCACATTATGTCTCACAAAGATGGTTTCCTTATCTTCAAGGTGCAGTTTCAATGTATCGGAGGAAACGACATTCAGCAGTTTTCCACCCATCACCTTCCGTATGCCTTCGGAAAGGGTCTTCTCTTTCTGAAGGGCTATGGAGCCAGCTGTTTTCCTGTTGACAAAGGCCAGTATGCCTCCGGTAACCAGTGCAACCCCTACCAGCACAGCCGTCATATTGAGGAAAGTGGATTCCAGTTTCTTCTTCATTTCCTTTCCTCCCCAAAACGTTTCGGTTTGACATAGTTGTTGATGAGCGGTGTGAATGCGTTCATGATCAGGATGGCAAATGAAACGCCTTCCGGATAGCCTCCCCAGTTGCGTATGATTACGGTCAGCAGACCTATACATACGGCATAGATGAGCTGTCCCTTTGCGGTCATGGGAGAAGTCACATAGTCTGTGGCCATGAACACGGCACCAAGCAGCAGACCGCCACTTAATAAGACCTGTACGGGATGGGCATATACTGGATTGGCCAGGTGCAGCAGTCCGCTGAACACGAAGACTGTGAGCAGGATGCCCACCGGTATGTGCCATGTGATGATGTGTTTCCACAGCAGATAGGCCAATCCGGCCAGCAGAGCCAATGCGGATATTTCACCGATAGAACCTCCTCCGAATTCAGCTGAGCGGTAAAGCATGCTGCTGGCTATGTCCTCCCATCCTGTCTGTGTTATATTGCCGTTGGAGATGGCTTCCTTGAGCAGTGTCAGCGGTGTGGCTGCGGTCTTGGCATCGGTATAGTTCCATATCTGTCCGGCAATGGGCCATGATGTCATCTGTGCCGGGAAACTGACCAACAGGAAACAGCGTCCCACCAGTGCAGGGTTGAACAGGTTGTTGCCCAGTCCCCCGAATGTCATTTTGCCGATTCCTATAGCCACGAGTGCGCCGATGAAGACTATCCATACTGGAATATTGCTGGGCAGGTTCATGCCCAGGAGCAGGCCGGTTACCATGGCCGAGCCATCCTTCAGTGTTGGCTCTACCTTCAGCATGTACCGGGCTATGGCCCATTCTATGAACATGCAGGAGGCCACGCTCGACAATACCACGGCCACACTGCCTATGCCATATACCCAGAACGACATCAGCACGGCTGGAACCAGCGCCATGACCACGCCATACATATTGCGTTCCACACTGTCGTCAGTGTGGATGTGGGGTGAAAGCGATATGACGAATTTTCTCATTTTCCTTGATTTTGTTTGTTGCGTTCCCTGATGATGCCCATGACCTTTTGCTTGCCCATGCGTATGTTGTCGAGCATCGGGCGGTTCGACGGGCATGTATATTGGCAGCATCCGCATTCTATGCAGGACACGATCTGTTCGGTCTCCGCCTTTTCCCATAGGTGGTTGGCCGATACTGTGGCCAGCAGGTAGGGTTCAAGCCCCATCGGGCATGCAGCCACGCATTTAGCACAGCGTATGCAGGGACGTGATTGCCTGCGGTAGGCTTTTTCGCCAGTGAGAATGGTAATGGCATTGGTGCCTTTGCATACGGGCACCTCGTCACTTACCAATGCCTTGCCCATCATGGGGCCTCCGGCAAGTATCTTGTTCACGCCCAGGGGCATTCCTCCGCACTCCTGGATCAGGTCTCCCACAGGAGTCCCTATTCTTGTAATGTAGTTGTGTGGTTCCTGCAGGTTCAGTCCGCTGATGGTGGTATAGCGTTCTATGAGTGGCTTGTTCTTCATCACAGCTTCATATACGGCAAATGCAGTGCCCACATTCTGGACGATGGCACCAACTGTGACCGGGATGGCCGGCGGAGCCGGTATTTGTCTGCCCAGCACGGCATCGACGAGTTGCTTTTCTCCTCCTTGGGGATATTTTTTCCTGAGCGTCACGACCTCTATGTTCTGCTTCTTGGCAGCTTTCTGTTCAAGCAGCATGACAGCATCGGGCTTGTTCTCCTCTATGGCGATGTAGGCCTTGTCCACTTTTGCGGCCATCATGAGCAGTTCCACTCCTTCCAGTATCTCTTCGGCATGCTCTATCATGAGCCGGTGGTCTGCGGTGATATATGGTTCGCATTCTGCGGCATTGATGATGATGCACTCCGCCTTCTCTCCAGGTGGCGGAACCAGTTTCACATGTGTGGGGAAACAGGCGCCTCCCATGCCCACGACTCCTGCCTCCTTTATCTTCTGGACAATGTTCTCCGGCGTAAGTTCCGGATGGTTCCTGACACGTTCCAGCTGGTCGGAACGGTTAATGCCTTCTTCCCATTCATCGTCTTCCACACGCACGGTGATGGCCGGTCTCAGATAGCCGGAACCGTCAACGGCATTGGTCAGCTGCAATATGGTGCCCGATACTGACGAGTGGATGCGTGCCGACACGAAGCCCCCGGCTTCTGCCAGCAGTGTGCCTACCTTGACCTTGTCACCTCTTTTCACGACCGGGATGGCAGGTGCTCCGATGTGCTGGCTCAGCGGGAAAACAGCTGTTCTGGGCAGCATGGCGTATTTTGAGCGCAGGTCTGCCGTGAGCTTGTTCTCTTCCGGGTGTATGCCACCCATGCGGAAAGTCTTCAGTTTCATGCTTCAGCCTCCTTTCTGGTCTTTTCGGGGAAGTTCACGGCGACAATGGCGTTGCGCGGACAGGCGGCCTCGCATTTGCGGCACAGGCGGCACTTGGCCGGATTGATGACGGCCAGGTTGTCCTGTATGGCTATGGCGTTGAAGGGGCATTCCTTGGCGCATTTCCCACAACCGATGCATGATACGCTGCAAGCCTTTGTGGATGCGGCACCCTTGTCCTTGTTGTTGCAGCACACATATACGCGACGGTCTTTCTTGCCGCGCGGACGCAATTCGATGACACCGCGGGGACACGCAGCTACGCACGAACCGCAGGCGGTGCAGAGCGTGGCATCGACCTCCGGCAGACGGGTGTGCGGATTGATGCGTATGCCGCCAAACTGACAGGCTGAGGCACAGTCGCCACAGCCCAGGCAGCCGTAGCCGCAAGGCGATTCGCCCATAGCCGTGGCGTTCATGGTGTAGCAGGTGTGCAGACCGTCATAATATACTGTGTTTATGCGGCGGTCGCAACTTCCGTTACACATGACCGTAGCTATGCGGGGCTCGCTTGCTGTCGGGGCAATATCCAGCAGACGGGCAATCTGCTTCATCACATCATCGCCTCCTACCGGGCACGACAGGCCATCGACGCTGCCGATGTCGGCACCCTTGACTATTGCTGCTGCCAGGCCGGCGCATCCGGCGAAACCGCATCCGCCGCAGTTGGCCTGTGGAAGCACTGCTGCCACTTCAGCCAGACGGGGATCCTCATGGACGGCAAATTTTCTGGAACATACATAAAGCACTACGGCTGCAAGCAGGGCTATGCCTCCGAGTACCAGTATCGCTATTACCATATAAATAATAAGACAGTTTTTTCATTTTCCGGTTGTTGTCCATTGTGTCACTGTGTCCGGAGCGTGAAGGTGAAGCGGCGGTCTATGCGATGCCTGAATCCGAATATGGTCAGGAAATAGACAGCCATGACTCCTAATCCGGCCAATGCCGCATGGACTTCGTTCGCTGTGAACAGCATGGCAAGGGCAATGGAAACGACAAACGCCACAAGCGGCAGCACGAATGCCAGAAGCACGGCCACTGCACCCATGCGCGCATCGGCCTCCACCACCACCTGTTCTCCGGCTTTCCTGCCATGGACCGTGGTTCCATAGACATCTACCAGCACCGTGTCGGTCTCCGTGCGCTTGCAGGCAGCAGAAACTTCACAGGTGGCACAGGCCGAGGTGCGGACAATGCGTACTATTGCATGCTTTCCGTCTGTTTCCACGATTGTGCCTGTGTGTCTGATTTTTTTCTGCATCTCTCTATGGTGGCGGGCGTTGTCCAGTCCCTATGCAATTGCAAAAGTACGATTATATTTCCATCTGCACAACAAAAATCCTCGTTTTTTGCTGTGTGAGAGGTGCAATAGCCGTTCTTGTGGCATAGTGTGTCTGTTCTTTGTCTGAACGAATGTAACCGTTCCGTGGTTGAGCGTCCAAATAAGGTAGGCCCCCCCTATCCTCTCCCAAAGGAGAAGGAAGACCCACCCTAACCCTCCCCGGTGGGAGGAAACCGTAATTTGAGGGCATTCATGAGTCAGGAAAAACTATTTGTGCCGGAAATCAAAGTGTCAGAATTTTAACAATTTTGCTTACACTTTGATTTTCGGACGTTTTCTGAAGAATCGGACGAGAGCGGTATTTTGCGCGCCAGCGGAAAATTTGAGTTTCAGAGGCCTGTTTTGTAAACCGTTGATAATCAATGGAATAAGTTTTTATGGGTATGAAGTGTTAACAAAATCCACCCGATTTTAACTGAAAATCCGTTAAATTCGTGCACAAAACGCGCGGTTTGTGCAGTTCTCAGCCCCTTTTTTCCGCACTTTTGGCCGGAAAAACGCGGTTTTGAGGCCAAAAAACCTGAGTTTTTGCCTCGAAACAGTTAAGTTTTGCCTCAAAAATACTTAAGTGCCAGGACGAAAATAGTTAACTAATTTTCTGGAAACAGTTAAGTGTTTCCCCCCTAACACTTAACTGATTTTTCCGTTTTGTGCAAAAAACCGGCAATTTACACTTATTAACACGAAAACCGGACAGAATCTGCTCTTTCCTCAGAATCTTGAAAAATCAAAATGTAAGAAAAAGTGTTAAATTTGTGACATTTTGTCATTTCGGGATGGCAAAACATCCGTTGCCCTCCCCTCACCTTATGGCGTGTGAATGTAAATCTACCATAAAAGCGATAAATCTTTGTAAAAGGGTGTTCTGGGTGGCGCTTTTTTTGTAACTTTGCCCTATCAAAAAAACAATGAACGGGACAATTATGATTGACAGACGACTTGTCTTCACTGAAGAAGAAAAGATTCACATACACGAAACGGAGCAACGACTGCGCGCGCTCATCGGCGACACCTTCAGCATGGAGGATGAGCAAAACGTGAAGTCGCTCATAAAGAAAGCTCTGGACAACAATGAGATGGAGCGTGACCATTTCGGCCTGAACCCACTGCTCATGGGGTTCCAGACCGCAGAACTGGCCGTGAACGAGATCGGACTGAAGCGCGACGGCGTGATAGCCATCCTGCTCTACACGATAGTCATCAACGGCTATCTCACCACCCAGGAGGCGGAGCGGATGTTCGGTGCAAGCGTGGCCCGCATCCTCAGCGGACTGGTGCGCATCCATCAGCTCTACAGCAAGAATCCAGTCGTTGAAAGCGAGAATTTCAGGAACCTGCTGCTCTCGTTTGCCGAGGACATGCGTGTCATTCTCATCATGATTGCCGACCGCGTGAACCTCATGCGCCAGATCAAGGACACCGACAACCTTGAAGCGCAAAGGCAGGTGTCGGAGGAAGCCAGTTATCTTTATGCTCCGCTGGCCCACAAGCTGGGTCTGTACAAGCTCAAGAGCGAACTGGAGGACCTGAGCCTGAAATACCTGGAACACGATGCCTACTACATGATCAAGGACAAGCTGAACGAGACCAAACGCTCACGCGACCTGTACATAGAGCAGTTCATCGCGCCGATAAAGAAACGCCTGGAGGAGGCAGGACTGGTGTTCCACATGAAGGGGCGTACCAAGAGCATCCACTCCATCTGGCAGAAGATGAAGAAGCAGAAATGTGGCTTTGAAGGTATCTACGACCTGTTCGCCATCCGCATCATCATAGATTCGCCGCTCGAGAAGGAAAAGATGCTTTGCTGGCAGGCCTACTCCATTGTGACAGACATGTACCAGCCCAATCCGAAACGGCTGCGTGACTGGCTGTCCGTACCCAAGTCCAACGGCTACGAATGCCTGCACATCACTGTGCTCGGTCCGGAGAAGAAATGGGTGGAGGTGCAGATCAGGACCGAGCGTATGGATGAGGTGGCTGAGCGCGGGCTGGCTGCCCACTGGCGGTATAAGGGCATAAAGGGCGAGAACGGACTGGACGAGTGGCTCAACAACATCAGGACGGCACTCGAGGCTAACGACGACCTGCAGGTGATGGACCAGTTCAAGATGGACCTCTATGAAGACGAGGTGTTCGTGTTCACGCCCAGAGGCGACCTGTTCAAGTTCCCGAAAGGTGCCACAGTGCTCGATTTCGCCTACCACATCCACTCCGATGTCGGCAACCGCTGTGTGGGCGGGCGCATCAACGGCAAGAACGTTCCCATCAGGGAGGTGCTGCACTCCGGTGACCAGGTGGAAATCCTGACACAGAGCACACAGAAGCCCAAGCGCGACTGGGTGAACATAGTACAGACCAGCCGCGCCAAGGCCAAGATCAGGCTGGCACTGAAAGAGACACAGGTAAAGGACGGACTGTATGCAAAGGAGATGCTGGAAAGGAAATTCCGGAACCGGAAGATAGAGCAGGACGAGAGCATCATGTCGCACCTCATCAAGAAACTCGGTTTCAAGGTGGTGTCGGATTTCTACAAGCAGGTGGCCGACGAGAAAATCGACCCGAATACCATCATAGAGAAATACGTGGAGCTGCGCGACCATGAACTGAATCCCAATGCACAGGCTGTGACCAGGTCGGCCGAGGACTTCAGCTTTGAAGGCCCGGGCGAGGCGTTGCACAAGGAACAGGAGGATGTGCTGGTCATAGACCGTGACCTGAAAGGACTGGACTATACACTGGCCAAATGCTGCAATCCCATCTACGGCGACAGCATCTTCGGCTTTGTCACGGCCGGAGGAGGCATAAAGATACACTGCCACGACTGCCCCAACGCGCCCGAACTGCGCAAGCGGTTTGGCTACCGCATCGTCCCGGCACGCTGGAGCGGAAAAGGCACTTCGCAGTATGCCATCACGCTGCGTGTAATAGGCAATGACGACATTGGCATCGTGAACAACATCACAAGTGTCATATCAAAAGAAGAAAAGATTTTCATGCGCTCCATCAATATAGACAGCCACGACGGACTGTTCAGCGGAAACCTGGTGGTGATGCTCGAGGACACATCACGCCTGGAATCTCTGCTGAAAAAGTTGAGGAATATCAAGGGAGTGAAACAGGCGGTGAGGCTGTAATCCCTCACTCGCCAAGCGAACGGTCAAGCAGTTCTACACCTTCCTTCGTGCATATACCACGGATGAAAAGCAGGATGATGTTGTGCATGAGCATGTCCATATCGTATTTCTTGTACATGCGCGACTCCATGACATGGGAGGTGCAGGCGTTGCCGATGTCTGAGAGAATGCCGAAGTGCACGTTCTTGCGGAAATAGCCTTCCCTTACACCGCGCTCGAAGAACATGTGGGAATTCTTTTCACGCTCCTCGTGCTTGGAATGAAGATAGTCGATGACCGTCTTGTACTTGGCCATCTCACTGAAAAAAGCGGGATTGATGTTCTCCAGCCGCCTGATTTGCCAGTTGTAGAACTCCAGCAGTATGTCAATGACATTGTGGGTAGGGTCGGCAGCAAACGTCTTCATGTGTTCATCGTGTTCAGCCTCATAGACATGAAGCGCCTCAAGCAACAGTTGTTCCTTGTTGGAATAGATTTCATAAAGTGTGCGCTTGGAAATGGAAAGCTCACTGGCCAGGTCGTCCATCTTGACGGACTTTATGCCCTTCGCCTTGAAGGCTTCCATGGATTTCTTCAGAATGCGTATTTTAAGTTCCTGTCTATAAAGTGTTGCTGTCGCCGTTTTCTGCATAATTGTTCTTTTTGGGAACAAAGTTACAAAAAAAACATAAAACTTTGGCCATATTCGTGGTTTTTTGCTAATTTTGCTGACTGATAGAACGGTCAGGACGTTCTGCATTTCTAATAGACAAACTATAATGACTATATGGTAAAGATAACAAAAGAAGCCGCGTTGGAGTACCACAAGACCGGGCGGCCTGGTAAGATTGAAGTAAAGCCCACAAAACCCTATCACACCCAGACAGACCTTAGCCTGGCGTACTCTCCTGGAGTGGCCTTCCCCTGTCTGGAAATCCAGAGCAATCCCGATGATGTTTACAAATATACAGACAAAGGTAATCTTGTGGCCGTGATTTCCAACGGTACAGCCGTGCTTGGACTGGGAGACATTGGTGCCATGAGCGGCAAACCGGTCATGGAAGGAAAAGGATTGCTTTTCAAGATCTATGGTGGCATTGACGTGTTCGATATAGAGGTGGACGAAAAGGATCCTGAGAAATTCTGTGAGGCCGTGGAACGCATAGCACCGACTTTCGGCGGTATTAATCTTGAGGATATCAAGGCTCCGGAATGTTTTTACATTGAAGAACGGCTGAAGCGCACACTCGATATACCCGTAATGCACGATGACCAGCATGGAACAGCTATCATTTCGGCAGCCGGTCTGAAGAATGCACTTGAAGTGGCAGGAAAAGACATTGACAAGGTGAACATTGTGGTCAATGGTGCCGGCGCTGCAGCCATCAGCTGTACGAAACTTTATGTGGCATTGGGTGCAAAGACGGAGAACATTGTCATGCTCGACTCAAAAGGTGTCATTACCGATGACCGCGCGAATCTTACACCGCAAAAACAACAGTTTGCTACCAGTCGCAGAGACATACACACGCTGGAAGAGGCCATTAAGGGGGCTGATGTTTTTGTCGGACTGTCCAAAGGCAATGTGCTCACGCAGGACATGGTAAGGTCTATGGCTGATAATCCGATTGTTTTCGCTTTGGCCAATCCGGTTCCGGAAATCAGTTATGAGGACGCCATGGCCAGCCGTCCAGACGTACTCATGTCAACCGGAAGGAGTGATTATCCCAACCAAATCAATAACGTCATCGGTTTTCCTTATATCTTTAGAGGGGCACTCGACGTACATGCCAAGGCGATCAATGAAGACATGAAAATGGCGGCTGTGCATGCCATAGCAAACCTGGCCAAGGAACCTGTACCTGACATAGTAAATGACGTTTACCATGTTAATGACCTCACATTCGGACCGAAGTATTTCATTCCCAAGCCAGTGGATCCGCGTCTGATCACCGAAGTCAGTGCGGCTGTGGCCAAGGCAGCCATAGATAGCGGGGTGGCACGTCGCATCATAACAGACTGGGAGGCTTACAAGAAAGCTCTCATGCAATTGCTGGGACAGGAGACAAAACTGACGCGTAAACTGCATGATACCGCACGGATGCACCCTCAGAGGGTTGTCTTTGCGGAAGGCGGTCACCCAAGTATGATGAAGGCTGCCGTGCAGGCAAAGACAGAAGGTATTTGCCAGCCAATCCTTTTAGGTAATCCAGACCGGTTGAGACGGTTGGCACAACGGCTGAAACTGGACCTCAGCGATATACAGCTGATTGATATGCGTGCAGACCAGGAACAGGGACGGCGTGCCACATTTGCCAAGCATCTTGCTGAAAAGCGTGCGCGTCAGGGTTACACTTTCCAGGAAGCATACGACAAGATGTATGAGCGCAACTATTTCGGAATGATGATGGTTGAGACTGGAGAGGCGGACGCATTCATCACCGGACTCTACACGAAGTATTCAAATACCATCAAAGTGGCCAAGGAGGTCATTGGCATAAGACCTGAATACAAGACATTCGGCACCATGCACATCTTGAACACGAAGAAAGGTGTGTATTTCATTGCCGATACATTGATTAACCGGCATCCTGACGAAAATGTACTAGTTGACATTGCACGGCTTTCTGCCCACACGGTCAGATTCTTCAATGAGGAACCGAGAATTGCCATGATCAGCTACTCCAATTTCGGAACGGATGAGGTGGGAAGTCCTGTAAAGGTGCACAATGCTGTTCACGAGTTGCAGCAACTGTATCCGGATATGGCTGTTGACGGTGAAATGCAGGTGAACTTTGCCTTGAACAAGGAACTGCGTGATGACAAGTATCCGTTTACACGCCTGAAAGGACTTGATGTGAACACATTGGTCTTCCCCAACATGAGCAGTGCTAACGGTAGTTATAAGCTTCTACAGTCGCTTGATCCTGATGCGGAAATCATAGGCCCCATACAGATGGGTCTGAATAAGCCCATCCACTTCACGGATTTCGAGTGTTCAGTCCGTGATATTGTGAACATCACCGCTGTGGCAGTCATTGATGCTTACGTAGAGAAAATAAAGAACAAATATTGAAATCTATACAGACAAGGCCATCAAGGACAGTTTAGTGTCGCTTGGTGGCCTGTTTTCTTATACATTAAATCTGTAAGTATGATAACATTTCCCTGTGCCAAGATCAATCTCGGACTGAATGTCATTTCCAGACGTGAAGACGGTTATCACAATCTCGAAACAGTGTTCTACCCCATCCCCTTATGCGATGCACTTGAAATCAGTCACATGGATGACCGGTTTCCTTCGCCCTACGCCTGTGACCTCAAGGTAAGCGGGACGGATATGGACTGCCCTGAACAGGAGAATCTTGTGGTGAAGGCCTATAATATCCTTGCGGCGGATTATTGCCTGCCACGTGTTCATGCACATTTGCATAAGCAGATTCCCTCGCAAGCCGGGTTGGGAGGTGGTTCAAGCGATGCGGCATACATGCTGAAACTGCTTGATGAGCGGTTCCGCTTGAATATAGGTAATGCTGAACTGGAAAAATATGCGGCACAGTTAGGTGCTGATTGCCCTTTCTTCATTGCTGCTGAACCGGCCTATGCCACCGGGACCGGTACGGAGCTTGCACCTGTCGATACACCGGACGGCAATCTCGATGGCTATTTCCTGGCTGTTGTAAAAGCGGATGTTTCCGTTTCCACAAAAGATGCGTACGCTGCCATCACTCCGCAGAAGCCAACCTTGTGTTGCCGTGATATTGTCAGGAAACCCATTGAAACCTGGAGGGAGCTTTTGCACAATGATTTCGAGCAACCGGTATTCTCCCGCTTTCCTGTACTTGCCGAGATGAAGTCCAGACTCTATGAAGCAGGAGCCGTGTATGCACAGATGAGTGGAAGCGGAAGTGCGTTGTTCGGTATATTCAGGAAGGAACCGTCCCATCTGCAACAACGTTTCCCCGGTTGTTTCATTTCGGTAATGTGTCTGTAGTGTCAGAAGGATGGTTTACGAAGCAAACAGTGCAGAAAATGGATAATCCAAGAGAAGTGTTTCCGATTGTCGATGAATCAGGGCAAACAATAGGACGGCAAACACGGGAGGAAGCCCATGGAGGGTCGCGTCAGCTGCATCCCGTTGTCCATCTTCATGTGTTCAACAGTAAGGGCGAGCTCTATCTCCAGAAACGTCCAGAATGGAAAGACATACAGCCAGGGAAGTGGGATACGGCATGCGGAGGTCATGTGGCGTATGGTGAGACCATCGACATGGCTTTGCGAAGGGAAGTCCATGAGGAGCTGGGTCTGTCGGATTTCCAGGCCACGCTGATCGGGAAATATGTGTTTGAGAGTGACCGTGAGCGTGAACTCGTCTATGTGAACAGGACGGTCTATGATGGTGTCATCGTTCCTGACAGCCATGAACTTGGGGGTGGTAGATTCTGGACTGAAGCAGAAATCCGGGATGCTGTCGGTCAAGGCATCCTGACCCCGAACTTTGAACATGAATACAAGAAGTTTTTCTGTAATATTCCCTGATAAGGATATGTGTAACAAAGAATTACATGTGTTTTAATCAATTGTTCAAAGATGTAGGTGAACCAATACGAAGAGACAAAACAAAACGCGCAGGACAGCATTTGCCGTTCTGCGCGTTTCTCTTTTGTGTAGCAGTCTTTTATTCGAAATAGCGTTTGTGCAGACCCATGAATCCTGCACAGTGGCGTGCTTCGTCCTTAGCCATTTCGTGTACAGTATCGTGTGTAGCGTCCATTCCAGCAGCCTTTGCATTCTTGGCAATGCGGAACTTGTCTTCACATGCTCCACGCTCTGCTGCGATACGTGCTTCCAGATTGCTCTTGGTGTCCTTCAGAATGTCGCCAAGCAGTTCTGCGAACTTGCTTGCGTGCTCAGCCTCTTCAAAGGCATAGCGCTTGAATGCCTCGGCAATTTCAGGATAGCCTTCGCGGTCTGCCTGGCGGCTCATGGCCAGATACATGCCTACTTCACAGCATTCGCCGTTGAAATGGTCGTTCAGGTCCTTGATCATTTCCTCGTTGGCATCTTCCTTGCGTGCTGCGCCGAGTGTATGGACTGTAGCAAAGGCAGGGCCGTCGCCTGTCTCGTCAAGTTCTTTGAATTTGCTGGCCGGAGCCTTGCACAACGGGCACTTCTCCGGTGCCTCAGTTCCTTCGTGGATGTAACCACAGACTGTGCAGATGAATTTCTTCTTCATAATGTTAAGTATTAAAGTTGTGAAAACGAATCTGTTTTTTCTCTACCCTTCTTTCCCTTTCTGTAGATGCCTTTCCAGGTGAACGTCAGGTGAAAGTTGCACGCAAAAGTAATCAAAAACGGGCATTCAAGCAAGTAGATTTACGTCTTTTTTGCACAAAAAACATTAACTGTGATGAAAAGGAACTGTCTGTAAAGGTTGGATTGCAGGTTTTCTGGCCTTATTGTCTGCCGTTTGCAGTCCATGCCAGTGGAGGCATGTTCCATTATTGCTGTCTTACACCTGCATTTTCTTGAAAATCTGCCGCAGGCCCTTTGTCATGCAAACAGGTTCACCGCGTGTACAGGAACGGACAGTAGAACAGAATGCGCAGAAAATCAAAGTGTCAGAAATTTAACACTTTTGCTTACATTTTGATTTTCAGACTATTTCTGAAGAATCGGGATAGAGCGGGTTTTTGTGCGCCAGCGGAATTTTCCGGTTTTAGAGGTCTTTGTTGTAAACCGTTGATAATCAATGGGATAAGTTTTTACAGTCGGGATGTGTTAATGAATTCCGCCTGATTTTAACCTAAAATTCATTAAATTCATGCACAAAACAGTTGATTTGTGCAGTTTTCAAGCCCCTTTTTCTGCACTTTTGGCCGGAAAATCGCGGTTTTGAGGCTGAAAAACTTGGTTTTTTACCCCAAAACAGTTAAGTTTTACCTCAAAAATACTTAAGTGCAGAGATGAAATTAGTTAACTAATTTTTCGGAAACAGTTAAGTGTTTCCCCCCTAACACTTAACTAATTTTTCCGTTTTGTGCAAAAAACCGACAATTCACACTTATTAACATGAAAATCGGCTCAAAAGTACCCGTTTTTAAAGAACCTGAAAATTCAAAGTGTAAGCAAAAATGTTAAAATTCTGACACTTTGCAAAATCACATCGGCGGTTTTCCTTCCTACAAATGTTTCTGGGGGTATATATAAAAAATTTTTATGCAGAACAAAGTGTCAAGATGTTTCCATGGATTCCTGCCCTTTTGTTTATCGGTGTATGTATGAACAAGATGACGGGTATAAGCCCTCTCCGGTTAATGAATGGCCGGCCATTGTGTGAGGTGTACTTTCCACAGGCTTTTTCGTTGCAGGAGGAAGAGGCGGCAGTTGATTGTTGTATCGCGTGGCTGTTCCTCAAGTGGTGCTATGTCCAGGAAATGCCGCACCTCCACATCGGCAACGGCTGTGGAGTCGGTTGTCTTGTCGAGCTGGTAGATCTTGCACTGTGCCACATGTGCTGCAGATTGTATGGCTTCTACCTGTTCCTGTCCGATGCCGGATGCCAGAAAATGGACAGTCTGGCGCGATTCCGGTGTACAGTACTCGAGTGCTTCAAGGTAGCGGTAGTTGAAAAAGGCCTCTGAGAATGTCTGTACGGTTTCATGGCAGGGGTCTTTCTCTGCCGGTGTACAGGACGACAAGGCGGCAGCGAGCAGGAGTGTGTACAGGCAGGTGTGTGATTTTGCTAAAAAGGACAGGCGTATGCGCGTGGAGTGCAGTTGCAGGGCTTTCATTGGCAGATACTGTGAAAACAGGTGTGTTGTTGATTAAATTTGAACAAAGGTATATATTTTCTTTGGTATTCTCACGGCTTTTTAATACTTTTGTATCAAATTTAGGGTTACGATGTTGAAATTCATATCGTTTGGAAGTGGTAGCAGTGGAAACTGCTATTATTTATATACGGAAGATTATGGTTTGATGATTGATCTGGGCGTGGGTGTACGCGCACTGAAGAAATATTTCAAGGATTTCGGCCTGGCGTTTTCGGATATTCAAGCTGTACTTGTTACGCATGACCATGCTGACCATGTGAAATGTGTGGGTAGCATGAGCCATGAATATGCTTTGCCTGTATATACTACCGGTCTGGTGCATACGGGAATCAACAAGAACTACTGTGTGAGGTACAAAATCGGAGCGGAGTGTGTACATGCCATAGAAAAGGGTGTCAGCTTCAGTCTGGGTGATTTCAAGGTGACACCGTTCGGTGTGCCCCATGACAGTACGGACAATGTTGGCTACAAGATAGAATATAATGGCACGGTGTTCTGCATCATGACCGATGTGGGTCATGTGACAGAAGAGATGAAGGCATTCATATCAGAAGCCAATTATCTTGTGATAGAAGCCAATCATGATGAGGAGATGCTGCGCAATGGCAATTATCCGCAGTATCTGAAGGAACGTATCAGCGGAGGCAACGGCCATCTGTGTAATAATGCTTGTGCCGTTGCCATAGCCGAGAATGCCACCACTGCCTTGAAGCATGTATGGCTGTGCCACCTGAGTGAGGAGAACAACCATCCGGAACTGGCCCGCAAGACTGTGGAGCAGGTGCTCCGGTCGTACGGGATAGTTGCGGGAAAGGATTTCGAGATGGATGTGCTCAAGCGGAAGTCACCTTCCGGTGCCTATGAGCTTGTGTAGTTGTCCGGTTGTTTGCTTTCTTCCGGCTGGTCTTGCGTTATTGAAAGAAAATATCCGGTCTTGTATATCTTGAATACGAGCAATGACGGGTTGGACGAACAGAGGTTTCTCCGCCAGTTTTCGCGCATGAGGCGGAACATGCGGCGTAAGGTTCCTGCCATGTGCCATTTTTCAATCGAATGGCATAACGCGAGCAGCGGCGAGAATCCGGCCAGTTCTTCTTTCAATGTGCGGAGTGTGTGGAGAGCTTCCTCCACCTTGTTCAAATAGTCTTCATTAGACATGTTGTCGAAATGGATAACAGGATTGTCTATGCACAGCATGGGAATGCCCTGTTCCATCAGCCTTTTCCCGAAAAGCGTGTCTTCATAGCCGTAACGCTGAATCTGCACATCAAATGGCGGTTGGGCTACGTATTTACGGGAAAGCATGAAGTTGGCTGACGATAGCGACTGGTACGGACACTGGTTGTGCCGCTTGTGCAGGCTTTTCTGTATGGACTGTTCGTATATGTAGCGTAGTTGGTGGACATATCGGCCGTGTGCAGATTCGTCCGAAGGCAGTTGCACACCTCCGGACACCACTCCCATATTGCTGTTGCAAGACAGATATCGAAGGATAAACCTGTCATCTGACGGCTGTACATCGGCATCAAGGAAAAGCATGTGGTCATAAGTGGCAGATGTGTAGAGAAAATTGCGTATGGCTGCCCTTCCTGCATTCTTGCTCCTCTCAATGTATCGGCAATGGGCTATGGCATTGATGCTGCGGTTCTCAGCGATGACAGACCGGTCGGTAGATGCATCATCTGCCACAATGATTTCATAATTTGGTGCATGTGCCTTCTGCAGTTGCCGTGATAATTCATGTACAAGGGCTGTGCAATTGTGGTTGAATGTAGGTATGAGTATGGAAAGCTGGTCAATCATGATGCAAGGAACAGACTTAAATCAGTTCAGTTTACTCTTGAGGAATTCTCCGGTGATGCTCTGCTTGCACAGGACAATCTCTTCAGGAGTCCCGGAACAAACCAGATTGCCTCCGGCATCTCCACCTTCTGGACCAAGGTCAATGACATGGTCGGCGCATTTTATGACATCGAGATTGTGTTCTATTACGATAATGGTGTGTCCACGTTCAATAAGGGCATTGAATGCTCCTAACAGACGCCTGATGTCATGGAAATGCAGTCCGGTGGTAGGTTCGTCGAAAATGAAAAGCGTGGCATCTTGCCGTTCCTGCCCGATAAAATAGGCCAGTTTCACGCGTTGGTTCTCCCCTCCTGAAAGTGTAGATGAGTTCTGCCCAAGCTTGATATAGCCCAGTCCTACTTCGGACAAAGGCTTAAGTCTCTCTGTTACCGCCTTCTCTCCATACTGACCGAAAAAATCCAATGCTTCGTCAACTGTCATTTCCAGCACATCATAGATGTTCTTTCCATGATATTGTACATCAAGGATATCCCGTTTGAAGCGTTTTCCATGGCAGGATTCACACTCCAGTACCAGATCTGCCATGAATTGCATTTCTACAGTAATAACACCAGCTCCCTGACATTCCTCACATCTCCCTCCATCGGCATTGAATGAAAAATACTGGGATGTATATCCCATTTGCTTGGCCAATGGCTGTTCTGAAAACAATTGTCTTATAGCATCGTAGGCCTTGACATAGGTGGCTGGGTTGGAACGTGTACTTTTTCCAATCGGATTCTGGTCAACCATTTCCACATGGCTGATCTGCTGCCAGTCTCCTCCCAATTCCATGTATTCGCCAGGTTGCTCAGCCACTTCATTTAGATGGCGTTTCAAGGCCGGATACAGAATGCCTTTTACCAGTGAAGACTTGCCCGAGCCGCTTACTCCGGTAACCACCGTAAAGGCATTGAGGGGAAATGTGACATCAATTCCGCGTAAATTGTTCATACGTGCACCTTTTATACAGATAGACATGTTCCAGCAGCGACGATGCTTGGGGATGGGTATTGTCTCTGTACCTGTAAGGTATTCAAGTGTGTGGGATTGGTGCATGTCCTTTGCAGAGGAAATGGCTACCGGTCCTTGATATACAATCTCACCGCCCAGCCGTCCTGCATCAGGGCCTACATCAATGAGATAATCGGCTGAACGGATGATATCTTCATCGTGCTCGACAACAATAACTGTATTGCCTGCATCCCGTAGTTCCTTGAGCACTTTAATGAGTCTGAAAGAGTCACGGCTATGAAGTCCGATGCTGGGCTCGTCAAGTATATAAAGTGAGCCGACAAGTGAGCTACCTAATGATGTAGTAAGGTTAATACGCTGGCTTTCTCCACCACTGAGTGTATTGGAAGGACGGTTAAGGGTGAGATAACCTAGTCCTACATCAAGGAGAAACTGCAGACGGTTGTTGATTTCTGTGAGCAGACGTTTCGCAATCTGCTGTTCATGCTCAGTCAATATCAGATTGTCAAACCATTGTTTCAGTTGGAAGATTGGCATCTCTGCCAGTTCTGTTATTGCTCTTGCATTGATTTTGACCCATGTGGCTTCTTTTTTCAGACGTGTTCCGTGGCAAACGGGGCATGTGGTCTTTCCCCGATATCGGCTCATCATAACCCTATACTGTATCTTGTACTGGTTTTCTTTCACCATACTGAAGAAGCTGTCAATGCAAACACGTTCGCGCATGTTTTTATGGCTTTCGGATGCGAGACCGTGCCATAACATGTCCTTATGCTTAATGGACAGTTTGTAGTAGGGCTCAAATATTGGGAACTTGTCTTTTTCTGCTCTTCGGCAGAATTCTGTTTTCCATTCGCCCATTTTCTCGCCATGCCAGCATTGAACGCATCCGTCATATACACTAAGTGTAGTGTTTGGGATGACAAGTCTTTCATCTATACCGATTACGCTTCCAAATCCCTCGCAGTTAGGACAGGCTCCCATTGGGGAGTTGAATGAAAAAAGATTGTCGTTTGGACGTTCAAAAGTTATGCCATCGGCTTCATAGCGAGTGGAAAACTCATAGACAATGTTTGACGGAAAGAAAATCAGCCTGCATGCACCGTTCCCCTCGTAAAAGGCTGTTTCTACAGAGTCTGTTAGCCTTGATATGGCATCTTTGGAATGCTCTACACTCATCCTGTCAATGAGCAGGAAGCAATCCTGTACAGCAGTTTCCTCACTTTGTTCCAGAAAATCCTCAATTCGGATAAAGTTGTCGTCTTTCCATATTCTGGTGAAACCTTGTTGAAGTTCCATTTCAAGCTGTTTGCGGAAAGATCGTCCTTCTCCTATTTGTAACGGGGCTAAAAGGGCGTATTTTGTACCGTCGGAATAGCTGTTTACACATTCAATAATATCTTCTACCGTATGCGCCTTCACTTCAACTCCACTTTCTGGAGATAAAGTGTGACCGATGCGTGTATAAAGCAGTCTGAGATATTCGTAGATTTCCGTTGATGTGCCTACTGTACTCCTGCTGTTGCGGGATATCACTTTCTGCTCAATGGCAATAGCAGGTGGTAAACCTTTGATGAAGTCGCATTCAGGTTTGCTCATCCTTCCAAGAAACTGTCTTGCATAGGATGAAAGAGATTCTACATATCGACGCTGGCCTTCGGCAAACAAAGTGTCGAAGGCCAGTGAAGATTTTCCAGAACCGGATACGCCCGTTATGACAATAAGTTTATTGCGCGGAATATCCAGGCTGACATTCTTGAGGTTGTTAACACGGACCCCTCTAAGTTCAATAGCATCGTCCATATTTTACGAATTCATTGACAAGAGGAATTCTTCGTTATTATATGTCCTGGCCATTCGGTCATGAATGGAATTCATTGCTTCAATAGGATTCATGTCTGAAATGAACTTTCTGAGAATCCACATACGGTCAAGTGTTGTCTTGTCTTGTAAAAGGTCATCCCTACGCGTACTTGATGCAACAAGGTTGACTGCTGGGAATATACGCTTATTAGACAGCGACCTGTCAAGTTGCAGCTCCATGTTGCCAGTACCCTTGAATTCTTCAAAAATAACCTCATCCATTTTGGAACCGGTATCAATGAGTGCAGTAGCTATGATTGTGAGTGAACCACCACCCTCTATGTTTCTGGCAGCACCGAAAAAGCGTTTAGGCTTCTGCAATGCATTGGCATCCACACCACCAGTCAGCACTTTTCCAGATGCAGGTGAAACTGTATTGTATGCACGTGCAAGACGTGTGATGGAGTCTAGGAAAATCACGACGTCATGGCCACATTCTACCATGCGTTTTGCCTTTTCCAGCACAATTCCGGCTATTTTGACATGTCTTTCTGCTGGCTCGTCAAATGTAGAAGCAATTACTTCTGCATTTACCGTTCTTGCCATGTCTGTCACTTCCTCTGGACGTTCATCTATGAGGAGCATCATCAGGTAGGCTTCCGGATGATTGGCTGCGATGGCATTGGCGATGTCCTTCATTAGAATGGTCTTACCGGTCTTGGGCTGTGCAACAATCAGGGCACGCTGTCCCTTTCCTATCGGAGAGAATAGGTCAACAATACGTGTACTTAGATTTGTTGTTGATGCATCTCCGCACAGAGAGAACTTCTCATCAGGGAAAAGTGGAGTGAGATGCTCAAAAGAGATTCGGTCACGTACATCTGCAGGTGACTTTCCATTGATCAAGTCAATACTTGTCAGTGGAAAGTATTTTTCGCCATCATGTGGAGGCCTGACATGGCAAAGCACTACGTCTCCTGTTTTCAATCCATATTTCTTTACTTGCTGCACGGATACATATACATCATCCGGAGAGGACAGATAGTTGTAGTCACTGGAACGCAGGAATCCATATCCGTCGGGCATGATTTCCAGAACACCATTGGCGGTAATGATGTCTGAGAAATCGAATTTCTGTGTGTCTTGTGCAGATTGCTGTTGGGGAATGGATTGCACAGAATTATGCATAGGCCCCATAGGATTGTCGAAGATATCGAATGAAGGTACAGCACTTTGGTCTTCAATGGGTAAATCCACTACAATGATAAAGTCGGTACCATCTGCCGGGTCGTTCTCCCAGATTCCGTTCATCATAGCTTCGCGCTTGTCTTCTACCGTTTCATTATGTGCATTGATTTTGGCCTGGAGCTGAGCCAGTAGGTCGGAATCAGTGGTATTATTCTCATTCTTCTGTGGAGCATACATTTTTTCCGGAATGTCTTCCACATCTTCTATATTTGTATCCATTTTTTCTGTTTTATCATCTGTAATCGGATCGTGTTTGTCCTCTTCTTCGTAAACCCATTCGCTTTGTTCCTTGTTCTTTCGTGCTTCTTCAACAGCTGCTATCAGTTCAAGCTCCTTTTTGGATTTTCTTCCTCTGTGCTTAGGTATTGCTGCAAGTATTTCTTCTGGCGATTTATCATCTGTCTTTTCCGTATTATTTACAGAAATTTCATCTTTGAATAATGGTTGCTGTTCCACGGAATTCCTGTTTTTCTTGAGGTCAAAGTTCTCTCCATCTTTTCCGTTGACAGAATAGACGCGGTCAGTATCTTTTTTTACAATACGAACCCTGCGTCTTTTCGTCCCAAGTGGATTCTTGTTGCCTTCTAATTCAGCTTGCTTATCGAGAATAGAATAAACTAGTTCTTCCTGATTACTTCCCGGTTGAACATCGGCACCTATTTCATTGGCAATATTCTCCAATTCAGAGAGATTCTTAGATGATAATTCGTCCTTACTATACATAAATAAAAGTTGTTATGAATTGTGTTTCGCGAATGGAAACGTGTGTAGTATTAAAAAACTCGCGCAAAGGTAATAAAAATCTCCGAATTAGTACATTTATAATTCTTAGGAATTGTCTGAATTAATATATATTAACAGTATATTTATTTAAGGCGTGTTATAAGTAAATGCCGGACTATATTTAATTCATTGTCAGGAATTAACTTGGCTTGTCTAAAAAACAGATTTTATAAATCGAAGAGGGAGAAGACCGTAATATTGGACTTCTCCCTCTTTATTGTATTGGTGATAAATCAGTCGGGTTTATTCACCTTTTTCCATTTTTGCCTTCAGTTCAGCCAGTGCATCAAGATCGCCGAGTGTTGTGCTGGCAGCGATATTGTTGATAGCAGGAGCTGCATCTTTCTTGGCAGTGTGCTTACGTGTGTGCTTGGTCTCTTCCTTGGCCTGTTCAAATGTGCGGCTGTGTGAGAGAATAATGCGTTTGGTGTCCTTCACGAATTCAATTACCTTGAACTCGAGTTCTTCGCCGAGCTGAGCCTGTGAACCGTCTTCCTTAACCAAGTGCTTAGGAGTTGCAAAGCCTTCGCCACCTTCGTTAAGAGTGATGACTGCACCCTTGTCCATCAGTTCAGTAATCTTGCCGGTATGTACAGAACCAGGTGTGTAGAGGCTCTCGTATGTATCCCAGGGATTCTCTTCAAGCTGCTTGTGACCGAGGCTCAGACGACGGTTCTCTTTGTCTATTTCAAGAACAACGACATCGATTTCGGCACCTACCTGAGTGAATTCTGAAGGGTGTTTAACCTTCTTGGTCCAAGATAGGTCGCTGATGTGGATAAGTCCGTCAACGCCTTCTTCAAGCTCTACGAAAATACCGAAGTTGGTGAAGTTACGAACCTTTGCTGTGTGTTTGCTGCCGACAGGATACTTAACTTCTATGGTCTCCCATGGGTCTTCCTTGAGCTGCTTGATACCGAGAGACATCTTGCGCTCGTCACGGTCGAGTGTCAGGATAACGGCATCAACTTCATCACCAACGTGCATGAAATCCTGCGGTGAGCGCAGATGCTGGCTCCAGGACATTTCAGAAACGTGGATGAGGCCTTCAACGCTGGGTGCAATCTCAACGAATGCACCGTAGTCAGCGATAACAACAACCTTACCCTTGACATGGTCACCCACTTTGAGGTTTTCGTCAAGAGCGTCCCATGGATGCTGGGTAAGCTGCTTCAGACCAAGAGCAATGCGCTTCTTGTCATTATCGAAGTCAAGAATGACAACATTGATCTTCTGGTCGAGAGTAACAACCTCATGCGGATCGCTTACGCGACCCCAAGACAGGTCTGTGATGTGGATGAGTCCGTCCACGCCACCCAGGTCAACGAATACGCCATAAGATGTGATATTCTTGACTGTACCTTCGAGAATCTGTCCTTTTTCGAGCTTGCTGATGATTTCCTTCTTCTGAGCTTCCAGTTCGGCCTCGATGAGAGCCTTGTGTGAAACCACCACATTGCGGAATTCCTGATTGATCTTCACAACCTTGAATTCCATAGTCTTGCCTACGAATACATCGTAGTCACGTATGGGGTGAACGTCAATCTGGCTACCGGGCAGGAAGGCTTCAATGCCGAATACATCGACAATCATGCCACCCTTGGTGCGGCACTTGATGTAACCCTGGATAACTTCTTCGTTGTCGAGAGCTGCATTCACGCGCTCCCAGCTCTTGCTCAGGCGGGCTTTCTTGTGTGAAAGTTCAAGCTGTCCTTTTTTGTCTTCCTGGCTTTCAACATAAACCTCAACCTTGTCGCCAATCTTCATGTCGGGATTGTAACGGAATTCGGAGGCGGGGATGATGCCATCGCTCTTATAGCCGATGTTCACGATAACCTCTTTCTTGTCGATTGAGATGACCGTTCCCTCAACCACCTGATGTTCAGAAACCTTATTCAGGGTTTCATCATAAGCCTTGCGCAGATCTTCTTTGTTGACCTCTACGCTGCTTCCGTTTTCAAACTCTTCCCAATTGAAGTCTTCCAACGGCTGTACGTTCTTTAATTCTGACATAGTAAAATAAATAATGTTTAAAAATTAATAAAGTTAGACTTTATGTGTGATTATTTTAAAAATCGGGCGCAAAGTTACTCTTTTCCAATTAATTAACAAACTTTTTCAATACATCACATCTGAGTTTTATTTTTTTTTAACATGATTCTATTTGATGTTGAACTTCAGTCCCATTTGAAGATTGAACTGGCATGGTTTTTCCTTGAAAATGTTGTCCACGTTACTGTTGTTGTCAATATAGTATTTTACGCCAGGCTCCACATACAGTCCGATGTGTTCAGTGAAATCATACTCCACTCCAGCGGCACCTCCCAACGACCACTGCACCCTGTCTTTTTTTATACTGCTTTTTCTGTTTTCGCTTTCTGATTTTGCCACTACGTTGAAATCGCATTGTGTTCCTGCCTGTACATAAGTTTTCAGCCTTCCATATTGCCATATCCGGCAGTTCACTCCGAGTGGTATGCCCACATAATGCAGTTCCTGCTTGCGCATGGTCCGGTGTCCTATGGTCTCGCTCATGAAGTCTGAGGTCAGCCGTGAATAGACCAGTCCTGTAGTGACAGATAGACGGTCGGACAAGCTGTACGATGCCGAAAGCCCTACAGACAATGGCATGTTGTGCTCACTGCGTTCTTCGTAGTCATAGGGTATCGGGTGCGCACTGCTATATGCTGTTGCCACGATGTTGGCTGCACCATATTTGTTGTCATTCTGGACGGATCTGAAGTCTGTGCCTATGTTTCCGGAGGATGAAAACGAGTTGCCTACACCCACTCCCATCTTCCATCTGTCCTTTCGGGTACGCCCTATACTGCCCCACTGTTCATTTTCCACTGCCAATGTCGGACCTGTCTTCTTCTTTGTTTCCGTCTTCCGGCGACCGCTTCCTGTTATGGACTTTTCTGCATTCTCCTTTTCTTCGGGCAGGTTGCATTCCCCGCTTTCGCCTGTCTCCATGAGCATGGGACGCTGGTCAGCCACATCCATTGTCTCGCTGTTCGTGACAGACGGTCTGTTTCGGTGGGGTACTGCTGATGCAAGCAACATGGGCTGTCCTGTTCCATCTGCCACCTGGTGCATGGTGCCATCAGGCTGTTCATGGCTGCCGGTCTTGTCTGTTGTTGTAGCCAACTGGTTTTCAGGTATCATCCTGTCCTCCTTGCCCAATGCCATCCACAGAGCCGTACCACCCACAGCCATCAACAGTGCCACGGCTGCGGCTGTAGCCCACCTTCTTAACGGCACGACTACCGCTTTCCGTGTATTCCTTTTGGTCATGCGGTCTTCTATATTGTTCCACACTGCTTCCGGCACAGGCGCTTCATAGCTTTCCATGCGTTTGCGCAGTTGTTCCTTCCATTCACTGTTCTTCATATTCATGTGTTATGTTTGGAATAGTCTGATATCATCTTGGCCAGCATGCGTTTTGCATGATGGTATTGCGAGGCTGAGGAATTTTCCTTGATACCCAATCGGGCAGCGATTTCCTTGTGCTGTAGTCCTTCGAACACGAAGAGGTTGAGCACTACGCGATAGCCGGTAGGCAGTCGTGCGATCATGGCATTGAGCACTTCTGCCGGGACAGCCATTACATCCGGTTCTTCATCGGCCACATCCGGCAGGTCATCGGTCACTGACACCGGGCCGCTTTTTCGCAGGAAATTCAGGGCTTCGTTGGCTGTGATGCGCAGCACCCATGCCTTGAGTGCACCTTCGCCTCGTGGAACGAATTCTCTGATTCTTGTGAAGACCTTCACGAAACTGTCCTGCAGTACATCGCAGGCATCGTCGCGATTGCCCACATAGCGCAATGCGACAGCCATGGCACTGCCGCTGTAACGGTCGTACATCTCACGCATGGCCAATGCATCGCCGTCTTTCACACGTTTCAGGAGTTCTGTTTCCGTTTCCACTGTCAATTGTTCACCTCCCTGCCCTGCTTCCGGCATACTGTGTTCTTCCGACACGCTTTCCACAGGCGGGTGCGCATCTTTATAACAACAGACTGGCAGAATCTTGCATGACAAATTCAAAAAAAGTGTTTAGGCACCGAAAAACTCATTTTAACGAATGAAAATCACCACCCATGTCCAATCTGGTTTTAAGTCCTTTCAGATTCATGAGGTGATTCAGGTTGAATTGCGTTGTCCTAAACTGCATGCAAATTTACGGAAATTGCAGGAAAAAATCAATAGAAATAGGGGTAATCTTATGTTAATGTGAGTTTGATGCTTTTGTGGATGAATATCCGGTCTTCGATGGCCTTAACCCAAAATCAATATTCCCCACCGTGGAATATACGTTCCGCAGTGGGGAATATAAGATAAAAGAGTGTTTAATATGACTGTACTAACCTTATTTCACAACAACCTTGACAGATGTTGTGCCTACAGTTACTATGTACAATCCGGCAGCGGCGTTGAAGGTGTGGTTCCCGGCTGTTATGGACTTTGTTGCCAGCACTCTTCCGGAGGCATCTGTGATATTGATGTCTGCATCGGCTGATGCTTCAATGCCAATAGCCCTCTTCAGTCCCTGTACCTTGACAATGGCAGGTGTGATGTCGGCTGCACTGATACCTGTTGCAAGGTTGTTGAGTACATAAACTGCAGCTTCGGAAACACCTGTGAAGTAGTTGGCGATGACGCTGAAGGTATGGTCTCCTTCTGTCACACCTTCAGCAAGGTATGTAGGCTCGGTAACTGTAGTTGGCTCATTGTCATCAAGCGATACGCTGTAATTGAGGACGTAGCCGATTTCTCTTATGGAAGCAATAGCAGATGATGCGCTCTCCCCTATTGGGTCGTCATTGCCGGACTGTCTGTTCCATGTGAAGGTGATATCAAAAGTTCCCGAATGTGTATCGATGATTTCCGATGCTATGTTAAACGGTTTCACGATAATCTCTTCAATATTGTGAACAGCATTGTATTCGGTATTCACGTGGAATTTCACAGAAAGGGGCTTGAATCCGTCAATGTCCAAATCAGCAGTATGGCGTCCTCCATATACGAACAGCACACATTTTCCGTTGCTGTCGAACACGGTCTCTTCTGCCGGATAGGTCTCCTCCATGCGGTCGGAGGTAAGGCTGAAGCTCTTGCCCTCAAGTGAAACACCATTGTCGGGTACAGCTGTTATGGAAATGCAGTAGTCGCGGCTGTTGCTGAAGCCTTCGAGATGTATGTCTGTGTTGTTGGTCTCACCAGGAGTGAAAGAGAACTCTGTGCAGGTATAATACCATTTGTTGTCAGGATTGTCAACTGACGCTCCATATTCCCATTGCGCCTGGTAAACCAGGATGTCGTATTTGCCGTTTTCGTCTGTCGTTCCCTTATACTGAGCCTGTCCGTTAGAAGATGTAAGGACAATCTCCTGATTGGGGATTGGATTGCCGTCACCGCCATAAAGCGTACCTACAAGGTGTGCGGGATCCAGTTCCACCGCAAGGACAAATATCGGGAATACGTTGCTGCTGTTTTCCCATGCCTTGGATGCAAGGACATCGTAGTTGGCATCCCATTCTCCAGCTCCCCCATTGGTGTCTTTGTATCGGCATATACAGCTGTTTGTAACTTCATCTGTCGCAAAATTGGTTGCAGATTTCCATTCTGAATCGCGGATAACCTGTGACCATATAGCAATGTTCCCTCCATCATATTCGTAAGGTTCACTAAATGATGCTGCCGCAATGCATATCGGGTTGGTGAAGGATGAAGCGGAGGAATAAACAAAATTGTAATTGTCGTCCATGAATTTCACGTCGCCATCGTCAAACACCAGCTCAGACATGTTGTCTGTGGTGAGAGACGTGAGGTTGACAGATTTCATCGCCACTTTATATCTTCCGCGGCTTGTGTAATCATGAGTTGTATAAGATGGGAACTTGATGCCCGTAATCTTGCATCCTGGTTCCAAACCATAGGATTGCAGATAATCGGCATTTGCAATGAACTGCGACTCGCTTGATGTATAATTAAAATAGTGGGGCACATTGCTTGATGTACGCTGATAGGTACCGATTGTAATTTCCTTTACACTGGGTTCTTCGGTGAATGTGACAGTCGCTTCGTCAGTCTTTATCACTACATCCCCCGCCTTGATTTCGGCATAGAGTGTATGGGTTCCCATTTCATGGGGATAGAAGGTAAGGTTGAACTCCTTCTGCTCATTGACAGCCCATTCCGGTGTCTCTGCGGCAGCCACTTCCTTGTCATTGCAATACAGTTTCACGGAGTAGGAATTTTCTGCCTCATTGGCATCGGCTACGTTGACTGCAGAGAGGGTAGCAGTGTAGCCATAGTTGATTGGTGCTGTTTCGGGCATACTTGCCGAATTGAGAATGATGTCGTGAGGTGTGGATGCAAGGGCAAAGCCATACACATTGTTGAGATAGCAGTTTCCTGCCTGGAAAGCGATGTACCATTCACCTTCCGGTATGTTGTCGAGCGTGTAGCTTCCACGTTCCGGCACGAAATCATCGGATGAGTTCGTGCTGAATACCCATGCCCAGTCAGCAGTTGACTCTGTTTCCTCAATATGGCGTATGTTGGCTGCCTGTATCCAATTGGTGCGGTCAGCAGAATACCATACACTCAAGACTGAATTCTTGTCGCATGGCATGGCATCGAAAGCCATGGTTGCACCGGCATCTACCCTCAGGCGTGGAGTCACGAGTTTCTGCTGGTTCTCAGCCGATGGCTGGTGCATGGCATATCTGTCGTTGTCATTGGTCTGCATTTTGTACCCGCCTGAAGAGAAAGAGCTTATGTCCTCAGCCTCCCACTTTGCAGATCCTTCAGCGGTTATCCATCTGGAAGGAAGGTATGTTGCGGTTGATTCGCCTTCGGGCATTTCAAAGTCTTCAAAGAGTTTGGAAGGGTCAGGCACAATTGCCTTTACGCCAAACGTGTCGTCATCGGCATTTTCTATATGTATTGTTACCAATCCGTCTATGACTTGCGGGGTTTCGGCACTTACTGTCATTGTGAGTGTCTTGTAGCAGTCATCATCGGCTGGAACAGATGCCAGTCCGGGGAGAGTGAACTCTGTGGGGGTGATGATGACACCTTCCGGTACATCTATGGAAGTGACATGGACAGGCGCACCACCCACGCTCCTCATGCGGAATGTCAGTATCTGGTCTTCTGATATAAAGCCAAACGACTTCACTTTATTTGAACCGTCAGGGAACAGGAGGCTGTTGCCGCTTTCTGTTACCAAGGTGTGCTCTGCCATGCATGGTAGCACATCTTTCATCGTATGACTTTTGGTATAGCTTATGTTTTCGGTCCCACGCAACACTGTTCTTGTGGCAGTCGTTGTTCCTTCGCCAAACATCTCAAGCAAGGGTTTGACGTCAATTTCCGGAATGACAACGTCAAACGATATGGAAGACTCGCTTGGACAGTCTATCGGTACAGCAAATGTCCCTAAGGTGAGGGTCTCGTCCGGATTGTCATAACTTGAACTCGATTTGTGCCATCTTAAAGTTACGCTGTAGCCCTGGTCGCCCACGGTTAAATCTTCCTTGGTGTTGTTTCTCAACTGTAAATTGACTGTCTGATTGTAGAGTTTGTAATCTTCGCCATAATAGAGTGTATTTGACGGGCAGGACACTTGCGTCATATTCGTCTTTGGCATAATTGTAATGTTGGAGCCTGCAAATTGTGTTGATTTGCCTGAAACAGTCTCCTTTATGTTCCAACGTTTGGCGGAACCGTAACTGCTTGTATAAAGCTCTGCACCGTTAAAAGAAGGAACCGTGTAAAGGAACGTCTTGCTTTCCCCTACTGCAAGAGACTCGGGTATCGGGAAAGGTCCGTATTCATACGTTGGAGTAGGTGTTCCCCATTCATTATAATAAGAATAATAATAGGAAATTACAAAGTTGTAGTCTTCATCTCCAACATTGAGGGCTTCATCTCCAGTGTTGGTGATGGTCACGTAGGCTCTCATGTCCTGAACCTTGCTGTCTGTTCCACCATAAAAGAACTTTGTAATGCCATTGTCAGATGTAGAAGAAATGGACATCGACCTCGTTCCACTTGCTGTCATCGGCACTAATATCGCTGCCAAGACAAGGATAGATTGTAATTGTCTTCTCATATTTTATCATACTACTTGGTTAATCAGCTTTTAATACATGCTTTCCCTCCGGACAGTTCTTGTCGGTCTGCATTTCTCAAACACACATTGGTTCCCAACAAGCCCCTTACCTGCAAAAGCCGAGTCTATTTATATATTAAGCTCATAAGCAATAAGCAGAGGCGTGTCTTAAAGGTACATCCTGTTTTGCCGTGTAGGACTTTTCATGCATATTGGTGAACAAATCCTGACATGTAAAAAGTATATGGCATTGCAAATGTAAACATAAAATCTTACATAACCACTTTTTTGTTGGGAAAAATCTCAAATATGTGTCAGTTTGTGTCAGTTTGGCCTTATTCTATAAAGTGGTGTCATTCTGTAGTTCAGGAAACGATGTTCATGGTTATCATGATATGGCTTATGTGGTCTTTTTGAACGAGTGGAACCGCTCCGCGGTTGATTCCCTTGTTCCTTTCTCTTCACCACATAGTCCGGCTTCGCCGTCGCAATGTGGTGTTACGGGAAAATGGAACCGCGCTGCGGTTCAGGGTGTCGTCATGGTTTCTCGGTACAAGGAAAAAGATGCCTCCCAAAGACTCTTCTGAAAGAGAAAGGAAATTCCCCCTCACCCTCCCAAAGGGAGAAAGAAGTCCACACGAACCTCTCCCAAAGGAAAAAAGATGCCTCCCAAAGACTCTTCTGAAAGAGAAATGAAATTCCCCCTCACCCTCCCAAAGGGAGAAAGAAGTCCACACGAACCTTTCCCAAAGGAAAAAGATGCCTCCCAAAGACTCTTCTGAAAGAGAATGTAAGTCCACTCTAATCCCTTCCGGAGGGAGGAGACAATTGCTTGAGAGTATTCCAGCGAAGACTCGTTACACGTCTTCTGTTGCAGAGGATAATGCAGAACCGCAGCGCGGTTCCACCCCATAGTAACCCCACATTGCGACGGCGAAGCCGGACTATGTGGGGGGGGAAGTGGAACATGGGTATCAACCGCGGAGCGGTTACACTCGTTCAAGGAAGGAATGCCCACACTAAGGCCCACCCTAACCCTCCCCGGGGAGGGAACCGTAATTTGAATGCATTCTTGAGGCAGGAAAATCCATTTGTCCGGTTTTTACAAAGTGTCAGAATTTTAACACTTTTGCTTACACTTTGATTTTCCGGCCATTTCCGAAGAATCGGGCGAAAGCAGATTTTTACGCGCCAGCGTAAATTTCGGGTTCCGGAGGTCTGTTTTGTAAACCGTTGATAATCAACGGGATAAGTTTTTACAGGTGTGAAATGTTAATAAAAATCGCTCAATTTTAACCTAAAATCCGTTAAATTCGTGCACAAAACGCGCGGTTTGTGCAGTTTCCAGCCCCCTTTTTCCGCACTTTTGGCCGGAAAATCACGGTTTTGAGGCCAAAAAACCTGATTTTTTGCCCCAAAACAGTTAAGTTTTTCCTCAAAAACACTTAAGTGCCGGATCGAAAACAGTTAACTAATTTTCCGGAAACAGTTAAGTGTTTCCCCCCTAACACTTAACTGATTTTTCCGTTTTGTGCAAAAAACCGACAATTTACACTTATTAACATGAAAATCGCCCCAAAATCACCTTTTTCCCAATGGCTTGAAAAATCAAAGTGTCACAAAAACAAATAAAAAAGTGACATTTTGTAATTTTAAAGGAGGACAATCTGAAACCCATCCGACAGGTTTCCCAATCCTGTCTGACAAGTGGAAAATTGCAGAATTTGGGCCTTTGGTTTTGTATTGTGTGCTTTTTGGCGTATCTTTGCAGATGACAGGATGCCCATCGCAGAAAAACGGCCAGTCCGTCTGGCTATGGGTATCGCTTTTTATCCTGAACAGAAAAGAAAGGCAGCAAATGGAAATCAACAAATCGGAATTTGTCATTTCATCGGCGAAAATCAGCCAGTGTCCCAAAGACGTGAAACCGGAATATGCCTTTATCGGGCGCTCCAATGTGGGTAAGTCGAGCCTGATCAACATGCTCTGCAACCACAAGAACCTGGCCAAGACCTCGGCCACACCGGGAAAGACACTGCTGATCAACCATTTCATCATCAACAACGAGTGGTATCTGGTGGACTTGCCCGGATATGGCTATGCCAAGCGGTCGAAAACCGTGCAGAAACAGCTCGAACAGATGATAACATCCTACATCCTGCAACGCGAGCAGCTGGTGAATACCTTTGTGCTCATTGACGTGAGGCACAAGCCCATGCAGATAGACCTTGAATTCATCAACTGGCTCGGCATCAGCAGCATACCGTTCTCCATCGTCTTCACCAAGGCCGACAAGCTGGGAATCACCAAGGCGCAGAAACAGGCCAGGGAATGGATGGAGACCTTGAAGGAAACCTGGGAGGAACTGCCCCCCTACTTCATTACCAGTGCCGAAAAAAGATTCGGACGCGACGAACTGCTTGACTACATAGAGCAGACCACGCGGCAGCTGAAAGCGGAAGAATAGGCCTTTTCCCACAAATCTACGCATGGCAAATCCAATACCCTACATAGACGTACAGAAGCTCACCAAGCGTTTCGGTGCGCATACGCTTTTCGAGAACATCTCCTTTTCCATTTCCGAAGGCCAGCATGTGGGACTGATCGCCAAGAACGGCACAGGAAAATCCACCCTGCTCTCCATCCTTGTAGGGCAGGAAGGCTACGAAAGCGGAAACATCATTTATAAGCGCGGGCTGAAGATAGGCTATCTTGAACAGACACCCAAGTTCGACCCCGATGAGACTGTGCTCGATGCCTGTTTCAACCATAACGGCAAGGAAGAACGCATACTGAAGGCCAAGCAGATACTGACAAAGCTGAAAATCAACGACCTCAGCCAGCCCATGGGGCAACTGAGCGGAGGATTCAGGAAGCGCGTGGCACTGGCAAATGTGCTCATAACGGAGCCGGACATGCTTGTGCTCGACGAACCGACCAACCACCTTGACCTGAGCATGATAGAATGGCTGGAAAACTATCTGTCTTTCGGAAACCGTACCATCTTCATGGTGACACACGACCGGTATTTCCTTGACCGCGTATGCAACCAGATCATCGAACTTGACGGACAAAAGGCCTATGCCTACAAAGGCAATTTTGCCTATTACCTGGAGAAACGCGAAGAACGCATGGCCAGTACAAGGGCTGAAATCGTGCGTGCCAATAACCTCTACAGAAGGGAACTCGAATGGATGAGACGCATGCCGCAGGCCAGAGGGCACAAGGCGCGCTACCGCGAAGAAGCCTTCTACGAACTGGAACAGCGTGCCAAACAGCGCATAGAGGAAAGACAGGTCAGGCTGAAGTCAAAGAACGTATATATCGGATCAAAGATATTTGAATGCCAGTATGTGTCCAAGGCATGGGAAAACGGGCCGGTGGTGCTCAAGGACTTCTATTACAACTTTGCCCGATATGAGAAAATGGGTATTGTGGGAGACAACGGAACAGGCAAGTCTACCTTCATCAAATTGCTGCTCGGACAGGAGAAACCGGACCAGGGACGGTTCGACATAGGCGACACTGTGCGCTTCGGGTATTTCTCTCAGGAAGGTCTGCAATTCAATGAAGGACAGAGGGTTATAGACATAATCACGGAGATAGCTGACTATATAGACATGGGCGGGGGAAAACACATTACGGCCTCGCAACTGCTTCAGCATTTCCTGTTCACGCCCGAACAGCAACGCAATTATGTGAGCAAGCTCAGCGGAGGCGAAAGGCGTAAGCTCTATCTCTGCACCGTGCTGATGAGGAATCCGAATTTCCTGGTGCTCGACGAGCCGACAAACGACCTGGACATCCAGACTTTGCAGATACTGGAAGAATACCTGCAGGATTTCCCGGGATGCGTGATCGTGGTCAGCCACGACCGGTATTTCATGGACAAGATTGTCGATCATCTGCTGGTATTCATGGGCGATGGCAAAATCAAGGATTTTCCGGGAAACTATACACAATACAGGGAATGGTCGGCACTTAAGCCGAAGGACGAGGCAGGTGATAGGAAAGCCACCGTACAGGAACCGAAAGTCTGGAAAAGCCGTACGGCTGAAAAGAAAAAGCTCACGTACAACGAGAAAAAGGAATATGAAAGACTTGGGCAGGAGATAGAGGCACTTGAAGCTGAACAACGGAAAATAGAAGATGAACTGTGCAGCGGATCGCTGAGTGTGGAGGCTTTGACGGAAAAGAGCAAACGCCTGCCCGCATTGAAGGATGAACTCGATGAGAAAAGCCTCAGATGGCTTGAACTGTCAGAATGGGCTTGAATACCTTGCAGCCTGCACGCCATGGTATTCAGGCCCGTTCTCATATGGATAGCATAAGCAGATTATCAGATAAAGACAAAGTGCAGGGATTTGTACAGTTCAATGGCCAGGATGTATATCACGAAAAGTGGTGCGCAGCGGCTGATGCCTGCAGTGAGAAGGCTGAACTGTTCGGATAGCGTGCGTTGCCTTCCGCAGACTCCTCCATAAGTCATAGAACACACACATACCAGGAAAGACAAGGACGGAACCAGACTGTCCGTGAAACTGCTGGGAAACAGTCCGCCGGAAACACTGAGCAGAACTGCATGTGGAACTACGGTAAGCAGGAGCATAACGATAAGGAATATGATGATTTCCGCTAACACGCACTTCATGGCGGTCCGCTCCTGCATGCTCCAGCTACCCCACTTTCCGAGACTTCTTCCCAATCCGCTTTCTGTCAATGCTCCCCCGGCCATGGCCACAAGCAGAAGCCATGCCAGCAGGGGCGAAAGGAGGTTGTTGACATAGTTGCCGAAAAACCAGCGGATGCCCACACTGCTCAGGAGCGAACGCATTTCCAGGTTGGGCATGGCCGCAGTAATGAGCCATGAGCCAATGACCAGCATGAGGTGCAGCAGCACAAGTGTCAGGGCAAGAATGGATATCGGTCGGTGAATGTTTTTCATTCCTCGTCGGGTACTATGTTGTCTATGTCAATGATGCGCAGTTCCAACGCCCTGACCACTAAGCGCGTGGCATTTACGCCTGAACCTCCATTGCCGTCGGGGAACAGTTTCTGCACCAGTTCATTCTGCCTTTTCTCCAGGCTTTTCACACCGAAAGGCATTCCGCGCAGGTTCGTTATCTGCTCTTTGGTATAGCCCAGGGCAAGATGGCGCAGAAACCGCTCGTCGTATTCGTCAATCTCGTATGTGACAAGAGCCTCCTGTCGTGAAATCTGATTGTTGACACTGTACTTGAAGCGTTCGACAATCTTGTCAAGGATAGGTTGGTTGAATACCATTTTCTTTCCCTGCATCACGCTGGAGACATCGCCGTGTGTCAGCAATTCCCCGCTTTTGAGGATGATTCCGTCGCATCCTGCGTCAAGAACGTCCACCCATAGCTTCTCGTTCAGTATCTCTCCTGTAAAAATGAGTACCTTGATATGCGGATAGGCATCTTTGGTATGTCGGCAGATTTCCACACCCACAGTCGTGGAACCTCCCAGTCCGAGGTCAAGCAGAACGAGGTCGGGCTGCTGCTGTTTCATGAGTCTCCAGTATTGCACTTCGTTCTCGGCTGTCCCGATGATTTCCGCCTCCGGGATATCGTTACGGAAAATACCTTCTGTACCTTTCAGTTCAAGAGGTACATCTTCTACAATAATGACTTTGAAATTTTCCATATTGTCTTTGTTAGTGTTATCTTGATGATTGTCCCTTCGCTTCCTTCAGCGGCGACTATGCCACATCCCCTGGCATTTGTCAACTCCCCTATTTCCCGGATTATCTGTCTGCACAGCAGATAGCGCAGGTCACAGGTAAGCGGAGTGAACAGCTCGGCGCGCTGCTTTTCGGTCAGCAATACAGACGGCAGTGCTATCTCCACCGTCACATACAGCTTGTCAGTCTCCGTTTCCTCGAACCGGAGTGTCTTTGAGTTGCTGATTTTGCGAAGGAGATCAAACAGATAGGCCAGCAGGTCCTTGTCCATCCTGCGTATGCCCTCAGTCTGTCTTGTGGCCTGTGCACTGAGTATAGAGTAGAGTTCCCGGTAATAGCCCACCACTTCCTTCAGTGCCGACAGATTGCTGTCTGTTCCGTCTATGAGTTGCCTGATGCGTGACGGGTAGTACATGGTCTCATGCTTGAGTGTGGACAGGCAGTTTTCCATGACACTGTTGCTTACATGCAGTTTGGAATTGTCCATTTCCGCCCGTCTCAATTCGTCTGTAGCGAGATCCATGTTCCCCTTTCTTTCCTCATCGTGCTCAATCGACATGGACAGTGCCTCCTTTATCTGCTCCACGATAGCCGTGAGGGGCTGGAGCCTGTTGCCCAGTCCGGAAACGCTTCCCTTGCTGTCCCAAGTCTGTGTAATGCGGTCCAGTTTTTCCCGTGGATTGGCGTTGCTCAGCAAGACCTCGTTGATGGCAGTAATGCATTCCATGCACCGGCTGTAGGAACGTCTTTGCCGGTCATACAGGAAATAATAGGCCGGAAATATGGACAGGAGCAGGAGAATCAGGATGATGATGGCCACGTTCTTGTTGGTTTCCGATTTCTGCATCATGCGCACGTAGTCAGGCAGCGTGCTGTCCGCACTGTTTTCCCTGAACAGTTGCGTATAAACCTTATTGTTGTAGGTATATAGTGCCCAGTCATGCAGGGCAAGGGCAGCTATGGCACTTTCGTTGCGCATGTGCAGGATGACATTGCAGTCTATGTCCAGCCCTTGGTGCAGCCAGTCGAGTTCCGCAGCCTGTGCTGCATTCTCCCCCCATGCGACAAGTGTGTCCATGCCTTGGGGACTGAGTTGTCTGTAGAGTGTGTTAAGCATGCTCCGGCAACTGTCGGCACAGGCCAGGGCATCCCTGTAGTTGCCGTTCACATTGGCCGTGTAGGCACTGTCAGCAAACGCCATGGCTTTCTGAAGAAGCTGTGGACTGGCTGACGCATAGCCATATCCATTCAGGGCAAACAGTCCGAGCCACCACAAACGCAGTAATCCTTTCGGCAGACGGAAATAGAATCTGCTTCCTGCTCCGGACTTGCTCTCGGCATTGATGGTGCATACCTTGAAGATGGCACTTACCTTGCGGTATTTCTCGATGATGCCCTTGCAGTTCATCAGTCCGAAACCGTGTGAACGGCGTGGTGAACCTGCCGCTGTGGCGGACTCCTCTGCCACCTTGTGCGTGAACACCCTTGCCAGCTCATCTTCCGGCAATCCGCATCCGGTGTCCGATACGCTGATTTCCACGCTGTCTGCCGTCTGCTTTCCGCTGATGGTCACGCGTCCGCCATGGCCGGTGAATTTGCGGGCATTGTCTGCCATGGTGTTCACCATGAAAAGGGTCAGGGTCTTGTCGGCCTTTACTACGGCATCCGTAGGCTCCACAACCAGGTCAATGCCTTTCATTTGGAAAGACATACGGCTACGCGCCACGATGTCGAACAGTTCCTGCAGCCTGAAGCTCTCTATGTGCAGACTCAGTTCGCCCTGCCTCATGCTAATCCATTGTGTGAGCACGTCATTGTAGGCATTGATCTGGTCGGTCAGTTCGGCTATATAGGTATATCGTTCCTGCCTTACGCTCTCCGGCTCCTGGTCAGAGGTCAGCCTCTCCACTTCATTGACCATCCTGTTGATGAGCGGTGTGATGCTGTTTACCAGTTCCACCTTTGCCCGGAGTTCCAGGTTGCGCCTTTTGTTGTTGTCAATCTGCAGTTCCACGATGCGTGTCTGCTCTTCCACTTTCTCAAAAGCCTCCTCGGCCTGTTGCTCCTCCCTTTCGTTGTCCAGCTTCCACTGTTCAAGTGGCTTCATGAGGTCGTCCATGGAATATCTCTGGCGGTTTTTGCGCCTCAGGTAGTCGAAGAGGACAAGCAGGCCAATCACCAGCACAATCATGACCACAACGGCTGCAATCATGATGTTGAGTTGTCCAGCCGACCGACCCAGCTGTTCTGCCCTTGCCTCCAGTTGCCTGTCCTGGCGGGTCTTTTCCTGCATGTCCAGGTACACATTGCGGTTGTAGTCGCTCTGCGGCTTGTCGTCCATGGCGGAAAAGACCAGCGAAAGCTGTTCCCGGATTGAGGCCACCAGGTCCGGTGCCGACTCCACGGCCCTGTTGTTCTGCAAGGCACTGTTCAGGCAGAAGAGAGCCGACGGATAGTCGCCCAGTGCCCAATAGCATTCGGCCAGTGTACGGTAGGCACCTGCCGTCTGATACACATCCCCGTAGCCCATGAAAAGCTGTAGCGACTGTTGTGCCAGATTGCCTGCAAGAAGGGAGTCGGGCATGTGATAGTCGTTCACGAAATTCATTTCCTGCGGATTGTTCGCCTTGAGGTAGGTCCTCAGCTCTGCATCAGACAGATGTTCGCTTAATCCCTGCAAGGCATTGGCTTCCCAATACGGGAAATCGAACTGCCTGGAGAGCAGATAACAGCGCATCAGGTATTCAAACTCAGTCTGTCCGGTTTCCAGTTTCGATGGTTCGCGGACAATGCCACCCGACCCTACATTATAATAATAGTTCAGCAACTGTGCCGTGTCTTTCACCACAGGCCCGTTGGGGTCAATGCGCTGCAGTGCCTCCACCGACTGGTCTTCCAGTCCCACGTAGTAGAAGTAGGTGCTTTCCACAATGGCCATTTCCGATATGGCATAGACCAGTCGCTGCTGCTGCCTTTCAGAGAGCATGGCCTTTTCCTCTTCAATGCGTCTGATGCGTGTGTTGGCGCGCTCCCGGTAAGTGTAGAAATTCTTGTTTTTCGACTGTCGCTGGCACAGCCGCATGTGCTGCACATCGCTCACCAGCAGTTCTATTTCGTTGTCCGTCTGGTCCATGGCATCGTTGAGCAGTTCATACGCCCGTTTGTAGTCCATGCGTGCAATGCTCACGAAGGCCAGGTTGTTCAATGCCTCAGCCCTTCCAGCGTCATAGTCGGACGAAAGCCTGTATGCACGCATGGCATAGGCGAAGGTGCTGTCCAGGTCGCGGTAGTGGTAGGCGTAGGCCATGCCGTTGAACCTGTCCACATCGGACTGTGCCGTCCGCGAACAGTTGCTGAAAGCCAGCGCAACAAACAGAGCTGCTGCACAATGCAACAGGAAGAATGGTTTCTGCCTATTCATATCGTTGCAAATTTACGTATTTTTACTGAAATCACTGCGCAAAATCTGCAAAACATTGTTGTTGCTCTCTGTCTGCCGATAACATCCGGCAGTGCAGGTCTTTGTCCTCTCCCCTTTCACTTTTATCTCTTTTTCCAAGACTGCAGTCTGACCGGTTTTTCCGCTTCTGCTGAATGCAGGTACGGAATGTTTCTGTATCTGTTGATTGAAAAAATCAAAGTGTCAGTTTTTTAACACTTTTTCTTACACTTTGATTTTCCGGCTATTTCTGAAGAATCGGGCAAAACCGTATTTTTGCGCGCCAGCGGAAATTCCAGGTTTCAGAGGCCTGTTTTATAAACCGTTGATAATCAATGGGATAAGTTTTTGCAGGCGGAAAGTGTTAACGGAAACCGTATGAATTTAACCTAAAATCCGTTAAATTCATGCACAAAACACGCGGTTTGTGCAGTTTTCAGCCCTCTTTTTCCGCACTTTTGGCTGGAAAATTGCAGTTTTGAGGCCGAAAAACATAGGTTTTTGCCCCGAAACAGTTAAGTTTTTCCTCAAAAACACTTAAGTGCCGGATCGAAAATAGTTAACTAATTTTCCGGAAACAGTTAAGTGTTTCCCCCCTAACACTTAACTAATTTTTCCGTTTTGTGCAAAAAACCGACAATTCACACTTATTAACACGAAAATCGGCCCAAAACCACTCTTTTTTCAATCCTTCGCAAAATCAAAGTGTCACAAAATCAATCTTTTTTCTGACATTTTGTAAAATCGGGTTGCCTACACTTCGGAGCAGCCACGCGTATGGCCCGTATCCTGCTCCATCCTGTCGTCCACAGGCCTGTTTACCGCTTTCTGCCTGCTTGGTTTGTCCAAAAAGCGGTGGAATCGTTGGCCATGTCATGATTTTGTAGTAATTTTGCGCGCCGTTAGCCCATCAAGGGCTTTCGGGAGCATGCTGTCAGAGGGCATGTTCAGACGGATAATGAATAACTGTTTTAAAGTATAAAAACATCTGTAGAAGAATATGTCAGGATATTTGCAGACAGACCTCAAGAAGGTCACGGCTACACGGTTTACAGAGATGAAACGACAGGGAGAGAAAATCTCCATGCTCACAGCATACGATTACACAATGGCATCACTGGTTGATGCTGCGGGTGTAGATAGCATACTGGTGGGCGATTCCGCTTCGAATGTCATGGCCGGAAACGACACCACCCTGCCCATCACGCTCGATGAGATGATCTATCACGCACGCGCCGTGAAAAGAGCGGTGAAAAGGGCGATGGTCATCTGCGACATGCCGTTCGGGAGCTATCAGGTGACAGAAGACGAAGGCATGAGGAGTGCCATCCGCATCATGAAGGAAAGCGGCGTGGACGGCTTGAAACTTGAGGGCGGACATGAGGTGGCTGGACTGGTAAGGCGCATGGTTGCGGCAGGAATACCAGTGTGCGGTCATCTCGGACTGACACCGCAGAGCATACATAAGTTCGGCGGCTATGGTCTGCGTGCCAGGGAAGACAGCGAGGCAGAAAGGCTGATGGCCGATGCACTTGAACTGGATGCAGCAGGATGTTTCGCCATTGTGCTCGAGAAGGTGCCCGCCGAGCTGGCAAGGAAAGTGACCGAGGCCGTGGGCTGTGCAACAATCGGTATTGGCGCAGGTGCAGGAACCGATGGACAGGTGCTTGTTTCGGCCGACATGCTGGGCATGAGCGGCAGCTTCCGTCCGAAGTTCCTGAGGATTTATGCGGAATTGGGCGAAACGGTAAGGGCAGCCGTGGGAAAATATGTTGAGGATGTGAAGAAATCCGCCTTTCCATCGGCTGAGGAAAGCTACTGATGACCGAAAACATACACATGACATGAGCGCGACAACGACCACTCCCGTTCACGAAACCTTATGGCACAGGGATTTCTGGCTGCTGGCCATGGCAGAACTGTTGCTGTCTGTGGCTGTGTATATGCTGATTCCTACACTGCCGCTCTGGCTGGAGCATGTTGTCGGGCTGGATAGGACGGACATAGGGCTGGTGATGGGCATATACGGTGTCGGTGCCTTTGTCCTGGGTCCTTTGTGCAACTGGCTCGTACAGCATTATCGCCGCAACCGCGTGTTTCTCGTTACGGCCCTGCTCTTCACTGGTGTGCTGGCTGCCTTTGCATTGGTAGAAGACCGCAATCTCCACGCAGCGTCTTTCAGTCTGCTGCTGCTCTGCGCCATGCGTTTTGTCCTTGGTGCGCTGTTCTGTCTGGCGCAGATGGTGCTTTCCAGTACGCTCATCATTGACAAATGTGAATCCAACCAACGCACAGCAGCCAATCATTCGGCATCGTGGTTCTCGCGTTTTGCACTTTCACTCGGGCCGATGGCCGGTCTGATTCTTCTTCCGGCAACAGGATTCCATGACATGGTACTGGTTGCGGCTCTCCTGGCATGCCTTTCCATCGTGCTTGTCAGGACAGTTAGCTTTCCGTTCAAGGCTCCTGACGACAATGTACCGCTATTTTCGCTTGACCGCTGTTTCCTGATGCGTGGCAAGTGGCTGTTTGTGGACTATTTCCTGTTTTCCCTCGCACTTGGTTTGCTGTTGTCACGGCATCTTCCTGCCATATACTATGGCTTGCTGATGACAGGCTTCTGTATAGCGCTGTTGCTGTGCAGGAAAACGGAATCCAGGTCGGACTCTCGTGCTGGCATTATCCTGGCCTCCCTCAGCATGGCCTTGTCCATGCTGTTCCTGGTCTATGGCCGTCGTGAGCTCAGCCTTTTGTCTCCCCTGCTCCTCGGCCTTGGTATCGGATATGTAGGTTCACGCTTTCTGTTGCAGTTCATCCGTATCAGTCTGCATTGCCAAAGGGGCACCTCCCAGAGCACCTACTGTCTGGCGTGGGAAAGCGGGCTGGCCATCGGAATAGGATGTGGACTGGCTTTCTTCACTGAACTGTCGGCCGGTCTGCTTGTCCTGTTCCTCACATTGCTGGCTGTAGCCACACTCTTCTATGTCCTGTTTGTCTCAGACGATGTCAACAGGCTTTCCACACGGTGAATACACTCATTTTAATCCCATAGTCATAATGAAATTCATAGGTATCATACCTGCGCGCTACGCATCTACGCGCTTCCCGGGCAAGCCCTTGGCCATGCTTGGCGGGAAACCGGTCATCCAGCACGTTTACGAGACCGTGGCCCATACGCTTGAAGAGGCTTATGTGGCCACAGACGATGAGCGCATCATGCAGACGGTAAATGGATTCGGCGGAAAGGCCGTGATGACCGACCCGAATCACAAAAGCGGAACTGACCGCATCAACGAAGCCATGCAGAAAATTGGCGGCGACTGGGATGTCGTGGTTAACATACAGGGCGATGAGCCTTTTATCCGGAGCCGTCAGATAGAAACACTCTGTTCCTGTTTTGACAATCCTGAAACGGAGATTGCCACACTGGGCAAGCGTTTTGAGTGCATGGATGGCGTGGAGAATCCCAATTCCCCGAAAATAGTGACAGATGTGAACGGATTCGCGCTTTACTTCTCACGTTCACCCATCCCGTTTATCCGCGGCACCGAGCGCAGTGAATGGCTGAACCAGTTCCCCTTCCTGAAACATCTGGGCATCTATGCCTATCGCGCGGCTACACTGGCGGCCATCACCCGTCTGCCCCAGTCGCCATTGGAGAAGGCTGAAAGCCTGGAACAGTTAAGATGGCTCCAGAACGGCTATAGGATTCGGGTGGGCATCACCGACTTTGAGACCATCGGGATTGATACGCCGGAAGACCTCAGGCGTGCAGAGCAATTCTTAGTACAGTACGGGAATCTGGAGTGATGCGGAATCGGTTGTCGGGGCGGCGGTTCACCACCCAGACAATGCAGTCATTGGCGTCGGCAACAACGAGTTGTCGGCGCTTTTCTGTCAAGGTGAGTTTCTGGTCGGTCATGAAGTCGCTGAGCAGCTTGCTTCCTTTCATGCCAAAGGGCACGAAACGGTCGCCAGGCTGTACTGTGCGCACGGTGAACGGGAATCTGGCCTTTTCGGCATCGAGGCAAACACAGTCGGCGGAACGGCTTAACCTGAAATCTTCGCCAACAGTTTCAATCGCGAAAGTGAGTTTGCTGTTTTCCCCTATGACATAAGTGCCGGCCTCAGGGATGCGCATAGGCTTGAAAATGTCCGTTTTCATCGGTGAAATCAGCAGTCTTCCACGGTCAAGCAACACTTCAGTCGTCTCCGTTTGCCATTGACGTCCGCTTTCATGGGACAGGCATTGCAGGATCTGTTCTGTTTGCACGGAAGAGAATCCGTAGGGGTGCAGGATGTGGAACAGCAGCCCACCTGGCGCATCCTGTTCGAGCAGGAGTCCTATGTCTATGGCGTCATCCTGCAGGACAACGCTTTTTGCCCTTTTCATCGATGCTTCTACCACTTTTGCAGTTTCCTCCAGATGGGAAGCCGTTCGCGCAAGTGTGGCTTTGAGTGAAGGGTTGACCTTTTCCATGAGAGGTATGATGTCGAGTCTGACGATGTTGCGCACCACATCGTCCACCAGATTGCTCCTGTCTATGACATAATCCTGCCCCAGGGCATTGAGATAGTCCATGATATCCTCTCTGCTGACACAGAGCAGCGGTCGGACAATCTGTTCATGGCATGCCCTTATGCCGCAGAGACCGTTGAGACCTGTCCCGCGCATCAGGTTGATGAGCATGGTCTCCACACTGTCGTCACGATGATGACCCACACAGATGGTGTCGGCATTGAGGTCGCGCAGCAGCTGGCGGAAATAGGCATACCGCAAATCGCGTGCTGCCATTTCGATGCTGACCTTGTGCAGTTGTGCGTATTCGATGGTGTCAAAGTGGACACGGTGAAGCGGTATGGAAAGGGATTCACAGAGACGGATGCAGAACTGTTCATCGGAATCGGCATCGGCACCGCGCAAATGGAAATTGCAGTGCATGGCTTCAACCGGGAAGCCTAGGCGCGTGAGCACCAGAAGCAAGGCCACGCTGTCCGGCCCGCCGGACAATGCGACAAGATTCAGCTTCCGGGAAAGCATTCCGTACCGGGCGATGAAGTCCCCTACCCGCTGTTCAAAAAGCCTGACTGGATTATTCGACATAAAGCACAAGCCCCTTGAGGTATTCGCCTTCGGGATGATATATGTTCACCGGATGGTCGGCTGGCTGGTGGAGCTGGTGCAGGATGCGCACCTTGCGGTTGGCCTGGGCGGCGGCAGTGAAGACGGCATTGCGGAAGTTCTCTTTCGTGACCACCTGTGAGCAGCTGAACGTGAACAGCAGTCCGCCCTTCCTGATTTTCTCCATTCCCTTGACATTCAGGCGTGTGTAGCCCTTGAGCGCGTTATGCAAGGCACTGCGGTGCTTGGCAAAGGCCGGCGGGTCGAGGATAATGAGGTCGTACTTGTCGGGATGGCTGTCGAGGAAGCGGAAGGCATCCTCACAGAATGCTGCGTGACGCTGGTCGCCCGGGAAATTGGCTGCAATGTTGTCGTTGGTCAGCTCAATGGCTTTTGCACTGCTGTCCACCGAGTGTACGAGCGATGCGCCCCCACGCATGGCATAGACAGAAAATCCTCCGGTGTAGCAGAACATGTTCAGCACACTCTTCCCGCACGCATATTGTTCCAGCAAAGCCCTGTTCTCACGCTGGTCCACGAAAAATCCAGTCTTCTGTCCCTTGAGCCAGTCCACGTGGAACCTGAGTCCGTTCTCGACCGTGATGTTGCTGTCGGAATGTCCATACAGGAAACCGTTCTCGTGTTCCACATCGGCCTTGAAGGGCAGGGTTGTCTCACTTTTATAATAGACGTTCCTGACGGCACCTCCCATGGCATTCACCAAGGCTTTGCAGATGGCTTTCCTGTGCAGGTGTATTCCTACGTTATGGGCCTGCATCACGGCGGTTTCCCCATAGCAGTCCACCACGAGACCGGGCAGATGGTCGCCTTCGCCATGGACCAGCCTGAGCGTGGTGTTGTCTGGATTTCCGAGCAGCCCGATGGATCTGCGCATTTCTACGGCCGACTGTAGGCGGCTTTCCCAGTAGGTGTCGTCGATGACAATGTCGCGGAAAGACAACACCCTTACTGCAATGCTGCCTATCTGGTAGAATCCCACAGCGAGGAAATCGCCGCCGTGGGAAATGACCCTTACAATCTCACCCTCTTCTATTCCTTCGTCCATGCTGTTGATGGCACCGGAAAAAATCCAGGGGTGGAATCGCCTGAGGCTTTCCTCTTTGCCCCGTTTCAAGAATACGGTTCTGTACATGTTATATCGTGACTTTTTCTGTTTGCTCCTCGTTGCATACCAGTGTGTAGTCACCGGTCTGCTGCAGTTCGCTGATGGCCTTGTAAAGGTTCAGGCAAGCCCACGCATCGGTGGCGGCATAGAGTTTCTGCTTGTCTGTGAGCACATCGGCGTTCCAGTTGGACAGCTGTTGCCGCTTGCTGATTTTCTGGTGGAAGATGTTGGCATAGATTTTCTGCAGGCTCAGGTCCTCAATGCCAATCTGGCCGACCATGTCCTGAATGTCGATGAACAGTCCCGGTTCGAACTCCGCGCGTCTTCGCAGTGCACAGAGGTCATCGTGCCAGGAAAGGCCTACCATGGGCACCTCCTTGTTGGTGAGCAACCGCAATACGGCTGGAGGCATGCCGATATGGTTGAGGCGGAACAGGAAGCAGATGTCTTCTGTAGAGACCTGCAGCAGAGCCACCTGATGCATTTGCCCTTTCTTGAATGCCGGCCTGGTTTCCGTATCTACACCTACTATTTTCCGGGAAAGCAGGAAATTGACGGCTTTCTCGGCTTCCGACTCACTCAGCACCACACAGATTCTGCCAGGAAATACGATTTGTGGCAGGTCTGTTATGGCTTTTTTATCAAATTTCTGATATATAATCTTAGTCATTTCTTCTATCAATATGCAGCCACAGTGGGTTGCACAAACGTATTACAGGGTGCAAAATTAGGAAAAAGTTATGAATTTATGTGCAAAAGACGGGCTTTTGAGCGTTTTTGCATCGTTATTGACCAGGTTCAGCCTTTTTCTTGTCCCAAACACATTTTGTGTGTCCACTTTTTTCCGGCAATCGGATGGCAGACTGAAAAATGTATGATTTTGACAAAATGTCAAATTATTGTCCGATTTTGTAACACTTTGATTTTTGAGGGATTTCTGAAACAGGGCATTTCAGCTTGATTTTCATGTTAATAAGTGTAAAATGTCGGTTTTTTGCACAAAACGGAAAAATCAGTTAAGTGTTAGGGGGGAAACACTTAACTGTTTCCAGAAAATTAGTTAACTGTTTTCGTTCTGGCACTTAAGTGTTTTTGAGGCAAAACTTAACTGTTTCGGGGCAAAAACTCAGGTTTTTTGGCTTCAAAAACGCGATTTTCCGGCCAAAAGTGCGGAAAATGGGGGCTGAAAACTGCACAAATCAGCGATTTTGTGCATGAATTTAACGTATTTTAGGTTAAAATCTGGCGGTTTTTGTTAACACTTTTATTCTTTAAATACTTACCTTGTTGATTATCAACAGCTTACAAAACAACCTTCCGAAACCGAAAAATTCCGCTGGCGTACAAAAATCCGATTTCGCCCGATTCCTCAGAAAAGGCCCGAAAATCAAAGTGTAAGTAAAAGTGTTAAAAAAATGACACTTTGAAAATCAGGATTCGGTCCTTCCTGCCCTGCCCTGTTTTGTCCGGATACGGGTTTGAATGACTGAATGCACTTTATTTTTACGAAAATATTTCAGACAATAGAAGGTTAAGTTGGGATAATGTTGTATTTTTGCATTTAAAAAGGAAAAAGCAGTAAGAAATGGCCAAGAAGAAACCTACACGCAAATCCCAGCAAGCCAATGAGCCGACGGGATTGCAGAATATAATCAGCAACGAAAAGACAGATTTTCTATTCGGCATCATATTAGCAGGCATCTCCATCTATACCATCATCGCATTCGTGTCCTTCCTCAACACAGGCCAAGCTGACCAGAGCCTGCTGGAAGACCTCCGTCCCGGAGAGTGGCTGAACAAGGACAACAGTTTCCAGAACTATTGCGGCAGTATAGGTGCCATATTGTCCTATATCCTCATCACGAAGAACTTCGGTCTGTCCTCTTTTCTCATACCGGTGTTCTTCCTGGCCCTGAGTGCCAAGCTCATGCGCATATTCTATAGGGTGAACCTGTGGAAATGGTTTCTCTCCCTGACCGTGGTCATGGTGTGGTCATCGGTGACCTTTGCCAAGTTCCTGACACCTATCATGGGCGACTGTGTCTATAATCCCGGCGGCAACCACGGACTGTTCTGCGTACAGTTCCTGCAGAGCATCATAGGTTCTCCAGGACTCATCCTCATACTGTGTATCGTGGCGCTCGTGTTCCTTACCTATCTGAGTGCGGAGACCATCAATATGGTGAGGCGTCTGTTCAACCCCATAGGCTATCTGATGGCCAAGATAAAGGTCACTGTTACCAACGACAACGACAGCGGTCCTGATGACGTGAACTCCGGACAAACAGACGAGACACCTGCCCCCGCTGCCGACACAACTGACTATGAGGACACGACAGACCAGCCTGAAACGGGAAACGAGAATGCGCCGACCGTGGTGGACCTCACCCACTATCCGGAGCAGGAACCGGAACAGGAACCGGCACAGCCACTGGTGAGGGACGGACAGGACAGCAATGTGCTCACCGTTGATGTGGGACAGAGCGAGAAGACGGCCACAGTTTCCACACTGGGCACGCCCGAGGACCTGCACACCCCTATCAACCCCAAGGAGCCGTTCACCCGTTACAAGTATCCTACACTTGACTTGCTGAAGAAGTACGGCAACGAGAGACCCGTGGTAGATATGGAAGAAATCAAGGCCAACAATGCACGCATCGTGGAGGTGCTGAGCAGTTTCGGCGTGACCATCAAGGAAATCCATGCTACCGTAGGCCCCACCATCACATTGTATGAAATCACGCCGGGAGAAGGCCAGCGCATATCGAAAATCAAGAACCTGGAGGACGATATCGCCCTGAATCTGTCAGCCCTCGGCATACGTATCATAGCCCCGATGCCTGGCAAGGGCACAATAGGTATTGAGGTGCCCAACAAGAAGCCGAACATCGTCTCGATGGAGAGCATACTCAACTCACGCAAGTTCCAGGAAACGAAGTTCGAGTTGCCCTTGGCCCTGGGAAAGACCATCACCAACGAGGTGTACATGGTGGACCTGGCCAAGATTCCCCATCTGCTTGTAGCCGGTGCAACCGGAAAAGGAAAGTCGGTGGGACTGAACGCCATCATCGCGTCACTGCTCTACAAGAAACACCCGAACGAACTGAAAATTGTCCTCGTGGACCCCAAGAAGGTGGAGTTCAGCGTCTATGCGCCCATTGCCGACCACTTCATGATGGCATTGCCCGAAAATATGGATGAGCCTATCATAACGGATGTGAACAAGGTGGTGCGCACGCTCAACAGTCTCTGTGTGCTCATGGATCATCGCTATGACATGCTGAAACAGGCAAAAGTCAGGAACATCAAGGAATACAACGAGAAGTTCATCAACCGGAAGCTCGACCTCTCCAAGGGACATGAGTACATGCCCTATATCGTTGTTATCATAGATGAGTTCGGCGACCTGATCATGACCGCAGGCAGGGATGTCGAGAAACCCATTTGCCGCATAGCCCAGCTGGCGCGTGCGGTGGGCATCCACATGGTCATAGCCACCCAGCGGCCTACAGTGAACATCATCACAGGAACTATCCGCGCCAATTTCCCCGGACGCATAGCGTTCCAGGTGGCCTCTATGGTGGATTCCCGCACCATCCTTGACCGTCCCGGTGCCAACCAGCTTGTGGGCAAGGGTGATATGCTTTTCCTGAACGGCGGCGAACCCGTCCGGGTACAATGTGCGTTTGTCGATACGCCTGAGGTGGAACGCATCAACGAGCACATCATGAACCAGCCCGGACCGGTAGAGCCCCTCTCGTTGCCGGAACCGGCCACAGAGGATGGAGGTGGCGGAGCATCGGCCAACGGTGACATGGGATGTATTGACCCTCTCTTTGAAGAAGTGGCCCATTACATTGTCTCTTCCCAACAGGGCAGCACCAGCATGATTCAGAGAAGGTACTCCATTGGCTATAACCGTGCAGGACGTCTGATGGACCAGATGGAAAAAGCGGGTATTGTGGGTGCAGCGCAGGGCGCACGGCCGAGGGAAGTGCTGGTGAGTGACGAAACCCAGCTGGGAAACATACTTTCTAAAGTAAAAGGATAATTATGTGTAGTATGAAAAGGATCATTGTATTTCTGATCACCGCCTTCACATCTGTCTCAACGCTCCTGGCCCAATCGGCAGATGCAAAGGACATTCTCGACAAGACAGCTTCAGCCATAGGCAGGAAAGGGGGCGCACAGGCCAACTTCGTGTTTAGCACGCCCAAAGCCGGAAGCACGACAGGGACAATCTACATAAAGGGCAACAAGTTCCATGCACGTACCCCTGAAGCCCATATCTGGTTTAACGGGAAAACCCAGTGGACGTACATGAAGCAGACGGAGGAGGTGAACATCACCACACCTACTCAGGCACAGCAGATGAGCCTTAACCCCTATACCTTCATCAACATCTACAAGACCGGCTATACGCTTTCTGCCAAAGAGCAGGGCGTCAGCTATGTCGTTGTGATGAAGGCACAGAACAAACAGCGCACCATACAGGAACTTGTGCTCACGATAAACAGAAAGACCTATGTCCCGACACAGATCAAGATGAGACAGGGCAGTGTCTGGTCAACGATTACTGTGAGCAATTTCCAGTCCAAGGGCCTTCCCAACTCGATGTTCGTGTTCCAGGCCAGGAATTATCCGGATGCGGAAATCGTGGATTTGCGTGACTGACCTGAACCGCCTATCCTATCATAACCTGAACATATTCATAAGGAAATAAAAGAAATGAACCGTTACCAATTGTACAAGGAACTGCGGAAGCATAGAGAACTGGCCGAAAAGAGAAGTTTCCTGTATCAACAGAACAAACTGGCCAAAGGACTGCTCTATTTTGTCGCAGCAATGGTCTTTGCCTATCTTGTGGGGTTTGCAATCATTTTCGCCATGATAGCAAATGAAAGCGAATCGACAACTGCGCTGGAACTGATATTCGGCTTGTCGCCCTTCATTCTCACACTGGATTTCCTGTTACGTTTCACAGCCCAGCAGACACCGTCACAGCTCGTTCATCCGTATATGCTGCTGCCGATATCCAGGTATGCGTGTGTGGACCAGTTCGTTGTCACTTCACTGCTTTCGACCGGTAACCTCACATGGTTCGCCATGTTCCTGCCCTATGCACTGATGGCTGTGGTCTTCAGTTATGGCGTTGGTGCGACGTTACTGTATCTGCTGTTCTTCTGGCTGGCTATTATGGCTAATAGCCAGTGGTACCTGATTGTGCGCACACTGATCAACAGCAAGATAGCATGGTGGATTCTTCCGGGAATGGTGTATGCCCTGATGTTCTCCCCATGGTATCTGGGAAAGGGTGCAGACGTGAACAAGTTATGTGACACTTATGCCACCATAGGCTCTGCACTTGAAAGCTGTAGCGTTCTGCCGATACTGGCTGTATTGGCGGCACTCATTGTCCTGGTGGCGATAAACAGACGGATTCAGCACAGGTATATCATAAAAGAACTTGAGAAATGTGAAAATAAGGTTACGGTAAAGCCTATGCGCATTGAGATGCTGGAACGTTTCGGCGAGATAGGTCAGTTCATCCAGCTTGAGATAAAAAACACTTTACGCAACAAGAATCCCAGAAAGACATTTATTTTCATGATGGCCACAGTGTTTGTACTTAGTCTTATCATTTCTTTTACAGATGTCTATGACAATCCGGTAATGGCCAATTTCTGGTGTATTTATAATTATGTAATCGGTGCCCTGCCGCTCATACGCATCATGGGGTATGAAGGAAACTATATAGATGCGTTGATGGTGAGAAAGGAAAATATCCTGACGCTGTTGAAGGCTAAATATTATTTTTATGCCTTCCTGCTTTTCATACCATTCCTGCTCATGTTGCCGACGGTGTTCTATGGTAAGTGGACCTTGCTGATGCTTGTGTCCTATGCGGTGTTTACAGCAGGATTCCAGTTCTTTGTGCTGTTCCAGATGGCTGTGTACAACAAACAGACCATACCCTTGAACACAAAGTTTATTGGTAAGGGATCAATGGAATCGAATTATTTCCAGTTTGCGGCAGAAATGGTCTGCTTCATTGTCCCTGTGGCATTTGTCACTGTTCTGCAGTGCTTTATGAGTGTGGATGTTTCACATGTTGTAACCCTGGTTGTTGGTATTTTGTTTATACTCACCCGTAATGTCTGGATGAGAAATGTTTACAGACGGATGATGAAGAAACGCTATATTAATATGGAGGCATTCAGGGCATCCCGATAAAAATATGTAGATTCAAATAGAAATAATATGGTGAAAGTGTATGTTATGGACACTTGTCCGGACTGTTATCAGGTAAAAGAACAGGCAAAGCACAATTCTGGTCTGGAAATCATAGACATTGGAGAGCATGTACGCAATCTGAAAGCATTTCTGCGTTTGCGTGACAATCATCCTGCATTTGAAGTAATCAGACAGAAAGGGTCAATAGGAATACCCTGTTTTGTCTTTGAGGACGGAAGTGTCTCGTTTTCTTTGCCGGAGCAGAAACTGCAAAATGACGGACAAGCTCAATCGTGCAGTCTGGATGGAAAAGGATGTTGATGATGGTATCACACATTATGAATGGCTGAAATTATTCGAAAAACAGGCCAATTTCTGATCCAAATAAGCGAATAAGAGTTTTTGCTATATTAGTGGTTTTCGTTAACTTTGCAAAGAAACTGATGAATATTACTCCGAAAAGATATATGCAGGTTTTTGGACTGGCGGTTGTCGGACTGTCTCTTGTCCGCACGATATTCCCATCCATTGCTGGGGAAACGATGACAATGGAACCGGATACAGTATGCGCATATCTTCCAGATGTCAAGGTTTCTCAAGACACTACGCCATGTCCTGTTAACTCAAGGTTTTTCACGAAGGACGGAAAGATTATAAAGAATCGTATTTATAGTGTTGGAAGCTTTGCCAACGCCTTTCCGGACCAGAACGATGTACAGTTGGCTGCAGCCAATAAGTATGGAGTGAAACCTGTTCAGAACAGACAAGATGCAGAACGGCGTAAGGCGGAATTGGTATATGTTGGTAGCAATCTTTATTATCATGTGGATAAACTGAAGAACAGCATCCCTTATCTTGTGCCACGCGCAGCGGTCTTGCTCCAGGATATAGGAAGGGTGTTCTATGACAGTCTTCAGATAAAAGGCATTCCTCTTCATCAGCCTATTGTCACAAGTGTACTGAGAACACGTGATGACGTAAGGAAACTACGCAATTACAATGGCAATGCCACTGAAAACAGTTGCCATCTATATGGAACCACCTTCGATATCTGTTACAATCGGTATAAGACGGTTGAATTGCCTGAAGGGCCATCAAGAAGGAAAGTGAGAAATGACACGTTGAAATGGGTATTGAGTGAAGTGCTTAATGATATGCGCCAGTCTGGACGTTGTCATGTGAAATATGAGGTAAAACAAGGATGCTTTCATATAACAGTGAATTAATGAAAGTCTGGATTATGCCTGGTCTATTATTATTAAAAGAATAAGGGTATGTTTAAAAGAATCCTGACACTGTACATACTAACAGCTTTTATGAACTTGAATGTCCTATGTAAAAACAAGACAGTATGTCTGCGTATCATACAGACAACAGATGTCCATGGAAGTTTTTTCCCGTATGATTTCATCAATCGCCATCCAGACAAGGGCTCTCTTGCCCGTGTATATTCCTATGTGGATTCCTTGAGGCATATATATGGCGATAATCTCATATTATTGGATAATGGTGACATTCTACAAGGACAACCTACCTGTTATTATTTCAATTTCCTGAAGCCTCAGATAGAGAATTTAGCTTCCACAGCTATGAATTTCATGCGTTATGATGCATGTACAATAGGCAATCACGATGTGGAAGCTGGACATGATGTCTTTGACAAATGGAGACATGAACTGCATTGTCCTATGTTAGCTGCAAATGTCCTTAAAACGGATGACAAAGTGCCCTATTTCCTTCCTTATACCATATTGAACCGAGGAGGTATTAAGGTTGCGGTACTTGGGATGCTGACTGCAGCAGTGCCTAATTGGCTTGAACAGCGTCAATATCAGGGAATGATGTTTGAAAATATGGTTAAATCATCGAGAAAATGGATCAAGCATATAAAGGAAACGGAACATCCCGATATTATCATTGGACTTTTTCATTCTGGTAAATCTGGTGGTATTACGACAGAAGAGTATGAAGAAAATGCCTCCTTAAAAGTTGCAGAAGAAGTCGATGGCTTTGATCTTATATTATTCGGACATGATCACACACGTTTTGAAGCAACAATCACAAATAAGTCAGGCCATCAGGTAGTATGTCTTGATGCTTCCAGTAGGGCAAGATTAGTTGCTGATGCAACCATTGAACTGGTCGTTGACGAGAATGTCAAGAATGGGAAGGAATGTTGTAATGTTCTGCATAAACGCATAAATGGCAAACTTGTCGATATAACATCCTGTACAATCAGTGATGCTTATATGCAGAGCTTATGTTCCCAATATAATGAGGTGCAAGAATTTGTGGATAAAGAGATTGGGTGTTTTGATTCTCCAATGACAACACGTGATGCATTCTTTGGTAATTCTTCCTTTATTGATTTCATACATAATATACAGATAAAGGTAACTAATGCGGATATTTCCTTTAATGCTCCATTAGCGACAGATGCACATATTGATAAGGGAAAACTATGTATAGCTGATTTGTTCAAATTATATAAATATGAGAATAAACTCTATGCAATTAAGATGACAGGCAAGGAGATAAAGGACTATCTCGAAATGAGTTATGGACAGTGGGTGAACACGATGAAGGATGAGAATGACCATATTATTTTAATGAATTATGATGAAAATCTCAAAAAGTATAACTTTCAGAATTTGACATTCAACTTTGATAGTGCATGTGGAATTGATTACACTGTAGATGTTTCTCAGCCAACAGGGCAGAGAGTTAACATAAGAAAACTGAGTAATGGCAATGATTTTGTTTATGAAGATACATATATTGTTGCCATGAATAGTTATAGAGGTAACGGTGGAGGTGAATTGCTCACAAAAGGTGCAGGAATCGCTAAAGAAGACTTAAAGAATCGTATTGTCTTTGAGAGTGAAAACGATATGCGCTATTATATTATGAATGAGATTGAAACCCTTAAGATGATTCATCCTAAAGCCAATGATAACTGGAAGTTCGTTCCTGAAAAATGTGTACAGAAAGCAATTGTAAGGGATAGATATTTGCTATTTAAAGATAAGATCCAATGACATATTGGTATATTTTCAGAAATGATGAAATATTGCTGGAAAAGTGTATTGATGGTACATACACAATTCCTGTGTTGACAGAACTGCCGAAAAGTCTTTGTCAAGCAGCTGTGGAGGTTATCGAGGTGGAATCGGCAGATAATGGCATCCAGATTAAAGCAGTAGAATTAGGCGATAATGTGAAGCCAGATAGTGCTTATGAGTTTGTGGGACTGCGTGCATCATATTATAAAATTTCTGAGACACATTATCTAAAAGCTGGAAAATGTCATGAACTTCTGTATTGGAACCATAATACACGTTATTGCGGAACCTGTGGAGGTGTGATGAAAAAAAGTACATTGATTTCAAAAAAATGTACACATTGTGGAAGGGAAATATGGCCACAGTTAGCAACGGCAATCATTGTTCTTGTTAGTCGGGGTGATGAAATCTTGCTTGTACACGCACACAATTTCAAGAAAAACTTCTATGGACTTGTTGCCGGTTTTGTTGAAACAGGTGAAACACTTGAACAAGCTGTTGTACGTGAAGTATATGAAGAAACGGGATTGACAATTAACAATATACGTTATTATGGTTCTCAACCATGGCCATATCCATGTGGGCTTATGATAGGTTTTTACGCAGACTATGTTCAAGGGAATATAGACATCCAGCAAACAGAACTGCGTGATGGTGGATGGTATCACAAAGACCATTTACCGGAAATACCGGAAAAATTAAGTATTGCCCGCCAATTGATTGACCATTGGTTAGCGTCATTCAATAAATGAATAATAAACGTTATGAAGCACATCAGTTGGGGTTTTATAGGCTGTGGAGAGGTTACGGAAAAAAAGTCCGGACCGGCTTTCAACCTTGTTGAAGGCTCTCATGTAGAAGCTGTCATGGGCAGAAACAAAGACAAAGTTTGTTCATACGCAGAAAGACATGGTATAAAAAAATGGTACACTGATGCCCAGGAACTCATAGATGATCCTGATGTCAATGCCATATATATTGCTACTCCACCCTCCAGCCATGCCACATTTGCAATTATGGCTATGCATGCCGGGAAACCGGTATATGTTGAAAAACCACTTGCAGCAAGTTATGAGGATTGCGCCCGTATCAACAAAGTAAGTGAGCAGACTGGAATACCATGCTTTGTTGCATACTATAGGAGGTATCTGCCTTATTTCAATAGAGTAAAGGAAATTATCGGTAATGGAACTATCGGAAAGATAACAAATGTCCAGATAAGATTTTCTGTTCCTCCACGAGATTTGGATTACAACAGTGGTCAGGATTTGCCCTGGCGACTACAGCCTGATATTGCCGGTGGAGGATATTTTTATGATCTCGCCCCCCATCAACTTGATCTCCTGCAAGATTTCTTTGGTGTTATTACACGTGCACATGGCTATTGCGCCAATCGTGCAAATCTGTATAAGGCAGAGGATTCTATCAGTGCATGTTTCCTGTTTGAAAACGGTTTACCGGGAAGTGGTTCATGGTGTTTTGTCGGACACCAGAGTGCAAAAGAAGACAGGATAGAGGTTATTGGAGATAAAGGCATGATTTCCTTTTCTGTATTCAATTATGACCCTATTGAACTGGTTACGAGTGAAGGAAAAGAAAATATAGAAGTAACAAATCCGCCATACGTACAGCTACCCATCATCAAGTCTGTTATAGAAGATTTGCAGGGTATAGGTGTGTGCGAATGTACGAGTATCAGTGCAACGCCTGTCAATTGGGTAATGGATAGAATTCTCGGTAAGTTCTAATGCAATATCACAGGATAATCATCCTATTGTTGATACTCTGTTCTACAATTGCCGGTTTTGCTCAGACAGACAGTATTGTAGAAAGAAAACTCCCGTTTACCAAACGGGTAGTCAAGGCTCTATATGGTTTTGTAAAGGAGTTCAGTCAAGTAGATACTAATTATGTGGAGCCACAGCATTACAATTATACCCTGATGTTGCAGAACACGAACACCTATGAGATTTATCGTCTAAAGAATGAGAAAGGTACAGCTATCAAGTTTGCCCCGGAACCATCCATCAAATTGGGGCCTTATGTCGGGTGGCGATGGATATTCCTTGGCTATACGCTTGACCTTAATCATTTAAGAAGTGATAATAAAAAGAAAGAACTTGACCTGAGTCTGTATAGTTCACAGATTGGTATAGATTTGTTCTACAGGCAAACGGGTGATGACTATAAAATCAGGAGTTTCTATGTTGATGGAGATATTGACACCCATCCATTGAAAAATGTAAAATACGATGGCCTGAATGTGAGTATAAAAGGATTCAATCTCTATTATATATTCAACCATCGGCGTTTCTCATATCCTGCAGCATTCAGTCAGAGTACTGTACAGCGTCGCAGTTGCGGTTCACCGCTCATCGGAATTGGATATACCAAACACAAGCTGAATGTGGACTGGACCAAACTGAATGATATCGTGGCTTCCAAGCTGGGAGAAGATGTGGTCGATGAATATATGAATTCGGAACAGACCAATGCCCATATACGCTATGTCGATTTTTCCGTATCAGGGGGATATGCCTATAACTGGGTATTTGCACATAACTGGCTGTTTGCGGCATCTGTTTCCATGGCCTTGGGTTATAAGAAAACCACTGGGGATGCCCGTAGCAATCATTTTTCCCTTCGTGATTTTTCCGTTCACAATTTCAATCTTGACGGAGTTGGCAGGTTTGGTTTTGTATGGAACAATACCAAATGGTATTTTGGTGCAAATACCATCCTTCATTCCTATAACTACAGTAAAGATAAGTTTTCAACCAACAATTTCTTCGGAAGTGTGAACATCTATGTCGGTTTCAATTTTGACCGAAGATAAAGAATCATGAATAAAACCCTTATTATTCTCTTGCTACAGGTGTGCACGTGTTATCTATCTGCACAATCCGTATCCTATTCTGAAACAGACAGTCTGAAGGCAGTAGAACTCATCCGCCTGGCCATGCGGCAGGATGGCAATGGCATATTGTATCTGGCCAGGCAACTGAGGGAAGTCCCGTACGTGGGTAAGACGCTGGAAGTGAACTGCCAGGAAAGGCTTGTTATAAACCTACAAGAACTTGACTGTACTACATTTGTGGAGAATGTTCTTGCCCTTTACCAGTGTGTGCTAGAGAAGGACGATTCCTTTGAAAGGTTCTGTCATCACCTGCAACGTATCCGCTACGCAGATGGACACGTTGACTATACCTCACGTCTTCATTATTTCTCACATTGGATTGAAGACAATTCGGCCAAAGGCATTGTCGAGGAACAGACATCCGTACAGCCACCGTTTACCGCGCGTCAGACCATCAACGTGCACTATATGAGCACCTATCCCGAGAAATATCCAGCTTTGATGAATGATTCATCTAAGATAATGGAAATTTGCAAGATGGAGAATCGTATTAACGGGAAAACCATCCGCTATATACCGCAGGAGGCTGTCAAAAATTCCGCAATGATGCGCCAGACTGTCAAAGACGGTGACATCCTTGCCATCGTGACCAATAAAAAAGGACTTGACATCTCGCATGTAGGCTTTGCTGTATGGAAGAAGGACGGACTACACATGATTCACGCCTCTTCCACCTATCACAAAGTCATAGAAGACAGTCTGACCATGGGAACATACCTTCGGAAACACGCTTCACAGATAGGCCTGCGTGTTGTCAGACCCAGGCATTGAGACTGGCTGTCAGTGCCTGGGTGCCTTGCGTTTCAACTCAAGACGCGGTATTTTCACGCTGTCTCCCACCTTGAAGTCTGATTTTCCATTCAGGGCTTCGACATAACATTCCATACCTGGTCCAAGGTAAGCCTTGCACACTGAGGCGAAGGTCTGGCCACTTTGAATCTTTGCGGTTGCCGCTACTCCTGTGATGCGATAGGCACCGGTGCGGACACGTGGGTCATCATTGTATTTGTCTTCTTCTGCCTTTTCTGTTTCCTCCTGTATTGCCATTGGTGCTGCATCCTGCCCTTTTCCCGACACACTGTCCTTCTTCATATCTACAGTCATCTTGCAGCTGTCCTTGGCTTCCGGTTTCACTCTTGGAGCGGAAAGTCTTTCCAGTCGTCCGAGCAGAGTGGCATTGGCTGTATCCAGTGCGGTTATCTCTGCCTCCTTCTTCTGTAGTTCTGTATGGAAATAGAAGAAGGAGGCAAGATTTGCACACAACAGTACAATTGCCACGTATAGCCATAATTTGCCGTGTGGCCTGTCCTCCTCTTCCTCAGCATCTTCGGTCTGCTCCTCAGTTTCCGTTTCTTCAACCTCCTGTTCATGGCACACTGAAGCAACCTCCATAACGGTTTCCTTCACTTCTTTCTGTTCTGTTGCTTCAGGCTCCTTTTCCGGTAACTCTACTTTGGCTTCCTTTTTCCTGATGTCCACATGTTCCGGTTCGGCGACAGGCACTTCTTGTTCAACAGGTGTGGCGATGTTCATACGATTGTCAATCTCGGAGAAATCGACCCCTTCGTTCAGTATTACCGTTTCAAACTGTGCAAAAGGACTGTTCACCCTGTCGCGCAATGTCGCATCCGGTGTGAACGTGATCTTGTCCCTGCCTTCTATGACGATTCGTTCACCTGTATTCACGTCAACGCTTTCGCGTGCACTGACGGTCGTCACCTTGAATGTGCCAAGGCCTTTGACCTTGACCAACCGTTCCTTGTGCAAGGACTCGTCTATGACCTTGAACATGAGTGCCACAAAACTTTCTGCTTCCTCGGGCCGAAGTCCGTGCCTTTGCACCAGTACATCAGCTATGCCTGCCAGCTTACCCATTGTTGGCCTCCTCTCCCTTCTTCAGTTTTTCCTTGAGTGCTGCTGTCGGCCGGAAATTGAGTACGATTTTCGGTGGAACCATCATGCGCTGACCTGTCGTGGGGTTTACGGAGATACGTTCCATGCGGTTTTTCAGTTCAAACGAACCGAATCCCGGGATGGTTACATGCTCCCCCTCATCGAACCTTGTGGCCATGCTTTCAATGACCGCCCGGACCAGTTTCTGTGTGTTGTCCTGCGCATATCCGCTACGCAGTGACAGCTCTGTAATGAATTCCTTGTTGTTCATAGGTACTTTAGACTTTTCCGTATAGGTCAAATTCGTTGCTATCAGTTATGAGGACTTCATAGAACGCGCCTTTTTTCAGCCGTTTGGTCGCCTCGATAAGGACTTCCGGATCCACTTCCGGAGACGAAGCCTCACTGCGTGCTATGTAGTAGTCGCCTTCTTTGCGGTCTATGATTACGCGCATCCTTCTGCCCACCTGTGCAGCGGCCATTTCCTCGCTTATGCGCTGCTGCAGTGCCATGAGCGTGTCCAGCCGTCGCTGCTTGGTCTCCGGCGGCACATCGTCCTTGTAGTGCAGTGCACTGTAGGTCCCCTCCTCTTCGGAATAGGCAAAAGCCCCCATCCGCTCGAAGCGTGCCCAGCGGGCAAACTCCAGTAGTTCCTGGAAATCCTCTTCTGTCTCGCCGGGAAAACCCACCATAAGCGTTGTCCTCAGGCTGATGTCCGGCACGGCTTTCCTGATGGCTGTGATGAAATCCATGGTTTCCTGTTTGGTCACATGACGCTGCATGCGGTCGAGCATGTGGTCGGAGACATGCTGCAGTGCTATATCGAGATACCGGCACACATTGGGCTTGCTTTTCATGACTTCGAGCAGCTCCATTGGAAACTGGTTAGGATAGGCATAATGCAGCCTTATCCACTCCACCCCGGGAATGTCTGCCATGTCGGCCACCAGTCCGGCAATATGTCTGTGGCCGTCTATGTCCACACCATAGTAGGTCAGTTCCTGGGCAATGAGCTGGAACTCCTTCACCCCTTCGGCCACCAGTGTCCTTACCTCGTCGAGAATTTCCTGCCTGGGACGGCTCACATGCTTGCCGGTGATGATGGGTATGGCGCAGTAGGCGCAATGGCGGTCGCAGCCCTCGCTGATTTTTATATAGGCATAGTGCGCAGGGGTGGTCAGGTGGCGTTTGCCTCTGCAGTCTGCCACTTCTGCCTTGCCCAGATCGGTGAGCAGCTGCCTGTAGTTGAACTTGCCATAGAACTTGTCCACTTGCGGAATTTCCGCTTCAAGCTCCTTCTGATAACGCTGTGAAAGACAACCCATTACGTATAGTCGCTTCAAGCGTCCCTCTTCCTTGGCCTGTGCAAACGACAGGATGGCATCAATGCTTTCCTGCTTTGCATCTTCAATGAATCCGCAGGTGTTGATGACCACAATCTCGCCATTGGGCCGTTTGGCATCATGGCTGCACGTATAGCCGTTGGCCTCGAATTGCTTCATGAGCAGTTCGCTGTCCACAAGGTTCTTGGAGCAGCCCATGGTAATGATATCTACGTGATTGTGTTTCATTTGCCTTCAGCGAATAGGGAATCCACGAACTGCCGTTTGTTGAACAGCTGCAGGGCTTCCATCGACTCTCCCAGTCCTATGTATTTCACGGGCACCTTCAGCTGGTCGCTGATTCCTATGACCACCCCGCCCTTGGCTGTGCCGTCGAGCTTGGTGATGGCCAGCGAGGTGATTTGTGTCACCGAGGAGAACTGCTTGGCCTGTTCAAAGGCGTTCTGGCCCGTACTGCCGTCAAGCACGAGCAGCACTTCGTCCGGGGCTTCGGGCAGCACCTTCTTCATGACCTCCTTCACCTTCTTCAGCTCGTTCATCAGCCCGATCTTGTTGTGCAGTCGTCCTGCCGTGTCGATGAGCACCACGTCGGCATTGTTAGCTTTGGCTGAGGACAAGGTGTCGTAGGCCACTGAGGCCGGGTCGGAACCCATCTGCTGCTTGATGACCGGCACACCCACGCGCTCTCCCCAGATGCATATCTGCTCCACGGCGGCTGCACGGAAGGTGTCGGCTGCCCCCAGATAGACTTTCTTTCCGGCTTTCTTGAACTGGTAGGCCAGCTTGCCAATGGTTGTGGTCTTGCCTACACCGTTCACACCCACTACAAGAATCACATAGGGCTTGTGGTCGGTGGGCAGGTCCCAGTTTTCATTGTCCTCCGTATTGTTTTCCGACAGCAGGGCTGCGATTTCATCGCGCAGGATGCCGTTCAGCTCGGCTGTCGATACATATTTGTCGCGTGCAACGCGCTCCTCAATGCGCCTGATGATTTTCAGTGTCGTGTCCACGCCCACGTCCGAGGTAATCAATACTTCTTCAAGATTGTCCAGAACATCGTCATCAACGGTAGATTTTCCGGCAATGGCGCGTGTAATCTTGTCGAAGACACTACGTTTGGTCTTCTCAAGACCTCCATCGAGGATTTCTTTCTTGTTCTTGTTGAAAAGTCCGAAAATGCCCATAATCATTTATTTTGTGCAAAATTACAAAAAAAAACGCATCCTGCCAAATCTTTCTTCACCTCACGTCAACATAAAAATATATTAAAGATGAAAACGGAGTCGGGATGAATCAGCCTATGGCAAGACAAGGTAAAAAAAACTAACCTAAGGCCACAATCCTAATGTCCACACTAAGGCTCACCCTAACCCCTCCTCAAGGAGAGGGTCAACTGCTTGTGGACATTTTCAGGTATGCGGAATCCTCCATGCGCAGCCACTGGGGGTGTGGGCGTCTCGCCCGCACTTCCTGCACTGTCCCGCAACAAAGCATCATGGTGACATTACCAGTCAGGTGATGTGCGGGCGGGACGCCCACACCCCCAGCAGCGTTCCCGACTGTTTTTCACTTCCGGAAGCTGAATCGGGTTCAGAAATCAAAGTGTCAGAAATTTAACGATTTTTCTGACACTTTGATTTTTGGGAGCCTTGGGAAAAGAAAGGTTTTGGGGCGATTTTCATGTTAATAAGTGTAAATTGTCGGTTTTTTTGCACAAAACGGAAAAATCAGTTAAGTGTTAGGGGGGAAACACTTAACTGTTTTCAGAAAATTAGTTAACTATTTTCGTCTTGGCACTTAACTGTTTTTGAGGAAAAACTTAAGTGTTTTGGGGTAAAAACTCAGGTTTTCCGGCCTCAAAACCGCGATTTTCCGGCCAAAAGTGCGGAAAATGGGGGCTGAAAACTGCACAAATCGCGTATTTTGTGCACGAATTTAACGGATTTTAGGTTAAAATCGGGCGATTTCTGTTAACACTTTTCGCCTGTAAAAACTTATTCAGTTGATTATCAACGGTTTGCAAAACGGGTCTTCAAAACAAAAAAAATCCGCTGGCGCGCAAAAAACCGCTCTCGACCGATTCTTCAGAAATAGCCGGAAAATCAAAGTGTAAGCAAAAGTGCTGTTTTTCTGACATTTTGATTTTCCTGAACTCCAGACTGTCCGGCATTCTGAAAACATTTTTTCTGCTGTCAGCCTTGATGTTGATAAACATCAATCCGTTTTTTCTACTCACATTTGTCTGCTTGCGGATAATTTTGTAATTTTGCAGCCGATTTTTAAAAAGGTACGATGCAAAATATCAGAAACATTGCAATTATTGCCCACGTGGACCATGGAAAAACCACGCTTGTGGACAAGATGATGCTGGCGGGAAAATTGTTCCGCGAAGGCCAGGATAACAGCGGACAGGTGTTGGATGCCAACGACTTGGAGCGCGAACGAGGCATAACCATCCTTTCCAAGAATGTTTCCATCAACTGGAAGGGTGTAAAGATAAATATCATAGATACTCCGGGACACTCCGACTTCGGCGGTGAGGTGGAGCGTGTGCTCAACATGGCCGATGGCTGCATCCTGCTTGTCGATGCCTTTGAAGGTCCCATGCCACAGACCAGGTTCGTGCTGCAGAAAGCCCTGCAGATCGGGCTGAAACCCATTGTGGTGGTGAACAAGGTCGATAAGCCCAACTGTAGGCCGGAGGAGGTCTATGAAATGGTGTTCGACCTGATGTTCTCGCTCAACGCCACGGAAGACCAGCTCGACTTTCCCGTGGTCTATGGCTCTGCCAAAAACGGATGGATGGCCGAAGACTGGAGTCAGCCTACCGACAACATAGACTATCTGCTGGACAAGATCGTGGAAATCATCCCTGCTCCGAAACAGATCGAGGGTACGCCGCAGATGCTCATCACCTCGCTCGACTATTCCAACTACACCGGACGCATTGCCGTGGGCAGGGTGCACAGAGGTGTGCTGACAGACGGCATGAACGTGACCATCTGCCACCGGGACGGCTCCAAGGAGCGCACCAAGATCAAGGAACTGCATACCTTCGAGGGCATGGGCCACCAGAAGACCGGTCACGTGGATTCGGGAGACATCTGTGCGGTCATCGGACTGGAGCGTTTTGAAATAGGCGACACCATCTGCGACTTCGAGAATCCGGAGCCTCTGCCGCCCATTGCCATCGACGAGCCAACAATGAGCATGCTCTTCACGATCAATGACTCACCCTTCTTCGGCAAGGAGGGCAAGTATGTCACATCAAGACACATCAACGACCGTCTGCAGAAAGAACTGGAGAAGAACCTGGCCCTGCGTGTGGAGCCGTTTGAGGACTCTACAGACAAATGGATTGTGAGCGGACGCGGTGTGCTCCACCTTTCCGTGCTCATCGAGACCATGCGCCGCGAAGGCTACGAACTGCAGGTGGGGCAGCCACAGGTCATCTACAAGAACATCGACGGGCAGCGTTGTGAGCCTATCGAGGAGCTGACCATCAACGTGCCCGAGGAAACCTCGTCGAAGATGATTGACCTGGTGACACGGCGCAAGGGTGAGCTGACCTCCATGGAAAGCCAGGGAGAACGGGTGAACATAGAGTTCGAAGTGCCCTCGCGCGGCATCATCGGTCTGCGTACCAACGTGCTCACCGCCAGCCAGGGCGAGGCCATCATGGCACACCGGTTCAAGGAATACCAGCCGTATAAGGGCGACCTGACACGCCGTGTGAACGGTTCCATGATCTCGCTTGAAACCGGAACCGCCTTTGCCTACAGCATCGACAAGCTGCAGGACCGTGGAAAGTTCTTCATAGACCCGGGAGAGGAAGTCTATGCCGGTCAGGTGGTGGGCGAACATGTACACGACAACGACCTTGTCATCAATGTGACCAAGGCCAAGCAGCTCACCAATGTGCGTGCAAGCGGCTCCGACGAGAAGGCACGGGTGATACCCAAGACCGTGATGAGCCTGGAGGAATGTCTTGAATACATCAAGGGTGACGAACTGGTAGAAGTGACACCCAAGAGCATCCGCATGCGCAAGTCCATACTCGACCATCTGGAGCGCAAGCGTTCCAATAAGGAGTGACAACAGCTATCCTGCATATAACCACATTCGCCCCCGACCTCTTCCCTACGGAAAGGATTGGGGGCGGACACTTTTCTGCATGAAGCATTTTGAAGAGGTCATGCAATAAACCGGAATGGAGCGCGTTATAAGAAAGATGGGAAAAAGAATATATACATTATTATATATATGCCTTTTCGGCATGATGTGTGCATCGGCACAGACCTTCACGCTGCAAGGCCGTGTGACAGACGAGGAAATGAACCCGGTGGAACTGGCTACCGTGGCATGCGCGGCACAGGGCAAGATGACTATGACATCGCTCAAGGGAGAATACAGTCTGCAACTGCAGAGCGCAGACTCCGTGGTCATCAGGTTTTCCATGGTGGGCTACAAGACCAAGACACGTGTGCTGAGGAAGCCACGGGGTAAACAGACCTTGCAGATAGTGCTGAACAACGATAACGTGCTCTCTGAAGTGGTTGTTACGGAAATGAGAAGACAGACCGGCCAGACAGAGGAACTGAAGAAAGAGAACATGAAGAACGCGCCCTCCACAACCGGCAATGCCGTGGAGGAACTCATCCAGAGCCAGGCCGGAGTTTCCACACATAGCGAACTTTCGTCCCAGTACAATGTCCGTGGTGGTTCATTCGACGAGAACAGTGTGTATATCAACAACGTAGAGGTGTTCAGGCCTTTCCTCGTGCGCAGCGGACAGCAGGAAGGCATCTCCGTCATCAACCCGGATATGGTGGAGAAAATCGGATTCTCCACCGGTGGATTTGCCGCCAAATACGGTGACAAAATGTCATCTGCACTCGATATCACTTACCGTCGGCCGAAAAACCTTGAAGCCACGGCTGCCGGAAGCCTGCTGGGAGCAAGCGCATTTGTGGGAATGAGCAACAAGAAGGTGGCATGGAGCAACGGATTGCGGTACAAGACCACGAAATACCTGCTCGGATCCCTGGAGACCAAAGGCGAATACAAGCCTTCGTTCGTGGACTACCAGACTTTTCTCAGTTACACACCGAACAAACGGTGGAAGCTTGATTTTCTTGGAAACATTTCGGACAACCATTATAATTTCGACCCAGAAGACAGGGAAACCGCTTTCGGTACACTTGAAAACGTGAAAGCGTTCAAGGTTTATTTCGACGGACAGGAAAAGGATGTTTTCCGCACGTTCTTCGGGTCGCTCTCGCTCACACGGTTCTTCGGCGAGAAGACGTCTCTGTCCTTGCTTGCTTCGGCCTTCCATACAAAGGAACAGGAAAAATATGATATCCAGGGACAGTATTGGCTTACGCAGACTGAAACCAGCGAGAACCTGGGTGTAGGAACCTATTTCCAGCATGCCAGAAACTATCTGAAAGCTGATGTCAAAAGTGCAATGCTGCTGCTGAAAAGCAAGCAGGGAAAGCATGAAATGGAAGCAGGACTGAAGTTCAAGATGGAACGTATCAGGGAAAACTCTGTGGAATACGAAATGAGAGATTCCAGTGGGTATAGCATTCCACACACGGGAACAGACCTGCAGATGGTTTACACCATGCGTGCAAGAAACACATTGAAAGCCAACCGCATTGAAGCCTATGTTCAAGACGTTTACAGGTTTGCCAGCAAAGGTGGTCATACACACTTCACGCTCAATTACGGTATTCGCATGAGCCATTGGAACTTTAACCGCGAAACCATAGTCAGCCCCAGGGCATCTATAGGAATCATCCCGGCATTCGACCAGAACGTGACACTGCGCTTTGCAACCGGTCTTTATTATCAGGCACCGTTCTATAAGGAGTTACGTGATACCACGACCATCAACGGCATTACCTATGCTCAGCTCAATGCCAAGGCCAAGAGCCAGCGTTCCATACACTTCATCGGGGCGTTCGACTACCGGTTCAAGCTCAACGACCGGCCGTTCAAGTTCACGGCTGAAGCCTATTATAAGGCTTTGGGCAATCTTGTGCCATACAGCGTGAACAATGTTAAGGTTGTTTATTATGGAGACAACCAATGCAGTGGGCACGCTATGGGTCTGGACATGAAGCTTTACGGAGAATTTGTTCCCGGCAGCGATTCTTGGATCAGCCTGTCGGTGATGGATACAAAGATGGATCTTAACGGGAAAAGCATACCATTGCCGACAGACCAGCGATATGCTGTCAATCTTTTCTTTACAGACTATTTCCCCGGTACAGACCGATGGAAAATGTCTCTGAAACTGGCATTCGCAGATGGTCTGCCCTTCTCTGCTCCACACAGGGAACTGGAGAACAATGCGTTCAGGGCACCCGCCTATAAACGTGCTGATATCGGATTGAGCTACAGGCTTCTCAACAATGAGAAACAGTCTGGCAGACATTCATTCAAGAATATATGGCTTGGCGTAGATTGCTTCAATTTGTTCGGAATCAGTAATGTCAATTCCTATTACTGGATTACCGATGTCACCAATCAGCAATATGCAGTGCCCAACTATCTTACAGGAAGACAGATCAATGCCCGCATATCTTTTGAATTCTGAGGTTATGAGGAAATTCTTTGTCTTCTGCCTTCTCCTGACATCACTACATATTACGGCGCAGCGTAACGAGATTCACAACGACAACATAGCTTCACTGCAAGTCGTTGCAGACGACAACTGGCTTTCTCCTCCAGTCATTATGCTCAACAGAGGGCAACACATCAACATATCATTTGATGACCTCACCCATGAATATCACAGATATGTCTATAGAATTGAACATTGTGAAGCAGACTGGTCGCCGTCAGAAAATCTTTTTGCTGCCGATTTCTGTGATGGGTTTGTTGATGGAAACGTCATTGAAGACATGATGGAGTCTGTCAACACCAATGTGCTCTATACACATTATACACTTCAGATACCCAACAAACTGTGTGTACCTAAAATCAGCGGAAACTACAAGGTCCATGTTTATGACGGAAACACTGATGAACCGGCCTTTACCGCATGCTTCATGATGGTGGAACCATTGTTCGGTGTCAGACTTGATGTGACCACGAACACTGATGTTGACATCAACGGAGGTCATCAGCAAATCTCCATGGCCATCAATTATGGAAGCCAGCGTGTAACCAGTCCTAAGACGGAAATAAAGACTGTAGTCATGCAGAACGGAAGATGGACGAATGCTGTCCGTAATGCCGAACCGCAATATATCATGTCTGATGGATTACAGTGGGAACATAACAAGTCACTCATTTTTGATGCTGGAAATGAATTTCACAAATTCGAGACACTGGATGTGACACATACCACACTTGGCCTGCAGTCTGTCGCTTGGGACGGTAATGACTACCATGCTTATGTCTGGCCGGACGACCCGAGACCGAATTATGTATATGATGAGGATGCCAATGGCGCTTTTTACATACGCAATAGCGATAACGTGGAAAACGACCGTGTATCAGAATATCTGTTCGTGCATTTCCAGCTCAACACGATGCCGCTGCAGGGACGGGTGTTCATCAACGGTGTATGGACTCACGACCAATTCCTGCCTCAGTATGAAATGGTGTATGACCAAGAATTGAAGGCCTATACCCTTACAGTTCCTTTGAAGCAGGGATATTATTCCTATCAGTATGTGCTCCAACTGCCAGACGGAACATGCCGATATGTGCCATCGGAAGGCAGTTTCTTCCAGACTGAGAACCAGTACCAGGCTCTTGTCTATTTCCGCGGAACAGGACAACGTACGGACAGGCTTGTGGGCTATCAGCAGATAACATTCCGATAGTCCACAAGCCTGTTCAATTCTTTTTTCAGAACGGGAAAAGCAACGGCAACACCAATGTCATGACTATGCCCATGATCATCTGGAGAGGTAGCCCCACTTTTACATAATCCATAAATGAATAGCCACCGGCTTGCATGACCAAAGCGTTAGGCGGAGTGGAAAATGGTGATGCAAAGCACATGCTGGCTCCTACCGTGACAGCAAACAGGAAAGGATAAGGACTGACACCAAGTTCCGTGGCAGAGGACAAGGCTATCGGTGCCATCAGTACGGCAGTCGCTGTGTTGCTGATGAACATTGTGAGCAAAGATGTTGTGAAATAGATGCCTGCCAGCATGGCTACTGGTCCGACTGTACCCAGCCAGTTGACCAGCGAATGAGAGAGCATGGACGAAGCTCCGGTCTTTTCCAAGGCAACAGACATCGGCATCATGGCTGCTATCAGTACAATACTTTCCCAGTTGATGGTCTTGTATGCTGCCTCTACATTCCTGAAGCACCCTGTCAAGACCATGGCCAGTCCGGCCACCATAACAGCTGTGACCGGTGCCACGGGAATGAAATCGAACACCATGGTAATGATCATGAGCAACATGATGACTGCCGCTACCGGAGCCTTATAGTCGAGCGTTACGGATGCAGCTTCTTCCAGAGGCTGGCCCATGACCACCCAGTCATCTTCCTCATTGCCCAATTGGGCAATGTCCTTCCATGCACCTTGCACAAGCAGAACATCGCCGGAATGGAGTTTTTCTTCAGTCAGTCCACTCATGATATAGTCGCCTTTGCGCCTGATTCCAATGACATTGACATTATAGCGTGCCCTCAGTCCGGACTCTCTCAGCAATCTGTTTATGAGGCGGGATGTTGGCATGAGAACCATTTCTGCAATTCCCAGGTCATAGAAGGCCATGGTTTGCCGGTCGTTTCCCGCCTCTGCTGACAAAGAGAAATATTGTTCAAAACGTTCACGGTCAGACTTCTCTCCCATAAGATAGATGATATCCCCTTGTTGCAGTTCCGTATCCGGATGAGCTAACCTTTGTGTGATGTTTTGTATGATTCCGTTACGGCCTTTTTTCTCACGCCTCACTTCGACAACAGTCAGACCGAAACGGTTATGGATATCGAGTTCTGTAACCGATCGTCCGCACAATGCACTTTTTCCATGGACTACATAACGGCTGAGCCGGTCGGAAAGATTGTATTCCCTGACCAGCTGTCTCAAAGACTTGTGTTTTTTCCCGTTCTCGTCGCTGTTTTCGTTCTTCCCGGATAGGAACCACTTGCTTAGCGGCAGCAATACCAGAATACCCACACTGATACACACAAGTCCAACCGGAAAGAAAGAAAAGAACGACAGACTTTTATATCCGGCATCTTCCAGCACCTCCTGTATGACAAGGTTGGGCGGTGTGCCTATGAGTGTGAGCATGCCTCCCATGCTGCTGGCAAAAGCCAAAGGCATAAGCAGTCTGCCGGGCTGTATGTGTGCCCGTGCCGCCAGGCTTACGACAATAGGTAACATCAATGCCACAGTCCCCGTATTGCTTACGAATGCACCGATTGCGGCAGTTACAATCATCACCATCAGGAACAGGCGCAGTTTGCTTCCTCCTGCCATTTTCATGATTTTTCCGCTTACGGTCTTGGCAAGTCCGGTCTGGAAAATGGCACCGCCCACCACAAACAACCCCACCATCATCACGACAACAGGATTGGAGAAACCGGAAAGTGCTTCAGATGGGGTAAGAATGCCAAGCAGCATCAGCAATACGAGCGCACAGAGCGCGACAATGTCGGAACGTATCCTGCCCATGGCAAAGAATACAGCCGCAATTACGAGTATTATAAGAGTTTCTATCATAGCAATCGGAAAAAAGTCAGGTCTGGAAGTATCGTGTTTACAAAATTAGGTAAAATATATCCCCAAATGCCATGCCATACCTTATTTTACAATGATTTAACAAATAGAGCATCTGGGTTGTGAACCAAAAACAATAACTTTGCGTGCTTTTTAACACTTCAAAACATAATATATTGGCATGAACAATTTCTCAGTACACATTGCAAGTCTTCTGGCACTGCCACAACACAAGGTCGCTAATACCATAGAACTGCTTGACAACGGAAACACTATTCCTTTTATCAGCCGATACCGTAAGGAGCGTACAGATGGCTTGAATGAAGTGGAGATTGCTGCAATCAGTGAACAGAACGACAGGTTCAAGGAAATGGCAAAGCGCAAGGACACAATCGTCAAGACCATTGCACAAACCGGACAGCTCACGGATGAACTCAAGGCACGCATAGACAACTGCTGGGAAAACAATGTATTGGAAGACATCTATCTGCCTTATCGTCCAAAACGGCGAACCAAGGCACAGATAGCCAGGGAAAAGGGACTTGAACCATTGGCACAGCTCATCCTTTTCCAACGCGAGAACCATCCTACCCAGGCTGCTGCACGTTTCATAAAGGACGACATAGCTAATGTCGAGGAAGCCATAAAGGGTGCGCAGGACATTATCGCCGAAACCGTGAGTGAAGACGAACATTCGCGCAACAGGCTACGTTCGGTCTATAACAGGTCGGCACAGATACGTTCACAGCTGGTCAAGTCGAAAGCCAGCCAACCTGGTGCAGACCGATATAAGGACTATTTCGACATGACCTGCCCACTGGACCGTTGTGCGTCCCATCGTCTGCTGGCCATGCGCCGGGGTGAAAACGAAGGGGTGCTGAAGGTCAGCATCACGGCAGACGACGCGGCCTGCCTCCATCAGCTTCATCATCTGCATGTAAAAGGACACGGGCCTTGTTCTCGGATTGTAGAAGAGGCTGTCGATGATGCTTTCCGCCGTCTTCTTAAACCGGCCATGGAGACGGAATATGCACAGTTGAGCAAGCAGAAGGCTGATACGGAAGCCATTGCTGTCTTTGCAGAAAACCTCAGGCAGTTGCTTCTGGCCGCTCCATTGGGGCAGAAAGCTGTCTTGGCCATTGATCCAGGATTCCGGACCGGATGCAAGACTGTATGCCTGGATCCACAGGGCAATCTACTCCACCATGACGTGATTTTCCCCCATCCTCCACATGCCGATGTCAATGGCTCTGCAGCTACCCTGCGCCGACTGGTGAATCAATACCAGGTCGAAGCCATTGCTATTGGCAATGGAACGGCCAGCCGGGAAACGACAGATTTTGTCAATTCCCTGCAACTCCTGCCTACAGCACAGGTTTTCATGGTAAGCGAGGATGGGGCTTCTGTCTATTCTGCATCAAAAGTGGCGCGTGAGGAATTTCCGCAGCACGATGTTACCGTAAGGGGTGCTGTCAGCATTGGCAGACGACTCATGGACCCATTGGCAGAACTGGTGAAAATCGACCCCAAGAGCATTGGTGTGGGACAATACCAGCATGATGTGGACCAGAACGGACTGAAGCGGGCACTTGACCTGACTGTGGAATGTTGCGTCAATGGCGTAGGTGTTAATCTCAATACGGCAAGCCGTCATCTGCTCACCTATGTCAGTGGACTGGGGCCTGTTCTTGCACAGAACATTGTCGATTACCGTTCCGCCCATGGGGCCTTTACCAGCAGAAACCAGCTCCGCAATGTGCCTCGGCTCGGACCTGCTGCGTTCAGGCAGTGTGCAGGATTCCTGCGTATTCCTGGTGCTGAAAATCCGCTGGACAATACAGCTGTGCATCCGGAACGGTATGGATTAGTGGAAAGGATGGCACGTGATGTACACTGCAATGTGGAACAGCTGGTCAAAGACAGAAGTAGGTTAGAATCCCTGGACCTGATCCGATACGTATCTGATGAGGTAGGCATGCCTACCCTGACCGACATCCTGGCAGAACTGGAGAAACCCGGCAGAGACCCGCGCTCTACAATAGAGGCCTTTGCTTTCGATCCGGACGTGCATACGCTCGGCGACCTGCATCCGGGAATGGAACTGCCCGGCATCGTCACCAATATCACCCATTTCGGTGTCTTTGTTGACGTGGGCGTACATCATGATGGGCTTGTCCACATTTCCCAATTGTCACACAGCTATGTAGCCGATCCTGCACAGATAGTCAGATTGCATCAGCATGTGCGTGTGAAAGTAGTTGAGGTAGATGAGAAAAGGGAACGCATTTCGCTGACCATGAAGTTATGAGTCCCGTTTTATAGACTAGTGTCATATATATAATGTAACGTGAGTTCGATGAAATCTAAGTGTCTGTAAACTGCCCCTGTACACAGCCAT
>JBJEHA010000005.1:0-4333 GCA_051875605.1 Prevotella sp. | reverse complement strand
ACTTAACTGATTTTTCCGTTTTGTGCAAAAAACCGGCAATTTACACTTATTAACATGAAAATCGGCTCAAAACAATCATTTTTCAAAGACCCTGAAAAATCAAAATGTCAGCAAAAACGTTAAAAAACTGACATTCTGATTTTCTGCACACCCTGCGCAATGTTCCTTCCGCAATCCCGTTTTACGGAAAAACAGCCGTTTTCTTTGCATTTCCGCCGATTTGTGCTAACTTTGGACACACGAACGGCAGTTTGCTCCTTGGGGACAAATCCTGTGCCTTGTGGGCTTCGTGTGTGCGCATGTACATTATTATATATACATTAACAGACAAGATATACATATATAGCAATGGCAAAAGTTATTCTGGTCAACGGCAGTCCCCACCACCATGGCTGCACGTTTACGGCACTCGATGAGGTGGCTGGAGAGTTGGAGAAATGCGGTGTGCAGACCGAGCATTTCTGGATAGGGGCAAGGCCGGTCATGGCCTGTATAGCCTGCGGGAAATGCGGGCAGACCAAACGGTGCTGGTATGCTGAAGATACGCTCAACAGCTTTCTCGACAAGGCCGGGGAAGCCGATGCCTTTGTCTTCGGCACGCCCATCTACTATGCCAGCATCAGCGGCCAGCTCAAGTCGTTCCTCGACCGCGCCTTCTATGGCAAGTCGGCTCTCTTCGCCAACAAGCCTGCCGCAGCCGTGGTGAGCTGTCGCCGCGGGGGGGCGACGGGCGGATGGGAAGACGTGAACCGCTTCTTCGGCATCAGCAACATGCCCATTGTCACCAGCCAGTACTGGAACCAGGTGCATGGCAATACGCCCGATGAGGTGAGGCAGGATGCGGAAGGGCTGCAGACCATGAGGCGGCTGGGGCAGAACATGGCCTGGCTGCTCCGGTGCATAGAGGCCGGAAAGGCCGCCGGGGTGGAACCGCCACAGGGCGAGCCGCTTGTAAGGACCAACTTCATACGCTGAAACGCCTTGCCTCCGGAGTGAGAGGGCAGGGCATGCGACAACCGACAGAAGAAAAGGAAATGGACAATCAGACACCGGACAGCTGGAGCTGTTCCTATCTCAAAGACGTCACCTTCGTGAACCTCATGATGAGACGCATCTGCAATGTGCTCATCGTGGCCAATCCCTATGACGCCTTCATGCTTGAGGATGACGGGCGCGTGGAGGAGAAGATCTATAATGAGTACATGGAGCTGGGACTGCGCTATCCGCCCATGTTCACGCAGGTGAGCACCACGGAGGAGGCGCTCGAGCTGCTCAAATCGACCAACATAGACCTGGTCATCTGCATGCCCGGCAATGCCGACAACGACGCTTTCAGCGTGGCGCGCGACATCAAGGCCGCTTTCCCCGACATACACTGCGTGGTGCTGACACCCTTCTCCCACGGCATCACCAGGCGCATGCAGAACGAAGACCTCTCCATCTTCGACTATGTGTTCTGCTGGCTCGGCAATACCAACCTCATCCTGTCCATCATCAAGCTCATAGAGGACAAGATGAACATCGAGCACGACATCAGCGAGGACGGCGTGCAGATGATCCTGCTCGTGGAGGACAGCATACGCTTCTACAGCAGCATCCTGCCCAATCTCTACAGCTATATCCTCCTGCAGAGCCAGCGTTTCTCCACCGAGGCACTCAACCGGCACACGGCCACGCTGCGCATGCGCGGACGGCCCAAGGTGGTGCTGGCACGTACCTACGAGGAGGCCATGGCCATATACGACAAGTATGCGGCCAACACGCTCGGCGTGATCAGTGACGTGCGCTTCCCCGTGAACGGGGTGAAAGATGCGGAGGCCGGACTGAAGCTGCTCAGGGCCATACGGGCGCGCGACGAGTATGTGCCCCTCATCCTGGAAAGCTCGGAAAGCGAGAACCGCGCCAAGGCCGAAGCCGAGGGATTCCGGTTCGTGGACAAGAACTCCAAGAAGATGAGCCTTGACCTCCGCCACCTGCTGGAAGAGCACATGGGGTTCGGCGACTTCATCTTCAGGGACCCCAAGACCCGGGCAGAGATCGTGCGCATACACAGCCTGAAGGAACTGCAGGACAATATCTTCAAGATTCCGAATGACTCCATGCTCTATCATATTTCGCGCAACCACATGAGCCGCTGGCTCTCGGCGCGCGCCATCTTCCCCGTGTCGGCTTTCCTGAAGAACGTGACATGGCACAAGCTGCAGGATGTGGATGCACACCGCAAGATCATCTTCGACGCCATTGTGCAGTACCGGCGCATGAAGAACATCGGCGTGGTGGCCGTGTTCGACCGCATGAAGTTCGACCGTTATGCCCATTTCGCCCGTATCGGCGAGGGGTCGCTCGGCGGCAAGGGCCGTGGACTGGCCTTTCTCGACAATGTGGTGAAGACCCATCCCGACTTCGCGAGGTTTCCCGGCGTGAAAGTGCAGATACCGAAGACCGTCGTGCTGTGTACCGACATCTTCGACCAGTTCATGGAGCGCAACAACCTCTACCAGATAGCCTTGAGCGATGCCAGCGACGAGGAGATACTGCGCCATTTCCTGCGCGCACAGCTGCCCGACTCGCTCATTGCCGACTTCTTCACTTTCTTCGAGGCCACACGCAGTCCGATAGCCATACGTTCCAGTTCGCTGCTCGAGGATGCCCATTACCAGCCGTTCGCGGGTATCTATTCCACCTACATGATACCCTATGTGGAGGATAAGTACGTGATGCTGGGCATGCTTGCCGCAGCCATAAAGAGCGTGTATGCATCGGTCTATTACCGCGATTCCAAGGCCTACATGACGGCTACGAGCAACGTGATAGACCAGGAGAAGATGGCGGTCATCCTGCAGGAAATCGTGGGCAAGGACTATGGCGGCCGCTTCTATCCCAACATCAGCGGCGTGCTGCGCTCCCTCAACTATTATCCCATTGGCGAGGAGAAAGCGGAGGAAGGCATCGCGTCGCTTGCATTGGGGCTGGGCAAGTATATCGTGGACGGTGGGCAGACCCTGCGCGTGTCGCCCTATCATCCGCACCAGGTGTTGCAGACCAGTGAAATGGACATTGCCCTGCGTGAGACACAGACACGCTTCTATGCACTCGACATGAACCATGTGGACAATGACTTCAAGGTGGACGACGGGTTCAACATACTGAAGCTCAAGGTGAAGGATGCCGAAAAGGACAAGTCTGTCAGCTATATCGCCTCAACGTATGACCCTTATGACCAGGTCATACGCGATGGTATCTACGAGGGCGGGCGGAAGGTCATCTCCTTCTGCGGTGTGCTGCAACAGGGCGTTTTCCCCTTGCCGGAACTGCTGCAGATGGCCATGACATACGGCGCTGAAAGCATGAAAAGGCCGGTGGAAATAGAGTTTGCCTGCAATATCAATGATGACAGGACAGGCGAATTCTACCTGCTGCAGATACGTCCTATTGTGGATGCCAAGCAGATGATAGACGAGGATGTGGCGGCCATTCCCGACAGCCATTGCATGTTGCGCTCCCATAACTCGCTGGGCCACGGCATCAGTGAGGATGTGACGGATGTGGTCTATGTGAAAGCCGATGATGGCTTCACGGCCATGAACAATCCGGCCATAGCCGACGAAATAGAACGCATCAACCGCAGCTTCCTCGATGAGGGACGCGGGTATGTGCTTGTGGGCCCGGGACGATGGGGGTCAAGCGACCCTTGGCTCGGCATACCTGTGAAATGGCCGCACATCAGTGCCGCAAGGGTAATCGTGGAGGTGACACTGAAAAACTATCGCGTAGATCCCAGTCAAGGTACGCACTTCTTCCAGAACCTGACCAGTTTCGGTGTGGGCTATTTTACCATTGACCCGAACACGGGCAACGGCATGTTCAGGAAAGACCTGCTTGACAGTATGGAGGCTGTGGAGGAAACGGCCTATGTAAGGCACGTGAGACTGGACAGACCGCTGCGTATCATGATGGATGGAAAGAAACAGGAGGGCGTGGTGCTGTGGCCGGATGGCATGGCGGAGAGTGAAGTGTGAGAAAACAAAGGAAAAATATCTTTTTTGTTCCATTTCAAACACTTTCATGTTAAAAAAGTTGAATTTCGCAAAATAAGACCGAAAAATTCTTAAAATAGACCATGTATATTTGCAATGTGCTTCGAAAAGCATTACCTTTGCAATGTTTTTCATGGTATTAGATTTAAGGTTAACAAGATTGGGATTCGGCGGAATCCCTTTTTTTATGCTTACAGGCCTTGAAAAAGCGTGTTGCTCCTGCGCTGCCTTGGCGGAAAACATCCGGATCAGTAGCAAAAAGGTGTGGTTATAAATAAAAATGTTACCTTTGCAGA
>JBJEHA010000004.1:0-26236 GCA_051875605.1 Prevotella sp. | reverse complement strand
ATCATGCGCCCTAAGGCATGGGCATATTCGGGATGGCCGGAATATTTCATGGCCGCAATGAGACGGCTGGCCGGTGAGCCGGACTGATAGAAGAACAAGGCTGCGGCACGTTCAATGGGCAAACGGCCAAAGAACAGCCGCGCCATTTCGTTGTCGTAGGGTTCGGCGGGAAATCCGGTACGTGGCAAATGCAGCATACAGTTTGTGCATACTGCATCTTCCTGAACCGCCATGCGCGCACCACAGACGGGGCATCGGCGTGGCGCGAGGAAGTCCAGAAGCCTGGACAAAAAGCTAATCTTCATCTGTCATCCCGTTTCCCTCATCGCAGTCCAGACATTGCCTGATGACGTCGAAGGTGAATCCCTTTCCGGCTGCAAAGCGCATGAGCTTCATTTTCCTTTCATAGTCTGACTGTGCCTTGACCTGATGTCTTTTTGCCTCGACCAGCGGTCTAAGCGCGTTGACAAAATCCTGTTCATCGACCTCTCCGAGCAGGCGCTCCACCAGGTCTGCGTCTATGCGCTTGGCCCGCAGGGCTTGTTCTATTTTCCGGCTTCCCCACCGGTCGTATGCTATCTTGTCATTGATGAAGGCACGCACGTAGCGTTCATCGTCAACAAAGCGTTCCCGGACGAGCCGTTTCATGATGCTTGTCTGCACCTGCCCGTCCAGTCCCCAGCGTTCCATCTTTCTTGCCATCTCTCCCGTACAGTGTTCTGAACGGGCGCATAGTGCCGACAGTTTCTGCCAGGCCTCCTGCTCACTCATCTGCTCCATATTCTCTGTTCTTTTCATGGTCTTTCTGCACGCATCATGCGCAGATATCCCTGCATGTCGGCTTTTGTGAGAATGTTGACAAAACCGCAAGCAAGAAGCATGCTGTGCATGTCTTCGGAAAAACGTGGATTGATTTCAAAATAAAGCCGTCCGCCATGCCGGAGCGACTCCCAGGCCTGTCGGGCAATGGCGCGATAGTAGAGGAGCGGATTGTCATCGGGCACGAAAAGTGCCATTTCGGGTTCATGCTCCAGAACATGAGGCTCCATTTCTTCTCTTTCACCCGTGCATACGTATGGCGGATTGGATATTATCAGGTCGTAGCAGCCCCCAAGGCATTCCGGACGAACGGCATCGTCACGGTAGAGATTCACCTGGAAACCGGTCAGCGCGATATTTTCCCGGACTACCGCCAGAGCCTTCTCTGACAGGTCATAGGCATCGACATCAAACATGGGCATCAGACGTTTGAGGTCGAGGGCTATACAGCCGCTCCCCGTACAGCAGTCAAGCAGCCTGTAGGGACCGGCCCCGTTGCCTGCCGGATGGCTATTCCATTCTTCTGCCACCCATTGGCAAAGTTCAGCCGTTTCCGGCCGAGGAATCAGCACGCCGGGGCGAACTTTCAGCCACATCCCGTCGAACCAGGCCTCACCCAATACATATTGAACGGGTTCGCGAGAACATAGCCTGTCTGCTATTTCCTCTGCTGCAATATGGTCGTTTGCCGATAATTGTGTATCTTTGCCCATGCAAACATCAGTAAATGAAAGCCCGAAACGGCGCTCATAGACAAGCCGCGCCATGGCCTTGGCTTCCCGCTCTCCGTAAACCTCGGACAGACGTTTGCAAAACTCGCGAAAAGTAATCATGAACGCAAAAATACAAAAAATCCCTGAAACACAGCTGAACTGCCCTGCGAAAACCATGCAGGATGGGGTTCTTGAAACGGATGTGCGCTATATGCGACGCTGTCTGCAGCTGGCCTTATGCGGGCAACACAGCGTACGTCCCAACCCTATGGTAGGGGCTGTGATTGTAGCGGAAGACCGCATCATCGGCGAAGGCTATCATGTGAAATATGGAACAGCTCATGCAGAAGTCAACGCCTTCGCCTCTGTTAGACCCGAAAACGGACATCTGCTGGACAAGGCCACAATATATGTCAGCCTGGAACCTTGCGCACATTATGGAAAGACCCCTCCCTGTGCCTCTTTAATCGTGTCGAAGGGCGTGAAACGGGTTGTCATCGGGTGCGTGGACCCGTTTTCCAAGGTCAGTGGCCGTGGGATAGAGATAATCCGTCAGGCCGGGATTGCCGTCACGGTAGGTGTACTTGAAAAGGAGTGTAGGCAAATCAACCGCCGCTTCTTCACTTTTCATGAACAGCACAGGCCATACATCGTGCTCAAATGGGCACAGAGCACAGACGGATTCATCGACAGCCATTTCCGGCCCGTTGCTCTCTCTACACCATTCACACGCACACTTGTCCACGAACTGCGGTCAACAACAGATGCTATACTCGTGGGACGCATAACGGCTGAGCGCGACAAGCCTCGCCTTGACGTGCGTTTCTGGAGCGGTCCGAAACCCGTTGCGTTCGTCTTAGGCGGAGGAATAGACATACCACAGATTATAGAGGCCTGCCGTGAGCAGCAACTACAGTCATTACTGGTAGAAGGTGGTGCCGCTACACTCAACTCCTTCATAAGACAAGGCCTTTGGGATGAATTGCGTATTGAGACCGCACCGGTCATGCTGGGCGGCGGAACCCGTTCTCCTGAAATCCCGGCCTACGCACAGATGACAGACAGAGTAATGGCAGACAGCAACACGATAGACTATTACGTCAACAATCACAAACAAGACAACCCATGAACAGATTTTCCTCTACCCGTCTTCAAGACGACAGCAGCTACAAACGTGATATGCTTGTGAAAAAGATAGAACGTGCTGTGGAATCGTTGACACTGGCCGAACTGGAGGCCCTGGCCTACGATATGTTCACAAAAGGATATATTGAAGATCCTTGACAACAGGAAGGACAGATGAATGCAGTTCTTCAGAAAGAAGTACGGAAAAGCATGTAAAAGGAACAGGGACACCGACAGCCTCCCCGACTATCGATGCCCCTGTCCTTATTTTAAGCTTGTTTTCCCTGAAGTCCTTCTATTCTCCTATTGGGCCTCAGACTTATAAACACCGACTTCCGCTAATTTGACAACACCTTGATGCTTGCGGACAGTGATGCGTACGCCATCGGCTGTCACAGGAGTGAAATCATGTATTTTCACTCTACTGTCAGTAAGGGCAGCTCCTGCAAATAGGGTCTTCCATTCCTTATTGCTCCGGTATTCTACCATATAGTCACGGATTACACCGCCTTTCTCCTCTGTTATCACAACCTTGTCAATTTTACATGGTTCCAGGAGATCCACCTCCCAGAAAGGCTGCTCCACCAAGGGATGTGAGATCCATGCAGTGACAAAGTCATCGTCATTGGCAAAATCCATAATACCATAGTCGTAGCTCCAGGATGATTCCGACGGCTTGTTCTTTGCAACGTTCTTCCCTATAATGGGCGATTCACATGAAGGAAGATTGGCCACATGACCATCATTGTTCCACAACTCACCGATTTCCTTCAGTCTCTGTATGGCATTGGAGTCAAATTGCCCGTCACGATTAGGAGCCACATTAAGAATAAAGTTGCAATATGCCTTACCGTATGGTATAATGTTTTTGTTCACCATATCAGAAGCCGACTTTAATTCATCTGTGGGGAATGATGCCTTCCAGAACCAGTTTTTCTGCAAAGGCAGACAAGCCAATGCCGGCAATTTGTTTTCATTGGTCGATATGCGCTGGCCTGCGCCCTGCTCGTATGACTTGATGTCGGTATAGAAGAGGGCTTCCCGAGGATACTTCGCAGCATTGAGGTCCATAACCAGACAATTCGGCTGAATGGACTTGATGTAGTGATAGATTTCATCAAAAGGTACCTCGTCATAACTTATACGTGACCACGGGGCATCCCATCCATCAATGATAAGTGCCGTGATTGGCCCATAACCGGTAAGGAGCTCATGGAGTTGCGCCTTGATCATGTCTATTTTCTCTCGTGTAATAAGATGCGGACGCAATCTGTGATGTGTATCAAGGATAGAATAATAAAGCATCACCTTGAGCCCTTCTTTCCTGAAAGCATCGGCATATTCTCGCACCACATCACGCTTCAAGGGCGAGTTCATGACATTGTAATCCGTTGTTTTGGTATCCCATATACAGAAGCCACTGTGATGCTTGGTTGTGAGGCACCCATAGGTCATGTGTGCAGACTTAGCGGCTTTGGCCCATTGTCTGCAATCCAGATGTTGAGGATTGAACACCTCGGGCGACAGGTCAGGGTCGGGCCAATCCTCTGGCGCATAGGTAGGGATATTGTAATGGATGAACATGCCGAAACGCAAATCTACAAAGGCTTGCTGTAGCTGATGAAGCGTTCCGTTGTCTGCCTGCATGCAAAGTGGCAATACAAGCAGGATGAATAGAAAAGCTTTTTTCATTATTGTTATTGTTGTAGGTTTTTGCCTTATTGTGGCTTTCCAATAATAAAGATTTATTTCCGCCCGAAATCAGCAGGCACTTCCCCCCATTTGGAAGTTTCCCATTTCAGTATCGGTGTTGTAATGTTGTGCTGTCGAAGCCAAAGTTCTGCACGCGCAATAATCTTGTAAAGTTCCTCTGTACGCGGAGAACGTTCAAGTTTGGTCTTACATCGTTTGTTATGCACCCACAATATGGCATTCCGTGAATCGCTATAAATTACATGGTCTTTAATTCCCTGCTTTTCCATAAGTGCAAGCGCATGGACAATGGCCAGAAACTCACCGATGTTGTTTGTGCCGTGCGTTGGGCCATAATGAAAGACCTGTGCACCTGTGGCCAGATCTACGGCTCTATACTCCATGGGGCCAGGATTGCCCGAACATGCAGCATCTACAGCCCACGCCCGTGCGCTCACTTCCGGAGGAAGAGGCAGCACGGTATCGTGTCTGTAATCTGGTGGATTGCCTATAATCATGAATCTCTGTTCTTACATACGCTCCGGGACTTCTATGCCCAAGAGTTCCATACCATTGTGGAGTATTTTCGCCACATTGCGCGCCAGAACCAACCGGAATGTCTTTTCCTCTACTGCATCGGCATTGAGAATGCTGTAGTCGTGATAGAACTGATTGAACTCTTTGGTCAGTTCATAACAATAGTTGGCTATTCCGCTCGGTGAATAGTCTTTTCCTGCTTGTTCCACAGCCGCTCCATATTCACTCAGCTTCTGGATGAGTTCTGTTTCCTTGGCATTGGGCGAGAATGAAGTATCCAGACTATCAGGCAGCACAATACCTTCTGTTTCCGCCTTGCGCAGAATTGACCTGATTCGTGCATGGGTATATTGAATGAATGGTCCGGTATTTCCATTGAAATCTATACTCTCCTCCGGATTGAATAGCATGTTCTTGCGTGCATCTACCTTGAGAATGAAATACTTCAGTGCGCCCAGTCCCACAATACGTGCAATCTCATTGCGCTCGTCCTCCGTCATGTCCGCAAATTTCCCAAGCTCCTCACTTGTCTGTCTTGCATCTGCTATCATGGCCGCAATGAGGTCATCGGCGTCCACGACTGTTCCTTCGCGGCTTTTCATCTTGCCATTGGGCAGTTCCACCATGCCATACGAGAAATGAACCAATTCCTTACCCCACCTGAAGCCAAGTCTGTCAAGCAAAATGGACAGCACCTGGAAATGATAGTTCTGTTCATTGCCCACCACATAAATCATCTTGTCGATGGGGAAGTCCCTGAACCTCATGTCCGCAGTCCCTATATCCTGTGTCATATATACACTTGTACCGTCGGCGCGGAGCAGCAGTTTCTGGTCAAGTCCGTCATTGCTCAGATCCGCCCACACACTGTTGTCTTCCTTACGGAAGAAAAGGCCACGCTGCAATCCTTCCTCGACTTTCTTCTTTCCCTGAAGATAGGTTTCCGACTCATAGTATATCTTGTCAAAACCTACGCCAAGTGCCTTGTACGTTTCATCGAACCCTGCATAGACCCAATCGTTCATGCGCTTCCAAAGATCCCGGATATCCTTGTCACCCTGCTCCCACTTCACAAGCATGTCATGGGCCTCCTTGATAAGCGGTGCTTCTTCCTTGGCCTGTTTCTCAGCCAGCTCGGCATCCACGCCTTGTGCTGTTTTTTCCGCCATGAGCTGCTTCACCTGCTCACGATAGTGCTTGTCGAAAGCCACATAATAGTCACCTATAAGGTGGTCGCCTTTCTTGCCACTCGACTCAGGAGTCTCGCCGTTGCCCCATTTCTGCCATGCCAACATGGACTTGCAGATATGTATGCCTCTGTCGTTCACAATATTGGTCTTCACCACCCGGTTTCCATTGGCTTCCATGATGCGTGCCAACGACCACCCCAGAAGGTTGTTGCGTACATGTCCAAGATGAAGTGGCTTATTGGTATTGGGTGAGGAGTATTCTATCATGACAAGCGGAGCATCCGCTCCAGCCTGGTGATGACCATAGAACGGGTCCGCATCGATTTCGTTGAGCAGTCCTATCCATGCGGCAGGGGCAATGCTCAGGTTGAGGAAACCCTTCACCACATTGTAGTCGGCCACACAGGCAGAGTTCTCCTTCAGGTATTGGCCTATTTCCCGGGCTGTATCTTCCGGACTTTTCCTGGACATTCTGAGGAACGGGAACACAACCAATGTGAGATGGCCTTCAAATTCGCGTTTTGTTTTCTGCAGCTGCACCATTTTCAGCGGAACCTCTTGTCCATAGAGAACTTTCAGGGCTTCAGCTGCCGATTGTGCAATGGCGTTTTCTATTGTCATATCCTAACGGTGTTTGTTTAAAAAAGTTTTCTGTTTTCCTGTGCAAAGTTACAACATAAAATGGAAAAGCCCACCGCTTTCCATGAAAAAGCGGTCGGGCCGTGTTATTGCAATGCTTACCGGACGATGACATTGACCGTATCCGGCTACTTATTTGTTCTGCTTCAGCTGTTCCACAAAACGGTCTATGGTGTGCATTTCCCGTGGAATGTCAATGCCTTGCGGACAATGTTCCTTGCACTGGCCACATCCAATGCAGTGGTTGGCCTGCCTGAGCGGGCTCACTGCACGGTCAAGTCCTATGAGGTAGTTGCGGCGATGACGTGCATATTCCTTATCCTGCATTTCCCTGGGCAGTGTCCCTTCGTTCTTGCACTTATTGTAGTGGGTGAACACCCCGGGTATATCCACTCCATAAGGACAGGGCATACAATACTGACAGGCATTGCAGGGAATAGTTTCGTAGGCCTGTATCTGTCGTGCTATGTCCATAAGGAACATGTTCTCCTCTTCATTGACAGGCTTGAGCGGGCAATAGCTCAGCAGATTATCCTTGAGATGTTCCATATAGGTCATGCCACTGAGCACGGTAAGCACACCCTCAGGCGTACCTGCATACCTGAACGCCCATGAGGCCACGCTTCTCTGAGGCTCCCGTTGCTTCATCTGTTCCACTATGTATTGTGGCAGGTTGGCCAGTCGTCCGCCGAGCAGCGGCTCCATGATCACAGCCGGTATGTTACGTTTCCGGAGTTCTGCATAGAGATAGGAAGCATCCGTGTTGCTCTCGTTTATCTCATTGGCAAAGTCCCAGTCAAGATAGTTCAGCTCTATCTGCACGAAGTCCCACTTGTACTTGTCATGCTGCGACAGCAGATAGTCATACACAGCTATGTCACCATGATAGGAGAATCCCAGGTTCCTGATCCGTCCGGCCTTGCGCTGCTCTACCATCCAGTCGAGCAGTCCGTTGTCCAGATAGCGGGCATGAAGGGCATCCATGCCACCCATGCCGATGGCGTGCAGCAGATAATAGTCTATGTATTCTACACGCAGTTCCTTCAGCGAGTTCTCGAACATCTCGATGGATGCTTCGCGGGAATGCGTGGACGGGTCGAAGTTGGAGAGTTTTGTGGCCACGAGATAGTCTTCCCTGCGGTGTCTGCTCAAGGCTTTCCCCGTTGCGTCCTCTGACCGTCCCCGGCAATAGGCGGGAGAGGTGTCGAAATAGTTCACGCCATGCTCTATGGCATAGTCCACCAACCGGTTTACCTGTTCCTGGTCGATGACCTCATGCCCATCCTTGTCTTCTGTCATGGGGAGGCGCATCATGCCATAGCCCAGCAGCGATACCTTGTCGCCCGTAGTGGGATTGGAACGCATGGTCATGCGGTCTTTGGGCGGTTCGGCCTGGTGGCTGTAGTCATCGTCCAGGACGGCTTCCTGCTTCTTTCTGCAAGAGGCCAGGGGCGTTGTGGCGGCAGTAGCTGTTCCGAGCAGCTTGAGGAACTGCCTGCGCGTTATGTTGTCTTTCTTCATTGCTGATATTCTTGTCTGATGATTGGATTCAGGTTCTTGCTCACTTATATTTCCTTGTGCACCTCATGGCCCTCCACATAGATAGCCGGGAACGGCCTTGCCGGACAGAGATTCTCACAAGCTCCACAGCCTATGCAGCGTGCCTCGTTCACTGCGGGCACCTTGAGTAAATTCTGGTCGTTGGGGTCGGAAGGCACCATTGTGATGGCACCCGTAGGACAATGGCGCGCGCAGTTGCCGCACGCCACACCGTCGGTAAGGGGGACACAGTTCTTCTGTACCCAAACGGCATGGCCAATCTGCAGAGCCGACTTCTCCGGAAGCGTGATGGGGCGGATGGCTCCTGTGGGACATGCTTCCGAGCAGACGTTGCATTCGGGACGGCAATAGCCACGCTCGTAGGACATCACGGGCTGCATGAAAGAGCTCAGCCCCGAAGAGGGACGGAGCACCTGGTTAGGACATTTCGACACGCAAAGCTGGCACGCCGTGCAGTGCTGTGCGAAATGGCGGGCACTGTGCGAACCCGGCGGTGTCAGCGGCGTCTGCCTTTCGGGCACCCGCTTGTCTTCAATGACAGCCAGTCCGCCGTCGGTTTTCTTCTTTTCCTGCGCCAGCAGGGCCGAAGCCGATGTCACGGCCGCAGCCAGCAGGAACGCGCGCTTCCCCTCATCGGCCACGTTGTGCTGTCCGTTCTCTTCCGGCGCGGACTGCACATGTTTTCCCTTGTCTGCCGCCGCATGGGCAAAGGTTATGGCGTGCTGGCTGCAGACATCCATGCAGTCCATGCAGTCCACACAGCGCGAATAGTCTATCCGGTGGTTCCTGGAGTCAATGCAGGTGGCCTTGCAGTTGCGCTCACAGCGTCCGCATCCATTGCATTTCCCGGTATCAATGACTGGCCTGAACCAGGCGTTTCTGGACAGGAGGCCGAGCAGGGTGCCCACGGGACATACCGTGTTGCAATAGGTTCGCCCGCCCATCCATGCCAGCGTCACGACCACTGCCAGCGTCACGGCAGCCACGATGAGCGTAGGCACACTGGCCACCCATACGGGAACGCTGTAGAAGGCATAGCTGTCTGCATGTTCGGCCAGGGCTGCCAGACCGTTATTGGCCAGCATATAGAGCGGCTGCAGCAGGGTAGCGGCCATGCGCCCGAACGCGCTGTAGGGTTCAATCAGCGCAGCAGCCGACACACTGCCCAGCACAAGCATGGCAATGAACAGTACGAGGAAAGCCGTGCGCAACCACGTGTGCGGACGCGAATAGCGGTAACGGTTCTTCTTCCGGCGGCTGTGCAGTCCTGCCACGACATCCTGGAAGACACCCAGCGGACATACAACCGAGCAATAGACACGGCCCAACAGCAATGTGAGCACCACCAGCAGAACCACGGCCACCACGTTCAGTGCCAGTATGGCCGGAACGAACTGCACCTTGGCCATCCAGCCCAGCCAGCGGTGGGCTATACCGGTGAAATCGAGAAAGAGCCACGCCATTCCGAGCAGGAAGACGAGCCCCAACATTGTTCTGGTTTTTCTTAGCATATCTTCAGTTATTGGATTTGTCGTCAGTATTCATGAACCTGCCTATCCTGTCGCTCTGTATAGAGCGCAGCATCAGCCGGTTAAGCCTTGTTATTCTCACGTTGAGTTCCTTCAGGTAGGTATCCACATATACCTGGTCTTTCTTTTCGGTCGCACCCTGCAGTATGCGGTTGCCCGTCAGCGCCATGCGATGCCTCACCTGCGTGTCGAAGAACCTCTGTATGTCCCTGCCGTAATAGGCCTCGAGCAAGGTATTGATCCTGTGCAGGTTGGCATTCCAGTGCTCCAGCTGTTCGGCCAGCGATTCGTGGTAGCGTTCTATTTTCTCTGCATCGCCCCGCTTATAGGCCGAAAGCAGCCTCACCGTCTTGTAGTACCTGTCGTCCATCAGACGGCTCACCTCATTGAATATGGCTTCTGCCTGCTTGCGGTCGGCCTCGAGCATGGCCAGGTCGTTCTGCTCTCTCCAGCTCCTTTCCTGGAAATACGCGCCGATTACACTGCCTATGACACCGGCGATAAGGGTATAGGTCAGCGTGGACAGCGGCTCCTTGAGCAGACGTTCAAACAGCACAGCCAGCCGTCCCTTTATCCAGCACAGTTTCTGCCGGACCACCTGTATGTAGTTCATCATAGCCATTGCCTGATCATGTTTTCACCTGCCCTTCCACAGCCGCTCCTCCCAGTTCATCGTGGATGCGCTTCATCTTTGCCTTGCGCGACAGGTCGTACGTCTTGCTGTTCCGGTCGATGAGGTCGAATAGCGCAAACGCCCTGAGGAGCAGGTCAGAATGAAGGGGCTCGCTCTCTGTTTCCGCCTCCGCCAGATACAGCTCTGCCAGCATCGCCGTACGCTCGACCCGTTCTCCCTCGTCATAGGCAGACAACTCGTCCAGTGCCTCCTCAACCGTGGCATTGTGATAGCAGTCGTAAGAGCCCACATATTGTTCGTAGAGCTGCTTGAGTTCCTCACGCCTGCTTTCCACATCCTTCTCAAGCACCCGCTGGAGTGCCATCATGAACTCACGGATGAGACGCAGGATATAGTCACGCTGAAGCATAAAACAGGTTATACGGATTGTTTAATGGCACAAATATACGGCTTTTATTCTGAAAATGAACATACACTGACAAAAAAAGAAGGTTTTCCCGCCATGTCTCATCCCTGACAAGGTCTCTCCATACCTTCTCCCTCAGGAAGGAACCATCGTTTGAGGGCATTCTTGAGGTGGGTAATCCTGTCAGTAAGATTTTGCAAAGTGTCAGTTTTTTAACACTTTTGCTTACACTTTGATTTTCCAGCCATTTCTGAAAAATCAGGCGAGAACGGATTTTTGCGCGCCAGCGGAAAATTTCGGTTTCAGATGGCTATTTTGTAAACCGTTGACAATCAACGGGATAAGTTTTTACAACCGAGAAATGTTAACAAAATTCGCCTGATTTTAACCTAAAATACGTTAAATTCTTACACAAACTGGCCGATTTGTGCAGTTTTCAGCCCTCTTTTTCCACACTTTTGGCTGGAAAATCGCGGTTTTGGGGCCGAAAAACCTGAGTTTTTGAGGCAAAACAGTTAAGTTTTTCCTCAAAAACACTTAAGTGCCAAGTCGAAAACAGTTAACTAATTTTCTGGAAACAGTTAAGTGTTTCCCCCCTAACACTTAACTGATTTTTCCGTTTTGTGCAAAAAACCGGGAATTCACACTTATTAACATGAAAAACAGTTCAAAACCTCCTGTTTTTCAAGACATCGAAAAATCAAAGTGTCAGCAAAAATGTCAAAAAACTGACACTTTGATTTTGCCAATAGTTTCTGTCCTCAAAATGCGCTGAGGGAATTCGCCCTGCCAGGAAGACTATTCGAGCGTAAAGGCTACCTTGCTTCTGATGTCGGCCGACGATGCAGCGATGAGTGCCTCGAATTTTCCGGGCTCAGCCACCCATGCCTGTTTGCTGTCGTCAAAGTAGCTGAGCGCTGACTTGTCGATGGTGAAGTCCACCTTGCAGGTCTGTCCGGGTTCGAGCATGACTTTCCGGAAGCCTTTCAGCTCCTTCACCGGCCTCGGCAGCGATGACTGGATGTCGCTTATATAGAGTTGCACGGTCTCTGCACCTTTGCGTGCCCCTGTATTGGTCACCTCTACACTGACAGTCCATTCAGGTGCAGTTACGGTTCCTGTCCGGCTGATGGTGGCTTTCCCGTAGGCAAATGACGTGTAGCTCAGTCCATGACCGAAGGCAAAAAGCGGGCGCAGCTTGTTCTTGTCGGCCCAGCGATAACCCACGAAGATGCCTTCCTTGTAGTCCTCGTCTATGATGTCGTGTCCCTCGCGCCACGTGCCAGGATAGGTTCCCAGTGAGTGAGGGCCGTATTCGTTGAGCGCATTCATCCAGGAGAAAGGCAGCCTGCCACTGGGGTTCACATCGCCCACGAGCACCGATGCCAGTGCATTTCCTGCCTCTGACCCGATGTACCATCCCTGTACGATGGCCGGTACCTGCTTCTCCCACGGCATGGCCACAGGATTGCCGGAGATGTTCACATAGACCAGTTTCCCGGTGACTTTGGCCAGTGCCTCCACGAGCCTGTCTTGTGCATAGGGCAGTGCAAAGTCCTTGCGGTCGTGCCCCTCGCAGTCCTGGTAGTCGCTCTTGTTGAGGCCACCGAACACAATCACGCAGTCAGCCTGTCTCGCCTTTTCCACGGCCTCGGCTATCAGCTCGTCTTCGCTGCGCGTGTCGTTGAGGTCCTGCCCCGTGGTCACACCATTGTATGCACCCGACACATCGCCCACGTAGCCACGGGCATAATCCACCTCGGCGATGCCCTTCAGGCGGTTGCGCAGACCGGTGAGGGGCGAGACCTCGCGCTGCACTTTCAGTGAAGACGAACCGCCCCCGACGGTCATCATCTTGATGGCATTCTCGCCCACCACAAGCACACGCTTCACCTTTTCCAGGTCGATGGGCAGCACAGGTGTGGCGGTTTTTCCTTTTCCTGCCGCATCGTTCTTCAGGAGCACGATGCCTTCCTGTGCAATCCTCAACGCGGCTTCATAATGGCTTTCGGAACAGAGGAAGCCGTAGGGACGGTGCCGGTTCATCGTTGTCCGGTAGAAGAGCCTCAATATGCGACGCACCTTATCGTCCAGTTCACGGGTGGTATATTTTCCTTCCTGTATGAGCTTCTTGTAGGGCAAGGCCATGTAGTAGCTGTCATAGGCATTGTTTGCCCCTTCGGTCAGTCCGTTCGTCCACGTGCCGAACTCCATATCAAGCCCGTTGCGTACGGCCTCATCCGTGTTGTGGCAGCCTCCCCAGTCGCTCACGACCACGCCGTCGAACGCCCACTGCTTCTTCAATATATCGCCGAGCAGCACACTGTTGTGGCAGTTGTGCTGTCCTTGGTAGAGGTTGTAGGCACCCATGATGCCCCATGCCTTGCCCTCGGTGATGGCGGCCCTGAATCCGGGCAGATAGATTTCATGGAGCGCGCGGTCGTCCACCCGCACATTCACCTGGTGGCGGTATTCTTCATCGTTGTTCAGGGCATAGTGCTTCACACAGGAGGCTACACCTTTAGACTGCAGTCCCTGGATATAAGGCACCACCATGCATGAGGTCAGCCACGGGTCTTCACCCATGTATTCAAAGTTGCGGCCGTTAAGCGGTGTGCGGAAAATGTTCACCCCCGGCCCGAGAATCATGTCCTTTCCCCTGTAAAGGGCTTCCTCGCCGAGGCTCTCGCCGTAGATGCGTGCCATGTCGGGGTTCCACGATGCAGCCAGACAGGTAAGCGCGGGAAAAGCCACACAGGAATCGTTGGACTGTCCGGCCTGCTCCCATTCGTCCCACAGCACATCGGGGCGCACTCCATGAGGACCGTCATCTGTCCAGAAGTCTGGGAATCCCAGACGCTTCACTCCTGGTGACGAGAACTTGCTCTGTGCGTGGATGACGGCAATCTTCTCATCAAGCGTCATGCGGCTGAGGGCGTCTTCCACCCGCAGTTCCACATCCCTGGTCTCGTCCAGATAAACAGGCAACTGGCTCTGCGCCGTTACGGGCAGGCACAAAGTGGCTAATACGATAGGCAATAGTCTTTTCATAATGGTCTATTCTGTTGTTTTATGGTTATGATATAGATTTGGCATACAACGTTCCTTCTGAACGGTCCTGAACTCCCGGCATCAGTGGAACACAACTGGATCAGGTCGCTTGTTTATGCTTGGGAAACGGTAAAGCCCGTTAACTCGCGTTTCCGATTACATAATAAAGGGGAAAACCAGGGTTTTATTGCCTTTTCCAGTCTGTTTTTTATTCACGGTAAAATAAAAAGGCGTGGAAAGACCCATGCAAGCTGCATACAGGCTCTTCCACACCTCTGCTCACGACAGGGCGTAATGGTCAGGGAACTACAGTAAAGCGTTGAACAGGTAGCTCGAGAAAATGATGACTGCGGTGACCGTAGCGAAGAAAATGCCGATGAGCCGCCACGTCGGATGCTGTATTCCTTGTATAACATGATAGGGATATTATTCGCAAGCGTACGAACAATATTCCTTTTTAAAAGAAGCGATGTGCAATGATTTAACTTCTTTTATGACTTAAGCCAGTGTCTTGCCCTTCTGACCTGCTCTGTGAGGACTTCGCCTCAGTGCTTCACCTGCCTGGCTTCGTACCCAATCTCGTGCAGTGCTTCAGTATAGGTTTCCGGCTTGGCCTTCCTGCTGTCATAGACTATGGTGACCGTCTGATCCGGCACAGATGTCACGATTTTCCTTGTACCCTTCACGAACTTGAGCTTCGACTTGATTCTGTTCTCGCAACCCGCACAATGCATCTGCGGAGTTGTGGTAACCACGAGCGTGTCCACTGTCTGTTTTCCAGGAGTTCCAGCCTCAGCGCTCATACTGAGCAGCGCCATGAGACCAATAATAACTGTCTTCTTCATTTGAACTTGATATGATATTGTTTACTGTCTCTCTATCTTGAACCGTATGCCCACATATCCCATGGCACCCTCTACCGGCCCCCATACCTGTGTGGCATCAAAAGCCGGTCCCCACGGATTGTCTGCACCTATGATGGGGGTCTTCATCCTGTAGTTGGTGAGATTCTCCCCACCCACATACACAGAGAAACGAGGAAATTCCCTTGTCAGCTGTGCCTGAAGCTGGAAATAAGTGGGATAGGCCATTCGGTCGTAGCGTTCCCCATGTCCGTTGAGCTGTCCCGTAATGTCCAGCTGCCAAAGCTCCAGAGGCGATTTCAGGGACATGGTGAACAACCCTTTGAAACGCGATGTCAAAGGCCTGTAGCGCAGTTCTCCGTCATAAGTGGTGCGTGCATCCGTATATCTGAAAGCCGCAGTTGCTGTGAGCCTTTCCATCAGCGGATAGGTAGCGTCTATCTGGAACGTATGGCTGAAGCTGCTGCCATGCAGGTTCTCGAAGCTCACCGTATGGAGTCCCTTCTGTCCGTCAATGTTGATGACAAGCTGGTTGCAGAAATCCGTATAGTAGTATTCGGCGTTCAGCTCCAGTGTCCTGTCGGCCACAGGCAGGTTCAGCCCTGCCGACAGCCCGTAGTTCCAGGCCTCCTCCTGCATCAGCCTTCCCTCTGTCATGAAGGTGCGTCCTGAAGCCATGAGCGGTGCGTTCTCGGCCATGGGAAGCGGTGTGCGATAGCCTTTTCCGGCTGACGCACGAAGAGTGAGCCAGCTCAGTGGAGAGAACCTGGCGTGCACACGGGGCGTGACGAATGCGCCGTAGAGCGAGGAGCGGTCCACACGCAGACCGGGCATCAACGTAAGCTCGTCACCGAGTTTGTAGGAATACTGTGCATAGGCACCCCACACGGTTTCCGATGGCTTTCCGCCTGCTGCATTGAACCGTTCGTGATAGCGGTCATGGTTGAGCGACAGTCCCACGGCCAGGCTGTGGTGTTCGTCCATATCGGTCTCGAACATGAGCTGTGCGTAAGCATTCTGCTGCATCACATCATAGGCGTTGTGACCGAAGAGACAGTCGGCATCGTGCCATGACCCCTGCAACATGAGCGCGATGCTCTCATTGCGGTCGGCATTGAGGATGAAAGCATTCTTCCACTGCGCTTCGTAGCGTTGTGTCTCCACACTCACAGTGTAGGGATGGTGCACGTTAGTGCCATGTACCATCTGTCCGCTCTTCTTCTCATCGCTGAGTGCACGGAGGAAAAGTTGGCTGATGAAACGTGGCGAAACGTATGCCCAGCGGTTCATCAGGTTGTATTGCCTCAGCCTGGGCATGTCCATGAATCCGTCGCCGTTGCCATCGTGGCTCTGCTGCCGGTCTTCAAAATGCAGGAGCAGACCGGTGGACAGCCGGTCGCTGAGGTGGATGTTGCCATCGGCATTGGCTTCCAGCTTGAGCTGTGAATCCAAATAGATGTTGGCCCGGATGCCCTCGGTGGCCTGAGGTTTGAGAAATTCTACGTTGATTTGCCCTGTAGTGCTTTCGTAACCGTTCTTCACACTTGCCGCGCCCTTGCTCACCTGGATAGACTGCATCCACGGTCCCGGCACATAGCCCAGTGCATAGGGCAGACTGGCACCACGCAGGTTGGGCACGTTCTCCGTGAGCATCTGCACATACGTTCCGCTCAGTCCGAGCAGCCTGATTTGCCTGGCTCCCGTGGAGGCATCGGAATAGCTCACGTCCACCGAGGGATTAGCGGTGAACGACTCTCCCAGATTGCAACAGGCGGCACGCACCAGCTGGGCGGCACCTATGATGTCGGTGTTCTCCACCCGGAATCGTGACTTCAGCCCGTGCGTGGCCTTCACTTCCACGTCCTGGAGCTGATGGGCAGAGTCCAGGCTATCAACTTCGCCGGTCTGCTGTCCGTGTGCACACAGGACAACAGACAGCAAGGCTATGGTTACAGAAACGGTATATCTCTTCATACAGATTGGTCGGAAACAGTCAGCAACTGCTTTTCCGGGCATTGGTTATCCCTGTCCTTGCACTACAGAAGGAATCTGATACGGCCATATATACTATATAATGTGTAAAGTGCCCAGACGATGCAAAGGTAGCCATCTTCCCGATGACACGCAATCCCACAAAGTTGGTATTTTCCCTTCTGATCCGTCATGGCCTTCCCCTTTTCAGGGTATGTCCATGCTATCGGCCGCGCTGCCCAGGAACTGTCTCAACACCCCCGAAGCGGCCAGTGACGACGGCGTGCCCTGACAAGTCTCCGTTGCATCCATGAGCCATAGCCAGTCGGCCGTCTGCACAGCCATCTGCACATCGTGTGTGGACAGGAAGATGGTCTTCTTCTGCTCATGGGCCAGCCGGCCGAGCATGCACATTACATCGGCTCTTGCCCTGAAGTCCAGAAAGGCCGTCGGCTCGTCCATTAGAATCACGGGCGTCTCCTGTGCCAGTGCCTTGGCAATCATGGTCTTCTGCAGTTCGCCATCGCTCAGCTGTACCACACGCTTATGGGCATATCCTTCCATGCCCACAGCCTTCATGGCCTGTTCCACAGCCAGCCGGTCGGCGGTTGCAAGCCTGCCCCAGAAACCTGTATAGGGAGCGCGCCCCATGGCCACAAGCCCGGAGACCGTAAGGTGCTGCACCTGCGGACGCATCGTAAGCACCACAGTCACCTTTCTGGCGAGTTCCCGCCGCGTCCATGCAGTCAGGTCCTGCCCGTCCATCAGGATTTTTCCTTCAAGCGGAGGCTGGAAGGCGGCAAGTGTACGGAGCAGCGTGGACTTGCCCACGCCGTTGGCACCGAGCAGGCAGGTGAGCGACCCGGCGACAATCGTGCCGCCGATGCCGGAAGCCACAATGTGCCGTCTCCGGGAGCCAACATAGCCCACGGAGAGGTTTTCTATATGTATGCCTTCTGCTTGCATGGCTGCAAAGATAGCATTTTCCACGCTTTCCCGGAAAAGGCTAAGGCAGAAAACTGCTCTGCCTACTTCTCACGGCCTGAAGGAACAGGACACAGAACCACGAAAAGACAAATCCGGAAAACTGAACTGAAAAGTCTGGAAAAGCGAACTGAAAAGCCCAAGGAAGCACACTGCAATTTGCATTTCACGCCGTGAACACTATCTTTCACACTGTGAACACTATCTTTCACACCGTGAACACTATCTTTCACGGCGTGAAATGCAAATTGCAGTGAACCGTTCCTGCTTTTTCTGTTCGCCCTTCGGAACTTTATACTTAGCTGTTCCGGACTTTATGCCGAAGCTCGGCACGCAGGACAGGCGCACAGGCCGCAGACGCAGTTTTTTTGTTGAGTATTCTGACATTTGAACCTTGAAAAATGGGATATTTGCTACCGTTTAGCCCTTTTCTCACTAACTTTGTGGAAGATTGGCAGCATCGTCTGCCGACAGACTGCCTTTGACCGGGAAAACCTGATAATGCGGAACTGCATATATACACTGATGATTATCCTTTTTTATACTATATGAAAAGAACCTGCAGATTTATCGTTGCCTTGATGCTGCTCATGAGCGGTACCACGGCCATTGCCCAATCGGGGCTTAACAGGATTTCGGAAATGGAACCCTGCTTCCGGAACATACCCGACTCTCAGCCACTCGCCGTGTACTGGTACTGGGTGAGCGGAAACATGTCGAAAGAAGGTGTCGTCAAAGACCTGCTGGCCATGAAGAAGGCTGGCATCAACCGCGTGCAGATAGGCATGATAGGTGAAGGACAGGGTGCGCCGCAAGGCCCCGTACGCATGTTCACCGACGAATGGTGGGACATCCTGCACACCATGTTCAAGAAAGCCGGTGAGCTGGACATTGAGGTGGGACTGTTCAACTGTCCCGGATGGAGCCAGTCGGGTGGCCCGTGGGTCAAGCCGTCGCAGTCCATGCGCTATCTGGCCTATGCCAAAGACACCATAGCCGGTGGCAGGAAAGTGAGCCTGAAACTGAGCAGTGTGGGACCCGATGCACAGCCTGTGAGAGTGGTGGCCTATCCGCTCATAGAAAGCAAGGCCAGCTTTGTCATGACCGCAGACACCGAGAAGAAGACCTACACCCTGAGCAGCACGCAGCCCTGCAAGGTGCGCAGCTTGACCATTGTCCCCGTACAGCGCACATTCAATACTGAAGGCGAGATACAGGTGGAGGAGAACGGCAAGTTCCGCCGCGTGGAGAAATTCAGGATGGACCGCAGCAATAGTGCCATCAACGTGGGCTTCGACCCCTACGCGCCCATTGTGGTGGCCATGCCGGAAACAGAAGGCAGCCGATTCCGCCTGGTGGTGAAGGAATCCGACGTGGTGGCCGACATACGGCTGTCGGACATTCCTGTGGTGGAGAGCTACCCAGAGAAGACCTTCGCCAAGATGTGGCCTACACCCCACCCCATGTGGGATGCCTACCTGTGGCGTGAGCAGCCCTCATCGGCTGATGCTCCCTGCGTGGGGACAGGACAGGTAATAGACCTGACCTCCAGGACCGATGCCGACGGCATGCTCAACTGGGACGCGCCCAAAGGCAAGTGGGTGGTAATGAACACGGCCATGCTGCCCACGGGATCGAAATGTGCCCCCGCACCCGAAGAGGGAACAGGACTGGAAACCGACAAGATGAGCAAGGAGCACATCCGCGCTCACTTCGATGCCTACATAGGGCAGATACTGAAACGCATACCGGCTGAAGACCGCCGCACATTCCGCGTGGTGGTGGAAGACAGCTATGAGACTGGCGGACAGAATTGGACGGACAACATGATAGACGACTTCAGGAAAGCCTACGGCTATGACCCGGTGCCCTATCTGCCAGTGTTCAGCGGTGTGGTAGTGGGCAGCGAGGAGATGTCTGACCGCTTCCTCTGGGACGTGCGCAGACTCATCGCCGATGAGGTTTCCTACAACTACGTGGGCGGACTGCGCGAGGTGAGCAACGAGCACGGACTGACCACCTGGCTGGAGAATTACGGACACTGGGGCTTCCCCGGCGACTTCCTGCAATATGGCTCACAGTCGGACGAGATAGCCGGAGAGTTCTGGAGTTTCGGCGACCTGGGCAACATAGAAAACAAATGTGCATCATCGTGCGGACACATCTACGGGAAGAAGCGCGTATGGGCAGAGTCATTCACCTGTGGCGGTCCGGACTTCACACAATATCCGGGACAGATGAAGCAACGTGGCGACCGCTTCTTCACCGAAGGCATCAACGCCACATTGATGCACCTCTACATACAGCAGCCCGACGACCGCGTACCGGGCATAAACGCATGGTTCGGCAACGAGTTCAACCGCAACAACACATGGTTCTCGCAGATGGACGTGTTCTCACAGTACCTGAAACGATGCACATATATGCTGCAGCAGGGACGCTATATAGCCGATGTGGCCTACTTCCTGGGCGAGGACGCGCCAAAGATGACAGGAGTGCGCGACCCTGAACTCCCGAAAGGCTATTCCTATGACTACGTGAACGCCGACGTGCTGCTCGGGGCACATGTGGAAGGACACAAGCTGGTGCTACAAAGCGGAATGGAATACAGCGTACTGGTGCTCCCGAAAATACAGACCATGCGGCCGGAACTGATGAAGAAACTGCGCCAGCTCGTGGAGGACGGCCTGTTCATCATCGGTAACGCACCGGTGAAGTCGCCCAGTCTGCAAGGCTATCCTGAAGCCGATGAAGTGGTGAAATCCATAGCCGAAGACATGTGGCAGGAAGACAAGATGCCGTTTGCAAGCACCGTAGGCTACGGCAAGGGACGCATCTACAAGAACGGATCCATAGAGCAGGTAATGAACGACCTGGGCATCGTGGCCGACTTCTACACCAACGACCCCACTCTGCCACTGCTCTTCATTCACCAGCGCATGGAAGACGGTGACTACTACTTCATCTCCAACCAAAGTGACAAGCGTATTGACTTTGAGGCCTTGTTCCGCATGAACGGCCGGAAACCGGAACTGTGGAATCCACTGACAGCAGAACTGCGCATGCTGCCGGAATATACTGAGCTGTCGAAGGCTACACAGATACCCTTGAGTCTGGAAGCCTTTGAAAGCGCATTCATCGTGTTCCGCGACAAAGCACCCGAGGTCAGCACACAAGGACGCAACAATCCTGACGGACAGCTACTCCTCACACTCGACACTCCGTGGACAGTGACCTTTGAACCTGGAAGAGGCGGTCCGGAACAGCCTGTGCAGTTCCAGACCCTTACCGACTGGACAGAAAACAGCGACCCACACATCAAATACTTCTCGGGAACAGCCACCTACAGGAATGCCTTCAAGCTCTCCAAGATACCAGCACAACCTGTTTACATAGACCTGGGCAAGGTGATGGTCATGGCCAAGGTCAAAGTGAACGGCCAGTACATCGGCGGCGTATGGACAGCACCCTACAGGCTGAACATCAGCCCTGCATTACAGAAAGGCAAGAACATTGTCGAGGTGGAAGTAGTGAACTGCTGGAGGAACCGAATCATAGGCGAGAAGAAGCTTCCTGAGGAGGAACGCTTCACCTTCCAGACATCGAGCTACCTCAACGAAGACTCCGAGCTGCAACCGGCAGGACTGCTTGGCCCGGTGAAGATAGAGACGTATGTCTATGACCTGATTCCTGAACCTTAATTACATACATATATTTTTCATAATTGTTTAATTACCCATGTTTATTGAAAACTGGCAACGCATGGCCTTGATAGCCTGCCTGTCATGTTGTTTTTGCCTTGGAGAGTCGCAGCAGATTGCGCCTCTCCAAGTGGTTTACGACCACATCGGCATCAAAGGCGCACTGGCAGTAAGAATGAACCGCAGCATGGACAGGCTCGAGGAAAGCAAATACCAGCCGGACAATGTGTTCCTGACTGAGGAACAGTCGGGCGGATGGCCGGGCGACACCGAAGGACGGACCATACTGGCACTGGCACTCGAGGCACAAGCCACGCACCGGACACCGGCATACCTGGACGAAATTGTCAAGCGCATTCCCGGACATCTAAACGAACGCGGATATATGGGACCTATATACAAAGGCATGGCCAACGAGCAACAACTGTCCGGCAACGGATGGATGTTGCGCGGACTGTGCGAACTGTACGCATGGAAAAAGGATAAACAGGTGCTGGAAATCATCCGCAACATGGCACGCAACCTCTTCCTGCCGGCAATCGACAAGTTCGCCCGCTATCCCATCAACCCGGAAGAACGCCGGAAAGACATAGGCGCGGAGTCGGGAAGCATTGCGGGCCTGAAAGACGGGTGGATGCTGTCAACAGACATAGGCTGCGTGTTCATCGGAATGGAGGGACTGATCCATGCTTACACACTGCTCGGTGACCAGGAACTCATCGCACCGATAGAAGCCCTCATCGGACGCTTTCTGGAAATGGACCTCACTGCCATCAAGGCACAGACACATGCCACACTCACGGCATGCAGGGGACTGGTCAGATACGCCGACTACAGCGGACGCAAAGAACTGGTGGAAGAAGCAGCTAGGCGATTTGGACTGTACCGGGAGAACGGCATGACAGAAAACCATGAGAACTATAACTGGTTTGACCGCTATGACACATGGACAGAACCGTGTGCCATTGTCGATTCCTATATGCTGGCCGTCCAGCTATGGCAGCACACCATGGACCCGATGTATCTGGAAGAAGCTGAAAACATCTACTTCAACGCCATCTGCCACACGCAACGGTACAACGGGGGATTCGGATGCGACAACTGTCCGGGAATAGCCACAGGAACACAGGAACTGGCACTGCACTGCAACGAAGCACACTGGTGCTGCACCATGCGCGGAGGCGAGGGATTGGCTTCGGCTGCACGCTACACATTCTTCACCGGAAAGCGTCAGGTGTTCATGCCATTTCTCCGCACTGCCAACCTGAACACCGCAATGGAAGGCAAAAACATACAGCTGGAAATGGTCACGGACTATCCCTTCGGAAACAATGTGGAAATACAGATAGGCAACAACGATGTCGGCACAGTGGAACTGCTGCTGGCCGCACCGTCCTGGACGAAAGGACACACCGTAAGCATTAACGGAAAGAAGGCCAAAGCCACACGCAAGAAGGGATTCCTGGCCGTCAAGGGGGACTTCAGGAAGGGCGACCGTATTGCGATATCTTTCTCCATGGAAACGCACTGGAAAAACACACTGAACAAGCACAACACCGAAAAAACGTGGAGAAAGATAGCCTTCGGGCCACTGCTTCTGGGCGTTTCAGGAAAAGGGAATCTTTCCATAGCCCCGGATGCACAGTTTGAACGGCTGGACAGGACCACATGGTCAGTGAAAGGAACGGATGTCAGGCTCAAGCCCATCTACCACCTCATGGATGACAGGGTGTGGACAGACAAGGACTATCACAAACAGATACTGTTCTGAACAGACAGGCAGATCTATAGGAAAACGGGCTTCACAAATGCCATGAAAGCAGCTGTGAAGCCCGTTCCCTGTAGGTCCTTGACCAGATTTCCTACTTATCCCAGTGAATCTTCACTTTGTTCAGGTCACGCGAATTGGGTGCAATGGCCAGTTCAAAGTCGCCGCTTTCCCAGTCATATTTCAGATCACGTCCGTAGAATTTCAGCTGTTCAGGCGTTACAATGAACGAAACGGTCTTTGCCTCCCCCGGCTTAAAATCAAGTTTCTGGAAGCCTTTGAGTTCCACCACGGGACGCGATGTCGTGGCAATCAAGTCGGTGATATAGAGCTGGACAATTTCCTTTCCTGCCCTATCTCCCATGTTCTCCACATCCATACTCACCACAATGGCATCATGCTCACCCTTTGCCACCGTCTTGTCAACCCTCAGGTTGGAATACCTGTAAGTATTATAACTCAGGCCGTAGCCAAAGGGATAGAGCGGAGTATTGTCTTCAATCGGAATGTCAATGTACTTGCTCACGAACCAGTCTGGCTTGTATTCTCCAATCGGCCTTCCGGTGTGCAAGTGATTATAGAAGATGGGCACCTGTCCCTTGTAGCGGGGGAAAGTCATAGTCAGCTTAGCTGAAGGATTGACCCTGCCCGTGAGCACATCGGCCAAGGCATCTGCAGCAGAAGTGCCACCATGCCAAGCCTCGACAATTACCGGAAAAGCCTCATCCTCGTCAGAAAGAACCAGCGGCCTTCCACTCATCACCACCACGACAACCGGTTTTCCCGTGTCCTTCAAGGCCTTGAGCAAAGCCTTCTGACACGGAGGCAAGCCTATGTCCACACGCGAATTGACCTCCCCTGTCCATCCCGACGGTTCACCCACACAGGCAATGACAACATCGGCATCCCGCACTGAAGCCACTGCCTCTGCTATCATGGAGGCCGACTTCCCCGTGCCGTCCGTAGTATAATAGTTGCCATAGCCTTCCGTTTCCTGACAGCCCTGTGAATAAGTCACCTTGCAACCATCACCCAATGCCAAACGGAGCGCATCTACCACATTGCGCGACTTGCTTCCGTCAGGACATGTGCTCCACGTGCCAAACAGCTGACTGGCCTCCCTGCCTATCGGGCCAACGACAGCCACATGCCTGAGTGACGGACGCAAGGGCAGCAGTCCACCGGCATTCTTCAGCAACACGATGCTCTCTCCTGCCAGCCTGCGCGCCGTAGCCACATGGCTGTCGCAGAGCAGACAGGACTGACGTTGTGGGTCATCCTTCTGTTTCAGATAACGATAAGGGTCATCGAAAAGTCCCAGACGGTATTTGGCTTCAAGGATACGGCGCACAGAGGCATCAATCATCTTCATCGTCACCTTCTTCTCCTTGAGTAGCTTGACAAGATACTGAAGATAATGACGTGAACCCATGTCCATATCCAGGCCCGCCGTCAAAGCCAACCGTGTGGCCTCTTCCGGATCGCCCACCCTATGGAACTCCATCTCGGCCACACTGTTGGCATCTGACACCATAAAGCCCTTGAAACCCCACTCGTGGCGCAACAGCTGGTCGAGCAGGAAAGCATTGCCCGTGGCCGGCACACCATCGACCACATTAAACGATGACATGCCCGTTCCGCATCCGGCCTCCACAGCAGCCTTATAAGGAGGCAGATAGAAATTGTACATGTACCAACGGCTCATGTCCGCCGTATTATAGTCCCTTCCGCCCTCGGCCGCACCATAAAGCGCGAAATGCTTGAAGCAGGCCAGAAGTGTGGAGTCACTGCCGAGACTCGTTCCCTGGTAGCCGTGCACCATGGCCTGTGCAATGCAGCTGCCCAGGTAGGGATCCTCTCCTGCTCCCTCTGCCACACGTCCCCATCGCGGGTCGCGCGCAATATCGACCATAGGTGACCAGGTCCAGCTGATACCCTGCGACGTGGCTTCCTTTGCGGCAATCTGGGCAGAACGCTCTATCAGTTCCAGGTTCCAACTCGAAGCCATAGCCAGCGGAATGGGGAAAGTGGTGCAATATCCATGGATGACATCCAGGCCGAAAAGGACAGGAATGCCCAGTCGCGACTTCTCCACTGCCGCACGCTGCAGATTCATGTCGGCCCCGCCACAGGAACTCACAAAACCCTGGGCCACAGACTCTTCCAAACCCAGATTGCTGTTGATGACCATAGGATTGCCACCAGCGCCAAGATTCAGCTGACCGATTTTCTCGGCAAGGGTCATTTTTTTCATCAGGCCGTCGATAAAACGGTTCATCCGGGCATCGTCACCCTGTGCGTTGGCCGACACAGCCGACACGCATGCCACAATCAGGAAAAGGCCATACCTGGCCTGACAGAACAACTGTTTCAGAAAATAATGTTTCATGGTTCTAATGTGTTTTTTCATTTGATAAGATAACGTGAGTTCGACGAATTATAAGTGCTTGAAAATTTGGTGATTAGCGAAAATTGTTGTAACTTTATAGTGCTCAAATACAAAGAATTACAAACAATAATCGCTATGATCACCGAGGACAAAGTTACAGAATTATTTTGTATGGCAGATGATTTCTGCAAGTTTTTTTGATGCCATGATGGAGAAATATACGCTCAAATCAAATAAAAAGCGGCATTACCACCGTGATTCCACAATGTCAAAGGCTGAAATCATGCTAATCATGATACTGTTTCATACAACCGTTTCGTGGAACTTGAAAAGGAAGTTGCCATACCTTTGGCTCTGTTCATCAAGAAGGTATTGCTTGGGAAATGTACAGGCATAAGTTTCGTGGACAGCACTCCCCTTAGAGTGTGCAGGAACCAGAGGATACATATCCACAAGGTGTTCAGGGGCATTGCACAAAGAGGCAGGTGTTCCATGGGATGGTTCTTTGGCTTCAAGCTGCATCTGATCTGTAACGAAAAGGGTGAGTTGCTCAACTTCATGATAACCCGGGAGATGTGGATGACAGGAAACCGCTGGAATACAAGGCCTTCTTGACAATTTCATCGTGAACTTGCCGGGAGCTATCGCCGCCTATTGTATGTTTC
>JBJEHA010000003.1:0-26304 GCA_051875605.1 Prevotella sp. | reverse complement strand
ATTTTTCCGTTTTGTGCAAAAAACCGACAATTTACACTTATTAACATGAAAATCGGGCTAAAACAGCCTGTTTTCCAAGACCCAGAAAAATCAAAGTGTCACGAAAAACCGGTATTTTCCTGACACTTTGATTTTCGCCCTGTATGGAGATGAATGAAAACAGAGCGTTAAATTAAATTAATTATCCAATCTTTCCTTGTTTAATAAGGTGGTGTTCTGTACCTTTGAAATGTCTTATACTAAGTAACACTAACAATAAACATCTTATGCGAAAACATTATTTTTCTGTGGCTTTGGCCGGTCTGCTCCTGATGGGCGGAACTGCCCAGGCCCAAAACGCCGAAACGGCCAGGCCGAAGGCGTACATGGTGGCTGACGCACATCTGGACACGCAGTGGAACTGGGACATCCAGACCACCATCAAGCGCTATGTGTGGAAGACCCTTACGCAGAACCTCCATCTGCTGAAAACCTATCCCGACTATGTCTTCAACTTTGAGGGCGCAATCAAGTATGCCTGGATGAAGGAGTACTTCCCCAAGGAGTATGAGGAAGTGAAGAAGTATGTGGCGCAGGGCAGGTGGCACCTCACCGGCACAAGCTGGGATGCCAACGAAACGGTCATCGTGTCGCCGGAGTCCTGGTTGCGCAACGCCTTGCTGGGACAGACGTTCTACCGCGATGAGTTCGGCAAGGAGAGCACGGACGTGTTCCTGCCCGACTGCTTCGGGTTTGGCTATGACCTGCCCACACTGGCTGCCCACTGCGGGCTGATAGGATTCTCGTCCCAGAAAGTGGGATGGAGGGTGCATCCTTTCTTTGAGAACAAGAAGAAGTATCCGTTCACCATCGGATTGTGGCAGGGCATAGACGGCAGCCGCATCATGATGGCTCACGGATTCGCATACGGTGAGCGTTTCAAGGACGTGGACATTTCCGACAATGCCAAGCTGAAGCGTGAGATTGCCGAAAGTCCGCTCAATATGGTCTATCGCTACTATGGTACGGGCGATACGGGCGGCTCGCCGAACGTACCCTCTGTACGTGCCGTGGAGAAGGGCATAAAGGGCAACGGCCCCATCCAGATTATCAGTGCCACAAGCGACCAGCTCTACAAGGACTTCCTGCCTTTCGACAAGCATCCGGAGTTGCCGGTATATGACGGCGAACTGCTCATGGATGTTCACGGGACGGGCTGCTATACTTCTCAGGCTGCCATGAAACTCTACAACCGCCAGAACGAACACCTGGCCGATGCTGCCGAGCGTGCATCCGTGGCTGCGGAGTGGCTGGGCATGGTGCCTTATCCGAGAACGGAGATGACACAGAACTGGCAACGCGTGCTGCTCCATCAGTTCCATGACGACCTGCCCGGAACAAGTATTCCGCGCGCATACGAGTTCTCGTGGAACGATGAACTGATTTCCTTGCAGCGTTTCTCCAAGGTGCTCACTACTGCCGTGAGCGGTGTGGCTTCACGCATGAACACCAACGTGTCGGGCACGCCAGTAGTGGTGTATAATACCGAGTCGTTCCCGGTGGACGGGATGGTGGAAATACAGGTGCCCGACATGGCTGCTTCCTACACTGTGACCAACGCTGAGGGCAAGAAGGTGGCTTCCCAGGTGGTGACCGACTCCAGGGGGCAGCGTCATCTGCTGGCTGAGGCGACAGTGCCCGGTACGGGCTTCTCGGTGTTCAGCCTGAAAGCTGGAGGAAAGGCTCCGGCAAAGGTGAACAGGCAGGCCAATACGATTGAAAACTCCGTATATAGACTTACGGTTGACAAAAACGGAAACATCACTTCTATCATGGACAAGCGCGTGGGCAAGCAGCTGGTGGCTCCCGGAAAGAGCATCGGGCTGGTGGTGTTTGACGACTGCCGGTCTGAGGCATGGCCCGCATGGGAAATCCTCAAGCATACAGTAGATAAGGATCCGGTGCCGGTGGTGCAGAATGCCAGGGTGGAACTGGTGGAGGACGGTGCGCTCCGCAAGTCGCTGTGCATTACGAAAACCTACGGGGAATCGGCTTTCCGTCAGTATATCCGTCTGTATGAGGGTGCACTGGCAGACCGCATTGATGTGTACAATGAAGTGGACTGGCGTTCAGAGAACTCACTGCTGAAGGCACAGTTCCCCCTGAACGTGAGCAACGGGAAGGCTACCTATGACCTCGGACTGGGAAGTGTGCAGCGTGGCAATAACCAGGACAATTGCTATGAGGTGTACTCGCACGAATGGACAGACCTGACCGACCGCAGCGGTGACTATGGCGTGACGGTGCTCAACGACTGCAAGTATGGATGGGACAAGCCCGATGACAGTACGATTCGTCTGTCATTGCTTTTCGCCCCGAAACCCGGCGGCGGCTATACCTACCAAAGACAGCAGGATATGGGTTATCATGAGTTTACATACAGTATCGTTGGCCATGCCGGCGCATTGGACAAAGCTAAGGCCGTGCAGCAGTCAACGGTGCTCAACAGCCCGTTGCGTGCCTTTACTACCACGAAGCACAAGGGCGATCTGGGCAGGACATTCTCGTTCGTTTCCTGCGACAATGCCAATGTCACGGTACATGCCGTGAAGAAAGCTGAAAAGGGTGATGAGTATGTGGTCCGTGTGTATGAGAACACCGGAAGTTCAGCCCAGAAGGCTGTCATCTCGTTTGCTGGTAATATAGCAAAGGCTGTTGAGGCTGACGGTACGGAGAAGGAAAAAGGCAGTGCGGTGTTCAGCGGAAACCAGCTGACGGTGGATGTCAAGCCCTTCAGCGTAAAGACATTCCGTGTGGCATTGTCGGCCCAGGATGCATGTGGCTTGCAGGCTGAATCGCTTGAATTGCCTTATGACAAGCGTTGCTTTACATTCAACGGCTTCCGTGCAGCCGCCGACTTTACTGGCGGAAACAGCTACGCTGCCGAACTGTTGCCTGACGAGGGCATCATCGTGGACAATGTGCCGTTCAGCTTTGGCGAGAAGGACGGTGAGAACGGTTTGATATGCAAGGGCAATGCCATCAGTCTGCCTCAGGGTGCACAATATAATAAGGTGTATGTGCTGGCAGCTTCGACAAAGGGCGACCGCGAGGCCGTATTCACAGTGGGAACGGAGAAGAAGTCGGTCAATGTGCCCTATTACACTGGATTTGTGGGACAATGGGGTCACGAAGGCCATACCAAGGGCTATCTCAAAGATGCGGAAGTGGCTTACGTTGGAACACACCGTCATTCGTCTGCCGATGATGAGGCTTATGAGTTCACTTATATGTTCAAGTATGGGATAGACATTCCCAAAGGCGCAACAGAACTGGTGTTGCCCGATGACGAGAATATCGTCGTGTTTGCTGCTACCGCCGTTGCAGAGGGTCCACAGGCCGAACCTGCATGCTGCCTTTTCAGGACTGGAAACAAGCCGGAGAATGGTTCAGCTGACAAGATGGACAAGGTGAACCTGCTCGCCTCGGCAAAGGTGCTGGCGGTTTCAGGCGAGTGCAACGAAAGGGAAACTGTCCCGATGATGTTTGACGGCAATTCTGAAACAAAGTGGTGCGATGTGAAGCCTGCTCCTAACTTCGTGTCATTCGACCTGGGAGAGGAAAAGTTGGTTTCTTCATGGTCCATGTTGAATGCAGGGATGGAGTCTTCTGATTATATCACCCGTGCATGTCTGCTCCAGGGACGCAACAGTTTGAATGAAGAATGGCAGACCCTGGACATGCTCGACGGTAACAGGCTGAACGATGTCGAGCGCTCGTTTGCTCCTGTCAAGGTGCGCTATATCAGGCTTTTCGTGACTGGCCCGACACAGGAAGTCGGTCACGATGCTTTGCGCATCTACGAGTTAGGCGTGTATTGATAACTGTCCGACAGCCCCGTGCAATGAGGATGCTTCCATTGCACGGGGCCTGTACAACGGATGTGTAGGCGTTAGCTACAGGAAAGATCCCGATATGACTGCATACATGGCACATCTGGTATGTCTTGGACAGGGATTGGATATAATGCACTTGATAACATAAAAAAACGGGGATGTGTCTTTTCTGTACGACACATCCCCGTTTGCTGTTTCAGAGGAATGACTTAACTCGTTTCAGTCTCGGCTTCAGTGGCTTTTCCTTTGACTTGACACCGCCAGGACTGGCACTTTGCTTTTTCTGCCTTATGCGTCAATGTTTGCGTATGTGGCGTTCTCTTCTATGAATTGTCTACGTGGTTCCACATCGTCACCCATCAGCATGGAGAAAATCTCGTCCGCCTCTGCTGCATTTTCGATGGTAACCTGTTTCAGCAGACGTGTTTGCGGATTCATGGTTGTTTCCCACAATTGTTCGGGATTCATTTCACCAAGACCTTTGTAACGCTGTGTATGGATGCCGTTATTCTCTGAACCATTACCGTATTTGTCAAGGAATGCCTGGCGTTGCTGGTCTGTATAGCAATACTCCTTTACCTTGTTCTTGTAGGTACAGAGGTAGAGTGGGGGCGTCGCTATGTAAAGATGGCCTTCCTGAATGACTTTCGGCATGAAACGATAGAATAGTGTCATAATCAGAGTGTCGATATGTGAACCATCGACATCGGCATCGGTCATGATGATGATCTTGTCATAGCGTAGTTTATCCGTATTGGCTTCTTTGTCGCCTTCTCCGTCAACGCCGAAACGAACTCCGATGCTCTGGATGATATTCATTACAGACTCTGCCTCAAACACACGATGCCATTGTACTTTCTCTACGTTCAGAATCTTTCCGCGAAGAGGCAGGATGGCTTGTGTATAGCGGTCTCTGCCTTGCTTGGCGGAGCCTCCGGCAGAGTCTCCCTCGACAAGGAAGATTTCACACTCTTTGGGGTCTTTGTTGGAACAGTCGGCCAGTTTGCCAGGCAATCCTCCACCTGTCATGGGATTCTTTCTTTGGACACTTTCGCGCGCTTTTCTTGCTGCTATACGTGCAGTGGCGGCAAGCACGACCTTGTCACAAATGAGTTTGGCTTCCTTGGGATGTTCCTCAAGATAGTTGGAAAGGGCTTCGCCTACGGCTTGCTGGACAGCGCCGGACACTTCATTGTTGCCAAGCTTTGTCTTGGTCTGTCCTTCAAACTGAGGTTCTGCAACCTTTATGGATATAACTGCAGTCAGGCCTTCCCTGAAGTCCTCGCCGGCAATCTCGATTTTTGCCTTTTCTATGTTCTTGGAAATGGTGGGGTCTGCATCGGCATAGGCTTTAAGGGTTCTTGTAAGTGCCATCCTGAAGCCTGTCAGGTGCGTACCGCCTTCAATTGTGTTGATGTTGTTGACGTATGAATGAATGTTCTCGGAATAGTCGGTGTTGTACATCACAGCGACTTCAATCGGAATGTTCTGCTTCTCTGTCTTGAGGTATATGACATCGTCAAACAGATGGGTGCGATGACGGTCCACATAACGCACAAACTCTTTCAAGCCGTCCTTTGCATGGAACACCTCTTCTCGGGTCTTACCGTTCTCATCAGGACGCATGTCCCTCAGGGTAATCTTGATTCCGGCATTCAGATAGGCCAGTTCACGCATCCTGCGGGCAATGATGTCCCACTGGTAGTGTGTTGTAGTGAATACGGTGGGGTCTGGCCAGAATTGCTGGCGTGTTCCACGGAGTTCTGTTTCTCCGACAACTTTTACGGGATACAGTGGCTTGCCTTTTTCGTATTCCTGCTGATATATTTTCCCGTCACGGAATACTTGTGAAAGCATGTGCTTTGAAAGTGCATTGACACAACTTACACCCACGCCATGCAAGCCTCCGCTGACTTTATAGGAGCCTTTGTCGAACTTGCCACCGGCATGGAGTACAGTCATGACGACTTCCAATGCCGACTTGTGCAATTTTTTGTGTTCATCGACAGGAATACCGCGTCCGTTGTCTTGTACTGTAATAGATTCGTCTTCATTGATGGTTACATCTATATCAGTGCAGTATCCCGCCATTGCCTCGTCAATGGAGTTGTCAACCGTTTCGTTTACCAAATGGTGAAGACCTTTCTCACTGATATCACCGATATACATGGCCGGACGTTTCCTTACGGCCTCTAATCCTTCAAGAACTTGAATATTACTTGCCGAATAATTGTTCTCGTTGTTTTGTATTTCTGCCATTTCTTGTTTGGTATATGTGTATGCAAAGTTACTAAAAAAATGTAGTATCACGAAATTTTTGAAATAAAAACAAGTCTGTTGCGTGCTGGGTACAGCGTAATTGTAAATTGTAAAGCCGATGGACAAGTGCGATATGTTGTTGTGTGTTTTCATTGTAGGTCACCGGTCTTTTGGAAGTGTTGGGCATATAATGGAAATGTTTGAAATGATGAACTGGAAAGTTTGGAAAACCAAGTAAAATCTTCCAGGAAACAAAGTGTAATCTGGTGTTCACACTGTGAATAATAGTGTTCACGCTGCGAATACCAGTTGACGCTTAAGTGTCTGGAACTTTTTTCTTTGTTATCCCGATGTTTTCAGCGTGCTGTTCACGATTTTATGTGTCTCGTTTCCTGTAGCCCTTCCTGTCCATGTAGGCTCGAGTGGAAGCCTTTCTTGTCCTTTGGCGTAGCTAATGGATTCCAGTCGAGTTCTGGACAAGAAAAATCCCTTGCTTGATTCATAAATTCTCAGCAAGGGATTTAAAATGGTTATGTGGTATGTCGTTGTGCCTTTACAGTTTCTGCTGCACTTCTATTTCGGTGAATGTTTCCAGAATGTCGCCAACCTGGATGTCGTTGAAATTGACAAGTGAAATACCGCACTCAAAGTTGGTGGCCACTTCCTTGACATCGTCTTTGTAGCGTTTGAGGGCATTGATGGGAGCTGTGTGTACAACGATTCCGTCGCGTACGACTCGTGCCTTGTCAACACGGTGTACCTTTCCTTCCGTTACGTATGCACCGGCAACGGTTCCCACTTTGGAGATTTTATACACTTCTCGTACCTCAACTTGGCCGGTAACGACTTCTTTCTTTACCTTGTCAAGCATGCCTTCCATGGCTGACTTGACATCGTCAATGGCATCGTAGATAACTGAGTAAGTGTTGATTTCTACCCCTTCCTGTTCTGCCTGTTTGCGTGCTGCTGCGGAGGGACGAACCTGGAAGCCCACAATGATTGCATCAGAAGCGTCTGCCAGCGTGACATCACTTTCTGATATCTGGCCTACGGCTTTGTATATGACATCGACTTTGATCTTTTCAGTCGATAGCTTGATGAACGAATCGCTAAGTGCTTCAATGGAACCGTCAGTATCACCCTTGACGATGATATTAAGCTCTTTAAATGAACCAAGTGCAATGCGATGGCTGATATCAGAAAGTGTAAGCCGTTTCTGCGTACGTAATCCCTGTTCCCTCTGTAGTTGCAGACGTTTGTTGGCGATATCGCGTGTTTCCTGTTCTGTTTCGAGTACATGGAATGAGTCTCCAGCGGTTGGAGCACCGTTCAATCCAAGTATGATAGCAGGCTCTGATGGACCTGCCTTTTGTATGCGCTGGTTACGTTCGTTGAACATGGCCTTGATACGCCCATAGCTAGTTCCTGCAATGACATTGTCGCCTACTTTGAGCGTACCATTTGACACCAGAACTGTTGAAACATATCCACGTCCTTTGTCGAGTGAAGATTCTATGATTGAACCTGTCGCCTTGCGGTTAGGGTTAGCTTTCAAGTCAAGCATTTCAGCTTCAAGAAGTACCTTTTCCAGAAGTTCCTTAACACCAATGCCTTTCTTCGCTGATATTTCCTGACATTGGTATTTTCCACCCCATTCTTCAACAAGAAGGTTCATGTTGGCCAGGTCTTCCCTGATTTTGTCAGGATTGGCACCTGGCTTGTCTATTTTGTTGATGGCAAATACCATGGGTACATTGGCTGCCTGTGCATGTGCAATAGCTTCTTTTGTGGTAGGCATTACACTGTCGTCTGCAGCAATGATGATGATGGCTATATCTGTCACTTGGGCTCCACGGGCACGCATGGCGGTGAATGCCTCATGTCCTGGGGTGTCGAGGAATGTTATCTGTCTGTCGTCATCAAGTTTTACATTGTATGCTCCTATATGCTGTGTAATACCTCCGGCTTCACCTGCAATTACATTGGTCTTGCGAATATAGTCGAGCAGTGAAGTCTTGCCATGGTCCACATGTCCCATTACGGTTACAATCGGTGCACGGGGAACAAGGTCGTTCTCATCGTCTTCGGCCTCGGTAATCGCTTCCTGTACTTCTGCACTGACGTATTCGGTCTTGAAGCCAAACTCTTCTGCCACAAGGTTGATGGTTTCAGCGTCCAGGCGCTGGTTGATTGAAACCATAATACCAACACTCATCAACGTACCGATAACCTGATTCACGCTGATATTCATCATCGTGGCCAGTTCGCTTACAGTTACGAACTCAGTCAGCTTCAGTGTTTTACTTTCCTTGCGCTCTTCCTTGAGTTCTTCATTTAGCTTCTCCTGGACGGCTTCTCGCTTTTCCTTGCGGTATTTAGCACCTTTCTTATTCTGGTTCTGTTTATTGGTCAGACGGGCGAGCGTTTCTTTTACCTGGCGTGCTACGTCTTCTTCATTGACCTCCAGAGGCTTTTGGCTTCTATTCCGGTTTTTCTTTTTCTTGGCGTTACTGTTCTTGTTGCTGTTACCTGATTGTGTGGCTTGATTGGCAGCTGCAGTAATATCCACACGTACTTTATTGATACGCTCACGTTTTTTCTTCTCGCCACCTTGTTTCTGCGTTTTTTCTTCACGTTCTTTTCTTTTCTCTTCCTTGGTCTTCTTTTTGGGACGAGTACTTTGGTTAAGTGCATCAAGGTCTATGCGACCGAGTACATTGACTTTTGGAGCCTTGAGCATTTTTTGCTCACTGTTAGTCGTGAAGATTTCTTTCTGTGCGTTGGTAGATTCTACATTGTCTATATGCTGTGCCTCTTTCTCTTCTTCCGATGTTTTTTTCTGCACAATCGGCTTTGTATGCTTTTCCTCCTCCAGACTGACGGTTACCGGTTCTGGGTTGTTGGGCTTGACGGTCGGTTCTTCAGTTGACTTGGCTGTTTCTATGCTTGCCTTTTGCACTGTTTCCTGTTTGTTTTCCACAGGTTTAGCCGGTTTCTCAGTAATCTCAGGCTGTGGCTGACTGACGGCAGCAGTCATTTTCTGGGCATTGTTTTTCTCAGGCTCAGCATGTTTTCTGTTGATAGAAGGTTTGCCAATGTTGTCAAGGTCTATCTTACCCAATGGCTTATATTGCTGTTGGGTTGAAGATTCTAGCAAACTTTCTGCACGGGTATTCGGACTTCCGATGCTCTGTTTTTTTTCCTTGGGTTTTTTCTGGAGTTTTTCAGCCTGAGTGCGAACCTCCTTGTCTTGCTTGAAGGCATCCACGAGCGCATTGTATTGCTCATCGTTAAGCTTGAAGCTGGGTTCGGCTTTCACTTCCCCAAGTTCACTTTTCTTTTCAAGGAATTCAACTGCCGTCTGAAGTCCTATGTTCAATTCACGTAATGCTTTGTTTAACCTGATGCTCATTAATTTATCTGCTGTTTTATTCCGTTTAATGGGGTGCGCATCGGCGTATGCGCCGCGTTTTGATGTGTTTTATCAGAACGCACACGCCGGTGCGTTCCGATACGAGAGTGTGCTTATTGTTCGAACTCAGCTTTGAGAATTCTCAACACATTGTCCACCGTCTCTTCTTCAAGGTCGGCTTTTTCTACGAGCATTTCACGTGGCGCGTTAATCACGGCCTTTGCTGTGTCCAGTCCGATGGCCTTAATAGCATCGATGACCCATTGGTCTATTTCGTCTGCAAATTCTTCGAGATAGATGTCTTCGTCCACCTCGTTTTCAGATATTTCGCGGAACACGTCAATGGTATATTCTGTCAACATGGATGCCAACTTGATGTTTAAACCTCCTCGGCCGATAGCCAGACTCACTTCTTCTGGCTTAAGGAACACTTCAGCCTTTCTTGTTTCATCATCAATATTGATACTCGATACCTTTGCAGGACTGAGTGCGCGTTGGATAAACAGCTTGGTGTTGGCTGTATAATTGATGACATCGATGTTTTCGTTACACAGTTCCCTGACGATGCCGTGTACGCGACTACCCTTCACGCCTACACATGCGCCTACAGGGTCAATGCGTTCGTCATAACTTTCTACCGCAATTTTAGCACGTTCACCCGGCATACGGGCAATCTTGCGTATTGAGATAAGGCCGTCATTGATTTCTGGCACCTCAGCCTCCAATAGTCTTTGAAGGAATGTCGGACTGGTCCGCGAAAGGATGATTTTCGGGTTGTTGTTCTCATTGTCCACACGCAAGATGACTGCTCTGATGGTTTCACCCTTACGGTATGAATCGCTTGGGATTTGTTCGCTTTTGGGCAGTATCAGTTCATTGCTTTCATCGTCAACAATCAGCACTTCACGTTTCCACACCTGATATACCTCACCGGAAATGATTTGTCCTACACGGTCCTTGTATTTGTTATACAGAGAATCGTGTTCCAGCTCTAATACTTTCGAAGCCAGTGTCTGACGCAGGTTAAGGATAGCCCTGCGGCCGAATTTCGCGAAGTCCACACGTTCTGAAACATCTTCGTCCACTTCGTAGTCGGGTTCTATCTTCCGGGCTTCGCTAAGTGAAATCTGCTTGTTCTCGTCTTCCACTTCGCCGTCTGCCACGACTATGCGGTTGCGGTAGATTTCAAAATCGCCTTTGTCAGGGTTGACGATGACATCGAAGTTTTCATCGCTGCCGAAAATCTTGGCCAGGACATTGCGGAAACTTTCCTCCAGCACGCTCACCAAGGTTGTGCGATCGATGTTCTTCGTTTCCTTGAACTCTTTGAAGGTATCGATCATGCTTATCGTTTCTTCATTCTTTTTTGCTGCCATAGGTTTATTTGAAACTGATTAGATATTTTGTGTATTTTACTTTGTCCATTTCATAGGTCTTGTCCACATCCATCAGTTGCGGACGTTTTTTCCCTTCTACTTTCACCTTCTCGCTCACGCTGACAGTAAAGCTGTTGCCTTCCACGGCTTTGAGTACGCCGCGTATTTTCTTGCCGTCACCATCCAGCACTTCCACGTCTTTCCCGATGAAGTTCACGTATTGCTGTGGCACTTTAAAAGGCTGTCCCAACCCAGCAGAACCTACTTCCAGCTCGTAGTCTTCCTCGTCGCGGTTCAGACGGCTTTCAATGAATCTGCTCAATTCCACACAGTCTTCAATCCATACGCCGTCGGCATGGTCTATCTCGACAACGATGCGGTTGTCTTGTCCTATTTCTATGTCAACGAGAAAATAGTCCTTGTCAGTGAGCCATTCTTCAACGGAAGCTTTTACGATGTTCTTGTCTATCATATTCTTTGGTTTCCAGTAATTAAAAAATGAGGAGCTTCGTGAGCCCCTCATTCCTCTGAACGGTGCAAATTTACGAAGTTTTCCCGATACAGCCAAGGATTTTCCCGATTTTGTTGCTACTTTCTGCTCCTTTGTGGGGAAACGTAGATACGTATGGCCTGTTTGTGGCGGAAAATGTATAAAAAAAGGCCACGAAATTTATCGCGGCCTTTGTTCCTTTCCCACTGCAAGCGGATTTTTTTTTAGAGCTTGCTGATATGCTGGCACAGACTTGATTTCAAGTTTGCGGCCTTATTCTTGTGGATGATGTTCGTCTTTGCAAGTTTGTCAAGCATCTTCTGTACGGTTGGATAAAGTTCCAGAGCCTCTTCCTTGCTGGTAAGCGCACGCAGTTTGCGAACGGCGTTGCGCATGGTCTTTGCATAATATCTGTTGTGCAGATTCCTGACCTTGTCCTGACGGATTCTTTTTAATGATGATTTGTGATTTGCCATCTTTGTTTTCTTCTTTATTTTGTTGTAGTCCCTAGGAGAGTCGAACTCCTCTTTAGAGAATGAAAATCTCTCGTCCTAACCGATAGACGAAGGGACCATGTCGCTTGAATAGCGGGTGCAAAGTTACGACTATTTCCCTTATCCACCAAATAATTTTTGGAAAATTTTCCCGGAATAGCCTTTTTTTTGTATTTTTGTTGCCATTATCCGCTTAATTGTATGATTACAACGACCAAAGCCATTGTCTTGAGAGCACTTAAATATGGTGACTCAAGACTTATCGTTGACCTGTTGACAGAGCAGTTCGGTAGGCTTTCGTTCATACAGCATATACCGAAAACGGGAAGGGCAAGGGTCAAGAAACAGTTTTTCCAACCGCTTACCATTATGGAGGCTACGTTCGATTTCAGACCCAATGCACCGTTGCAGCGTCTGCGTGATGTCGCTCTCTCCGCGCCCTTTATCTCCATACCCTTTGACCCGGTCAAGCTGTCCATTGCACTTTTCATTGCAGAGTTTATATATTATGGTACGCGCGACGAACAAGGTAATGAACCGCTTTTTGAATATGTTACCGCCAGTGTGCGCTGGCTTGACGGTTGCTGTGGGGCTGTGGCGAATTTCCACCTCACCTTTATGCTCCATATAGCGCGTTTCATCGGTTTCAGCCCCAATACCGATTGTGATTCGCCTGATGCCTGTTTTGACTTGCGTTCCGGATGTTTTACCGACAGTGTACCGTTGCATGCCGATTTCCTGCGTCCAGAGGATGCTTCCCGTCTGCGCCAGCTCTTGCGTATGGACTTTTCCAACATGCATCTGTTCCGCATGTCACGTGAGGAACGCAATCGCTGCACGGAGATTATGCTGAATTATTATCGTCTGCATGTAGCTGATTTCCCGGAACTGAGGTCGTTTTCTGTCATGAAAGAACTTTTTGGGTCGTGAAATGCCTTGGTCGTGTTTTCTGGACTGACTGTCCATGGTGAATACTCTGTAGTCTGTTTCCCGGAAAGCTGTGGCAAAAATAAGAGAGGGTACGCCCCTAACACAAGGAACGTCCCTCTCCTTCTGATATACTGATTGATGGTGAGTGTACTCTCACGACACGGGGCGGTTATCCGTATTGAGCTGTTTGTGGCAACCCGCGTGTCTTTCCAGCGGCTCTTTCCCTTATTATTTCACGAGCACTTTCTTCACGGTGCCGTCGTTCATCTTCATGATGTTCAGACCGCGCTGCGTCTTGTTCAGGCGCATACCGTTGACGGTATAGATTGCAGTCTTGGCAGTCTTGCCCTCATCCATTGTGCCTACTTCGCTGATTCCGGTAGGAATATTGCCTGTGAGTACGGGGAAGTATTCGCCCTGTTTCCAGACGGCGTTGACGCCTGTACGGCCAGCGTTGAGGAGTTCTGTGAGCTTGCCGTTGCCATAGTCGGCTTCGGGAACGTAGGTTCCAGGCGAGTATGTGCCATACCAGTCATGATTGAGCTGGTAGCTGTACAGCGTCAGGCCTTTCACTTGGATTGGCTGCCATGAACGCACCAGCCTGTACTGGCTGTTGGGTGAACATGTGTAGTTACCGTCGTATTCCGTTGTCGTAATGGTGGATGCGTCGAAGCAGTTGGTGTAGCGGTAGGGGGTAGTTGTCCATCCTGTGTAGGTACCTCCCATGTTGGTGTTGAGCGTACCGGCTGCGTAGCAGTCGTTCATGGTGATGGCCAGCCGTTCTGAAGAGTTGGTCATCAGTGTGTTGTCGTTTCCGGTTCCGTTGACAACGGCTTCTACGCCGACGCGTTCGATGAGCGCGTGTCCGATATTTGTCGGGCCGCCGTCATTGCTGCCTGTCCATCCGCAGATGGCGCCGACATTCCAGAAACCCTTGAATTCGCATGTGTTGTCGATGACGAAGTCATGGAGGTGGGCACCGTCGCCCAGACGTGTGAACAGGCCGAGTTTTTCCGAACCGTCAATGATGAGGTTCTTGATGTGGTGTCCGTTGCCGATGAATTCACCCTGGTAGTGCACGCCCTCGTACTGTTTTATTCCATCGCCGCTGCGGGCATTGTCCCCGGTAAATCCGATACCGTTGAAAGCGACGCCGTCGAAGTCGATGTCAGCCACCAGTTCGCCTACGGCTTTCGGGTTCTCCACGACAGTTGCGCTGAAGGCAATCATGTCCTGTGCATTGGCTATTCTTGTGTAGCCGCAGTTGGAGCAGGTGCTGCCCACCATATTGTGCTCGGCGAGCTGGGTCGGGGTGTTGGTGAATTCACCTTCGCACATGCCGCTGCAGTCCGGGTCAACGGCATAGACTTTGGCGCGGTCGTAGCCGAATACGGCGGGAACGGGGAACGGGTCAACACCGATTTCCTGGCGCCAGGTGTCGCCACCGTTCTTCATGCCGTTGAGGAACCAGCAGAGTACGCCCTGTGTGATGTAGTCGGGGTCAATCTGTGAGGTGTTGGGGTTAGGCCAGTTGCCTGTTGGGTCAGTGTCCTTGTAATAGCAGTTGCTGAAGGTCTGTGCGTTGCGTGCCACTGCGCCGCCTTCCTGTACGTTGAAGTCGCCTACAACGGCGCAGTTCAGGTAGAGCTGGTTGTCGCCACCGCCATGGGCATAACCTACGATACCTCCGTGGCCTACAGTGTTGGGTGCGTTGAGGTTACCTGCATAGATGACGTTGTGGAAGACGCAGTTGTCGCGTGCGTGGGCACAGATACCGGCATCGGTGCAGTCGAATCCATTTGTTCCGTTGTCGGTGATGTTCACTTCCGACACGATGTTCTCGAATGTCGCGTTGTGTCCTGCGCAGCCAACCAGACCGGCGGCATGCTTGATGCCGTTGTCTCCGCTGGTGAGCGTGATGGAGCCTGTCACCCAGAGGTTGCGCACGATACCGGCGTTCACTGCGCCGAAGAGGGCAGCATAGGTCACTTTCGGGTTTTCATACTTGATGTTGATTTTGTGTCCCTGTCCGTCGAAAACACCTTGGTAGGCCAGCCATTCTTCGCTACTTCCGGCATCCACCTGTCCGCATATCTGAAGGATATTGCCGTTGCCCAGCGTGCAGAGGGGAGCGAAGTCGATGTCGGTTGTGAGGTTGGCACTCACTCTCGGGTCGAAGTTCTTGGCGTATGAGCAGAAGAAGGCCATTTTCTCGGGAGAGTCGATGGTGAACGGTACATCGCGTGAGATTTCGTGGTACTGGAAGTCGGTCAGTCCGCAGTGGCGGCATACGCCGGTTGCGTCCATGTCATGTCCGTAGTGGTTGGTGCCGGCAGCGTTGGTATAGGTAAGCTCGCCGAGGAACATGTCATGTTGCACCACATCGCCGCTTGCGCTCACGATGTCGCCGACACCTGTGGGCACGGGCCAGAAGATTTCCTCATCGCCCAGTGTCTGGCGCCAGATGGCCTTGTCGTCACAGCGTCCGCCGTTCATGGCGTAGCAGAGCGCGCCGCCGGTCACGTCTTCAGATGTAATCTGCGGTGTCAGCCAGCTCTGGTTGACGTCGTAGCAGTTGAACAGGCGGAATCTCCATCCGCGCGCGAAGCTCTTGTCTGCGTCCGCGCCTGTTATGGTTCCCACGTTGAAGCAGTTGGTGACGCAGTTGCCGCCGGTGGAGAATTGGTCTCCGTAAAGCCATCCTGAGATGGCGGCAGACTCCACTGTGCCTACGATTTCTCCGGCATTGAAGCAGTTGTCGATGTAGGCGGGCTGGTCACCGAAGTTCACGGCCATGATGCCGGCAGCCTGTCCGTTGGCAGCCTGTATGTAGCCTTCGTTGCCGCAGCATGAGATGCGTACTGCACCGCATGTCACAACATGCTTCCCGGGTAATCCGGCTTCGCCTTGTCCACGCACGGCACCGATGAGTGCCACGGCGTGCTTGCCCACGATCCTGCAGCTGGAAGACAGGATGATACCAGAGATGGTAGAGCCTTCCAAGGGCTTCGGCTCGATGACGCCGAACAGTCCGACGCGTTCAACCTCGGGCAGGTTGATGTTGAGGTTGTTGATTCGGTGGCCATTGCCCTTGAAGTTGCCCCGGTAGGGAGTGCCCATGTTGCCGATTGGAGCCATCTCGACACCGGCCATGTCAATGTCGGCGGTGAGTTCACCGTTGGCATCAATGTCGCCTGTTTCGTTGACGATGGCAGCAAAGTCTGCCAGGTCCTGTCCTGTTGAAATCTGGTAGTAGCCATTTACCTGGCTCAACGCCCAGGCAGATGTGCATCCCATGCACATTGTCAGGCATACGAGAATCTTCGTAGTAGTTTTTCTCATAAGGTTTTTAATTTTGGTTAATTATAAGGTATTGATGAGGATTTATCTCAACCGTCTTTGTCTGTATTACTACGGGTGCAGTCTCTCCACCATGAGGCGGAACGCGGTGCCATGCGTTTGGTCTTTTCCTTTAATGATGGTTTTTTTCGTTTTGTCAAAATGACGTTAGAAATAGGTAACTATATCAGATATTATATAGGTATTCCAATCACCGAGTGAACCAAGATTTATATGGTGCTGCAAATATAAAAACATAATTGTAATATCCATTAAATACCCTACATTATTTAATTATATTTAACTATTTTAACACTCTGTACTATTTTTCAGCTGTTCTCCCGGTTCCTGTCCAGAGACGGGTGTTTTTCGGGGTCTGAGCCATCGGACAAGCATGTCCCCGTTTTTTTCAGAATGTCACAATTTTAACACTTTTGCTTACACTTTGATTTTCCAGCCATTTCTGAAGAATCGGGCAAGAGCGGATTTTTGCGCGCCAACGGAAATTTTGAGTTTTAGAGGTCTGTTTTGTAAATCGTTGATAATCAATGGGATAGGTTTTTACAGGCGTGAAGTGTTAATGAAAATCGTCCGATTTTAACCTAAAATCCGTTAAATCCGTGCACAAAACAGCCAGTTTGTGCAGTTTTCAGCCCCCATTTTTCGCACTTTTGGCCGGAAAATCGCGGTTTTGAGGCCAAAAAAACTGAGTTTTTGCCCCAAAACAGTTAAGTTTTTCCTCAAAAACACTTAAGTGCCGGAACGAAAATAGTTAACTAATTTTCTGGAAACAGTTAAGTGTTTCCCCCCTAACACTTAACTAATTTTTCCGTTTTGTGCAAAAAACCGACATTTTGCACTTGTTAACATGAAAATCGGCTCAAAACCGCCTGTTTTTCAAGACCCCGAAAAATCAAAGTGTAAGCAAAAACGTTAAAATTCTGACACTTTGCAAAATCGGCCTGGTGTCTTTTCTCAATAAAATGTTCTCAAGCCAACGTCTCCTCCCACCGGAAATGGGTGTGGCGGCTTCCCATCCGACTCCTTCAGTAGGGATTAGGGTGGCTTTAGGATGGGTTTTCCTTAGAGTAGGGGAGTTGCAGAGCCATAAAATCCTGACTGTATTTCAGATGTGAGATGATTGGATGTCAATATGTAGTAAGATAACATGTTGACTTCCAGGGATTCGGCACCACTTCCATCCTTTCTGGAACAGTTTGGACGGGTGACTGTTAACACAAAATAAAAAAGGCGAGGAATGGGTTAAAATTGTATAAACACATGCAACAAATGGTATCGTTTGTCGTCATATCAGTAACTTTGCATGTTGATAAACGCCTGGTTGACAGGCTGCATCATCAGATTCCGAAAGACGAAAGCATCAATCAAAAACATCAAGTATTATGAACAAGAGAAACTGTATTTTTGCCTTGGCTGCCGGCCTGCTGCTCATGGCCAGCTGTGCCAGCAAGAAAGACCTGCAGGCTTGTCAGGCCGACCTGAAGAGCTGCCAGAACGAGAACAACGAGCTGAACACCACCTACCGGGTGACACTGGAGAAACTGGCCGCCGCAGAGGCGCGTGCCAAGGGGCTTCAGGAGCAGCTGGCCCAGCAGAAAGCCGCCAACGCCTCGCTGCAGCAGTCGCTGGACAAGAGCCTTACCAACACCAGTGCCAACAACGTGAACATTTCCAAGCTTGTTGACCAGATCAACGAGTCCAACCAGTACATTCGCCACCTGGTGGAAGTGAAGTCGAAGTCGGATTCGCTCAACATGGTGCTCACCAACAACCTCACCCGTTCGCTCAGCAAGGAAGAGCTGAAGGAGGTCGATGTGCAGGTGCTCAAGGGAGTGGTATATATCTCGCTGGCCGACAACATGCTCTACCAGAGCGGTTCCTATGAAATCAACGACCGTGCAGAAGAGACGCTCAGCAAGATTGCCAAGATCATCATGGACTACAAGGACTATGACGTGCTCATCGAGGGCAACACCGACAATGTGCCCGTGAATGCCAGTGCCGCCACGATGAAGAACATACGCAACAACTGGGACCTGTCCTGTCTGCGTGCATCGAGCGTGGTACAGTATCTGCAGAACCATTATGGCGTGGATCCCAAGCGCCTGACCGCCGGTGGACGTGGTGAGTACAACCCCGTGGCCACCAACAGCACCGAGGTGGGCAAGCAGCGCAACCGCCGCACGCAGATCATCATCACACCGAAGCTCGACCAGTTCATGGACCTCATAGACAAGGCTCCGGACAACGAATGACAATGTCCGTTCCGGCTGGCTGGAAGAAGGCCGCCGGAAATGCAGGACCGGGTCACGGCATCCTCATGTGGGTGCGTGGCCCGGTCCTTTTTTGTTAATCTGGTTTGTGTCGGATGTTATCGTCTGGTTTAGAACCGTGTCATGATTTCCACCACAATCTTGTCGTGTTCCGATGGCTTGACCACGGCTCCGTTGCGGTAGAAGTATTTTTCGTAGTTCAGCCTCAGGTCGCTGACGAAAGGCTTCCGGAAGCTCAGCGTAAGTCCACCAGTGATGCGTGACCGCTGGCTGTCGTTGGTGATGAGCCGTGTGAACGTTTCGTCCTTGGGGTCGGCGTAGGCTTGCCCATCGCTGTGGTCGGACATGTAGTCATAGCGCACGAGCGGCGTGATGTACTTGACCGTCTTGCCGTTCAGGGCAAAGTCGTAGCTGGCGAATGCATCCACCGCATGGACGTTCCTGAACGCCTTGTGGGCATAGTGCTTGAGCAGGTATTCTGCCTCGATGTGCCAGCCGTGTGCATGGTAGTAGGCTCCGGCATCGTACATCATGATTCCCACTTCGCCCGGCTTGATCTTCTGCGTGCTCAGCGTGAGGTTGAATCCTTTCGGCAGAAAGCACTGGACCTTGGCCGAGAAGTTCACATTGTCGGTCCAGAAATCCTTCTGGTTGGTCAGTCCGGAACCATTGAACAGTCCGGCCTCGATGCGTATGGGGAACGACACATTCATGTCGTAGGCCACGGCCGCTCCCACATCGCGCACGTTGCCCACCTGCTTGGCGATGAACGAGCGGTTGGCGAAATACTGCTGGTGCGGTGAGCGGTGGGCGTCGATGGTGAAGGGCACGCGCATCTGTCCCATCGTGAGCTGGGCAGCATTCCATGCCTTGATGCGCGTATAGGCGTCGAGCATCTTGATGTTGCCTTCGTCGCAGAGGTCTATCTCCGCCTTGTAGGAAATGTCCGGGCTGACATTGCCAGACACGCTGATGCGTGCGTTGCGTACCTCGAACCGGCCTTCACCCTCCGAGGTCTGGTATTCATACTTGCTCCGCAGCGTGCCGTTGATTTGCGGCAGGAGGCTTTTCCCGTCCTGTTCCTGCCCGAAAGCCGCCGTGTGGCCCATGGAGACCAATGAAAAAAGGGCGGCGAAAAAGATGGTACATTGTCTTTCCATGGGTGCAAAGTTCGCAAAGGGATATGAAAAAACCATGACACGGATGTTACGATAAGGCTTCATCCGTGGCATGGCGTGTATGTGGAGAGGTCGTCTCCGTCCGAAGTGATTGGTGGCGGTGGCGCTTTCAGCGCGGCAGGACTATTGCGCGGCCTTCTTTTCCAGGTATTCGGCAAAGATGCGTGCGGCACTCTCCACCTTGGCCGCGCATGGGCGTGCCTTGTAGTAGGCTGCTGTCCGTTCGTCAGGAATGTGGGTCACTGGCGTGTTGGCCTGAAGTCCGAGCAGCTCGGCGCAGATGACAGAGCCATTGCGTTCCCTGAAGCCGTTCACGAGTTGCTGCACCAGCCGGTAACAGGCCGACTTGCCCTGCCTGTTGCCGCCTTCGGTCTGTCCGCTGTCCAGTCCGGCCAGCAGCACCAGGGCCGATACCGTTCCGCACATCATGCGCATTCTCCCCACACCTCCGCCGAATCCGGCAGATATGCGAAGCGCGGTTTCGCGGTCCATGCCGTAAAGGTCGGCAAAGGCCGCGGTGACAGCCTGTGCACATCCGTAACCTTCCATGAACAGGCCCACTGCCTGTTGTACCCTTTCCTCAAGATTCTTTTCCATAATGCTGTTCCTTTTAATATATAATGCTGTTCCTTTTAATTATATTCTGAGCGTGTTCTTTTGTATATATGTATATAATGCCGGAAGGGGTGGTTTTATTATATGACTGGAAAATATCCTGCCTGTTCTCCCTTGTCCGCGCATGATGAAGGGGGTGCTCCCTGTTTCCTCCGAAAAATGATTTTCCAACACTAAATAATGATTATAAAAGTTATTTTTCCCCCTAATAAGTTGTGGGTTTTAGAAAAATGGACTATCTTTGCGGAAATAAAAATTTTCTAAAAACCGAGTAAATCTTAAGAAACCCTATCATGAGAATAAGAGTAGGTCTTATCGGGTTCGGCCGTATGGGTCGATTTTGGTTAGCAGAATTCCAAAAAAACGCGAAATATGAGGTTGCCTACATCTGTGATCTGGACGAGTCTTGCAGAACATTGGCCCGTGAAAGGGCACCCCAGGCTGTGGTGACAGACGCAGAGGACATGATATTCCACGATGACAGCGTGCAGCTTGTGGCTCTGTGCGCCAATGCCAATTCGCGCAAAGGTCAGATCGTGAAAGCCATGGAGCACGGTAAGTACATTGTGGCCGAGAAACCTATCTCCGATACCGTGGAAAACGAGTGGAAAATCGTGGACATGATAAAGGACTATGACAAGTTTACCACGGTCAACCTGTATCTCAGGAATTCATGGTATCACCATGCCATAAAGGATTTTGTCGCTACAGGTGAAATCGGTGAGCTGGCCATTCTCCGTGTGTGCCACATGACACCGGGTCTGGCTCCCGGGGAAGGGCACGAGTCTGAAGGCCCTTGCTTCCATGACTGCGGCATGCACTATGTGGATATCGTGCGCTGGTACGCCGGAAGCGAGTTCAAGACCTGGCATGCACAGGCATTGCGCATGTGGGACTACAAGGATCCGTGGTGGCTTCAGTGCCACGGCACATTCGAGAACGGGGTAGTCTTTGACGTGACCCAGGGATTCGTGTACGGGCAGTTGTCGAAAGACCAGACACACCAGTCCTATATAGACATCATCGGAACGAAAGGCGTGGCACACATGACCCATAACTTTGAAGTGGCACAGGTAGAGCTAAGAGGTGTCAACGAGACGCTGCGGCTGGAAAAGCCGTTCGGCGGAAAGAACATAGACCGGCTCATAGACCTGATGGCAGATTCGATTCTTTCCGGCAGGCGTGACCCGAGGATGCCCAGCTTCCGGGATTCGGCCGTGGCCTCGGACTATTCATGGCGGTTCCTGCGGGATGCCGCAGAACACGATATGCCGTCTATAGGCAATCAGGAAACACTGAAGGAAATCATAAAAAGACGCAGCACCATGACCAATGGGTATGGGCTGTTGCCGCATAATAACAAAAAGGTTTAATTTACAAATACTCTAACTATTACCAAAAACAAAAAATTATGGCAGACATTTCAAGAAGAGAATTCCTCAAAAGGGGTAGCTCTGCATTGGCAGGCTTCGTGTTGGCTCCTTATGTAGTGCCCAGCAAGGTGTTGGGTAAGAGCCATGGGCATGTATCCCCGAGTGACAAACTGAACATTCTTGGCGTGGGTATCGGCGGACGTGGGTCCGGTGTGCTGCACGGTCTGGAAACAGAAAACATCATTGGCCTTTGTGACGTTGACTGGAAATATGCTAAGCATGTGTTCGAAAGATATCCGCAGGCGAAGCGTTACAACGACTACCGCAAGATGTATGACGAGATGCTCAAGAGCGCTGATGCCGTAATGGTGGCTACTGCTGACCATACACATGCCATCATTGCTGCTGATGCCATCATCGCAGGCAAACATGTCTATGTGGAGAAGCCGATGACACTTTATGCCTATGAGTCAAGACTGCTTGCCAAACTGGCCAAGAAGTACAAAGTGGCAACACAAATGGGTAACCAGGGCGCATCAAGTGCCGGTACACGCAAGGCTATCAACTGGCTTTGGAATGGAGAAATCGGTGAGGTGACACGCATCGACTCGTTCACCAACCGCCCCATCTGGCCGCAGGGTATGCCGAAGCCCGCCGAAAAGCATGAAATCCCCTCCACGCTGAACTGGGACGCTTTCATCGGCCCGGCTCCTTACCGTGACTACAACGCAGCCTACACACCGTGGAATTTCCGTGGATGGTGGGACTTCGGTTCCGGTGCACTTGGTGATATGGCCAACCATATCCTGCATGTGGCTCACAAGGGTCTGAAACTGGGCTATCCGAGCGCTGTTATCGGTAGTTCTACAATGTTGATGACCGATTCCTGCCCGTCAGCAGAGAAAATCACATATCGTTTCGATGCCCGTCCGAATATGCCGAAACTGGCTCTTCCCGCATGTGAACTGACATGGTATGACGGAGGACTGATGCCTAACATTCCATTTGATATGCCGGAAGGCAGACATTTTGATCCTAATGGTGTATGCGTATTCTACGGAACCAAGGACACAATGGTCGTAGGTACCTATGGATATGATCCGTTCCTCATTTCCGGTCGTGACCCGAAGGTGCCTGAGATGTGCCGTATCGTGAAAGACGACCATCACCAGCAAGACTGGATCCGTGCTTGCAAGGAGTCGCCGGAAAACCGTGTTCCGGCAAGCTCAGACTTCAGTGAGGCTGGTCCGTTGAACGAAATGATCGTGATGGGTGTGGCCGCAGTCCGTCTGCAGTCTCTTGACCAGTGGTTGAAGTGGGACGGCAAGAACATGAAATTCACCAATATTCCCGCAGATGCAAAAATCCGCAGTATTATCGAGGACAAGTTCCAGATTCATGACGGTCACCCGACATTCGACCGTACCTACAGTGATCCCGTTGATGCCAACGAGTTTGCTGCCCGCTTGATCAAGCCGGTTTATCGTGAAGGCTATAAACTGCCGGATATGCCGATGGATTAATTTGGACAATGGATGAAAAAATTAATAAATAACTGAACAATGAAAAAGATAATCATATCCTTGGCTCTGCTTATGGTCGCTTCAATAGCAACTGTAAGTGCAGCTGGTAAGGCAAAGAAAGCAAAGACTGCGAGAATAGTATGCTCACAGGGCTTCCAGGGGCCGGAATTGTGGAACAAACTTGACTTGCCTGTTGACAATAAGGGTTACATCAGTATCTTTGATGGTACAAGTCTGGATGGATGGCGTGGCTACGGACGTAGTTATGTTCCTTCTAAATGGATTATCGAAGATGGTGCCTTGAAGTTTGACAGCAAGAAAGAAGGTGGCGAAGGTGGTGAAATCATTTTCGCTCACGAGTTCAAGAATTTCGAACTGCAATTGGAGTGGAAAATATCCAAAGGCGGTAATTCTGGAATTTTCTATCTGGCTAAAGAATTGGCTACACCTGATGGAAGACTGGAGTCTATCGTAGTGTCTGCCCCAGAGTATCAGGTACTGGATAATGCCAATCATCCAGATGCAAAGATGGGTAAGGATGGTAACCGCATGTCGGCTTCTTTGTATGACATGATTCCTGCAAAACCGCAGAATCAGAAACCTTATGGCGAATGGAACCATGCTATTATCCGTGTGGAGAATGGTACTGTAAGCCACTATCAGAATGGTGTGCTTGTTGTTAAGTATCAGCTCTGGACTCCGGAATGGATTGAAATGTTGCAGAACAGCAAGTTCAGCGAGAAGGCATGGCCTGCCGCATTTGAGCATTTCAGCAATGCCGGTGGTTGCTGCCATAAAGGATTCATTGGTCTGCAGGATCATGGCGATGATGTCTGGTATCGCAATATCAAGGTAAAGATTTTAGACTGATATTTTTCTATATGGGGTTCTTGTCTTTGAAGTAAAGGGCAAGAACCCTTGTTCCAATATTATACCATTATATTATATATTATGAAAAAAACATTATTTGCTGCCGCTGTGGCACTTGTCGTAATGGCTTCTTGCGGCAATAAGAATTGTAAGTGTAATTGTTCGTGTCCGGGTTGTGTCTGCAATCAGGATACAGCAGCCGTAGAGAAGGGTAAACTCGACTATAAGATAGCTGACAGAACAAACATTGACTTCACGCAGTATAAGGCAGACAAGGATGGCTATATCACGCTCTTCGACGGCAAGACGCTTGCGGGATGGCGTGGCTATGGCATGGATGAAGCTCCTGCAAGCTGGAATGTTGAAGATGGTGCAATACATTTAAAGGGATCTGGCACAGGTGAGGCTCAGGCTGAAGGTGGCGGTGACCTGATTTTCGCTCATAAGTTCCAGAATTTTGAACTGGAATTGGAATATAAGGTTTCAAAGGGCGGTAATTCCGGAATCTTCTATCTTGCACAGGAGGTTACAACCATTGAGAATGGTAAGGAGGCTTATTTGCCCATTTGGCAGAGTTCTTCTGAATATCAGGTACTGGACAATGATAACCATGTTGATGCAAAACTGGGTGTGGATGGTAACCGTCAGGCTGCTTCCCTTTATGATATGATACCTGCTAAACCACAGAATGCGAAACCGTTCGGTGAGTGGAATAAGGCTGGCATCATGGTGTATAAAGGAACTGTAATTCACAAACAAAATGATGCAAATGTTGTAGAATACCATCTTTGGACTCCGAAGTGGACGGAAATGCTCCAGAATAGCAAGTTCAAGCAGGATGGCGATTTCCCCATTGCATATGAACTGTTGAACAATATGGGTGGAGAAAACCATGAAGGTTACATTGGATTGCAAGACCACGGCGATGATGTATGGTATCGCAATATACGTATCAAGATTCTTGAATAATAGCAGTGAATATGAAAAGAAATCTTATTGTATTTATAGCATTGTTCCTTTTCGGAACTTCTGCTTTTGCACAGCCCCAGAGAGGTAATAAGGGAAGACGGGCTGTCGTAAAGAAGGAAATGGCTTTGCAGCTGTATTCTATCCGTGATCTGGTGGGCAATCCGGAAACGTATGCAAAAAATCATGTGGAGGTATTCAGGCAGCTTAAGCAGTTGGGCTATACTGGTGCTGAGGCAGCCCATTATGATAATGGAAAATTCTATGGAGTATCGCCGGAACAGTACAAACAGGATTTAGCTGATGCTGGACTTGTAGCCATTTCTTCACATACAACTCGAGGGCTGTCTGCAGAGGAATTGGCCAACCATGATTTCAAGGAGGCTTTGAAATGGTGGGACCAGGCAATTGCTGCACATAAGAAGGCTGGTATGAAATATATTGTTTCTCCATGGGCTGATGTGCCTAAGACCTTGGCTGAGGCCAAAACCATTTGTGACTATCACAATGCCATTGGTAAAAAATGCAAAGAAGCAGGTCTGCTCTATGGTTATCACAACCATTCGCATGAATTTCAGAAGGTAGAAGACCAGATATGGTATGATGTTTTCTTGCAGGGAACAGATCCTGAATACGTTTTCTTCCAGATGGATGTGTATTGGACTGTGATGGCACAGAAAAGTCCTGTGGATTATTTCAAGAAATATCCTGGACGATTCAAAATGTTGCACATTAAGGACAAATACGAACTCGGACAGAGCGGAATGGTTGGTTTTGACGCCATTTTCAGAAATGCGGATACAGCTGGATTGCAAGATTATGTTGTAGAAATCGAAGGTACAGATGGGTCAATTGACATTATGGAGGCTGTGAATAGAAGTGCTAAATATCTGACAGAATCTCGTTTCGTAAAACCGTCTTACGCAAAAAAGTAGTCGCAAAAGAGAATTTTCGATTAAATTGTTATAAAATGGTCTCAGGTCACTTCCCTGAGGCCATTTTTCGCCTATATGTTTCAGGATTTTCAATGGGATTCGATCAAAGTAAAAGGATTAATGAAAAACTTGGATATAATGTTATAATCCGAAAAACTGGAAAATGAAATTGAAATCTTTAGCAATATCTTATCGGAATGTGTTGGCAATTCCTTATATAATAATGTGGTCGTGCACAGTTCTCTTGATTTTTGTCAAAAATGAAAAATAAATGTGTCTTTTTTGAAAAAATATTTCGGAAAACATTTGCTTTTAACGAAAAAGTGTGTACCTTTGCATCCGCTTTTGAGGACGAACGTTCCCGGAGCGGTTTGA
>JBJEHA010000002.1:0-4753 GCA_051875605.1 Prevotella sp. | reverse complement strand
AAGTTAAAGAAGTTAAGGAAGTTAAAGAAGTTAAGGAAGTTAAAGAAGTTAAGGACGTATGTTCAAGCCTCGAAACTACCTTGTTGGAAGCATATAGACTAATGTCTTTAACTTCTTTAACTTCCTTAACTTCCAAATAATTAAACATCGCAAATAAAAAATGAAACATTACGTCTATTTATATTTGTTTTGTGCCGCAAACCTGTTTGCGGGCTGCGGCACTTACGAGAAGTTCCATGCTGAGACAACTCAGTCGGAACAGAAGTTGCCGCAGTGGCGCGAGTTCTTCAGCGACCCGCAGTTACAGGCTCTCATCGATACAGGCCTTGTACATAATGCCGACCTTCGCATAGCCTCGCTCAAGGTGAAGGAGGCGGAGGCTTCGCTGCGTTCGGCTCGCATGGCCTATCTGCCTTCGTTGTCGCTCACGCCGCAAGGACAGGTGTCAACCTGCGACGGAAGCCGTGCATCGAAGACCTACAACATTGCCCTTTCGGCAGAGTGGGAACTCGACCTCGCTGGTCGTCTCACTGCCACAAAACGCGGAGCAGAGGCTACGGCCGGGATGTATCGTGCAGCCGAGCAAGCCGTCAAGACTCAGCTCATTGCCACCATAGCCAACTCCTACTACCATCTGCTTACGCTCGACGCACAGCTCGACGTTAGCCAATGCTCTTTTGAGGCATGGCGCGAGACGGTGCGCACGCTGGAGGCACGGATGAATGTGGGTGAGGCAAACGAGGCAGCGGTGACTCAAGCCACTGCCAACATGCTCAGTGTGGAAAGTCAGATAAGCACCTTAAAGCAACAGGTTGTAGCTCAGGAAAACTCTCTCTCGGTGTTGACGGGGCAAAGGCTTGGCAGCATCAGCCGTTCAACGCTGACAGCCCAAGCCTTCCCCGACTCGCTTTGCCACGGCATGCCCCTCAATCAGCTTTCGCGTCGCCCCGACGTGCGTCAGGCAGAGCTATCCCTTCAGTCGGCTTTCTACGACACCCGTGCCGCCCAATCCTCCTTCTATCCACAGATTACGCTCAGTGGCACTCTTGGTTGGGCAAACTCCGACGGCGGCATGATAGTCAATCCCGCCAAGTGGCTTGCCAATGCTCTTGGCTCCATAGTCCAGCCTTTGTTCAACAAGGGACGCAACACTGCGCGGCTGCGCATAGCCGAAGCCCAGCAGGAAGAAGCCCTCGTCAGCTTCCGTCAGCAGTTGCTGAAGGCCGGTGCTGAGGTGAACGATGCCTTGACGCAATGGCAGAGTGCCGACCGCCGCATCGACATCTGCCGCCGTCAGACTGCCGCCCTTGAGCGCACCGTTGAAAGCACCATGTTGCTGATGCAGCACAGCGAACAGGCTTCCTACCTCGAAGTCCTCACCGCCCGCCAGTCGCTGCTTCAAGCCGAGCTTGCCGAGCGACAGGAGATGTTCAACAAGATACAGGGTATCATAAACCTCTACCATGCCGTAGGAGGAATGTAAAGGAAGTTATTCGCTTTTTACGGGTGGGGATATTCGGCATCGTGAGCCGTAATGTTCCCACGTTGTTTTATATGTTTAACAGGGTAGGACACAGGTTTTCCCCATGGTGATGGTTTGTGTAACAGACCCTAATTAACAGTGCCTGTTGCGTTAATTATTGATATTCAATTTGTTGCAGATGGCCTGTTTTCTTAACAAAGGTCAAGAAAACACATGGTAGTTTGGCCGGACGGCAAAAAATCAGTACCTTTGCACCCGATAAGAATAAGAATGGTTTTCTTCCATTTGTTTCGGAAGACCATTTGCTAAGGTATCTAACGGAGTCCAGGTAGGTTTGAGCTGTTTTTTGAACCCACCGCGAACAATTCCCATCCTTCCTTCTTTTGTTCAGGCTCCATAAATTATTTTATAATGAGTAACAGTTTGAAGATTGTATTTTTAGTGGTAACAATGCTGGCTTTGAGTGCCAGCGACTTGTTTGCAGCTGGCAACAACAATTCGGAAAAGATCAAGTCACCCCAGTTCAATTGGGATCCGGTCATTGAGGCCATCATTTATGTGGAAAGCCGTGGCGACCATAAGGCCACCAACGGCAATCAGGTAGGAGCGATGCAGATAACGCCCATCCTTGTGGCAGAATGCAACGAAATCCTGCGCAAGCGGAACAGCAAGAAGCGTTTCAAATTGTCAGACCGTTTCAGCCTGGCCAAGTCAAAGGAGATGTTTCTCCTTATCCAGTCGTTTCACAATCCCATGAACGATGTTGAGAAAGCCATCAGGTCGTGGAACGGAGGCATGAACTACAGTGTGCGCAGTACGCAGAAATATTTTGAAAAGGTGATGCGGCAATTGCGCCGCAAGGCATGATACAGTATCAGGAAGTCCCTTCAGGCAGCCCAATGGAAGCATCTGAAGGGACTTCTTTTATCATCTGTTGTCATATTCCCCATTATAAGTTCATCCCATACAGCCTGTTGTGGGGCGATCCTATAGCGTTAAAAGAATTTAAACGGCATCCGGCTATGATAGCTTTTCCTGCCGTTTCCCTCTGTGGAAATACAATTTCATGTTCTGCCGGGATATAATCTCGCAGGATTTATGTACATTTGCAAATCGCTTGTGCAATTATTTCATCATTCAAAACAATAATCATTATGTTTACAACTATTATCGTTATTGCGGTCATTGTACTGCTGGTGTTGTGGTTGGTTGGTCTTTACAACAACCTTGTCAGGCTCCGTAACAACCGTGAGAATGCTTTTGCCAATATTGACGTTCAGCTCAAGCAGCGTTACGACCTCATTCCTCAGCTGGTTTCTACAGTCAAGGGCTATGCTGCTCATGAGAAGGAGGTTTTTACCCGGGTGACCGAGGCGCGCTCGGCTGCTGTCAACGCTTCAAGCATAGACGACAAGATCAAGGCCGACAATCTCCTGACACAGGCGCTTTCTGGTCTGCGTGTGACGCTTGAGGCTTATCCGGAACTGAAGGCCAACCAGAATTTCATGCAGCTCCAGACGGAGATTTCAGATGTTGAGAACAAGCTTTCTGCCGTACGCCGCTATTTCAACAGTGCCACACGTGAGCTGAACAATGCCGTGGAGTCATTCCCTTCCAATCTCATTGCCGGCATGTTCGGGTTCCACCGCGAGACCATGTATGAGGTGACACCGGAGGACCGTGCGAAGGTAGAGAAGGCTCCGGAAATCAAATTCTAAACACATGGCCCCATGTCTGCCTCTGCATGTAGGAGGCAGACGCGGCCTTTTACACATACATTTTTATTATATAATGAAATACGTAGGAATACAGACACAGATACGCAGAAACAACCTGTTCAGCATCCTGCTGCTTATCATGTTCCCCGTCATTATCCTGGGCATGGTCTGGGTTTTCCTGGCGTTGCTCAATTATTTCGGTAATGGCTATTATTATGATGACGGCACTTATGCCCATACGCTCGATGTGGCCACGGTGAACTATTACTTCCTCACCACCATCCCCTGGGTTGTGGCAGGGGTGGGACTGTGGTTTGCCATAGCCTATTTTTCCAATGCGTCGATAGTGAGCCACGCCACGGGGGCGCGTTCGTTGGAGCGCCGGGAGAACCCGCGTGTGTATAATATCGTGGAGAACCTCTGCATGACGTGCGGTATGGATATGCCCAAGATCAACATCGTGGACGATCCACAGCTCAATGCCTTTGCCAGCGGTATCAACAAGAACAGCTATACGGTGACTGTCACTACGGGCATCATGAACCGGCTGAATGATGACGAACTGGCAGGGGTCATCGGTCATGAGCTTACGCATATACGCAACAAGGACACGCGTCTGCTCATCGTGAGCGTCATTTTCGTGGGTATCATATCCACTGTGATGTCGCTTGTAGTGCGTATGCTGTATAACATGTTCCTGTTCGGCGGTGGCAATAGCAAGAAGGACAACAACAACGGCAATGGTCTCTCCATGGTCGCTGTCTTGATGGTAGGTGCTGTCTGCTGTGCGGTGGCTTATTTCTTTACGATGATTACCCGGTTCGCCATATCCCGGAAACGCGAGTACATGGCCGATGCCGGTGGGGCGGAACTCTGTGGAAACCCTTGGGCACTGGCATCTGCGCTGCGCAAGATTTCTTCAGATCCGGGACTGAACAATGTTAAGCGTTCAGATGTGGCACAATTGTTCATCATGCGTCCCAGTGAACTTTCGTCCGGCATCATGGGTTTCATGAATTCCCTGTTCAGCACCCATCCTGATCCCAGAAAACGCATCGAGATTCTGGAACAGTTCTGATTCCTGTACGATTCCAGTGCCGGGGGCGGATGGGGGCGCACGGCTTGCAGTATTGGCAGGGAAACGGTCACGGGCCAGCGGAAAACCATTGGCTGTGGTTTTCCGCTGGCCCGTAATGGGTTGGGACGCAATCAAAATAGATGAAAAAAAAGAATCTGCAGATGTGCAGATTCCTTATTGGTTGCGGAGGCAGGACTCGAACATGCGACCTCCAGGTTATGAGCCTGGCGAGCTACCAACTGCTCCACTCCGCGATATTCATTTTTCAAATGCGGTTGCAAAGGTAGGACTTTTCTTTTTAATGTGCAAATATTCACTGTGTTTTTTCGCTTTGTTCCTGTTTTTACCCCTGTTTTATTGATTTATATTAAGGCCATGCGAGCTTTCCGGATATATTTTAACGTGAGTTCGATGAAATATAAGTGTCTGTAAACTGCCCCTGTACACAGCCATTTACACAATTTCCCCTTTCCC
>JBJEHA010000001.1:0-26593 GCA_051875605.1 Prevotella sp. | reverse complement strand
GCACAAATCGACTGTTTTGTGCATGAATTTAACGGATTTTAGGTTAAAATCGGGCGAATTTCGTTAACACTTTCCGCCTGTAAAAACTTATCCCGCTGATTATCAATGGTTTACAAAATATCCCTCCGAAAGCAAAAATTTCCATTGGCGCGCAAAAATCCGGTTTCGGCCGAATCTTCAGAAATGGCCGGAAAATCAAAGTGTAAGTAAAAGTGTTAAAATTATGACACTTTGATTTCTGAGTACAATTCTATTTCCGGAAGCAGGAAACCGTCGGGAATGCTGCTGGGGGTGTGGGCGTCTCGCCCGCACATTGCAAGGCAGCTCAGTTTTTTTATGTCACCATGATGCTTTGTTGCAAGTGGATGCGGGAAGTGCGGGCGAGACGCCCACACCCCCAGTGGCTGTGCCCGGATGGTCTCGCATAAAGAGGGTACTCCGCAAGCAGGAAGCAATCCGGTTGGATATACAGAGAAGAGAGGTCATTCCCGAAAGTAGAATGATGTCTAATGGATTCCAGGAAAATCCTTCTCAAGCAGTTGTCCCCTCCTGCCGAAATGTGTTAGGGTAGCCCTTAGCTGGGCTTTCCTTTCTTGAACGAGTGTAACCGCGCCGCGGTTCTGAGTGTAGCATACGAATGTAGCACAATTCAGGTTTCTGAAATTCTCAATGTATTGGGAGTTAAGGAGTTATCGCTCCCTGTGGCCGCTGGGAGGAGTTTCCCTGAACTCTGCGGAAAAAATAGTTTTGAACACAGAATATTAGCACAAATACATTTGGCTTAACTCCTTAACTCCCTAATTCCCAACAACCCATTTACTTCCGAAAGTTGAGTAATTTAAATGGAATGCCCTCAGGTTACGGTTCCCTCCCCAGGGAGGGTTAGGGTGGGCCTTCCTTCTTTCTTTGGGCTTTTTCTTGACGGATACATCGGTTTACCGTTTTTTTTACTAAATTTGCAGAACTGAACCGATTATTCCGATCCGATGAACAAAGCGTCTCTCAAGAAAACGATATATAGGTTGCCAGCGGAATGGGAACCGCAGGATGCCATACAGCTCACCTGGCCCCATGCCAAGACCGACTGGGCCGACTGTCTGCCCGACATCACTGCTACGTTTGTGCAGCTCACGGCCGCCATGGCCCGTTACCAGCGTGTGGTCATTGCCGCACAGGAACCGGAGGCGGTCATGTCTCTGCTCCGGCAGCGGCTGCAAGGGAAGGAACTGGAACGTGTGGACTGTTACTCATGCAGGAACAACGACACGTGGGCGCGCGACCATGGTCCCATTACCCTCACGTCAGCGGATGCGGCTCCTTTGCTCCTGGATTTCCGTTTCAATGGATGGGGCGGGAAGTTCCCGGCTGAACTCGACAACGCCGTCACACGTTCGCTCCACGCGCAGCATGCCTTCAGCGGACTGCTGGAGGATCATGATGACTTCGTACTCGAGGGAGGTTCTGTGGAAAGCGACGGGAAAGGCACCATCCTCACGACCAGCCTCTGTCTGCTGGCTCCTCATCGCAACCAGCCGCTCACAAGGGACGAGATCGGTAGGGAATTGTGCTGCATGTTGAGGGCAGAACGGGTGCTGTGGCTCGACCATGGGCAGCTGATAGGTGACGATACTGATGGACATATAGATACTATAGCCCGCTTCGCGCCCCATGACACCATTGTCTATGTGGGGTGTGACGATACTTCTGACCCGCAATATGCCGACCTCAAAGCCATGGAGGCGCAGCTGAGGGACTTCCGCACTACAGGTGGGCAGCCTTACAGGCTCCTGCCGTTGCCCATGCCCCGTGCCTGTTGTTACGGTGGAGAGCGTCTCCCGGCTACCTATGCCAATTTCGTGGTGCTGAACGGTGCCGTTATCGTGCCTACTTATGGCCAGCCCGACAACGACAGCCAGGCCATGCAGACCATTGCCGAGGCTTTCCCCGGCAGGGATATCGTGGGCATGGATGCCCTCACGGTCATACGCCAGCACGGGTCGCTCCACTGTCTCACCATGCAGCTGCCCGATGGTGCCGTACCGGCAGACAGCGTAGCCCGCTCAGCCGGATAACCAGTACATTCAGCAACAAACATCATGAACAGCATGAAGAATATAAAGGTGGGGCTTGTACAGCAGCCCTATACGTCTGACTTCCAGACCAACCGCGACAGGTTGGCACAATCTGTTTCCGAATTGGCTGCCAGGGGAGCGCAGCTCATCGTCCTGGAGGAACTGCACAATTCCCCGTATTTCTGCCAGACGGAAAATGTAGGCCACTTCGACCTGGCCGAACCCGTTCCCGGTCCTTCCACGGAATATTTCGGTAAACTGGCCCGTCAGCATGGTGTGGTGATAGTGTGTTCACTATTTGAACGGCGCGCTGCCGGACTTTATCACAACACGGCTGTGGTGCTGGAGACCGACGGGACGATTGCCGGCATATACCGCAAGATGCACATTCCCGACGACCCGGCCTATTACGAGAAATTCTATTTCACTCCCGGCGACCTGGGCTTCCGTCCCATCAGGACCTCCCTGGGAGTGCTCGGAGTGCTGGTGTGCTGGGACCAGTGGTATCCTGAAGCCGCGCGTCTCATGGCCTTGCAGGGAGCGCAGATGCTTATCTATCCCACGGCGATAGGCTACGAAAGCAGTGACACGCCGGAGGAACAGCAGCGGCAGCGGGAGGCATGGACCACGGTGCAGCGCGGACATGCGGTGGCCAACGGTCTGCCGGTCATTACGGTGAACCGTACCGGGCATGAACCGGATCCCTCCGGACAGACGCGTGGCATCTGCTTCTGGGGCAGTTCGTTTGTGGCCGGTCCGCAAGGTGAACTGCTGTTCCGTGCTCCGGAGAAGGATGCCGTGAACGCGCTGGTTGAGGTCCCGCTGGAACGCAGTGAGCAGGTAAGGCGTTGGTGGCCTTTCCTCCGCGACCGGCGCATAGACAAATACGGTGACATCGTGCGCCGTTTCATCGACTGAAATCTGCCGTTGTTTATGAAAAGACTGATTTTGTTTCTGCTGTCTTGCCTGTTTCCTTTCATCGGCTGTATGGCGCAGGACGTAGAGACTGAAGCGTTGCCGGATGATCTGGTAACGGAAGGATGTACCAGACCTGAACCACTGGGAGGCCAGGAGGCTTTCGGGGCTTTCGTGATGCAGAATTTCAATTATCCTTCACGTGCATGGCGGGAGGCGAGAACAGGTTTCGTCCACTTGAGTTTTGTGGTCAGGAGCGACGGCACGCCTTGTTGCCTGACTACAGCACCGCAGGTTCACACGGCCTTGTTCGGAGAGCTCAAACGCATACTGTATGCCACCAGATGGGTGCCGGGCATGAAGGATTCCCGGTATGTCACGGCAAAGGCGGATTGGAACCTTAGTCTGGTTGACCTCGAGATGGGCTATCCTTATCCCCTGAACCAGATGATGGCCAATTTCAGGCAGCTGAATGGAAGGAAATGGAAAAATGGCATTGACTGGATAGCTTGCAATGATGTCCGCCAGAACGCGTTGGGCATACTGCTGTGGGAACCGGAAAACCTGGAGGCTGCAATGGCTCTGGCGCGCGTGTGTGTCAATGAGAACGCATACGTGGAGGCTCTGACAGTGCTGGACAGCGCAATCGTCAGCTATCACAGGAAAAGGCTTGAGGAGGCGTATAACCTGAGATCCATGGGAGACATCGGACGCACGGTCACACCAAACTATAGCGTGAAGCCGGAGGTGGAGGCTCTGGTCTTGCGTGCACTCGTCTTTTCCAAAGCCGGTGCGGCGGAAAAGGTGAAGGAAGCCTGTGAGGATGCCATCATCATGATTGGCGACCAGATACGTCCGGATGGAGAAAGGAACGGTGTGGAACAGGCAGACCGGGAATCGCTGTCGGGCAAATATGCTGATTTGCTGACGCAGATGGAACGGTTGGCAAAAGGAGAGGTGGCACAGGAGGAAGTAGACGCGCTCTCTCTGTTTGCACCGGTTATACCAGAAGACATGGAAAAGTCCGCCGCCAGTGGCTTGGCAGCGGACTTCTATAAGAACCGGAAATCGTCCGGATTATGGAAAAGTATCCAGAAAATCAGATGACGGTGGATCCTCGTCAGTTCTCGGGCGTCTTTTTACCGAATTCCGGGTCTATTTTCAGACACCACGAAACTGCGAACGTCACCACACAGCTGATGGCTACAATGTAGAAGAACGTCTGATAGCCCACAGCCTCCTGCAGCGCACCGGCCACAAGTCCGGGAAGCATCATCGAGAGAGCCATGAACGCAGTGCAGATGGAGTAGTGGCTGGTCTTGTATTGTCCGCGGCTGTAATATATGAGATATAGCATGTATGCCGTGAAACCGAAACCGTAGCCGAACTGTTCCACGAATATGCACGCATTTACCAGGAACAGGCTGGAGGGCAGGTCATAGCTCAGATAGACATATACAAGGTCGGGCAATGTGATGGCACATACCATAGGCCATAGCCACCGTTTCAGGCCATCCCGTCCGGCAAGCATCCCTCCGAGGATTCCTCCGAGCGTGAGTCCCACTACCCCGACTGTGCCTTGGACCAGACCGATTTCCTGCGGCGAGAGTCCAAGGCCGCCTCTGTGGCGTGCATCGAGCAGGAACAGCGTGGACACTTTAACAAGCAGTCCTTCCGGCATTCTGTACAGGAGCATGAAAAGGATTCCGCTCAGCACTTCCTTGCGCCATGTAAAACGTTTTTTCCCGCACGCTTTCCTGTCTTCATCGGCGCATTCTTCCATAAAGAAGGTGCGGATGGTCTGTGCAAACCCTTTCCAGATTTCGGCAAAGGCGTTTATTCCCAGTCGTTTCTCACTGTTCTCCCTGGCAACATCTTCTTTGGGCTTAGGCAGGATATACTGATGCCAGAGCCATAGCCCGATGAACACGGCTGTCATGCCATAGAACATCAGGCTCCAGGAGTAGGAGATGTTCCGGTAATATACCTGCAGGTTTCCTGCGAGGGAAATGAGCACTCCCTGCCCGAAGATTGTGGCCAGACGGTAGAATGTCGATCTGATTCCCACGAACCATGCCTGTTGGTTCTGTGTGAGACCGAGCATGTAGAATCCGTCGGCTGCAATGTCGTGGGTGGCACTGGAGAACGCCATGACCCAGAAGAAGAACAGTGTGCCCTGGAGCCAGAACCCGGTGGGAATGGTGAATGCCACTCCTCCGAACGCCGCGCCAATGAGCAGCTGCATGGTCACAACCCACCAGCGTTTTGTCTTCATCAGGTCCACAAACGGGCTCCACAGTGGCTTGATAACCCAAGGCAGATAGAGCCAGCTTGTATAGAATGTGATTTCGGCATTGCTCAGTTTCAGTTGTTTATAGAGCACAACCGAGATAGTCATTACTGCCACGTAGGGCAAACCCTCCGCAAAATACAGTGAAGGGACCCAGGTCCATGGCGATTTTCTCTTGAATGCGGGTTTCATGCTGTTGGTGTGTTGTTTGAAAGCGTGTTTGTTCCTTTTCAGAATCAGTGATACAGGTTCCTGATTTCGGCACACTTGTAGTAATGTTTCAGGATTTTCTCATACGAGAATCCCTTTTCTCCCATCACGGCAGCACCGATCTGGCATAGGCCGACACCGTGCCCCCATCCGGCACCGGTTAGCGTGAACCGCTGGGGAATACCGTCTTTCTCGTCATGGGTGTCAACCACGAATGCGCTGCTATAAAGATGTGTGTCGCTCAGTGTGCGCCTGATTTCGAGTTCCTTGCCTATGGTGAACTGTTTCTTTGTTCCCACGATTTGCAGCTTGTAGATGCGTCCGCTCCGACCCCTTGCCAGGGGGACGAGTGCTTTTATATCCCCGAGGTCCATCTTCAGCCGTTCGCTCACGAGTGCCTGTAGCTGCTCCTGTGTATAGCTGACGTGCCAGCGGTAGAAGTCTGCTGTTTCCCGGTCGTAGTCGTTCAGTACCTGTGACAGGATTTTTTCGTCTTCCGTGTGGCAGAATGCTTCCGGTGTGCTGCGTATCCATTTCTCGGCCTGTGCTTCATCTGTCAGGTCGGGCAATGCTTTGTCTTCACTGTCGCGCACAGCTTTCAGGTATGTTTTTTCGTTGTCTTCCCAGCAATACAGGTATTCTTCCGTTGCTCCGCCACAGCACTTGCTGAAGCGTGCGTCGCAGATTCCGTCTTCCGCCATGAGCACTTGTCCTGTTGTCTGTCTCACTGCCTTGCTGACATTTGGCTTGGCGGCATTGGTGATGCCTTGATAGCGCTGGCAATGATCGTCGGCGCATACATCGAAGATGGTGTGGTCTTCACGGTCATACCAGCGGATCAGCTCATCATCGCGTTTGATGAAGGAGAAGAAGCTGTTCTCTTTTCCCTGTATTTTGTCGTGCCTTTTCTTGAGCTGTGCAAGCAGCCAGCTGCGCGATATCACGGCGTGTGCCTTGAGCAGTTCCAGACTGGCTGAGGCACTCATTTCGCTTGATATGACGCTTTCCAGGTAGTCTTCCACCGGCAGTTCGTTGATGGCACAGATGCTGTCGGCCTCCACCACCAGCCGGAGTGCTCCCCGGAAAGTCTGTGTCTGTTTCCTTTCCCAGTGGAAGTTAAGTCCTATGGTGACATCCTTCAGGGAGAAGGAGGCATCATCCGACTGTGGGGTGAACATCAGTTCACGGTACTGGTTGCCGTTCCACAGGATTCCGCCTTCATAGAGTTCCACTTCCTGTTCACCGCTTATCCATTCGCCTTTGGCCATGTAAGGGCTGTTCAGCGAGAATCCTATTCTTGCGCCGCTGACGATGCCCACCTTCACTGTGGGCTGTTCGCTGAAGGGCATCTGTTCCTCTTCGGCTATGCGTTCTTCCTGTGCCGACAGTTTTTCCCTGACGGTCTCCAGTTCCTGCGCCGACAGGCAGCATTCCCTCAGTATGCCCACTGCTTCTTCGGGCGTGATGTGCTCGAAATCCTCTTTGCGCGGTGTGATGATGAGTCCCGACATGTCGAGCGCGCCGGGACTTATGAGCCGTTGTCCTGCGTCTTCCCTGAAATAGCATGCCGGGCGATGCTTTTGTCTCGGGAACACCACTGTGACGTATTCCTCGTTCAGTCGCCAGGCCACGATGTTCACCATCGGTTCATCGTCTCCTTGTGCCATGGGGAGCGATCCGAGCAGTTTCTGGAACAGCGCGTGGCAGTCTTCGTCCTGTTTTCCCCGGATGACGAAGGCCGGGCAGACATAGTCCTTCAGCATGCTTATCTCGCCGTGTGTTCCGGCCGACAGCACCGTTTCCAGGTTCCGGCTCAGCCGTTGCCATGCAGTCTGCAGGGGCAGTATGCCTGTGGTCCCGGCCTGCAGGTGCAGATGGTCGGGTGCCGATGCGCCGCAGCGTGGCCCGTTGTAGAACACGGTCATGTCCGAATAGATGGACAGCAGGCTGTAGATGCTTCTGAAGCAATGGGCTATGCGTTGTGGCCTGTGCCGTCGTGATGCCAGTGTGAAGTGCATGGGCAGGATGGGGAAAGGGTTCACCAGCAGCAACAGGTCGTTGGGCAACGCCTTGGCAATCTGTTCCTGCGGCCTGTTCTCGGCACAGAGGAAGCATGGCCGTTCCGCGATGCTTTTCCTGTCGGTCCTTGCTCCGGTCGATACCATTCTGGCCGGGTTGCACTGTGCCACCAGGGTATTGTCGCCCACGGTCAGCTCACGTGTGAGCGTGTTCTGCAGGTCACGGTAGTTCTTGCGTGCACATTGCCACTTTTCCAGTTGCCGGTTGAAGAACCTCTGCAGCGAACTGTCCACTGCTATGTCGAGTTTCCCGCTCACCATCTGCTGTCTGGCCTTCAGCTCCATGGTGCGCAGCCTGTCCTTGTACAGGTTGTTGGCGTTCACCCTCTCCACGCTCAGCGCGGCATCACTGTTGCCTCCCCACCGTCTGCAGAGATAAAGTTCGTCGTAGATGCGCCCTATGCGGTACTTTCGGCTGAAGGCCAGTCCCAGTGCATAGTCCTCCCCGTAGCTGGTGTTGGGAAACTGTATCTGCCTCACCAGTGGGGTGAAGAAGGCTCTGGGCGCGCCCAGTCCGTTGATGCGCAGGGCGTTGTTCGGTCCGTTCTCGTCGGTCCATTCCCTGTGGTCGATGAGTCCGGGCGGCAGGGTGTTCAGGTTGAAGTCGCACATGCGGTAGCTTCCTATGACCATGGCTGCGCGCTGCTTGTGGAACTCGTTGACGATGCGCTGCAGCGTATGTGGTGAGGAATAGAGGTCGTCGCTGTCGAGCTGCACGGCGAATCGTCCGCACCGGTCGTCGGCCACGGCGATGTTCCAGCATCCGCCTATGCCCAGATCATGCCTTTCGGGCGTGATGTGTATGAGGGCGGGCGAGGTGTGTGCCAGGTCTTCCAGAATCTTCGTCGTTCCGTCCGTGGAGTGGTTGTCCACCACGATGACGTTGTAGCTGAACGATGTCTGTTGCGACAAGGCCGACTTCACGGCATCGGCTATGGTGCGTTCGCGGTTGAATACGGGTATCACCACGCTGGCCTCGCAGTCGAAGTCCTGTTCCCAGAAGTCAGGCTCGGCACAGGCTGTTGTGTCCACCAGTGCCCCGACGGCTTCTATGTGCTGCGTCACGGCATGTTCCATTTCCACCTGTACCTCCCGGTTGCGCGGGTCCACGTAGTCGAACTGTTTCTCACCGCTTTTCCGGTTGTCCGTTTCCACCTGTGTGTAGAGGTATTCGTTGATGTGGAAGAGCTGTCCTTTCCGGCTCAGGAAGAGGCGCAGCTCGTAGAATCCGGCGTAGTGGTAGCGGGTGTTGCGTGGTGTAGCGGAAAATTCCCTGAGCAGTGCCGACTTGATGAGCACCAGCTGCCCGAAGTCGAAGTCATCGCGCAGGCTGCCGTCCTGATAGTCAATCACCGGGTGGTGCATGCGTTTGCCGTCTGTGATGCAGTCGTGGTCGCTGTACACCATGGCCGCATCGCTGTCGGAGGCCACGCGCAGCAGTCTTTCCAGGGCGCATGGACCCAGCTGCACCGGTGTGGTCTTCAGGCTGAAGAGCACATATTCGGCATCGGCGGCTTCGGCCATGGCCAGCATGGTTCCGGTGGAAAGCAGGTTGTCTGAGGTGATGAACTGGCAGCAGTCGGGTGCCTCGTGGGTCTCTGCGAACTGCTGGCTGGCTATAAGGTGGATATGCTGTATGGTCTTGCTCCTGCGCAATACGCTCAGCGTCTCGGCCACGGCCTGAAGGTCGTTGCAGGGCAGGAAACAATCTATTTTCTGTCTCATGATGCTTCTTGTTGTTGCGGTTCTTTATGGTTGACCCGGCCACAGTAGGAGTGGCAGGTCGGTAGCGGTTGATAAGAATTGTTGCAAAATTAAGGAAAAAAGCGCAATCTGTGAAACTTCCGGGCTGAAAAATGCCTCATGGCCGTGCCATGACCATGCCCTTGACCATGGTCTCTATTCGACTTTTGGACGCAATTTGTCTCTCTGTATCAATATATGTCCATGTTGTTGGCATGTGGGTTATTCATTTTTTATTATGTATAAACCGTCCATGCGCAGTTGCTGGGGTGTGAGCGTACACCTGCAGCTGTCGTGTCATCTGGCAATGAAGTGTCATGTTGACAGTATCTGTCTTGCGATGTGCGGGCGGGACGCCCACACCCCCAGTAGCATTCACGACAGTATCCTGCTTCCGGGAGTCAAGACGTATTCCTGAAAAATCAAAGTGTCAGAATTTTAACGGTTTTTCTGACACTTTGATTTTTCGGGGTCTTGGGAAAAGGACGGTTTGGGAACGGTTTTCGTGTTAATAAGTGTAAATTGTCCGTTTTTTGCACAAAACGGAAAAATCAGTTAAGTGTTAGGGGGGAAACACTTAACTGTTTCTGAAAAATTAGTTAACTATTTTCGATCCGGCACTTAAGTGTTTTTGAGGAAAAACTTAACTGTTTCGGGGCAAAAACTCAGGTTTTTTGGCTTCAAAACCGCGATTTTCCGGCCAAAAGTGCGGAAAATGGGGGCTGAAAACTGCACAAATCGGCTGTTTTGTGCATGGATTTAACGGATTTTAGGTTAAAATCAGGCGGATTTTGTTAACACTTCAAGTCTTCAAAAACTTATTCCGTTGATTATCAAAGGCTTACAAAACGGGCCGCAGAATTCCGAAATTTCCGCTGGCGCGCAAAAATCTGCTTTCGCCCGATGCTTCAGAAAAGACCGGAAAATCAAAATGTAAGCAAAAGTGTTAAAAAACTGACACTTTGAAAAACCGTGGTCTGGCATTTCCCCTTCCTTCTCCCCGTCTTCTTCACCGGAATCCTTCTCCCTCATCCCGCCTGTTCCGGACTGCATTTTTCCTGTCTTGTGTCCTTTTGTGCGGGAAAAACATACAAACACGTACTATAATTTTCGCGTGTGCGTAAAAATTACTACCTTTGCCGTCTCAATCTGATAGGGATGACAATGGAAAGTACAAGGAAACCGCTCGTCGGGATGGACATGGCGCAGCTCAAGGGTGTGGCCCGCGAACTGGGTATGCCTGCGTTTGCCGGTCTGCAGATGGCCAAATGGCTCTATACCAGGCATGTGTCCTCTATTGACGAGATGACCGATATATCCAAGGCCAACAGGCAACGGCTGGCCGAGCATTATGAGGTGGGGTGCGCCGCGCCCATCGACCGTGTGTGTTCTGCCGATGGCACGGTGAAATACCTTTTCCCCACGGAGAGCGGCCGCTTTGTGGAGACCGTATATATACCCGACCGCGACCGAGCCACGCTGTGCGTGTCGTCGCAGGTGGGCTGCAAGATGAACTGCCTTTTCTGCCAGACCGGCAAGCAGGGCTTTGAAGGCAACCTCACCACGCGCGACATCCTCAACCAGGTCTATGCGCTGCCCGAGCGCGACAAGCTCACTAACATCGTGTTCATGGGGCAGGGAGAGCCGATGGACAACCTGGACAATGTGCTCCGCGCCACACAGATCCTTACAGCCGCCTATGCCTACGCCTGGAGTCCCAAGCGCATCACCGTGAGCAGCGTGGGCGTGAAGAACAAGCTCAAGCGGTTTCTCGACGAGAGCGACTGCCATGTGGCCATCAGTCTCCACTCGCCGTTGCCCGAGCAGCGTGCCATGCTCATGCCGGCCGAGAAGGGCATGGGCATCAGGCAGGTGGTGGAGCTGCTCAGACAGTATGATTTCACCCATCAGCGACGGCTGTCGTTCGAATACATCGTCTTCGGCGGCACCAACGACTCTTCCGCTCATCTGCGCGAACTCGTAAAGCTGCTCAGCGGGCTGGAGTGCCGCATCAACCTCATACGCTTCCATCAGATTCCCGGCACGCCGTTGTGCGGGGCCGATGACCGGAAAATGGAGAGCATGCGCGACTATCTCACGCAGCACGGGCTGTTCACCACCATCCGGGCATCGCGCGGACAGGACATCATGGCCGCCTGTGGCCTGCTTTCCACCGCGCACAAGGAAAAGGAGGGCGAGGCATGAGGGGCCTTGCATGGCTGGCGGCGGCACTGGTGTTGCTGGCGGGGTGTGTGCAGAAGCGCAGCCGCGCGTTGCCGCAGTCGTCAGGGTCGCCCTATAGCGTTGCCGTAGTGGGGACAGACACCGCCTCGGTGGCCGTTGTGGCCGACGTGATGGGCGAGTTCAGCGAAATCGCCCTGCCACAGGACGAACCCTCGTTCGATGTCAGCCGGGTGGCGGGAAAGCCCGATGAAGGCACGCTCCTCACGCCTGTCGTCATAGAAGTGAAGGTGGATCCGTCCCGTTATCCGGCTACGGCCATGCAATGGCGCGAGAACGTATATGCCCGTCCGCAGCTTGTGGTCACGCTTACCACACCTGCTGCGGAAACGCTGCAGAAGGAGCTTCAGCGCAACGTCGGCCTGCTGGTGCGGCAGCTGGGACGCTTCGGGGTGGACACGGAACAGGCCAGGCTGGAATCTGCACACAATGTCAGGGCCGAGGAGCTGGTCAGCAAGATGTTCGGATGCAGGATGCTCGTTCCGGCGGAGCTGAAGGCCATGAAGCAAGGACGGAGGTTCCTGTGGCTCTCGGATGCTGCGACGGGCGGACAGCTCAACATCTGCATCAGCGATGCCGACAGCCGTGACAGTGTGTGGAAAGCCAATATCAGGGGCGAGAAGGACAACATGTACATGACCACCGTCGGAGGAACAGTCCGGGAACGCACCGAAGAGGTGGACGGAAGGCAACGACTGGTCAGGGCCGGACTGTGGGAAATGAAGGACGATGCCATGGGCGGCCCGTTCCGCAGCCATGTCGTGGTGGATTCGGCCACCGGGCGCACCATTGTGGCTGATGCGTTTGTATATGCACCCGGCAAGCGTAAGCGCGACATGATGAGAAGGCTGGAGGCCTCACTCTATACACTCGCCCCGGTGCACTGAGCGGTTCCGGTGGGCAGAGGGACAAGAGTACAGAACCAGATGCAGGAAAAGCCGAGACGCATCCTGCAACCAGATATAAACCGTATTTAACAACAAGACAAGATGAACAACAGGAAATTGAGGGTTGCCATAACACAGGGCGACACAAACGGAGTAGGATATGAACTGATCTTTAAAACCTTTGCCGAGCAGGAAATGCTCGAGCTGTGCACCCCCATTATCTACGGGTCGCCCAAGGTGGCTACATACCACCGGAAGGCCCTCGACATGCAGGCCAGCTTCAGCATCATCAGCGACGCAGCCGATGCAGCCGACGGCAAGGTGAACCTGCTGACTTGCTTCGAAGAGGAAGTGAAGGTGGAGCTGGGAACTCCGACCGCAGAGTCGGGCTCCGCAGCACGCAAGGCACTCGACCGCGCGCTCGATGACTGGGACAAAGGCGTTTACGATGTGCTGGTCACGGCACCGGTGAATGCAGCCACCATGGCGGCAGAGGGAGAAACGGCATGGAGACTGGCCGACTATCTGGAAGAACGCATGGCGCGGAAAGGACAGTCGCTGAGCGTCATGCTCAACGAGGCACTGCGTGTGGCCGTGGTGACCAGCGGTATGGACATGAAGGCCGTTTCGGATGCCCTGACAGGAGACTTCGTTTCGGAAAAGGCCAGGGCCATGTTCCGAAGCCTGAAACGCGACTTCCGTATCAGTAATCCGCGCATGGCTGTACTTGCACTGAACCCGGATGCCAACGGCGAGGAAGAGGTGAATGTGCTGAAGCCTGCCGTAGAGCAACTCGTAGAACAGGGCACCTACGTGTTCGGGCCGTTCAAGGCGGAAGAACTCTTCGGAACCGACCAGTACGATGCCTTTGACGGCATACTGGCCATGTATCATGACCAGGGAGCGATACCTTTCCGCACACTTGTCCATGGTGACGGCATACGCTATGTGGCCAATCTGCCGGTGGTATGCACCACGACGGTGGGCGACGCACAGTTCGGAATAGCCGGAAAAGGCGAAGCCGACGAGATGTCGTTCAGGCATGCCATCTATACGGCAATGGACATATTCAGGAACCGTGAGACATACGACGAGCCTTATGCCAATCCGTTGCCTAAGCTCTATCACGAGAAGCGTGACGAGAGCGAGAAGGTACGTTTCAGCATTCCCAAGAAACACGAGAACGCTATCAGGGAAAGGCAACACCCAGGCCCGGCAAAGGCACATGTGGAAAAGGATAAGGAAGCACAGGCGTGAAGGCACGGTACAGGAACGCCTTTTTCATCTTCGGAATCGGCATACTGGTTCTGATGCTCACGCAGCTCGATTTCCATGAGGTGTGGAGTGGGTTGAGCCATGCTGGCTATTGGTTTCTTGCTGTCGTGGCACTTTGGGGACTGCTCTACATGTTCAACACATCTGCATGGTATATTATCATCGACAGCCAGCGCAGGAGCGGCGAACCGCGCACAGTGGACTTCTGGTGGCTATACAAGGTCACGGTGTCGGGGTTTGCCCTGAATTATGCCACACCCGGTGGACTGATGGGCGGTGAGCCTTATCGCATCATGGAACTGACACCACGCATAGGGGCGGAAAAGGCAACATCATCGGTCATCCTTTACGTCATGACCCACATCTTCAGCCATTTCTGGTTCTGGTTGCTCTGTACGGTAGTCTATGTCGTGGTGCGTCCCGTGAGTCTGCCCATGGGACTGCTGCTTGGAGCCGTCGCTGCATTCTGCCTGCTGGCCGTGTGGTTCTTCATGGCAGGATACAGGAAGGGGATTGTAGTCAGGCTTACAGGCATCATCGGCAGTATGCCTGTACTCAAGAACAGGATGACCCCATTCCTGGAGCGTCATCGCAATCAGTTCAATGACATAGACCGGCAAATCGCAGCCTTGCACCGGCAGAGCCGACGCACATTTGTGGCAGCGGTCATGCTGGAACTTGGATGCAGGGTGTGCTCCGCACTTGAAATCATGTTTATCCTGCGGGTGCTCTCTCCACACGCCGACTTCGGCGACTGTCTGCTGATACTTGCCTTCACTACACTCTTTGCCAACATGCTCTTTTTCATGCCTCTCCAGATCGGTGGCAGGGAGGGTGGATTCCTGATGTCGGCCACAGGGCTGGGACTCACTGCCGGAACCGGTGCTTTTGTGGCACTTATCGTGAGACTTCGCGAACTGGTGTGGACAGGCGTGGGAATGTTGCTCATGAAATGCTGAGAAAGGCTGATTTTCCTGCCATAATTGCAGAAGTATCAAGGAAAATGTGTAATTTTGTCATCCAATGAACACTACTGAACTGCAAAAGATCAAATTGCGTTATGGAATCGTGGGCAACTGCGATGCACTGAACCGGGCCTTGGATGTCGCCTTGCAGGTGGCACCCACAGATCTCTCCGTGCTGATTGTCGGCGAAAGCGGTGTGGGAAAGGAAATCATTCCACGCCTTATTCACGACAACTCACCGCGCAAATGCGAGAAATACTTTGCAATAAACTGTGGCTCTATTCCCGAAGGAACAATAGACAGTGAGCTTTTCGGCCATGAAAAGGGGTCGTTCACGGGTGCAATAGGAGAGAGTGAGGGATATTTCGGAACAGCCAATAAGGGTACGATATTCCTCGATGAGGTAGGGGAACTTCCCTTGGCGACACAGGCACGTTTACTCAGGGTGCTCGAAACCGGTGAATACATCCGGGTGGGTGGGCAGAAAATCATGAAGACTGATGTGAGAATCGTGGCGGCTACCAATGTGAACATGAGGAAGGCCATCAGCGAGGGAAGGTTCAGGGAAGACCTGTATTACAGGCTGAACACCATACCTATCCAGATTCCCCCTTTGCGCGACAGGGGCAATGACATACTCCTGCTGTTCCGCTTGTTTGCCATGCAGATGGCTGAAAAATACAGGTTGCCGAAAATCAGCCTGAATGAGGATGCGCAGAGAATGATGCTGAAGTATAAGTGGCCGGGTAACGTGCGCCAGCTGAAGAACATCACGGAACAGATGTCTGTGCTTAGCGAGAAACGTGACATAGACCAGGAAACCCTGCGCCAGTTCATTCCGGAGGATCCGGAAAGTACACAGCTGGCCATGATACAGCAGAGCGGTTCCCACTCTTATGAAAACGAAAGGGAAATAGTGTTCAAGATACTCTATGACCTCAAGGAAAGTGTCAGTGACCTGAAACGGGAAATGAACGGATTGAGAAAGCAGATAGACGAGAACAGGAATCTGGAGAATGTGGGTTACGGGCGTGTGATGCCAACCGTTACACAGGGCGATAAGCAGATTACGTCCATTAAGATGAATACCGTACAGACACAGGTTGAGGACATCGAGGCAGAGGAAATCAGCGAGACGGAATCGTTGAATCTGAGTGATGTGGGCAGGCAGATGCTTGAGAAAGCCCTTGAGAGAAATGGAGGGAACAGAAAGAAGGCTGCTCAGGAACTGGGCATATCAGACCGTACGCTATACCGGAAAATCAAGCAATATGGGCTTGACAGAAAACAATGATTGGCAAAACGACAAGAAGGATGAATATGATAAGGAGAAAAACTGGCTATCGGTTGCATGAAGGCAATCACGGCCGTGGATGGCTGCTTATGGCAATGCTCCCGCTGATGTTGATGGCTTGTTCCGTTTCCTATAAATTCAATGGAGCAAGCATAGACTATTCCAAGGTCAAGACAATACAGATAGCCGATTTCCCCATCCGCTCAAGTTATGTATGGGGTCCCATGGGGCCAATGTTCAATAATGAGCTTAAGGATATCTTTGCCAGTCATACCCGGCTGACACAAGTGAAACGCAACGGAGACCTGAAGATTGAAGGAGAAATAACGCAGTATTCGCAACGCAACAAGTCGGTTTCGAGTGAGGGCTATTCTGCACAGACAGAGTTATCGATAACTGTTAATGTGAGGTTTACGAACAACACGAACCATAATGAGGATTTTGAAAAACAGTTTACGGCTACCAGTTCTTATGAAACCACGCAAAGTCTGTCATCGGTTCAGGAAGAACTGGTGAGGGAGATGGTCAAGGACCTGACAGACCAGATATTCAATGCTACAGTGGCTAATTGGTAATAGATACTATGGATCTGACACGACTCATCAATCATCCCGAACTGATGGACAAGGAGACCTTGTATGATCTCCGAAGCATGACTGCACTCTATCCTTATTTCCAGACGGCGCGCTTGCTCATGTTGCAGAACCTGTATCTATTGCATGACTCTTCGTTCGATGAAGAGTTGAGAAGGGCTGCCATTTATATGACCGACAGGAAGGCCATCTTCGATTTGGTGGAGTCGGTTCATTATAAACTAAAGACCGCGGAACGTACGGAGAATGCAAAAGCCGGAGAAAAGGAAGGGGAAAGCAGAACCATTACCCTGATTGACTCTTTTCTTGGGTCTTTGCCAGTAGATCCAGAAGAGACGCGGGACGGGAAGCGCAAACCGACACCGGCAGATGCAGCGGTAGATTATGTGTCATATCTGCTGGATATTGAAGGAGACGAGGAAGGTACAGACAGCCATACTCCGCAGATGATTGGACAGAATCTGATAGACAACTTCATCAACAATGAGAACGGGAAAATACAATTGAAGGACGAACCGGAATACGCTCCCCAGATGGAGAACGAGACGGAGAAAGACGAATCAGAGTCGGAAGAAGGCTACTTTACGGAGACCTTGGCTAAAATATACATCAAACAGGGCAGATATTCAAAGGCTCTTGAAATTATTCAGCGTTTAAATTTGAATTATCCAAAAAAAAATGCTTACTTTGCAGACCAAATCCGTTTTCTGGAAAAACTGATATTAAATAATAATAAAATCAAATAACGACAAATGTACACATTATTAGTAATTTTCATGGTAATAGCAGCGATACTTATGATTGGTATTGTGCTTATCCAAGAGTCAAAAGGAGGTGGACTGGCCTCCAATTTTTCTGCTTCCAACTCCATAATGGGAGTACGTAAGACCACCGATTTCGTGGAAAAGGCTACATGGGGTCTCGCCATTGTTATGGTGGTGCTCAGTGTAATCTGTACCTATGTGGCTCCGACAGCCAAGACAGAACAGAGTGTCCTTGAAAATGCGGCAATGGAAACACAGACTGTGAATCCTACGACAACACCTGGTTTTGACGCCACACAGCAGAATCCTGCAGATGCCAAGACTGCAGCTCCATTAAAGACACCGGAAACTCCGAAAAACTGATAAGGGGATAATCCTTTGTATATAATTTACAGGAAAAAGTGCCATGCCTGAGGAAATCTTTGGCATGGCATTTTGTTTGCTGTACTTGTTGGCATGGCAGGTGATGTCGTCAAGTGGGTGCAGTATGGATGTAGAGAAGAACGCCTGTTCCCTGCGGATGCTTTTGTATAGTTTCCTGGCTTATTTCTTGATGTATTCAGGCTGGTGAACTTTTTTATTACGAACTGCCTGTCATTCCATGCCCTGCACAGTGGCTGTACCGTCCTGTTTCCCTTTTTGCATATAATCTGTTGGAGTGCAGCCCATGATTCGTTTGAAATATTTCCCGAAGAACGATTGTGAGGAAAATCCGAGATGAAGACTGATTTGCTGCACGTTGAGCGATGAGCTGCGCATCAATGCACAGGCTTCTTTTGCTATATATTCTCCAATCCATTCTATTGGGGTCTTTCCTGTTATGGATTTCACTGCAGTTGATAGATAGCCGTGTGTAATGTGCAGGTAACTGGCATAATAGCCCACTTTATGCTCTTTGCGGAAATGTATGCTTAAGGTATCAAGGAACCTGCGTGTTATTTCCTCTTCTGCGGAGAGTTGCATGCTCTGATTCACTTTGTAGAGATAGCTTCCCAAACCATAAAAAAAAGCGCATGTCAGGTGATGAAGTGTCTCTGTCTGGAATGGATGGTCTGTGGAGAGTAAGCGTATCACCATGTGGCAATAGGACATCATGGATTCCAGTTGGGAAGTGGAAAGATGTATGACCGGATGCTGCCTAAGCAATTTGTCAAGATTGAAATTGTATGGAACCCCCAAGGATTTCACGAATCTTTTGGACATGCAGATGCACATAGCATGAAAATCTTTGCTCATGTTATGCTGCTCGAGCAACTGTCCGGGAACAATGATGGACATGGATGAGGTTTTCAGCTCGTAGGGTATCAGGCCGATGGTGCCTCTAGCTTCCCCTTTCAGGCAGATACAGCAGCTGTAGTCGCTGGCCTGGAATGGATGGTCGAGTTGCGGGCGGTAAGTGAGTTCGCTGATGCAGAATCCCTGGTCTGCCACATGTGCTTTCTCTCTTGAGGAAGCTATGAATTGCGCGATGCTCAGGTTTAATATATGGGACATGTAGTGTAAGATTTGACCATTTAAATAACAATTTTCCTGTGATTTTATTATATTTCTGAACAATTCGTCCAATATTCTCTAAGTTTTGACCTTGTGCGCAATTTTTCCCGGTTGTAATTTTGCATCCAAAAAAGAGGATAATGAAAAGAACTTTTCTAATGATGCTTGTCGCTGTGTTGCTTCCGGTTGTTGTGGAGGCTCAGGAGAACAACGATTCTATAGCATTTGATTTCCGGAGTTTTGTTGCGAAAAATTTTTCACGATACCGCACAATGAATTTCTCGTATGAAACGAAGCCCACTCATGAGTATGTCCTTTCTGCAAAAGGCAATGAAATAGAGCGTGGGAAGAAAACCGACCTGCATACCATTCGCTTTTCGACGATGATACCATTGGTGAAGATGAGGAATGTGTCGTTTTATGCCAATTGCAGCTATTCCTGCTACAAGTTCCAGAATGACGGTGACAGAGGTTCTTCCGTGTTCCGGGACGATGGCTATGATTACTATTACGGAGGCTTTAACGGTTCTTACTATGCTATGTTATTCAGTAAACCCCTCATCCTGTCGGCAGAGCTTGCCGTTGACGGCTGGGACAAGGGCTGGGGAAAAATACAAGCACTTGCATCCGTATTGATGGTGCTGAAGAATGAAGAGCGCACGAAGTTCAGTGCGGGCCTTATGGGGATGACCCTTTTCAGTTCTACGCCGGTGATTCCCGTCATTGGCTATTGGCATCGCTTTTCTAATCCCGACTGGAGTATCGATATTTCTCTCCCGAGCCAGATGTACGTGAGATACCAGAGGGAGCACCATCGCTTTTCGATGGGAGCAAAGATGAGCGCAGAGAGCTTTTATGTGAGTCCTGCCATAGAAGACGTTCCATCGCTGTGTTTCTACAAGGAGGCGATGCTAAGTCCGGAAGTACTTTATGAATATATCATCAGCCGTCATTTCTATGTCTCGGCACGGGCTGGGCTGTCTGTAGTTCTGAAAAGCGGTCTTTATACAGAGAACCGGAAGGAGATAGAGATTGTGGATGTGGACGGGGGATGTAGGGAAAGTCTGATTGTCGAGCAGAAGCGTTCCCCGATTCCATTCGTGCATGTGGGCTTGTCATATAGCCTGTTCAAATAGGGCGGAGTCAGGGAAGCCCAGCAGGAAAAGGCTCGGCTTTACAAGGGGAGAAATGGTGTTCTATCTACAGTTTTCTATCTATGTAGCTGGTCTTTATTCCAGCTTCGTGCCCAACGATATCTTTCCTGCTGCAGCTCTGTCTTTCATAATGGCAGCAAAATTGTCTATAGCCCATTGTACCACGGGCCGGCAGGTGTCCATGAATGAACAGGCACGTGGGGTAAGGCTGTATTCTGTCCGTGGCGGAACTTCGGCATAAACCCTGCGCACGAGGAATCCGTCGGCTTCAAGATTGCGCAGGGTAGCGGTCAGCATTTTCTGCGAGATGTCCGGAACAGCTTTGCGAAGTTCGGAGAACCGCATGGGTGTACCTCGGTGCAGCAGCTGGTACATCAGCAGCAGGGACCACTTGTCGCCCACTCTTGAGAGGATGTTACGTACTGGACAATCAGGAAACAAGGTTTCGCCTATCATGATGGTCTTGACTTTTTCCATATTACATAAAAAACGGGAAAGCCAATCGTTTTATTGCCTTCCCGTTGCATGTATGGAGTCATTGCTCTACAATGCCGTCTGTCATTGTATATTGTTCCAATGATCCGTTTTTGCCTTGAATGCAGATATATACAAGAGGAACATTGCCTGTGCATTTCGTGTTGCGGCTTACTTCGGGTGCTATCCTTACTATGCTACCTGAGGATACTGGTTCTTCCTTGCCGTCAAGAATAAATACCCCTTCACCGCTCAGCACCACATAGACCTCCTCGTTTTGCTTGTGGTGATGGAAGAAGGGCACGCTGCTGCCTGGAGCAAGGGTGCCGAGTGACAATTCGATGGAGGAGGTTCCCAGTATGTCTTTCACGAATGCCTTTCCCTCAAAAGAGTCGAGGTTTCCCACTGTGGCTAAGCTGTAGCCTGCAGTCGATTTCTGTAATTCTACTTTGTTCATAATGTCCTTTTTTTATGTTCTTGACACTGCAAAATTACAATTTTCCCCCCATCCTGTCAAGAAGGCACATGGGAGAAAGTTGGTAACCTTGTGGAAACATTTGCTGAAAATCAGAGAGTTGTGTGGCTGTATTTTATGATTTATTATTATTGTCTGATAGAACAGGTTTGGCTGTTCCACGGATCAGGGCTGATTCTTCTCATGAGGCATCTGCCTGTTCGGGCTACCTGTGACGGGCTGTCTATGTGTCTGCCTCCCGGTAGTTGCGTGGTGACAGGCCTGTCTGCTTTCTGAAGAAAGTCCCGAAAGCCGAGGCGTTGGGAAAATGGAAGAAGTCCGAGATTTCCGTGATGCTCAGGTCTGTATTCTTGATGAGGAAGATGCTCCGGCGCAGGATTGCCTTGAAAACCAGCTGCTGTACGGTATATCCACACATGCTTTTGGACAGTTCTGACAAATATCTTGGCGACAGGCACAGCTTGTCGGCATAGAATTCGGTCTTGCGCTGTTCTGTGTAATGACGGCCGATGAGCCTGATCAGAGCGATGAAGGTATCGGCTTTCCTGCCGGGTTCAACATGGTTGACCGTCATGAACTGGCTGAAAATGTTGCATAGCCTGTAGGTCAGTGCAAGCAGCAACAGTTTGCGTTCACTGTCGGCAAAAGTGTCGTTGCCGGAGCCGTTACATTCTTTCAGAAGTTCGGCGTACTTGGAGAAAGACAGCTGTGTGCCATTGTTCCAGATGGTGCAGGGGCTTGGGCTTACTAAGGAATGGAGGCGCATGGACTGGACAGAATGGCCTATCAGGGCGCGCAGCGGATCTACCCGGTAGAACAGGAGGTGTACCTTCAGGTCGGCAGAAGTATTGAGAATCTTCAGAAAGGTATCCTTGAAGATAAGTGCCGTCTGTCCGTTGTGAACGGTAAATCTGTCATGTCCCACGACAAAGTCGAATTGTCCCCGCTCGCAGGCAATCAGGCCAATATAGTCTTCCATGAAGAATAGGTCGTTGAATACTTTCGGGAAGGCATTTATGCTTCCTTCCGAGCAGCATACATCCTTGCGTGCCGCCAGTTCAAGATCCAGAGAGGTGCTTTTTTCTGACATTTTCCAGGCATGTTTCTATAGATGGACGCTAAGTTAGCTAATTTTGCCGGAAAAAGAGGTTGATGTGAAGGAAATGTGCCGGGAGGAATGTGAAGTGCCATCTTCCGATAGCTTTTTCCGCTGAAAAATGTCGAATTAAGAAATACGTATTCCTCCGGCACATTAGAGTGTTCAGGCCATTGCTGTGGCAGTCTGCTGTCTGTCATTGTCCAGTTTGCGCTTCTTCCATGGGACAGCCAGGACCAGCCCTCCACAAACCAGGCATCCGAAGAATGTCCATCCTGCCATTTCCTTGATGGCAGAGAGCGTTGCCTGTACTTGTATTTTCCCCTTGAGCGACATGGCTGCCATGTTCTCGGCTTCCGTCTCGCTCTTTCCCTGCATTCTCATGCCCTGCATGGTTTGCCGGTAGGTCGTTGCAGTTTCCTGGTTGGTGCGGTCAAAGTCGTGGGCGTAGCGTGTCACGTAATACTGTTGCCTGTATTGCAGGACGTTTGAATAGATTGCAGAGCCTATTCCCGGAGCAATGATCATGCGTACGGTGAGCATGATGCACACCCAGGTGGACAGGAACTTATAGGGCATCCGTTGGTTGGCATATACTGCGGTCAGTGCATAGAGCAGCATCATGCCTGTGGCGCGTATGATGACCGGCCATTTCATCCTGCTGTACAGCCCGTCAGTCTGTACTTCAAAATACATGAACAGGGCGGCGGCGCCGATGAATGCAAAGCCCAGTGCGAACAGCCATTTCAGGTGGATGCCTTTTGCACCGCTGAACAGGGCCATGACCAGACCGGCAAAATAGCCCACCAGTACCCAGTTGCCCAGCATGGCATTCTGAAGGTTGTCGATTTTCATGCCTACACTTGTATAGACATTCACGAACATGGCACTGGAGTTCAGTATCATCAGCCCCATGAACAGCAGTATGCCTCCCTGGATGCTCCTGAGCTTGAAGGCATCCAGCAGGAAATAGGGGGAGCGGCGCGTGTTCTCCAGCCAGATGAACACACCTGTTGACACCACACACACTGCCGTTGCATAGCGTATGTAGGGATGGTCATACCAGTCGAGCACCTTGCCATAGACCATAATGAAGATGAACGAGCAGCACATCAGGCTGAATACGGCGACATTGCCGAACTTGGAGAATGTGATGGGAAACCGTTTGCCTGGATATTTGTTGTAGGGCATGGTAAAGAATATGATGAGTATGGCCACCAGCATCGTTGCCATCATGAAATAGTAAACATACTGCCATTCGTAGGCGTAGGCGAACCATGCCGTGAGCCAGGTGCCGAACTGTCCCAGCACCATGAAGAAGAAATAGATGGTAGGCATGCTCGAGGTCTTTTCCGTGTCGAGCTTGTCCCAGCCCTCACCGTCTTTCGGCTCATTGCCAGGGGTCACGTTCCGTGTGGCTTCTATCCCGAATGCGTATTTGATAAGCGTGAACAGGTTGCACATGAGCAGGGTCTGCCTTACGAAACCCATTACCAGGCTGCACAGGGCCAGCAGGAATATACTGTCGGTCTTGGCACATACATAGCTCAATGCGAACAGGAGGGAGAACCCTACTATGCACATCATCTTTTCCCGGCGCAGGCACACCAGATCATAGAAGAATGGTGAAAAGGCGGCCATACCCACCGAGGTGACAAACCCTATGAAGGATATGTGTTCTGACTGGATGCCCAGCCCGCCCACCATCTCGCTGCTGTTGGCAGTATAGACTCCGCTGACGGTCATGATAGGTATGAAAAGGACCATCAGGAAGATGATGCCGAGGGGCTTGGGCACCCAGTTATAGAACGGAAAATTCTTTGGAAGTCTGGCCATAGCTGATACTGTGTCTTGTCTGTGGTTAGCGTTCGGCCTTGACGATGACCATCATACCGGCTGCCAGCCGTGCATTGTCTTCCTTGGACAGTTCCGTGAAGTCTATGCGCACGGGCACCCTTTGCTGGATTTTCACAAAGTTGCCGGCTGAGTTGTCTGTCGGTACAAGCGAGTATTTTGAGCCGGTGGCACCCGATATGGCGGTAATCTTTCCTGTGAATTCCCGGTTGCTCACGGCATCGACGGTCATGCGCACACGCTGTCCCACATGCAGGTTCTCCACCTGTGTTTCCTTGTAGTTGGCTATTACCCATTTCTTCGTGTCGGGCATGATGTAGGTGATGGTCTGTCCGGCGTTCACGGCCTGTCCTTCCTCCAGGGCGCGCCGTCCGAGCTTGCCGTCGCATGGAGCTAGGACCACGGTATAGGACAGGTTCAGCCTTGCCATGGCCAGTGCTGCCTCTGCGCGCTGTATGGCTGCCTCTGTGCTCAGCCTGCGCTGCGACACTTCGTTGACACCGGAGTAGGCTGCTTTCTGCTGGCGGCGTGTGGCTTCCAGTTTCTTCTTTGTGGCAGTATATTCTGTTTCTATCTGTTCCAGCTGTATGGGCGTAGCGGCCTTTCTCTCTACCAGGTTCTGGTAGCGCTGGCGGTCTTTTTCCAGTTTGGCCAGCCTGACCTCGATTTCTGCGATGGAAGCCTCATATACCGATGCCGTGTTCTGTGTGGTCTGCAGTGTGGCGCCTATTACTGAGGCTCCGGCCTGTGCGTCTTTCAGTGCAGCCTCGGCTTCCATGACCCTGATGCGGTATTCGCGGTCGTCGAGCACGAGCAGGGTGTCGCCTTTCTTCACGTTCTGGTGTTCCGTGAAGCATATTTTCCTGATATATCCCGATGCACGCAGGTTGACGGGTGAGATATACTGTTCTATCTGTGCATCGTTGCTGGTTTCTGTCTGGTTGTAGTCGATGAATACACCGATTACTTCAATGATTCCCCACACGAGGATGGCTACGCCCAGTGCGCTGGCCACCCACTGTCTGGTGCGCTGTTTCTTCAGTTTTCTTGCCTGGTCTGCGTGCGACATGTTGCCGCTGTTGTTTTTCTTTGCCATGATGCTATGTTTTTTCTTTGTTTTTTCTTTGTTTTTTACTTCTCCGTCAGTTTGTCCAGTTGTCCTGTGAGTTTCAGCAGTGAGAGCCGTGAAATCTGGTAGTTGTAGTGGGCCGTGAGATAGTTGTTCTGCGCTTCGCTCATCGACATCTCGTCCTGCAGCACTTCCGTCATTGACGCAATGCCTTCCCTGTATCGTTCGGAAGTCATGTTGCACACGTCTCCTGCCAGCATGTAGTTGTCGCGTTGCTTGTTGAAGTTGCGCTGGTTGTTCTGCAGGTCGTTGATGGCGTTCACATACTGTGTCTGCATGCTTTTCAGCGCGTTGTCATAGGATATTCTGGCGTTCTCCACGTCGATTTTGGCTTTCCTGATTTTCGACCGTTTCTCAAAGCCGTCGAACACGGGCACGCGCAGTGCTATGCCCAGCCCGTTGGAGTTGTACCAGTGGTTGGAGGGTCCGCTGTGCCACCAGTTCCTGAACTTGTCGGTATAGGCCGAGTACATCCAGCTTCCCGTGAGGCTGAGGGTGGGCAGATAGCCTTGCCTTGCCAGCTTTTCCTGCTGTTCTGCCAGTTTTGTCTGTGTCTGGAGCAGTTGCAGTTCATACTGGTTGGTGTCCAGTCCGGCCAGGTCCACGCTTTCCGTCTGTCCGGCCACGGCAGGCTCCACCTGTATCTGGCTGTCGGCAGGATAGTCCATGACATATTTCAGCAGGTTGTATTGCTGCACGAGCATGGACACCGCGTTGTCGTGCTGCACCTGCATGTTCTCGATGTTGATGTTCACGCGTTTCACGTCCACCTCCACGGCCATTCCGTTTTCGTAGAACGCCTGGGTGATGTCGCGGAGGGCCTTCAGCCGGTCTATGTTCTCTTTCACCAGCCCTATCTGCTCTTCCGTGTTCTGTGCCAGATAGTACATCTTCGAGATCTGCATCACCAGGTCTTCGCGTGCCTTTTCATAGGAAAGGGTATTCAGGCAGTCCACGGTGCGCGCTATGTCCACAGATGTGAGCACCATCTGGTTGTAGAGTGGCATCTGCAGCTGAAGGCCGGCCGAGGAGTTGTATTGCAGCGTTTTGGTCACGTTGTAGAGATTGCCGTAGGCCGAGCCGTCGGTCACGGATACCGGAGGGTTGAAGTTGTCGTTCAGATTGGCCACGGCCGTGACCTGCGGCAGCAGCTTGGCACGGTTTTCGCTGATGCTGTGCTTTCCCTTGCGCATTTCGCCTTCGGCTGTCTTCAGGCCAAGGTTGTTCTCTAATCCTATCTCGAGACAACGCTTGAGCGACAGCCGTTCCTGCGCCCTGACAGGCAGCAGCATGCCCGCCAGGACAAAAACGTAGATAAATCGTTTCATCTGATATGTTTATTTCTTAATTCGCTGCAAAATTACACCGTTTCTGACAGGAAACACTGTTCATTTTTTACGTCAAACTGTTCATATTGTATGTTTTTCTGCTTCTGTGTCCGCAAAAAACCTGTTTGCAGTGTGAATATAGTGGTCTGGGCTGAGGATGAACGGCATGTTCTGTTCAGGAATGCTACAAAAGGGCACAGGATAATCCGGATCAGTAGCAAAAAGGTGTGGTTATAAATAAAAATGTTACCTTTGCAGACGT